>NZ_CP045488.1:1341197-2011796 GCF_009392895.1 Natronorubrum aibiense | reverse complement strand
CGCGGCGGCCGACCTCGCGGTTGCACTCCTGTTTGAGGAGTTCGCCGACGTCCGGCTCGAGGCCGGCATCCTCCCGAAGGAGGCGTTCGTTTTCTTCGACCAGCGGCGGCACACGGGTGCCGACCTGATAGGTGGCGAAGTCGACGTCCGCCAGCGCGTCGACGATCGTTTCGGCGATCGCGTCGAAGGTGCCACAGTACCCCTCACAGACCCAGCACTTCTCGGGGTCGACGGGATCGAAGTCGTCGTCGTCGGCCATCGCGACCGTCGTCCGTAGCGCCCGACCGCGTTCGGCGTTGGTGAGTCCAAAACTCCGCTCGGCGAAGGGGCGGCCGAGACAGGAGTCACAGACCGCACCCGTCTCGAGTAACGCGCGGGCGTCTTCCGTAATCATAGGCGAGAATCGGACGGCCGCGGGTAACACGTTTTCCCTTCGGCCGGGCCGGCTATCCGGACGTTCAAATGGTGTGGGTCCTATCACAGGACATGAACGACTCTCGACTGGACCGGCGTGGGTTTCTCGGCCTCGCCGGCAGCGGCCTCGTCGGCGCCATCGCCGGCTGTTCGGAACCCCGAGTCGATACCACGATGGAAGGGAGTTCCTCTGCCTCGATCGACCGGGACAACGTCGCCGACGGCTCGGTTTATACAGACATCTATCAAGCTGTCATCGACTCGGTCACGCAGGTCCGGGTCGCCGGTATCGGTGATCCGGCGACCGGCGAGCAAGGTCGTGGCCAGGGCTCGGGCTTTCTCATCGATGACTCCCACGTCGTGACGAACGACCACGTCGTCGCCGACGGCGATGCGATCGATCTTCAGTACATCAACGGCGACTGGACGGGAACCCGGTTGCGCGGCACCGACCGCTACAGCGACCTCGCCGTCCTCGAGGTCGATCACATCCCCGAGACGGCGACTCCGCTGTCGCTGACCGACGAGTGGCCCGTCGTCGGCCAGGAGGTGCTCGCGATCGGCAATCCCTACGGGCTCGAGGGCTCGATGACGAAAGGCATCGTCAGCGGCGTCGACCGAACCATCAACCCGCCGAATCGAGAGTACTCGTTCTCGAACGTCGTTCAGACCGACGCCGCCGTCAACCCCGGCAACAGCGGCGGCCCGCTCGTCGACATGGACGGCGACGTCGTCGGCGTCATCAACGCCGGCGGCGGGAACAGTATCGGGTTTGCGATCTCGGCGGCGATCACCCGTCGCGTCGTCCCCGAACTCATCGAGCGCGGCGCGTACGACCATCCGTTCATGGGGATCGGCCTCATGACTGTCGATCGTCACATCGCCGAGGCGAACCACCTACCGGAGGCGATGGGCGTCATCGTCACGCACATCGCCGACGGCGAAGCCGCCGACGGCGTCCTCGAAGCGGCGACACCGCCACAGCCCGGAACACCGGTCCCCACCGGTGGCGACGTCATCTTCGCGATCGACGGCGAACCGATCCCCGACCGCCACGCCCTCTCGACGTATCTCGATCTCGAGACCAGTCCGGGCGACACAATCGAGATTGATCTCTGGCGACGCGGGAGCGAAACGACGGTCTCGCTGACGCTTGGCACTCGTCCCCCGCTCGAGTAGCTCGGCCGCCGTCGTTCGTCCGCCCGCTGGATCCTGGATCACCCACGAAATGACACGTCGTCCATCGATCGACCCCGAGTAGGGAGACGATTCGAATCAGTTCACGCGCAGTAATCAGTCATCGATTCGCCCGTGGTGCCAGAAAACGTCACGTACACCGACCAGTTATGCGAATCTCGCTCGAGCGTCGATCGTAGCCCCACCGTACATGTTATCGTCAGTTTCGTTCTCGTTTCCCTGAATGAACGATCTGAACTGAGTCGGAATCGGACGCTATCGTCACTGTTCAACGGATTATACGCTCGATAACAATAGGAGCGTTGCTGGTAGTACCAATCGGAGCGATTACCCATCGCCTGACACAAATGAACACTGACGCCGACAGCTACCCCCGCACTGACGAGCCGGCGATCGAACTCGATCACGCGACCATCGAGAACGAGAACGCACCCGACGAGTGTGCGCTCTTCCCGCGCGAGGCAACCGAGGAGGAGCTGATGACTCACTGGATCACCGCCCACGATGGGGCGTTCGTCTCGCTCGAGTCGATGCGCTAGTGTCTATGACGATGCACCTGGGAAACTCCGTCACCGCCGCTGGGTTCTGGCTCGGCACCCTTCTGCCGCTCGCGTACTTCCCAGTCTTTTTCTCCGGCATCGACTCGACTGGCTCGCTGTCGCTCTTTCTCGCTCTTCTTGCCGTCCACGTGGTCGCCCTCGTGATCGGCCATGATTACACCGGGTCGCGCACACAGTGACCGATACTGTGTTCGTACTCGGTTCGGCCAGCACAGCAGGCAGCGCCACGCGAAGCGATCTCAAAAATACTCCGCTCCGAACGACTGTCCTAGGTGCGTGTTACGTCCAGCCAACGGATCGAAAACTCGTCTCGAGCAGTCCTCGAGTTACCACAGCTGTGCTTGCGGCGTCTCGCAGCTGTCACAGACCACCGCCTGATTGTCCTTGTAGACATCCCGCTCGAGTTCGCCCTCGTCGCAGTACGGACAGGAGCGTCCCGCGAGCAGGGTGAGTAATCGCGGCTCGTCGCTGCCCGCCTGAGACGACTGTGATTTCGCCATGTAGGTATGCCATACCGGATCGACGGGAAACAGTTGGCCATGCCTATGCAACCTCTGTGAGCTCGCCTGCGAGCACGGCCGCTCTCTCACTGTCGCCAGCGCTGACCGCGCTCCCGACGAAATTCTATGGTATGTCTACACTACACAGTATGCGTAGAGTGCCTCGAGAAACCGTGGCGGCTATCCCGTCGGTTGTCCTCCCTCCGGTATGCGCCAGTTTGTACTCATCGCTCACGACGTGCCGACGACGCCCGACTTCTCGCTCGACGACCTCGCTGGCGGGGCCGGACGCCTCGACGCACTCTGTCGGTCGATCACAGCCTCCTTTGTCACTTCCCACGGCATCCGAGAGGACGTCCGTACACACCTCGTCGTGCAGGACGAACTCACGATCACCTTCGACGGCAGCGAGTTGCGGCGACTCAACCCCGACGAACGAAGCACCGCCGCGCTCGTGCGCAAGGCCTTAGAGCACCGCGAGGACGCCATCGGCGCGCTCCCCGCCGAGCCGAGCCCCGGCGTCGAACTCTATCGACGTGGCTTCGAGGCCACCCTCGAAGAACTCGACGACGACGGGACCGTCGTCCAACTCCACGAGGATGGTGACGCCGTGGTGGACGTCGATGGGCTCGAGAATCCCGTGTTCGTGCTCTCGGACCACCACGATTTCACGCCCGAGGAAGCGGCAGTGCTCGAGGCGGCCGTCGACCAGCGGGTCAGACTCGGACCGGAGCTGTTACACGCCGATCAGGCGATCACGGTCGCCCACCACTATCTGGATACGGACGGCTACGAGCAGTTTTGAGCGGTGTGCAAATCGCTATCCAGCGCCCCAATTGCGCGTTTCCGGAAGCGTTAAACAATCGGACGCTCACAATACAACTGCGGGCCGGTGGGGTAGCTTGGTATCCTTCGGCCTTCGGGTGGCCGTAACCGCAGTTCGAATCTGCGCCGGCCCATACTACTCCCGCACTTCAAACCGCCGAGCGGCGCGGCTGCGGCGCGAGGCATCCGAAGTGCGGGAGTCGATGACAGCGCGCAGATTCGAGCAGACGAGACGCGCACAACGTAGTGAGCACGGCTCGGCGAGTTCGAATCTGCGCCGGCCACTCTCGAGCGCTTTTGAGAGTTGGAGAACGAACATTCTGCTCCGCTCGCAGAACTCCAGTTGAAGTGCACAAAACAGAGGCTGTTTCAGAGATGGATTATTACCATGTTTTTATCAAATCGTCTCTGATCGATTATCATGGACTCTGAAACCCTAGTGTATATCACATCTCTTGGATTGATCTTACTCGCGATTTGTTCAGCTATGGTCTTGGCGGTAGCGTACGGGGCGATAGATGTTCTCACCGACTACTACGGTTGGTCGTCATCTGGTTTCTGGTCCGCCGATTTTGGGTGGTCCACTCTGGATTGCACGCTGACGAAACCAGTTTCCTGAATCTGCACACGGGGTTGAGGACAACATGTGCATGACTCGAGTCATCCACCCACTCGAGCCCAGCCGTTCCCAATAAGCCAACAGCCCGCTGTGTTCTGGGCCGGTCAGTAAGTCGAGAAACGAGGCATTAGAGTGTCGTGTGGACGAGCGGACGAATCTGGATCAGATAGTAACGACATGACTGCTGACGGATGCTCAAGCCGAACACTCACTGTCAACTGAGACCACGCCAAAAAACCGTGTTCAGTACCTGCAACGACTCACACGTCAGTTGCACTCGAGTCTCTAACTATAGATCCCCATCGCGTCGATCTGCTCTTGGTACCGATTGCGGATCGTGACCTCGGTCACCTGTGCGACGTCGGCGACCTCGCGCTGGGTCTTTTTCTCGTTACAGAGCAGTGCGCTCGCGTAGATCGCGGCCGCGGCGTAGCCGGTGGGTGACTTGCCCGAGAGCATCCCCTGTTCGGCCGTGGTGTCGATGATCTCGTTGGCTTTCGCCTGCACTTCCTCGGAGAGGTCGAGTTCGGAACAGAACCGCGGGACGTACTTTTTCGGATCGACGGGCTCCATCTCGAGGCTCAGCTCCTGTGAGATATACCGATACGTGCGGCCGATCTCCATGCGCTCGACGCGTGAGACGGCCGAGACTTCGTCGAGCGAGCGTGGGATTCCCTCCATACGACAGGCGGCATAGAGTGTGCTCGTGGCGACGCCCTCGATCGAGCGCCCGCGAATGAGGTCTTCGCTGAGCGCGCGCCGGTAGAGGACGCTGGCGACCTCGCGCACTGAGCGCGGGACGCCGAGCGCGGAGGCCATCCGGTCGGTCTCGGAGAGGGCGAACTGAAGGTTTCGCTCGCCGGCGTCTTTCGTTCGGATGCGTTCTTGCCACTTGCGCAGCCGGTTCATCTGGTTTCGCTTATCCGAGGACAGAGAACGCCCGTAGGCGTCTTTGTTCTTCCAGTCGATCGTCGTCGTCAACCCCTTGTCGTGCATCGTCTGGGTTGTCGGCGCGCCGACGCGGGACTTGCTGTTGCGTTCCGAGTGGTTGAACGCCCGCCACTCCGGCCCGCGGTCGATGGTCTCTTCCTCGAGGATCAGCCCGCAGTCTTCACAACTGACCTCGCTCTCGTCGGAACTTCGGACGAGTGAACTCGAGTCGCACTCGGGACAGGACCGAACGCCCTCCTCCTCAGTTGTTTCGTGCTTTGTCTGATCGTCACGCGCTTTCTGGCGAGTCGGGCGTTTCATCGGTTATGTAAACGCAGTCGCCGGAGAGGGTTAAATACTGTGAGCGATCCCAGTGGCACGGATCCGTCGCTGGATCGAGGGTCGATAACTTCTCACAGTCCGTTAGACCGGCGCTAGTTCTATTTAAGGAGCCAATAGAGTGCGTCCGATCGGCCGAAAACCCCCTCGAACAGTCCGTCGGAGCTGACTGTCACTACGAGTAGCAGCAACCGGAACTGACCACGCGAGTGTCGGCGTTCGGCTTATCGGCATCGGACCGAAGCGTAGTGATATGGCTCGAGCGCACCAGACACGACGGCGGCTACTCCAGACGACAGGTGTTGCAGCGTCGACGGCCCTGCTCGCCGGCTGTGGCGGTCCGGGTGAGGAGGACCCACCGGCCGGTCCCGAAGAAGAGGATGACGACGAACCTGCCGCCGAAGAGGGAACCGGAAACGGGCAGGAACGGGACGAAGACGATGGCCTCGAATCGGAGGAAGATACCGACGACGAGGAGGCGACTCTCGCTTGAGCGACAGCGCACCGTCTAACGCGCCGACGAGAGTGGACACGGCTCCGCCTTCGAGCCGCGAGATGTGTCGGCAGCGACACGTGCGACCGCAGTCGGATGTCGCGTGGCGCAATCGTCCTGTTCACGGCTGACTCCTCGAGCACAACTGTTACCGGCCCCCGGCCCCTCTCGCGACCAATGACCGAGGGACTGGACGCGACAGTCGACGAGATGGGTGACGTGGCCGAACGACGGAACGAACTCGCAGCTCGTGTGCGAACGCACGCGGGAACCATTGCACGGGAACTCGCGGTCTTCGAGGGCGGGGACTACGGTCAGGAGACGTTCGAGACCGACACCGGCACCTGGACGCTCAAGTACGAAGCTGGCGACGTCCAGTATCTGCGCTACGACCCGAACTCGGGCTCGGAGGTCTACGTCGTCTCGAGCAAACAGCCGCCGGAGCCAGAGGCCCTCGAGACGGCGATGGCCGACTACGAAGCGTTCGTCGCGGCCTACAACGAGTACGCCCGATCCGCTGCCGGACTCCTCGAGGACGTTCCCGACGAGTTCCCCGCCGTCGAGTCGACGGCCGAACTGGTCGCCGAACGCGATCGGATCGTCGACCGGATCCGTGACGTCGGGGACGCGATGGCGAGTGAACTCCACCGGTTCGAAGGCGAGTACGGAACCTACGCGACGACAGTGTCAGGAACTCGGTGGGAGCTCAAGTGGGACGGTGACGTTGCCGCCTATCTACGGGTCGGCGGCTCCGATGGCGTCTATCTACTCTCACAGTACAGTCCTCCATCGGCGACCGACGTGCGCCGATTCGCCAGCGACGTGACTGCGTTCGTCGACGCGTTCAACGAGCACGTCGACGACCTCGAGGCGGATCTCTCCCACGTCGCATTCGACGAGCGTACTTGACATCCTCCTGCGCCTGAAGACGCAGGAATCCCGAGCGGTGGGAGTTTCAGGTTTACAACCATGACTCCGCCACTTTTCGGGAGTTCGCGTCTAACCCAGTCGTCGTGGTCGGTGGCTGTCTGGCCATGCCAAGTGGCCGTTACTCCTATCCTCAGCATCGTTGACACCCATCTGTTGTTTTTGCCAGCAGGGGGTCGCTGACGCGTCGACGGACTCGGAGGTATCATCGGGCTTGCTCAACCGACGGGCACGAGCCGAATCCTTCAAGGATTCGCGTTCACCGCGTTGGCGTTTCGGATACTGTCTCATTGGATTGGCGGGTTGACCGTGGTTCGAAAATTAAAGATTTTCGTCATCACGAGAGAGCGACGCTCTCTCGAACGACCTCCGAAGGTCGTTCGGAATCCGCTCTGTTCCGACCTGACCTTGCCATAATGTAGGATTTCTTGTGATTTGAACGTTAGGATTGGAAACTCGGGCTATGCTTCTGTCAGTGGGTGGCATCATCGAGTGACGGCGTGTATCCACGGCCTGAAGGCCGTGGTATTGCGCCTGTTCCGCATATAAACAGCGCGGCTGTTCGATGACCATACGCGGTTGTAGGATGCCGTTACGATTCGTTATGGGCGTTCTACACACCGACGGCTCGAGTAAACGAGAGGACAATCAGGGGAACTGACTGTGCTGTTTTTCGGTGTTTGGCTCCCCGTTCGGTTCGTAGCATGACGCTATCACGACGCTCAACAATCAAGGCGATTGGTGTTATCGGTGCCGGATCGACACTCACCGGCTCGGCATTAGCCGTCAGTGAGCACGAAGACGACCAGCGGGATCCCGAGGAGAGCCCGGACGGAGAGGACACGGGTGCGCTTCGCGTCGGCCACTTCTCGCCGGATGCCCCGAACGTCGACGTCTACGTCGACGATCAGCAACTGCTCACAGACGTCGCATACGACGAGCTGACGCCGTATCTCGAGATCGCGCCGGGAACGTACACACTGACGATTACAGCCGCTGGCGACCCGGAAACCGTCGCCTACGAAGACACGGTAACCGTCGACGCCGAGTATTACACAGCCGCCGCGATCGGCGAACTCGAGGCCAACGGTGAAGATGATCTCGGAGACGACGTGTCGAACGGTTATGGAAACGGTAACGGTAACGAGTACGAGAGCGGTAACGGCAACGGATCCAACGGGTATGACGACGGCGGCGGGTACGACGATAACAGTAGCGACGAGAAGGTAAAAGGGCACGATAACGGCAACGGATCCAACGGATACGATAACGGCAACGGATCCAACGGATACGACAACGGCAACGAATCCAACGGATACGACAACGGCAACGAATCCAACGGATACGACAACGGCAACGAATCCAACGGGTACGACGACAACGGTAACGAGACGAACGGATACGACGAGGACGGGATGACCGACGACGCCGAGTCGACGGAGACGCCTGACGACACAGCTAACGGTGATGCCGCCGGGACGTTCGATGTGCTGCTCCTCGTCGACGCCAGCCCAGACGACGTTGAAGACGGGACGTCGCAGGTTCGGGTCGTTCACGCGTCGCCCGACGCGCCCACGGTCGACGTGCTCAACGCGGATGATGGCACAGCCCTCTTCGAGGACGTCTCGTTCGGCGAGCCGTCGGGCTACGCCCCGCTCGAGCCGGGTTCGTACACTGTCGACATCGCTCCGGCTGCGGATGACGACACCAGCGCCGACAACACAGACGATACCAGTACTGACGGGACGGACGACACCAGCGCCGACGACACAGACGATACCAGTACTGACGAGACGGACGACACCAGCGTCGACGACACAGACGATACCAGTACTGACGAGACCGGTGACGAATCGACCGCCCAGACCGATGCGGTCGCCTCAGTCGATCTCGAACTCGAGGAGGACACGGCGTACACGGCGTACGCGATCGGCTACCTCGAGCAAGCGGCTCCCGCGGACGGAGATGCAACTGCGGCTGATGACGAGTCCACGACTGACGAGAACGGAACCGCTGATGAAACCGGTACGGACAACGAAAGTAGCGGGACCGATACGGAGATGGACGACACCGGTTCCGAGATGGATGACACCGATTCCGGAATGGACGACACCGATTCCGGAATGGACGACACCGGTTCCGGAATGGATGACACTGGTACCGAGACGGACGACACCAGCACGGATGACCGACCGTTCACTGTCCGCGTTGCCGTCGACGGAATGATGGTCGACGACACGGACGAACTGGACGAACCAGCTACCGAAGACGCGGACTCGGGTGAGGATGTCAGTGAGGACGACGCGGGTGTCAGCGAGGACGACGACACGGCCACGGACGAGAGTCTCGAGGATGACGAGTCGGGCGAGGATGACGAGACGATGAACGAAACGGACTCGATGAACGAATCCGATGACGAACTGAACGACAGTTCGAGTACCGACCCAGCCTCGGCTGACGACTGATCACGGAGCGGAACCCGGACGGTCGTCCGACTCGAGTAGTTCTTTTTTGAGGCATCGGAAGACGAATAGTTGGGCCGGGAAGTGGTGTTACACGTCGACGTACTGATCGACCCACTCCTGCCGGCGCTGAAGTTCGCGTCTGCCTTTCGGCGTCAACGCGTAGTAGTTCGTCCGTCGGTCGAGCTGTCCCTTCTCGACGAGGTCCTTCTCGACGAGCGTATCGAGATTCGGGTACAGCCGGCCATGCGTGACCGGCTGGTCGATATAGTGGTTGATATCGTCGAGAATCTCCTGTCCTGATGGACGGTCTTTTCCTGCGATTACGTACAGCAAGTCACGTTGGAAGCCAGTTAGCTGATCCATGGATCACCCTCTGAGTAACGACCTTCACCGATCTGTGGCTTTGTTATAGAGCAGGTACGAACGGTCAGCCGACCTGAACGCACCGCATAGGACGGAACTCGGACGCCCTCGTTCGATTGGCCAACGCAGCGTCGTGTGACACGGTGTTTTTGACGCTGAATGCCCTACGAGCCGGTATGTCTCCCACGGATCCACTCGCTTGGGACACCCTCGAGCGAGAGGTAGCCTACTCCTGTCCGGGCTTCGACGTCGTTAACGAGTCCGTTCAGTTACCAGATGGCGCCGAAACCGACTTCGATTACCTTTCGGAACCAGCGAGCGTCTGCGTGCTGCCGTTCACCCCCGACGGCGACGTCGTCTGCATCGATGAATGGCGACAAGCCGTCTCCCGTGTGAACCGGGGTCTCCCCGTCGGCGGCACCGAACCCGACGACGACGATCTCGAGGCCGCCGCCCGTCGCGAACTCGCCGAAGAGACCGGCCACGAAGCCGACCACCTCGAGCCGCTGGTGACCGTCGAACCGGCAAACGGTATCGCTGACTCCGTTATACACTGTTTCGTCGCCTACGGCTGTCGGCCGACGGCCGACCAACAGCTCGATCACAACGAGAGCATCCGCGTGACGCCACTCGCATACGAGACGTTGCTCGAGGCGATTCGAAACGGCGAGATTCGGGACGGACGGGCCGTGCTCGCAGTATCGTACTACCAGCTGTTCGAAGCGACGGAAGACCAGCCGTAGCGACAGCCACAGCCGGGACGGATTCCCGACCGAGGCCGGTTCGGTTCGTCCGTCCATTAGCGGCGAGTATCGTCGACTTCGCGGCCGGTCGCAAATCTGCACTGACTTACGTTCGACAGTCTAACGGACGCCCAATGCGCGAGTGCTTCGAAGTCCGGGCAACCGACGTTGGCGGTCGAATCGGCGAACTCACCGTTCCCCGTGCCGATGTTACCGTCGAGACACCGGCATTGTTGCCCGTCATCAATCCGAATCTGGACACGATCAGCCCCCGGCGACTCGCCGATGAGTTCGGGGCCGAAATCCTCATCACGAACTCGTATATCATCCACGGCACGGACGACGTCCGCGAGCAGGCCCTCGAGGACGGCCTCCACGAACTGCTCGATTTCCCCGGCGCGATCATGACCGACTCGGGCTCGTTTCAGCTCTCCGAGTACGGCGAGATCGATGTCACGACCGAGGAGATCCTCGAGTTCCAACACGCGATCGGCTCCGATATCGCGACGCCAGTCGACATCCCGACGCCGCCAGATGTCTCCCGCGATCGCGCCGAGGAGGAACTGGCAACCACGCAGGAACGCCTCGAGATCGCCGACGAGATTGACACGGGAGAGATGCTCGTCAGCGCGCCCGTCCAGGGCTCGACGTATCCAGATCTCCGCGAAGCCGCGGGGCGACACGCCGACAACACGGATCTCGACGTCTTCCCCGTCGGCGCGGTCGTTCCCCTGATGAACGACTACCGCTACGACGACATGATCGACGCCGTCGCCGCGGCCAAGCGGGGGCTGGGTGCCGACGCGCCCGTCCACCTCTTCGGTGCCGGCCACCCGATGATGTTCGCACTTGCCGCGGCGATGGGCTGTGACCTGTTCGATTCGGCCGCGTACGCACTCTACGCCCGGGACGACCGCTATCTCACAGTCCGAGGCACGCGCCACCTCGAGGATCTGGAGTATCTCCCCTGCTCGTGTCCCGTCTGTACGAGCCATTCGCCCGACGAGCTTCGGGCGTTGCCCGACGACGAGCGCGAGGAAGAACTCGCGGCGCACAACCTTCACGTCACCTTCGAGGAGATCCGCCGGATCAAACAGGCGATCCGTGCGGGCAATCTCCTCGAACTCGTCGAGCAGCGCGCCCGAGCACATCCAACGATGCTTGATGGCTACCGAACCCTACTCGACCATGCCGCCCAACTCGAGTCCGACGATCCCGTTTCGAAAGGTGCGTTCTTCTACACCTCCCACGAGAGTGCCCGCCGCCCGGAAGTCGTGCGCCACCACCAGCGTCTCGAGCGGCTTTCTGTCCCCGATTCGCTGTTGCTCACCGAGGGCGGTCGCGTCCGAAGCGACGCCTTCGACGACTCCTGGCGAGTCGAACCGCCGTTCGGTCCGTTCCCGCGAGCGCTCTCGAAGAGCTATCCGCTGACCGCCGAACTGCCCGACCGAACGGATCGCGCGGCGCTCGAGGCGGCAGCCGACGGCATCGTTCGCCTCGTCGAGTCGAATCCGGACGCCGAGTTCACGCTGGCCCACAAGGGGTGGCCGACCGGCGTGCTCGAGGCGCTGCCAGCGACCATCGAGCTGATCGATCTGACCGCGGATCGGTCGTAGTCAGGCCTCGGTAGCAGATGGCTGCCGACGTGAAAGCGAGCGCACGGCCGGCCGGCAGTCTCACCGTTCGAGATGTGAACCAAACTGTATATTCCGTGCAGGTACTAACGCTCGAGCGTGCTCGATCTGTCTGCGACGAAAATCTTTCTGGGAGTGCTCCTGCTCGGTGCGCTCGGCGGTGTCGGACTGTTCGTCGTCGATGCAGGATCGACGACACCCGATCCCGTCGCGTTCGACGATACGGTCCCCGTCGGGCTGACGCTCGAGGACGAGCGCGGCCTCGACGACGACGTCGACCTGCCGCAGACGCAGGTGTTTTACTCCCAGTATCAGTACGTCGTCGGCTACCACGGCGTCGAGACGTTCGTCGAGACCCAACGACAGGCGGAACACGAGCAGCGATTCGGCCATCCACTTGTAGTGTACGTCACGGACTACAGCGACACCGGGATCGAGTTGACGGACGACGGCTATCCAACCACTGACCGACAACCGACGTGGACCGACGCCAACTCGGCGTGGTTCGTCGTCGACAGCGACGCACGCTCCCCGGCTGGCGAGACTGTGGTTCCGTTTACCGACCGCAACGACGCGACCACGTTCGCCGAGGCGCACAACGGCACCGTCCAGGACTGGGAGTCGGTCCTCGAGCTGTCGTTCGATCGTGACGATGCAACGGTGGCCCGCGACCGCGTCGATGACCACCGACAGCTGGCGGACGACCGCGTCGACGCCACGTCGTCGTACGAGGACCGGCCGACGTCGGTCGTCGTTGGCGAGGACACGGAGACCGTTCAGGCGGCCGTCGACGCCGCGCCGGCGAACACGACGGTCGTGGTTCCCGAGGGAACGTACGCGGAGACGATCGAGATCGATCGCCCGATCTCCCTCGTCGGTGAGGGTGACGTGACACTTCGCGGCGATAGCAACGGCACGGTCGTCACGGTGACGTCGGAGCGAGTTGCTCTCGAGAACCTCGAGCTCACCGGCGTCGGGAACGTCACGAGAGAGGGCGAGGAACTGCCCGTCGACATCGACGACGAGGAGTGGGATGCGACGTTCACGCAGTACTACGCCGGTACGGACGCCGGGATCGCGGCCTACACCGCCGATGAGCTGCTCGTCGAAGACGTCCGTATCGAGACGCCCGCGAGCGGTGTCATCGCCTACGATAGCACCGATGCGGTTTTCCAGAATGTCACCGTCGACGGCCCCGACGACCCAACCGATGGCCTCGCCGGAATGTTGCTGTTCCAGTCGCCGAGCGTCGTCGAAGACTCGGCGTACACCGGCGGTCAGAACGGGATCTATCTCTACCGGTCTCCCACTACGGTCCTCCGATCGAACGAGTTCGATGGCCACCGGCTGGGGATCCATCTGATGCATACGGACGACACTCTCATCACGGACAACAATCTTCGAAACCAACACAGCGCCGGCATCTACATCATGACCGGGCCCGAGCGAAACGCGGTCGTCGGCAACACGATCACGGCGTCGGCACTCGGCATCAGCGTCGGCGGGAGCAACACGTACGTCGCCGACAATCTCGTCGACGAGTCGGGACTCGGACTGCAAAACGATGCGACCGGCAGCATCTACGAGGGGAACGTCTTCGCCGGCAACGACGTCGGCGTAGACGTCTCCGCTATGCTGCCGACGAACCGCGTCGTCGGCAACGATTTCGTCGGCAACGACGAGCACGCCACCGCGACCTCGGGACCGCTTCGCATCTGGAGCCACGAGGGAGCAGGCAACTACTGGCAAGGTGCCGCCACCGTCGCCGCCGACGGCCACGCCGACCGCTCGTACTCGCCGACCGATTCCGTCGACAAACGACTCCACCTGACCGACGGCGCCCAGACACTCTCCCGCGCACCAGCACTCAGGGCCCTCTCCGGCCTCGAGGGCTCGGTGCCCGGGATGCGAACCGGTAGTATCGTCGACCAGGAACCGACCTGCGAACCGAACAACCCGGCCCTGCTCGAGCGAACGGCGTGGGCAGACCGCGCCTGGACCTGCTACGAAACGACATCCGACGAGCCATGACTGACGACACAGCGATACTCGAAGCGACCGGCATCGATCACGACTACGGGGCAGTTTCCGTCCTCCACGACGTTTCAGCGACCATCGAGAGCGGAACCGTTACGGCACTCATCGGCCCGAACGGCTCCGGCAAGACGACGTTTATCCGTGGGCTCGCCGGCCTCCACGAGCCGACGGCGGGCGAGTTCACGTACCACGGTCCCGACACCGCACGACGGATCGGCTATCTGCCACAACATCCGTCGTTCCGGCCCGGATTCACCGTCATCGAGACGCTGCAGTTTTACACGTCACTCGTCGGCGCGGGCGAGTCCGATGCGATGGGGTACCTCGAGCGCGTCGGCCTCGCCGACGCGGCCGATCGACCCGTCGAAGCGCTTTCCGGCGGGATGACGCGACTGCTCGGCATCGCACAGGCGACGGTCGGCGATCCACCCGTCGTTATCCTCGACGAACCCGGTAGCGGACTGGATCCGGGGATGAGCATGCACGTCTTCGACATCGCGGCCGAGTTAGCCGACGACGGGATCGCGGTCCTGTTGAGTTCACACTATCTGGAACTCGTCGAGCGGATCGCAGACACCGTGTTGGTCCTCTCGGACGGCCAGATCGTCGAGCAGGGATCGATCGACACACTCCAGTCTAAACTGGGGGTCGACTCACTGCGCTCGGTCTACGAGACCGCCGTCGGCGGCGATCTCGCGACTGTCAGCGTTCAGGGTGAGCGCGCATGAGTGGTGACGTCCAATCGACCGGCACCGGAACGGCCGTCACAGACGGTGACACCGGAACCGAGCACGCCCATCCGACTGCACCCGGCTCGAGACAGCTCTTCAAGACGATCGTGGGGCGTGAACTCCGGACGATCGCGCGGACGCGAATGTTCTTCGTGCTCGCCGTCGCGCTCGCCGCCGTCTTGCTGGGAATCTCCTGGGTCGGTGGTAGCGTCCAGGCTGGCTACGTCCCGACGGTCGTCGATCTACTCACACCACTCGAGTTGCTCGTGCCAGTCATCGCCATCGCCTTTGGCTACCGGGCGATCCTCGGCGACGAACAGCGGGGTGAACTCGACGTCCTCGAGACGTACCCCGTCTCCGACCGCGAGATCGTACTGGGCGTCTACGCCGGGAGAGCGATCGGCCTGCTGACGACGATCATCGTGCCGCTCGTGGTCGTCGCGGCGATGGTCGTGTTGTTCGAAGATGAGGGACTCTCGATCTACGCGACACACTCCGGTGCCGACTCACCGATCCTGTTCGGTCGGTTCATCGTCTTGACACTGCTGTTCGCGCTGACGATCCTCGCCGTTGCAATCGCGATCTCGGCGGTCGTCAGCGGCACCCGGAGTGCGCTTGCGCTCTCGGTCGTCGCCCTGGTCGGACTGGTGATCGGCCTCGACTTGCTGTTGGTCTATGGCTTCTCGATCGGCCTGATCGGCGACTCGGCGCTCATCCAGTCGCTCGCGATCAGTCCGCTCAGCGCCTATCGCGGGCTCGTCTTCGAGAGCGTCGTCGTCGTCGCGGCAGGAACCGGGCCGGCGGTCGCCTCACCGATCGCGAGCATCGTCGGCCTCGTCGTCTGGCTCGCGGCCTCGCTCGGTATCGCGACGTGGGCGATCGGTCGGTAACCGACTCGTTTACTTCGAAGCACTGTGCGCGAGCGTTTCGACGTGATCGGCCGGTTCCTACAGTTTCCAAGTTTTGCACTGCGCTCGACGTATACAGTGACCTGTGGGTGCCGCAAGTCGACCGCCGTTCAAAAACGAGGCGGTGCAGCTATCGACTAGTGGAGTCTCTCGAGGACAAGCGATTCGTGAGACATCACTCTCTCGTTGCTACTAACAGACCCTAATACGGATTTTGGTACCGATTTACCAGCACAACCGCAGCACGGTCGCGATTACGCCAGCAGTGACATACAGCGGTCCATCTGAGACGACAGTGCGACGTGTGTGCTCGGTCGGAAACGAAAAACAGAGTACAAGTCACCGTTCGAGTCGGACACCAGCGCGACTACATCAGCGACATGACGAACTCCTGGGTGATGTCGTCGTGTTCGTAGATCTCGCCGCCGTACTCCTCCTGAAACGAGTCGGCCTCGTCGGCGTCGCTGAAGGGGATAATCGACGAGCCCATGGCCCCCTCGACCTCGCTATCCGCGACGAGGGTGAGCCCCGAAACGTTCGCGAAGGCCTCGGCCTCGAGGTGGCGGCTGATCGTCTGGGAGTCATCGCTCGAGTCGACCTCGTAGTCGACCGTGGAGTAGTCCGTCAGATGGATAGCCTCGGCTTCGGCGGTCGATTCGTTGTCGAACGTAAAGGTGTACGCACACAGCGAGCTACAGAACTGAGCGGGACGGTCCTCGTCGAGGACTTCCGTCGGGTCCTCGTAGTGGGCCTGTCCGGCCGGCCCGGGGTTGTTGCCGACGACCATCGTACACTGATCGCAGCTGTGATCGTCGTCGATACTGATCGGCTCGGGGCCGCTCGCTTCGTCCTCGCCGAGACAACCGGCGATCGCGCCGAGACAGACAGCCCCGACGCCGCCCAAGACGGCTCGGCGAGTCGTCTGTCGATCCGTACCGAGTGTCGCTGTCGGTTCGTCCATATCGCGATTTAGCAGTCCCGTAGTAAACCAGATCTGGTCCGATTCACGAAACGAAAAACACGTGTCCGAAACGAGATCGGCACTGAGGATGGGAAGCGCCGCTCTTCGACGGTTGCACCAGACGCTACTTCACCGAGACGTTCCTACGTTGGACCGATGCATCGCCGAGACGTTCTCGCTACTGGAGGGGCACTGAGCACCGCACTCGTCGCTGGCTGTCTGACCGGCCGAATCGGCGGTGACGACGCAGCCGAACACACCGTCCTCGAACCGCCAGAAAACGACCTCGAACACGGCGAGGATTTCGCGTATCCGACCTACGGACGGGCGTTCCCGGAGATCGAACTCCGAGACCCGCTCGCGGAGACTGTCGTCGACACCACGACGATCGACGGCGAGTGTTTCGTCTGCACGGCCTTCTATGCGACCTGCCCGGCCGAATGTATCCCACTGATGCACGCCATGTCGTCGGTGCAGGCCCAGAGCCTCGAGCGCGGGATCGGCAATTCGGTCCGATTTCTGGCGATCACGTTCGATCCGGAGCGAGATACCCCCGACGAACTTCGGGATCACGCCGACATGGTCAACGTCGACCTCGAGGCGGGCAACTGGCACTATCTCCGGCCGGAGGACGTCGACGAAGCCCAGTCGGTCGTCAACGACGAGTTGGGGATCATCTTCAGAAAGGACGGTGAGGGGCCGATGGCGGAGTTTACCCACATTACGGTGACGTTTCTCGTCAATCCCGACGGCTACGTCGAGCGGAGTTACCGGGGTGAGGATCCGGACGTCGATCGGATTAGTTCGGATCTCGAGACCGTCGTCGACGCGACGAACTGAGCGCGAGTCCAGTCGGCGGGCATCTCGACACTCGCACTGATATAAAAACGAGCGGACTCACATCGGCAGTGCCGTTTCAGAGCGGCTTAGACGCTGGCCGACTCGGCGTTCGTGAGGCAACTCCGTTCGACGACCGGTGTCCCGTCAACCGTGATTACGAGGCCGTCGTCACACTCGACGCAGATCTCGTGGCTGTCGTACGTGAACTCGAGGTGTCCGTGACGGGGGCCGCTGGATTGTGTCGGCTCGAAAAGCGCGTCGAGTGCGTCGGGGTCGATCCACTCGTACAGCGGCGGTAGTTCTGTCGGGACGGCGTCCCGCTTGGACGCAACAGCACTCACGATGGCCATGCTTACTGCGCCGTCAGTCGAACCGATGAGAGAGTCAGTCACGTCGTATTCCAACGGATGGATGCATATAAGCGTAGCGGCGAAATCTGCCTTATAGTCCACTACTATTCGAATATTTAGAATTCTAATCCATTCAGCGGGGTATCTCTGGAACACAGAACAACAGGAGTACAAAAACGGTCACCGCCGAGCACCGATCGAACGAGGAGTCACTCGAGGCGTCGGGATCACCGATCGGACCACGGCAACATCAGAACACCAAAGACGTGGGCGGCGTCTGGTTCGCATATGCTTGGGGTAACGTCGGTGCTTCTCGGGCTGGTCGTCATCGTAATTTTCGCCGTGTGGCTTCTCGGGCGGCTTCGAGGAGGCGATCGATCGGCGGCACAGCAGGCGTCGTACGAACGCCACAAGGACGCACAGGAACGGGAGCCGCCAGTTGACCTCGGCGACGTCAGACAGGTCGCTGTCCACGAGTTCACCGAACACCACTCCGGTGAACGACAGGCCGTCTGCAAAGTCGAAGGCTTCGTCGTCTTTGTCGAAGACATCCCCGCCGGACTCGAGGTCGGCGATGTGATCGAGATCAAGATCCTCTCGTTCAACCGCGGCCACACCTCCGCGAGCGCGACGTTCCTCGGTCGCGCCTGACTCCCACCGCAGAACGTTCCCTACCCCGTTGCCTGCTCGCAGGTCCAGGCCTGATCGGCCCACGCCGTTCGCTCGAGCAGGGTCGGGTTGTTCGGCTCACAGGTCGGCGCTGAATCGATCACGGCATCGGTTCGCAAGCCGGGAACCATGCCCTCGAAGCCGGAGATGGCCTCGAGTGCTGGCGCGCGTGCGAGCATCGCGGTGCCGTCGGTCAGGTGCAAGCGTTCGTGGACGGAATCGGTCGGCGAGTACGACGACGGCCGTTCTCCGATGGTAGACAGCGCTGTCGCTCCCTGCCAGTAGTTGCCGGCACCGTCGTCACTCCAGATGCGAAGCGGGCCGTTGGCTGCGGTGACGTGGTCCCGGTTGCCGACGAAATCGTTGCGGACGATCCGATTCGTCGGCAGAACCGACCGTTCCTCGACGCCCACGTCGTTGCCGGCGACGACGTTTCCTTCGATCACTGACGATGCCGTGTTCTGTTTGATCCCGACCTGTGTCCCTTCGACGACGTTCGAGGCGATATACGAGTCGTCGCTGTCGGGAATAATTCCCGTGTCGGTGTCTCGGACCGTGTTATCGACGATGGCGATCCGTTCGGGACCGGTCATGACGTAGATCCCAGTGGCGTCCTGTTCGCGGAACTCGTTGCCGACGATCACCGCATCGGAGGTGTGCATCAGGTGAACGCCCAGGCGATTGCCGACGACGGTGTTGTTCCGGATGACGATATCCGCCGACTCGTGGGTATAGACCCCATCACGGCCGTTGCGGATCGTCGAGTCTTCGATGACCGCCGCCGAGTAGATCGCGTTCACACCCGCCCGACCCTCGCGTGAGATTTCCGCGCCGTCGACGGTGACGTTCCGGACGACCGTGTCCGGACTCTCGTAGAGTAAGACGCCGTTCGAGGGTGTCCGGATGGAGACGTCGGCGACGAGCCCCTCGGCTCCGCCGGAGATGGCGACGCCGGCATCCCCGCCGGCGTAGTGTTCGGTCAGTTCCTCGTCCCAGCCCTCACCTCGGCCCGACCGCTCTTCCGGGCCGTGATCCGGAACGACATCGGTTCCGGCTGTTTCGTCACCGACGCCGGTGATTTCGAATCCGGTGACCGCAGTCCGGTTTGCCGTCACAGTCACGACGGACCCCCAGCCGGGACCAGCGATCGTCGCATCGCCCTCGCCGGCGAGCGTGATCGGTTTGTCGATTTCGACCCGTTCGTCGTAGCGTCCCGCCGGGACGGCGACGGTCGTGTTTGCCGGCGCGGCGTCGACGGCCGCCTGAATCGTGTCCGCGTCCTCGCCGACGACGACCGAGACGGGACGATCACGGAGCGTATCGGCCTGTGTGCTCGTCTCGTCGGCCTCAGCCAGCCGGTCGTCGAGTCGATCGCGGACGACCTCGGCGTCGTCGATGTCGAACTCCGACTCGAGGACGTCGTTCCAGGCGAGCACCTCGCCGCCGTGGGCCGACGCGAACGCCTCGGCATCGTCCCGGTCGGAAAAGGCGACGACCGTCTCGCCGGCCGGCGAGCGGGCGTCGCTGCCGGCGACGAACCAGGCCGACTCCGCGTCGATCCACGGCGGGTTCTCGTCGGCGACCGGATAGCCGTCCTCGCGCAGTTCGACATCGACGGCGCTGTAGTCCGTCACGTACACTGCGAGTGGATAGCCAAAGCGGTCGGTGTGGGTCGGCTGTGCGCGTTCGTCGACGAACCGTTCGACGCCCTGATAACCGACGACGTAGGAGTACTTGGAGTAAAACACCTGCGCCCGTGGGAGTTTGACGTCGTTTTCGAGTGCGAACTGCTCCTCGAGCGAGAGGCCGACCTGCACCGTGTCGTCGAACTCGACCGGATCCGGCGTGGACGTCCCGACGTCGACCGCAAAGAGCCCGACGGACCCCAAGAGCACGACGGCGAGGGCGACGGCCAGCCACCCGTCCCGCGACATCTCGAGCATACGCCCACTCGGGTCGCGGGTGTCGTATGCGGTCTGGTTTAGCTCTCGAAGCCGTCGACAGCGCCAACGCGCGCTCGCTCGCTATCGACAGTCTCTTTCGCGCTCCCCGGTCATATCGGGTATGACCGACTACTTCGAAGTGCACGCTCGCGACGGGGCCGCGCGCGTGGGCGAGCTCCGCCTCGAGTCGCCCCTGACGACCCCCGCACTCGTCGACGACATCCTCGAGGATGCGGGCTCCCTGTGGAGCGCCGACCGGGACGTTCCCGAGAGCGACAACGCGACGCTGACCGTCCTCCCCCACCGGGCGTTTCCCGGCGGCACGGCCCCGGAGGTTCAAGAGTCGTTCGCCGTCGACTACCCCGACGTCGACTACCCGAGCGTCGCCGTCGTCTCGAGCGAACATGCCACAGACCACGGCACGGACGCCTACGCCGTCTCCGACGTGCAGTCGATCACGGGCCACGGCGCAGCACTCGTCGAGGCCGTCGTCAACACCCGCAAGGCGATTCCCGCTGATACCGCGCTGCTGTTTTCCGGCGTCGCCACGCCACGCAACGTCGCCGTGCTTGCCTACGCCGGCGTCGACCTGTTCGACGAGACCGCAGCCGTCGTGAAGGGGATGGAAGGCCGGTATCTGACGACCGACGAGGCCTACTTCCTCGAGGACCTCGAGGAACTCCCCTGCTCGTGTCCGGCCTGCCAGCAGCCCCGCAAGGAGTTTTCCCGCGAGGACTGCGCCGAACACAACCGAAACGTCCTCGCTGCCGAACTCGCCATTGTCCGCCGGCGCATCCGAGACGGTCGCCTCCGCGATTACATCGAGGGACAGGCCCGCCACGACCAGTGGCTCACCGCCGCCATGCGCGAACTCGACTCCCAGTGGGGGTATCTCGAGGAGCGAACGCCGATCCTCCGGGACGCCCAGATTTCGGCGGCGACCGAGGACACGCTCCGCCGCGTCGAGATTCAGCGCTTCGCCGACCGCGTGACGACCCGCTATCGCAACCGGTTTTCGAACCCGCTCGTGTTGGTCCCCTGCTCGGCGACGAAACCCTACAGCGAGTCCCAGAGCCACCGCCAGTTCCACGACGCCGTCCAGTGGCGCGGCCATCTGGTCTCGATGACGAGTCCGATCGGCGTCGTCCCACAGGAACTCGAGACGACCTACCCGGCCCAACACTACGACACCGTCGTCACGGGCCGCTGGTCCGACGACGAGAAGGAGTTCGTGAGCGCGGTGTTAGAGCGCTACCTCGAGCGCAACGAGTACCCGGAAATCATCGCCCACGTTCCCGACGAGGGCTACCGCGATATCGTTTCCCGCGTCGAGAAGGCACTGGACCTCGAGATTACCTACACCGTCCCCGAGGGCGGCCACCCGACCGACGACGAGTCGCTCGCGAACCTCTCGTCGGCACTGTCGGGCGAGTTGAAATACTCGAAACGCGAACGCGAGCACAACACCGTCCGTGCCATCGCGGACTACCTGCTCGGCGACAGCGCGGGCGACGACCTCTTTACCGACATTCAGACGACGAGTCGCTACCCGAAAATCCAGGTTCGCGACAACGAGGACACCCAGCTCGCGACGATGGTGCCCCAGTACGGGACGCTTTCGTTTACCCTCGAAGGGGCGAAACGGTGGGTCGACAGCGACGCGCCGACCAAACGCGTCGAGATCGACGGCTTCGTTCCCCACGGCAGCGTGCTCGCACCGGGTGTCGTCGACGCCGACGAGGAGATCCGCGTCGGCGACGAAGTCGTCGTCGAGGGCCCGAACGCTTTCGCCGTCGGCCGCGCGGAGATGTTCGGCCGCGAGATGGCCGAGAGTACACGCGGCATCGCCTGTGAGATCCGCCACGTCGAAGAGAAGTGACGACAGAGCGAGTTGCCGTCGCTGAAAGAGTCTCACTCGCCCGGACAGGCTTTGAGCAGGTGTTCGCGGTAGATCGCTGCCGGGACGGATTCGCCACAGTACTCACATTCGCGGTGCGTTCGGGTTTCGTCGATGTCCTCGGTCACGGGTGTCTCGAATGACGAATATCCCGAGAGCGGGTATATCTGACGGACCGACTCGTTTCGTCGCAATATCTGCTGTAGGCGGCCTGTAGCGTATTGATTTTGATTGATATTCACGCTGAATGCTGGCGGTAACTAAAGGGTGAAGTCGTATCCGTGTGGGTATGTCCGAGGTCGAGCCAGCGACGGTCGGCGTGCTGACCGAACCGTTTCTGTACGGATGGCAGGTGCGAGCCATCGAACGGTTACAAGACGAGACCGACGTCACCGTGACACAGGTCGTACACAACGCGGCCGACACGGAGTCCGAGGCCGAGTCCTGGAACACGAAAACGCGGCCCGGTCTCGACGAGGCGATCCAGTTCGTCGACGTCGTTCGACGCGAACGAGCGTGGGCACTCGTTCTCGCTGAACGCAATCTCGGTCGGTTGCTCGGCGACGACCAGCGACTCTGGCACCGACACACGGTCGACACCGTCGACTGTCTCGCCGATGCCGAGTACGTTCCGTGTGTCCCGCGGACAGAAAACGGCTGGAGCGAACTCCCGGCCGATGTCGTCGACCGACTCGAGGAACACTGCGATGTCGTGATCCGATTCGGGTTCGGTCTCGTTCGCGGGGCGGTTCTGACCGCCCCCGAGTACGGCGTCCTGAGTTTCCATCCTGCAGATATCCGAACGTATCGTGGTATGGGCCCGCCGGCCATCTTCCACGACGGACGGGACCGCGCCGGCGCGACGTTACAGCGGTTAGATGAGTCGATCGACGGCGGCGAAATCGTCGCGTACGACGACGTCTCGCTCGAGGGGTGTGAGACGCTCTGGGACGTCTTCGATCGACTCGTGGCGCTGCAAATCACGCTGTTGACCGACGGAATCACGAACGTGCGCGATCCGACGTTCGAGCCACGGACCGTACCTGATGAGCAACTGGGTGAGTTCTACTATCGGGACCAGCGGCGCACGATGTCGTTTGCGGGACGAGTACTGGCAAAAAATCTCGTCGGGCGAGCGCGTCGCTGGTTCGGGTGAACGCATTCGTCGAGCGTGACACTCGCACGATCAACGCCGACGTCAGGTTGCACGAGTCACTCGCGAAAACGGCGCTCGGCAACAGCACTTTCGAGTGGCCCTCCCGCCGGGTTGGTCTCATCCAGTAACTGATCGCCTGTCCTGAATTACTGTCAATTCACAGAATTTTATTATATACTCATACGTCGTTTCTATGAATGGTGACAAATAATGAGTTCAGTTACAACCGAAAACAGCCCAACCGATGAGTACCCCCGCAAACACGGCTGGCAGACGCTTGCGCTCGCCGGTGGCGCCGTTGGACTGATCGGCCTCTTCGCGATCGCGTTCCCGTTCGCGACGGGCGTCTCGATTACGATCGGCCTCGGTGCGCTCCTCGTGCTCGGCGGGATCGTCCACGCGGCCCACGCGTTCACCGTCCGCGGGTGGAGCGGATCGCTCTGGCAGCTTACGTTGGCCATCGTATCGGTCGTTGCCGGGCTCCTCTTGCTCGTCAACCCCGTCGTTGGACTTGCGAGCCTGACGATCTTGCTCGTTGGCTACCTGCTCGTCGACGGCGTCGCGGAGCTGTGGATGGCGACTCGAATGGCCGACCGATCCGGCCGCGCAGCGATCGCCGTCAGCGGCGTCCTGTCGCTGGTCATCGCCGGACTGCTCTGGGCCGGCTTTCCGGCCAGTGCGGCGTGGGCGATCGGACTGCTCGTCGGCATCAGCCTGCTGACGACCGGCATCTCGATGGGCGTCATCGCCGCCGCGAACCGCTCGCTCGAGAAGGAGAGCCCGTCGACAGCCGAACCGCGCGGGGCCTGATCCCGCGACACCCGCTTATTCTGCGGCCGATTCGCCACACTCGCGCTCGGGCGCCTCCCACTCGGTTCGCTCGAGCAACTCGGGGTTCGACGGCTCACAGAGCGGCGCCGTGTCGACGATACTCTGCGTTCGCATCCCGGAGACGGAGCCTTCCAGCGCGGCGAGGGCGTTAGATGCGGGTGCCTGAGCGAGCGTGGGCGTCCCGCCGACGCGGTGGAGCCGTTCGTCGACGGGGTCGGTCGGCGAGTACGACCGATCCAGGACCGTCCCGTCGCTCTGCCCGACTGCGCCGTGCCAGTAGTTGCCCGCGCCGTCTTCCGTCCAGATACGGAGGACACCCACTCGAGCGGTCGCGTGGCGGTAGTTGCCGACGAAGTCGTTGCCGACGACCTGGTTAGTCGGCAGGAGGTGATTCGCCTGCATGCCGTCGACGTTCCCGGCGATGACGTTGTCCTCGTAGATCGAGTTGCCCGCGCCGGCCGCGACTCCGACGTCCGTATCGGTGATGAGATTGTCCGCGACGTACGATCGCGACCCAGCCATCAGGAGGCCCTGAGATGTGTGCTTGATCTCGTTGCCGACGATGGCGTTGTGTTCGGGGTTGGTCATGACGTCGATTCCGGTCGAGCCCGCGTTTCTGATCCGGTTGTCGGCGATCAACACGTTCGAGGTGTACATCAGGTGGACGCCGATGCGGTTTCGCTCGAGCGTGTTGTTCCGGTAGACGAGGTCGTGCGATCGATGGGTGTAGATACCGTCCCGGCCGTCGACGAACCGTGAGTCTTCGACGACGCCGTCGGGTGAGCGCATCGTCATGACACCCATATAGCCGTCACTCCAGTGGTCGCTGCCGTAGACGGCGACGTTTCGAACGATGGCCCCGGGACTGTCCCGAAGCAAGACCCCGTTGGCTGGCGTCTCGATCACCACGTTCTCGATCAGCGTTTCGTTCGCGCCGTCGACCTCGACGCCGGCGTCACCCTGTCCGTAGGCCATCTCGAGGACGCCCTCGCTGCCTTCTGTGGTCGTCTCGCCGTCGTCCGGACGAGTCGAATTACCGACGCCAGTTATGTGGAGATCCGTGACGGCGGCCCGATCGGCGCTGACGGAGATGACCGTTCCGGTCCCGTCACCCTGAATCGTCGCGTTCCCCTCGCCGGCGAGCGTGATCGGGCGGTCGATCTCGACGTGTTCCTCGTAGGCACCCTCGGGAACGACGACCGTCGTGTTCGCCGGCGCGGCATCGACGGCGTCCTGAATCGTGTCTGCGTCCTCACCGACGGTGATCTCCGCGGGACGGTCGACCAGTTCCCTCGAGGCCTCAACCTGTCCGTCGGCGCGGGCATGGCGATCGTCGACGCGATCACGGACGGCCCCGGCGTCGTCGATCTCGAAGTTCGACTCGAGGAGTTGCTCCCACGTTCGAACCTCGCCGCCGTGGGTCGACGCGAACGCCTCGGCGTCGTCGCGCTCGGAAAACGGCATTACGGTTTCGCCAGCGGGCGTCGCAGCATCGCTGCCGACGACGAACGCGGCCGATTCGGCATCGGTCCAGCCGACTCGTCCATCAGTAGTCGGGTATCCGTCTTCTGTCAGTTCGATATCCGTACCGCTGAAATCGGAGACGTGGACGGCGATCGGATACCCGAAGCGCTCCTGATGGCCCGGTTGCTGGCGGTCGTCGACGAACCGCTCGAGGCCCTGATAGCCGACGACGTACTCGTACTGGGAGTAGAACACCTGCGCTTTCGGGATCTCGACCGCGTCGCCAGCGTCGGGGTCGTTCTCGAGGGTGACGCCCATCTTGACCGTATCCTCGAACAGAACGGGATCAGGGGACGTCGACCCGGTGTCGACGACGAACAGCCCGACACCGCCGACCAGCAACACGCCGAGTGCCAATGAGAGCAACAGATACCGCGTGGGCTCGGCCATACCCGTTCGTGGGCGACAGCGAACAATAGGGGATCTGGTTCGGTTATCGAAGCATTTGACGGGGTTCGATACGGCAATCGTACCAGATTCGCTAATGCGACGGCGTTCAAATCCACGGGCATGAAACGGCCTGACCGCTGGGCGAGCGAAACGACCGACGCCCCCCGTCGCCGGTTCCTCCAAGCGGCCGGTGTCGCGGGTACTGTCGTCGTCGCCGGCTGTTTCGGGAGCGGCGACGACGAAAGCGATGTCCCCGACCCGATTTCGATCGACAGCGACCACGACTGTGCGGTCTGTAACATGGTGATCGAGAACCATCCCGGTCCAGTCGGCCACGCGTTCTATGAGGACGAGAGCCTTCGCGGTGCCGAGGATGGCGTCGTCCACTACTGTAGCAGCGCCTGTGCCTACGAATACTACTTCGAACAACTCGAGGCCGGCCACGAACCGATCGTCTTGTACCTGACCGACTACTCGGCGGTCGACTGGGAGATCATCGAGGATCAGGGTATCGAGTTCATCAGCGCCCACCTCGAGGCCGAGGCCAACGCCTCGGCAACGGACCTCGAGTTCGTCGTCGATAGCGACGTCTTCGGCGCGATGGGCGAGTCGCTTATCGGCTTTACGTCGGCCGAGGACGCCGACTCGTTCACCGAGGAGTACGGTGGCGAGCGGTTCGATCACGAGTCGGTGACGAGGGAGTTGATAGACAGCCTTGGATCGTAACGGGGGCGATACCTGATGGAACCGACCACCGACGGACGGAGTCGCCGGCGGCTGCTCGCGGCGCTTGGAACCGGTGTCGCAGGTGTTCTCGCGGGCTGTTCCGGCGATAACGGCGAGAACCCGAACGTCGCCGATCCGGACGGCGGCTTCGATTTCACCGTCGAGCACCCGGTCGACGAGCCAAAGGAGTTCTCGGACGATCAGATGTGTGGCGTCTGTTCGATGACCGTGACCGATTACCCCGAACGGAACGGGCAGGTCGCCCACGAAGACGGCGTCGGGATGATGTGTTGTAGCCCCGGCTGTCTGTTCGCGTACTACACCGAACCGACCCACTTCGGCGGCTCCGAGGCCGACATCGTCGGCGTCTGGGTGACCGAGTTCGAGATGCAGCGACTCATCGACGGCTACGAGGCCGTCTACGTCTTAGAACGCAACGAGCAACGAGCCGACGATCCGATGCGACTCGATCCGCGCCCGTACGACGACCGATCGACCGCACTCGAGTACGTCGAGACGTACGACGACCTCGAGGAAGACGACATCATCACGCTCTCGGAGGTCGATACGGATATCGCGAGGATCTACCGGAGTGCGCGACTCCCCTGACCATCGCTCGAGTCGGCGTACCTACAGCGGCTGGTAGTGCGGAAGTGGGATCGCGGGCAGGAAGACGCCGAGCGTTGCGAGACCGTGTTGGAGCGGGATGTAGCCGAGCGCGAGGAAGGCGACCCCGAGGACGCGGTGGAGTTTGACTCTGGTTTCGACGCTGAGCGACTGGAAGAGGGTGCCATAGATGAACAGCGACGGCACGGTCCCGAGCCCGAGTGCGGCCAGCGCGAGAAAGCCGCCGGTTGCGGAACCTTGCACGAACGCGTACAGAAACGCCGGATACAGCAGCGGACAGGGTAACAGCCCGTGGGCTGCGCCGAGTCCGGCGATTCTGGTGTCGCCGACCCACGAGTCGACGTGGGTGATCAGCCACCCGTGGACGCGGTTGAGTACGGGTTCGAGAAACGGAATACTGACCGACCCGCCGAGTAAACCGCGGCCGAACAGATAGTGGACGCCCATCGCGATGATCACCGTGCCGACGACGATACCGGCGATCGCGTGGACGTCGGTAGCGACCGCCGTCACCGCTCGTGGCGTGATGAAGACGAGCGAGCCGGCGAACCCGAAGAGCGCGCCGAGGACGGCGTAGCTCCCCGCACGTCCGAGGTTGAACAGCGCGTGCTGGCGAACCATGCCGAGTGACACCTCGTTTCGTCTCGTCTGCTCGTCTTGTGCCCGCAGTCGGTCCGAGTACGTCGTCACGAGCGGGCCACACATTCCGAGACAGTGGGCGCCGCCGAGCAGCCCGATCAGCCCGAACACGACCAGCCCGACCTGCTCTTTCACCGCCGGATCGAGCGAGGGGTCGTAACACTGCTGTAAGAGAACGGGCTCGAGCAGCGAGATCGATCCTGGGGCGATCATCGGTCGAACGCGAGGCGACGTGCAGTCGGTGGCGATCGCGTCGGATCGGTTCGATCGGTCGCCGATCGGTCGACTCGACACCACGACGCCCAGTGTTTCGGTCCCACCCAGTTGCGCCGGACAGCCACAGTGCCGGTCGAAGCAACTGTGGCTTCGCCCCCAGAAACGCTCCGTCGGGTCATTAGTGGACGGTATGGAGCAGGTCCCCAAGTAGCGTCTGGTGCGATCGTCTATACTAGAGAAACGAGGGCGAGTACCCCGACACTCGGCCAACCTGTCACCCTTCTTCCATACCTTTACAAGACCGCAGTACCACGATTAGGATATGCAGAAGTCGCTGACCAAAACACTCGTCTTCCAACTCCAACCAGACGAGTCCGGTCAGCAACTTCTGGACGACGCCTTCCTCGAAGCCCGCTGCGTGTACAACGAAACCATCCGCCGAGCAAAGAACGGTGATGACTGGGATGAGATTCGGAAAGACGTGGAGTCTGACGCCAACCTCGTGAACAACACCGCCCAACTCGTCGTACAGAAGTCGCTCGAAGCGATGGAAAACTATTACGAGTACGACGACTACAACCAACCCAGCCACACCAAAGACAGCGCGTACCCGCTCCGGTCAAACTACGAGGAAGGGTACAACCTGTTCCTCGAAGACGACTGTATCCGTTACCGTATCAGCGCGAAGCCGTACAACCCGGTGAAAGGCACTCTTTGCGGTTCACTCGACGCCCTCGAACAACTCCGCCACGCCATCCAATCCGATGCGTGGCGTGTCGGAACGGCAGAAGCAATGAGGCGAAACGGGAATTACGAACTCCACATCAACATCACCCACACGGAGGCCGATCTCCAAGACAAAGAGGATTCACGAATGGTGGTAGGTGTGGATATTAACGAGGACTGCGTTGGGCTCGCTGCCCTCCATGAGGACGACATCGTTGATTCGGTGGTCATCGACTTCCCTGAAATCAAGGAGGAACGCCATCGGTATTTCACGATGCGAAAGCGGATACAAAACAACGGGAAGTCGTCGTTCGACCGGGCGTTCGAGCAACAAGAAGAACGGTTCGTCCACGACCAACTCCACAAAGTCTCTCGACAAGTCGTGGAGTGGGTGTCTCAGTTCGAGAAGCCCGTCATCGTCTTTGAAGACCTCAAAGAGATGCGGGACTCGATTGATTATGGCACCCGGATGAACCGTCGCCTCCACTCACTTCCGTTCCGCAAACTTCGAGAGTTCATCACGTACAAAGCCGCGTTCCAAGGGGTTCCGTCCGACGAAATCAACCCGGAATACACGAGTCAGGCATGTTCACTCACCGAGTGTGAGCAGACAACTCGTGCAAACCGGAACAAGAAGCGATTCAAGTGCGTGGATTGTGGGCGGCAAGACCACGCTGACCGGAACGCGGCTATCAACATCGCCAAGAAGGGATTGGCGAAACTAGAGAGGAATGTGCCTGCTCTCAAGACGCTTCCCGATGTGCGCAAGCTGCGACGGCAGGCATCGGGTTGTGTGAACCAGCCGACCGTGACCCACGACACCGCCAGAGGTCACCACGCCGATGGTGTCGCGGGTGTGTCCGATTAATCCACGGGAAGCCACGGGCCACCGTGACCGTGGCGGTTCACAGTCGGTTACCGGTCGTGACCCTCACTCGAGGCTCGCTCAGTCTCCGTCCCGGTCGGTCGGGACCAGTAGAGCAACGAGAGCAACACCGCCGCGATGAACACGTCGGAGCTGTGTTCGATGAGGTGATGGGAAGTCATCGGCACGAGTCCCAGCACGGTCCCCATTCCGACGATCGACCGGGCCACGAGCGCACCGAGGGCAATCGTCAACACGAGGTACTGCGTCGTCTGTCGCTGCAGGTAGCCGGCGAGGCCAATAGCGAAGAGCACCATCGTTCCCAACACGGCGAGGACGATCACCCCGACGAGGACCGGTGCCAGAGACGGGGCCAGCCAGTCACCGAACGTCAAGAGACAGACAGTCACGTCGTGTGTTCCTCCCGTCTCGAGCAGATGGACACTGAACGGCTCGCGGTGAAACGGTATCATCGAACTGTGGGCCTCGAGGTTTCAGATCAGGCACCGATCACTCGTCACAGGTCGGACTAAACGGCGTGCAGGTGGCGATTGTGCTCGCCACCGTCGTCCTCGAAGAACTGTCCTCGGTACAGTTCCGCAAGCGCCATGTCGAAGTCCTCGAGGGTGATGATGTCGTCCTCGTCGTAGGCGTCGAACTCGTCGACGAACGCTTCGGCGTCCGCACGGTCGGCAAACGGCGTCGGATTTCGCATCATGACGTCGTCGACGTGGTCCGGATCGGTCACGCGCACGAACGATGCTGTCGTCCCGTCGATCAACTCACCCGTCTCGTACTCGGTCACCCAGACGCCCTCGATCTCGCTGTCGGGGCCGTTGAAGTGCTCGGGTGCAGCGTAGTAGGCGGCCAAACAGCCCGACGAGCAGAAGTACTCCCGGTGGCCGTCGGCGTGGGCCGCCTGTGCGTTCCAGTCCGGGTGGTCGGTGGCGATCATACTACACACCGCACACTCCCGGTCGGCAGGGAAGTCAGCGGCCTCGAGTTCGAGGTCGTCGGTGTCCTCAGTGTCGTCGGTGTCGGCATTCCCGTTCTCGTCCGTTTCGTCGGTCTCGTCGTCGCCATCGTCCGGATCGGTGTCGCCGAGGCAGCCGGCGAGGCCGACTGCTGCACCGACTCCGATCGAACTCAGGAGGGCTCGTCGTCTGTACGCCGGCGTGGGTACGTTCGCCATACATCATCGGACGGCGGGACGTTGTAAATCACGTTTGGTACTGTTGTCGAATTAATTCGACGATCGTACCAGAAAATACGTCTCGATCGCACATTCGAGCCGGTTCCAACAGGATTCAAGATCGATCCGACAGTGACGGTCCCCGAGGCTGCTCACTCGCTGAACACCGAATCGAAGAACTTCCGTTCGGCCGTTCGGAGATGCTGGTTGAACGTCGCCGGCGCGATACCGAGTCGGTCGGCGATCTCCTCGCCGGTACTCTCGCGAGGCCAGTCGAAGTAGCCCGCGAAGTACGCCGTCTCGAGGGCTGCACGCTGTTTATCGGTGAGTTCTTCCTCGAGGACCGAGGACGATCCCGACTCGTCACGCTCGCTGCGCTCGCTGGTTCGTTGGGCGAGGTAGCTGACGTCGTCGCGCTGTTCTTTAATGAGTTCGATCATCTGGCGGGTGTCCCGGCCCCGTGGGAGTTCGACGACGAAGCGGAACTCGCCGTCGTCGATCGTCGCGGACCGCACCCGGCCACCGTGGGTCGCGATCGTCTCGAATAGCGAGACTGCAGTCGGTGCGACGAGCTCAAACTCGAACTCGTTGCGTCTGACGGTGAGAAACCGAACCTCGGTGAATCCCTCGGTGTCGTCGATCGCATCACGAAACGTCTCCTGATCGACGCCCTCGGCCGAGCCGTAGGCGAGCAACGCCTCGTCGCCACGGATGAGTTGCTCGAGTTCGATCGTACACGATTCGGCCGTCGAGAGGTCGACCAACGGCTCGGCCATCGAATCGACGCGGAACTCGAGTTCGATGACGGCGTCGCTGACGAGGGCATCTTTCCGCTCGATCGCCGTGATCGCGTGGGCGATGACGTCGCCGATTCGGGCGAGAATCGTGGTCTCGGCGCCTTCGAACGCACGCGGCGACGACGAGTAGACGTTCAACACGCCGTAGACGAGGTCTTCGTAAACGATCGGGATCGCAACGGAGGATTTGTAGCCGCGCTCGAGCGCCGCTTCACGCCACGGCTCGAACTCCAGGTCCATCTGCGCGTCGTTCATCATCTGTACTTTTCCGGTCCGGAGCGCCATTCCGGCCGGTCCTTGCCCGCTTTCGTCGTCTTCAGCGATACTGATTTCGACGTCGTCGAGGTACCCCTCTTCGACGCCGGCCGCGGCCTTCGGCACGATTCGATCGCTCCCCGGGTTGACCTCGCCGATCCACGCGAATCGGTAGGCGTCGGACGCGGCGAGGCGCTCACAGACGCGCTGTTCTAAGTCCGCCCGCGTCTCCGTCGTGATCACCGCGTGGGTAATCGCATGGACGATTCGGTTGAGACGATTCAGCGCTTCCAGTTGCTCGCGTTGACGGCGACGTTCGCGTTCCTGACGGGCCCGCTCGATCGCGTGGTGAATCGTTCGCACGAGCAACTCGCTCGTCACCTCGTCTTTCACGAGGAAGTCCTGTGCACCGCGCTGGATGGCTTGCACGCCGACTTGCTGGTCGCGGACGCCGGTTAAGACGACGATCGGAGTCTCGTCGCTTTCGGCGTGCACCGTCTCGAGCGTACTGAGTCCCTCGCTGTCGGGAAGGTTCAGGTCGAGTAACACGACGTCGACGTTCGTCTCCTCGAGCATCTCGAGGCCGTCCTCAAGGTACGTCTCGTTGGTGATTTCGGGAGTTCGGCCCGCCGATTCATCGGAACTGATCCGTTGGGCGAGTTCTTCGGTCCCCTGGAGCATCTCCTGAATCAAGCGTGCATCGCCGGGGTTGTCCTCGATCAGGAGGATTTCCAGAGTGTCGGCGTCGGCATCCGATTCGGAGTGGGTATTCGTTTCGCTCATTTGTGGTCATCCTCCGGCGGGAGTCGGACCACGGTGAACCAGAACTTCTCGAACGCACGGACGGTTTCGATAAACTCGTCCGGATCGACTGGCTTCGTGAGATAGGCGTTTGCGTGCAGTTCGTAGGATCTGACGACGTCCTCTTCGGCATTGGAACTCGTCAGGACGATCACCGGAATCGAGCGGAGCTCGGAGTGTTCTTTGAGTTCTTCTAAGACGTCCTCCCCGTCTTTTCGGGGCAAGTTGAGATCGAGCAAGATGAGGTCGGGCCGCGGCGCGTCGGCGTACTCGCCGCGCTGGTAGAGGAACTCGAGTGCCTCGTTCCCGTCGGAAACGACGTAGAGATCGTTCTCGATGCGGCCCTGTTTGAACGCTTCTTTGGTCAGTCGGACGTCACCCGGGTTGTCCTCGACTAACAGAATCTGTGCTGGCTCCGGTCCGAAGGGTTTGGAATTACTCATTGCGATCTGGCAGTCCCGTCGATCTCGGTTCGCTGGCCGCGTTCGGCAGCGCGAGCCATACGCGTTCGTCGACCCGCGGTCGAGTACGGGCCGGACGTAACGCACGACGCTGTCGCGCTCGCTATTACCGACAGCGTGTGCGTCAGCGTCCCGTTTTGGTGTCCGCTGTGCTGATCGAGCACTGGTCGACCACGTCGAAGAGACGATCTGCGGTGGGATCGGTATCGATCCCCTCGTCTCGAACTGAGGGGTTCCACTGTTGTCCGTGTTTCGCCGCGAGCACGGATATACGTGCGGGGGCAATCACCGAAACTGATACGTTCGTTGGGAGGGCTGTCGACTCGAGCGGCAGTAGATATAGTAACAACTGGAACGGTTTACACACCGATCGCACAGCTGTCGTGCGATCGGGTATGCACTGACTTCCAGTGGCTACTATAGTAGTTCCACACGAATCGCACAGCCGTCGTGCGATCAGGTGTGCAGTGATGTTCGGTGGCTACGATAGCTGCGCTCAGTCGCCGTTCACGAGTTGATCGTCGCCCGCCGCGAGAAGGAGGGTGCTGTGTGGGTGTGGGCCTCGTAGCTCAGTTCGTAACGGAGAGATACGGCTCGCAGACACGTTTGACACCCTCTTCGAAGTCGATTCGGGGCTCCCAGCCCGTTTCGTCACGGAACTTCGAGCAGTCCGCGTACGTATCGTGAACGTAGTTCTCGAGCGGAATCGGCTCGTACGTCGGTTCGACCGCCGTCCCCAGTGTCTCGTTGATCAGCGAGACGGTCTCGTTGAACGAATACGGCTCGCCCGTGCCGAGGTTGTAGACGCCCTCGAGGTCGTGGTCCGCGGCCATCTCGAGGCCGCGAATGATGTCGTCGACGTGCGTGAAGTCCCGCGTCTGCGTGCCGTCGCCCCACAGCACGGGCGACTCTCCGCTCGCGATCTTCTCGGCGAACTGTGAGACCGTGTTCGCGTACTCGCCTTTGTGCGCTTCGGCCCCGCCGTAGCCCTGATAGACCGAAAAGAATCGCATCCCGGCGAGGGTCATCTCGGGTTCCATGGTGTTGTAGTACTCGGCGTAGCGCTCCCTGCCGAGCATCGACGCGTCGTAGCCCGTCGCCGCCTTGGTCGGATCGTCTTCGCTCGACGGGGTCGTCCGACTGCCGTAGATCGACGACGTTGACGCGTAAACGACCGTCCGACACCCGTCCTCGATCGCCTGCTCGACGACGTTGACGAAGCCCTCGACGTTGACGCGAGCACCCTGACGCGGGTTCTCCTCGAGCATCTGGCGACTCGAGAGCGCGGCGAGGTGATAGACGACGTCGACGTCGGTCGGTAGGTCGTCCTTGAGGACGTCCGCCTCGACGTACGTCACGTCGTCGTCGAGATTCGCGGCCGTTCCGAGATAGCCGTTATCGACGGCGATAACCTCGTTTTCCGCAGCGAGCGTGTTTGCGAGGTTCGAGCCAATGAATCCCGCACCGCCGGTCACGAGCACTCGAGTGTTCTGCATACGAACCGGTTGCGACGGAATTTATATAGGGATACTGGACTAGGACGGGACCGATGCGGCACACAGCACAGCCAACGGAGCCGAAGCCGCTTCGAGACGACCCACTGTCTCATACGGATTGCTGTAACCATGTACCGCCGATCGCCAGAACGGGTCGGTGATCGGCGGTAATTGACTACAGTAAACCGTATCGCTGAACGCGGACGCCTCAGTGCGTCGTCTTGTACGTGAGGAACACCACCATCCCGAGCACTGCGGCGTACCACAGCGTTCCGACGCGGATCACGATCGTGGCCGCGGCCGCGACGGCTTCGGGGTAGCCGAACGTGAGTAACACACCGACCATCGACGCCTCCGCCGCGGCGAGTCCGCCGGGCAGCATCGAGATCGCGCCGATAACCGATCCGAGGCCGAAGACGAACAGTCCGATCACGACGCTTGCCTCGACGCCGAACCCCTCGAGTACGATCCAGAGCGCGACGCCCTCTAACCCCCACGCTGCGAGGCTGAACACCGTCGAGATGGCCAGCGGACGCACCTGAAACAGGCGGTACGTGCTCTCGTAGAACTGCTCGAGTTCGGTCGCGTAGTCGCCGACGACCGGAACCGACTCGAGTCGGTCGAGTACGGCGAGCGACGCCGCGCGCCACTGCAGCAGGCCGACGCCGACGACGATGGCCCCGAGGACGGCGACGACGGGCAGCGACGAGCGACTGTAGAGCACCAGCCCGAGTGCGGCCATCGCACAGAGTGCGATGAGGTCCGTCACGCGTTCGGCGCCGACGACGGAGGTGACCGTGCTCGCGGGCACGCCGCGCGTGTCGCGCAGGAACCACGCTTTCCAGACCTCGCCGGCTTTGCCCGGCGTGACGACCATCATCAGGCCGCTGAAGAAGGTGATCGCGCTCGCACCGAGGGGGACGTCGATCTCGAGTCGCCGGAGATAGTAGTGCCACTTGGCGAAGCGAAAGGCGTAACCGACGGTCGTCAGGCCGACGACGGCGCCGAACGTCGTCCACTCTAGCGCGACGAGAGCGCTCGTCACGTCCTCGAGGCCCGTGTAGGCGGCGAGGCCGGCGAAGACGACGACCGTCAGCAGCGCCGTCAGCCAGACGCCGTGGTCGCGGATGACCGTCCGACTCCGGTCGACGACGGCTTTGACGTTCATCGTCACGGAGATCGCCCCAGCGACAGGTTCGAGACGGCGCGAGCGGAGGCGGTGCGAAACTGGTGGAGTTTCGTCGCGACGTGGCCCGAGAGGTACCGGCCGCGACCGCCCGGTCGGACGCGCCCGTCGCGGATGGCGTCGGTGAGCGAGCCGTCCCCCTCGACACAGGTGTACGCGCGGCCGACCTCCACCGGGAAGTGTGCGTCGCTGCCACCGGTCGCCGCTAGCCCGTGGGTGGCCGCAAACGTCGCTGCGCGCTCGTTGAACCGGCGGCGGACACAGCGGGAGTTGATTGCCTCGACGCCGTCGACGGCCGCCGCGAGCGCCTCGAGGTCCGTCTCGTAGACCTGCCGCAGCGTGTCGAAGGGGTGCGAGAGGACGGCGACCCCGCCCTGCTTGTGGACGTGGTCGATCACCGTCAGCGGATCGTTCCGCGGTGGTACCTCCGTCACGTCGAGCGCCAGAAGGTGGCCCTCGGTCGTCGTTACCTCGACCGCAGCGATCACCTCGAGGTCACTCGGGGAGGCCTCCCGAACGGCGTCGACGTTGGCGAGCGTGTCGTGGTCGGTGACGGCGATGCCGTCGAGGCCGGCGTCGACCGCCGCGGCAACGACGCGCTCGGGTGGGGTACTCGAGCAGGGCGACGCGTCCGTATGGACCTGCAGGTCGTATCGACGTGTCATGGATGGCTCGGGGAGTTGGGCGTCACACGATCACCTCGAGCAGTCGGGGCGGAACCTGATAAAGGACAGCGACGACGACGAGGCCCCAGACAACGAAATTGATGAAAAACGGTCGGTCACCGAAGAGGAACTTCGGATCGCCGCCCAGCGATTCGGTGTGCGTGAGATAGTGGTATCGGAAGGTCGCGAAGAACGCGAACGGGAGCGTCGCCATCATCCACAGCCCACCGCGGAAGAACGTATAGAGCGAGTAAGAGACGACCAGCGCCGCGAGGACGGCAATGAGCAACTGATCGAGGATCTCCTCAGTGTACTCAGCGAGGGTGGCCCTCGAGGCGGCCGGATCGTCGCTGACGACCATCTCGTGGCGACGCTTGCCGAGTGCGAGCATCAACGCCCCGAGGAACGTGCAGACGACGAGCCAGGGGCTCAAATAGACGTCGATGACGACGACGCCTGCAATCGCCCGCAGGACGAACCCGATCGCGATGACCATCACGTCGACGATGACGAGGTCTTTGAGGAAGACGGAGTAGAGCGCGTTCTGGGCGAGGTACGTGAGCACGACGAGGAGAAACAACGGGCCGAGATACCACGAGAGGGAGAGACCGCCGACGAACAATACGGCTGCAAACACCACCGCGACGGTGATCGGGACCTGTCCGCTGGCGATGGGGCGGTGTTTCTTTCGTGGGTGGTTGCGGTCTTCCTCGACGTCGAGGATGTCGTTCCCGATGTACGTCGTCCCCGCGATCGCACAGAAGGCCACGATGCCGAGGGTGACGTTCGTGACGGCGGCCGGATCGAACAGACTGCCGGAGAAGACGAGCCCCAAAAGCAAGATACTCTGTTTGTACCATTGCCAGGGGCGCATCTCCTTTACCAGCCCGGAGGCAGTCACCACGACCCGATTCCGGTTGCTGTGGGCGCTGGCCATCTATCTCTGTCACTCTCCAGAGAAGATAGCAAAAAGGTCCGGCTTGCTTTGTTCGAATTATCGGCTTACAACGACGTTAACCGCGCTTTGGCTATAGTCAAATTTTCATCAGGTGAAGAAGGTTTAGACTCTGTTTACGAAGACGGTCCGAGCGGCTCGAGCACCAGTGCCGAGCGAACTGGCCAGTAGACGAGGTCGACCGTTGCAGTGGAAAGCACTGCATTGCTGATGGCCGCGTTCCTTGTAGTGGGCAATGGAAAGCGAATCCGCGCGACACCGTCGACCGTCGTTCTATCACGCCACCGGTCCGAGTGTCGCGTTCGACGAGAATAGGGACCGTGTACGTCCTGTGAAACGCCGATATACTATTGAGGCACCGTACTGATACCCAGTCTAACATCACGATGAGCGATAGTGAGCGCACCAGCGACGACTCGAGCGGGTCGGTTCTCGTCACGGGCGGGACCGGATTCCTCGGCCTACACACGTGTCAGTACTTCCGCGATCAGGGGTGGGACGTCACCGCGTTCGATCTCAAACCCTTCGAACCCGAGGACGACACGGACGGCATCGACTTCATCGAAGGCGACGTCCGGCGCGAGGAATCCGTCGCCGACGCGCTCGAGGAAAGCGGGGCGACCGCCGTCGTCCACGCAGCTGCTGCGCTCCCGCTGTGGGATGCCGACCGCATCCGAGAGACGACCATCGACGGGACGCGAAACGTGCTCTGGGCGGCGAATGAACACGGCGTCGATCGGGTCTGTTACATTTCCTCGACTGCGGTGTACGGCACGCACGACGACCACCCCATCACTGAGGAGTCGTCGCTGGATGGGGTTGGGCCCTACGGCGAGGCAAAGATCGAGGCCGAAAAGATCTGTCAGGACTTCCGTCGTATGGGCATGTGCGTTCCGATCCTCCGCCCGAAGACGTTCATCGGGCCGCAGCGACTCGGCGTCTTTCAGGTGCTGTTCGACTGGATCGAGGACGGCGCGAACGTCCCGCTCGTCGGCTGGGGGAACAACAAGTACCAGTTGCTCCACGTCCACGACCTCGTCACCGCCATCGAACTGATGCTCACCGGTGACGAAGCCGACGTGAACGACACGTTCAACGTCGGCACCGACGAGTTCGGCACGATGAAAGAGGACTTCCAGGCCCCCATCGACTACGCGGGGACGGACAAGCGCACTATCGGAACGCCCGCGTTCCTCACGGTCGCAGTCCTTCGCGTCCTCGAGCGGCTGAACCTCTCTCCGCTGTATCCGTGGGTTTACGAGACGGCCCACGAGGACTCCTACGTCTCCGTCGAGAAACTGAAACGCCTCGACTGGAAGCCCGAGTACTCGAACGAGGAGGCGCTCGTGGAGACGTACAAGTGGTATCTCGAGCACTACGACGCCGACCAAGAGGCTGACGAGACCGGCCTCGACCACCGCGTCGCGTGGGATCAAGGTGCCCTCGCCGCCGCGAAGAAGGTCTCACAACGCATCTAAGCGAGGTCGAATCCAATGACACTCGTTCCACTGTCTTCCCTCGAATCAGGTCGCTGCCACCCGTTTGGCGTCGTACGCCGATAAGTCCCGCTCATGGCACTCCGCACCTCCCTTCGATCACGTCCCGCATGGCTCAGCACGCTCAGCCCGATCGTCGTCGTCCTGTTCATCGCTGGATTCGTCCTGTATTACCGGTTCGAGTGGCCGTCGCTTGCGACCGACCCGGCGTTCTTCCAGCACACGGGCTGGTACGTCCTCCAGGGCGGCGTTCCGTACATCGACGTCTGGGACGTGAACCCGCCCGTCCCGTTCGCCATTACGGCCGTTCTGGCGGCGCTGTCGGGCGGCGATATGCTCGTCCTGTACGGTCTCAGTTCGGCGCTTACATCGCTCGTCGCTGCCGCGAGCGTGGTGCTCGTCGCGTGGATAGCGTACCTCGTGACCGACGAGCACACGCCGGCAGTCGCCGCCGGCCTCACGATGCTCGTCGTCCCGGAACTCTACATCCTCCCGTTGCAAGGGGTTCGGGCGCAGTTCTACGCGCTGTTTTTCGGCATCGCTTCGTTCGCATTCGTTCTCCGCGACCGGCCGTTTCTCGCCGGGGCCGTCGCGGCGCTGAGCGCCGGTTCGTGGCAGTCGGGGGCCGTCTTCGCGTTTTTGATCGTTGGAATGGCCTATCAGCGACGTGGCCGGAACGGGGCCCTCTCGGCGGTCGCAGGCGGTGGCGTCGTGACCGGGATCGTCGTCCTTGTGTTCGCCGCTGCCGGCGCACTCGTTCCGATGGTCGTCCAGACGGTGCTTGCGCCGCTGGTCGCCGGCTCGCCACACAGCTGGGCCGAGCACATTTACACGATACTGTTAGTGTTCGGCTACGGCTCGGTGCTCCTTCCAGTGGCGTTCTACGGTTGGGCGCACGCGGCCGTCCGTGACCCACGAGTGCGGTGGTGGGTGCCGGCCGGCGGCGCGATACTCGCCTTTCAGGTGCTGTACATCGACATGGACGGCTCAACTGATGCGCTTCTGTGGCTCTCGTTCGTCGCGCTCGGCGTCGCCATCACCGTCGAACGCGTGATCGCGTGGCGAACGACGAGAACAGAAATGGACCGGGCCGATCACGACGCGACCCGAACGGCTCGCCGTCGGTGGATCGTCGTCGCTGTGATCGGTGTGCTCATCCTCTCGGGGTTGGCCTGGAACATCGGCTCACCGGCACCGAAGTCAACGCTCCAGACGATGGAGCAAGAGGCGACGCCGGAGGGGAGCGTCCCGATCACGCCCGACGACGCAGACGTCCCGTCGATGCAGACCATCTACTGGGAGCAACTAAAACCGGACACCTGTCACTACCGGTTGAGTTGGAACGAGGTACGGTGGATCTCGATGACTGACGACCGACTGGACGCACAGACGTGTGACGGCTGGCCCGATCGGAGCTAGACGTCGCCGCTCGAGCGAGTCAGCGTCCACGATTCGACGTCTCGTGAGTCGCGCTCGGACAGTGTGTGCCGGTTCACGGAGCGAGTCGTGGATTGTGACCAGCCCGTTGGAAGGGATGTCGGGCCTAGGGTGGCCGTTCTGTCACCGCTCATATCATATATATTAACAAAGATTCTAATGCCTTGCTCAGAATACAAACATCACTGCCGAACCATATGTCGAACTCAATAGTTTCCTCCGCATCAACTCGTTCGTGGGTGAGCGCCTGTGACTGATCGCGTTCGCCCGCCGCTTGCGCGACTTCGCTCGACGATTTCGCGGAACCGACTCCGAATCGTATTCGTCGCGATACTGCTCGTGTCGGCTGCAGTCGTCGTCAGCGCGTCGTCGAACGACGGGCTCTCGACGGCGACCGAGGCAGACGTGCCGACCGCCCCAGAGACCGAAAATCACACGGTCATCACCGAATCCGGCCGTGCCGGAACGATCACTGCCTACGCGCCCGACGGTGAGGTGGTCTACTACAACAACACGCGCACGAAGTACTTCGACGTCGACTCCGTCGAAGATGATCCGATGACCATCGAGTACGTGGCCACGGACACGATCCACTCCGAAGGACCGACGTGTAGCGATCCTCCGTGTGCGAGAAACGTCCTCGAGCGCGTTGACCTCGAGACCGGCGAGGTCGAGGTGCTCTACGAACGCTACGATTACAAAGAGACCGCGGGCGAGTGGCACGATTCGACGCGGATTGACGACAAGCGCGTGGCGATCGCCGACATCGTCGCGGATCAGGTGTTCATCGTGAACACCGAAACGGAAGTCGTCGAGTGGCTCTGGGACGCCCAGAGCGACTTCCCCGTCGAGGAGGCCGGCCCGTATCCGGAAGACTGGGCCCACATCAACGACGTCTCGTACATCGAAGCCGAGGACGATCCGAACGACGGCCGGATCATGGTCAGTCTGCGGAACCAGGATCAGGTCGTCTTCATCGATCAGGAAGAGGGACTGGTCGACGACTGGACGCTCGGCAGCGAGAACGACTACGACGTCCAGTACGAACAGCACAACCCGGACTACATCCCCGAATCGCAGGGCGGCCCGGCCGTCGTCGTCGCCGACTCAGAGAACGGACGCGTACAGGAATTCCAGCGCGAGGGCGGTGCGGACGGCGAGTGGACCCGCAGCTGGGAGTGGGAAGACGACCAGATTCAGTGGCCGAGAGACGCCGACCGCCTGCCCAACGGGAACACGCTCATCGCCGACTCCCACGGCAACCGCGTGATGGAGGTCGACGAATCCGGCGAGGTCGTGTGGGAAGTCGGCTCGACACTCCCCTACGAGGCGGAACGTCTCGAGACCGGTGAGGAAAGCGAAGGCGGCCAAAGCGCGGCCGAACTCGGCCTCGAGTCTCGCACGGAGGCTGATAGTGGCGGCGGTGGCGGCGGAGCCAGCGACAGCGGCTTCGGCTTCAGCCCGCTCGAGTTCTTCGGTGGCCTCCTCGAGGAACTCCTCCCGCATCGCGTGTACAACGGCCTGCTGTACGCGACGCCGGTCTGGATGGGATCGTCCGAGTTCGCCGCTATCGGTATCGGCCTCCTGACCGGGTTGACGTGGGCCGGAGCGGAGATCAGGTGGCAACTCCACGATGCCGGCGTCCGGTTCCGGCTGCCGGTCCATCGACGGGACGACTGATACGGTCCGCTATCACTGTGTCTCGGCGCACCCGCGACTCGCCATTCGGGTGCACCGGGACTGACTGACAGACGTTCGTATGAACCGGCTGCGGTCACTCGTTCTGGCGCGATCAACCGAAGATGAGCAGATGCCCGCCGAGAAGGTAGAGCCCGGCGAGGATCAACTGGAACGACAGCGAGCCGATCGCCGACAGGGCGACGAACGACCGCGCGTTCATTTCCGAGAGGCCGGCTGGAACGGTCAACAGCCCGCGGACGAACAGCATCGTGTTGCTGCCGGCGACGGCAATTGCCCCCCAGCGGTCGAACCAGCCGTCGAACCGCTCGAGTCGCGATTCCGTGACCGGGAACCACCGCTTCTGAAGCACGTACTCCCGGCCGGCACGGCGGACGAGAAAGAACAGCACGGTCTGACCGATCGTCGTGCCGACGACCGCGATGGCGACGATCGTGACCAGTTCGGGGACCGACGATCCGATCAGCGCTAAGGCGCCCGGTACGACGAGTTCGCTCGGCATGAACCGCAACATCATCGCGCCCTCGAGGATACAGATCCCGAACAGGACGAGAAAGGCGAGTTCCGACGTAAACATCGACTCGAGCCAGGACGGCATTTCCTCGAGTTGCAACAGCACCATTAGTGGGTGGTCAATGGACTCGAGTGTAAGTGTTGGTGGTTTCGACGACAGAGAGCACATCACAGAATCGCGAGCGAGGCGATCGTCACCACAAACTACGTGTAGCCGTCAACCGAATGCGAACGTAATGGAGGGTGTTCGGATACTGTACCTCGCGGGGGCGTTCGTGACCCACGCCATCGTCGGGTATGCCCTCGTTCGAGCGTTCACTGACGCCGACCCATGGATCGGAGCCGTCCTCGGCGTATGTCCGGATGCAGACTTTTTGTTTCCCGCAGCGTGGGACTGGCCGCTGGTTCACCGCGGGCTCACCCACACGCCACTTTTCGCGCTGGGGATCGTCGCCGGTGTGTACGCGATCCGACGGGAACGAGAGGTCCCAGTCGCCGTCGGATTAGCGATCGGGTCACACCTCGTGATCGATTCGTTCTCGCCGACGGGAATCGCCTGGCTGTTCCCGATCGAGACGACATGGAGCCCCGGACTCGCCGTTCACGGAACGAGCGCGACGGTCCTGCTGTGGGCGCTATCACTCGGGGTGCTCGCATGGCGGACAGACGAACTGTCTCGGATCCAATAACGGACGCCTCGAGCGATCGACGCTCGAACACCGTCCGATCAGCCGCTGGAGACAAACACGATCGACAGGCCGACCGCGAGCAGCAGCGAGACGCCCAGTGCGGCCGTCCCGACGAGCAGGACGACCCGGTTGATGCGGCTGTTCTTGGATTTGAACCAGTTGAGCGTCACGTGATAGCTCGAGAGTGGCGCGAAGGGGCTGATTCCCATCGGCGTCACGATGTCGCCCGCGAGGTGGGCGAGGATGCCAGCGGTGCCGACGACGAAGCCAAACTGAAACGCCTGCGGCGTCGCCGGGGCGAGCAGTGCGGTTCCGACACCGGAGAGCAGTCCGACGACGACCGCAAACCAGATCGTGTGCGTCGGCCCGCGGTGGCGAAGCCACGGCAGCGGCTCGTCGACGTCCGGCAGGTTCGCCACGCCGATGGCGATCGCCGCGCCCAACAGCGCGAGCTCGAGCGACCAGTAGTAGCTCACGGGCGGGACGAACGGGGCGTACAATAGCGCGTTGAATCCGGCGTGGCCTCCCCGATACATGTCGCGTAGTGTACGTCCGCGGCGGACGAGAATCAACTTCTCGGTCGACGCGCCGCTCGAGGGTCACCGGAGCGCGCGGACGCCGAAAGCCGACACGGACACGCCGCCGATCAGCACCGGCATCCAGTAGATCGCACCGCGGAAAATGAGGACGGCCGCGGTAACGGCCGACGCCTCGACGCCGGTTGTCGGCACGAGAAGCGTCACAAAAGCGGCTTCGATCCCGCCGAGGCCGCCCGGAAGCGGCGCAGCCCCGGCGAGGTTGGCCAGTGGAATCACGAACAACAGGACGTACGGCGGTACGCTGTAGCCGAGGGCGGCGAACGCCGCCATGAGTGCGGCCGTCTGGAAGAGCCAGCCGGCCAGTGAGAGGCCGACCACGGCGACGAGCCGCCAGCGATCGACCGCGACGCGTTCGATGTTCTCGAAGAACCGCTGCAACCGGTCCGCAAGATCCGCTTCCAGCGTTTGCGAGTCGAATCGCTCGAGTCCGAGTCGCTCGAGTCGCGGGGCGACGATGGCGGGGAGTCGGTCGATAATCGTCCCGTGATACCGCCAGATGAGGCCGATGACGAGGACAACCGCGGAGATCAGCACGACAGCCGAACTGACGGCCGTCTCGAGTCGCTCGCCGATGGCGGCAGTGGTCGCATAGTAGCCGACGCCGACGAAAATAAGCGAGATAGACGGGACGACGTTGAGGACGTCGACGCTGGCGATGCCGACAAGCCCGGTCTCGTAGCGCGAATCGGAAACTTTCGAGATGAGCAGCGCCGCGACCGGTTCGCCGCCGGCCTGCCCGAACGGCGTGACGTTGTTCGCAAACACGGCACCGGAATAAACGAAAAACGCCTTCACAACCGGGATGGTGACGCCGAGCGTGACGAGGACGGTCCGGAGCATCAAACTCCAGGCGGCGAGCCAGCAGATCGCGAGCGCGAACGTCACGGCGACCAGCGATGGGTCTGCCGACAGCAGCGAGTCGACGACGCGTCTCGTGCCGACGACAAAAAGGAGGACGGCAAAGACCGCGATCGTCCCGAAGGCGCCGAGGAGAAACGCGCGCCGGTTACGAGCATCCATGGCAGATATGAATCGCTAGCGAACTTGAAACGTCTGGTTGCTGCCAGCGAGGGTGGGTATCGATAGCCTATTTTGCCCGTTACTCGAGGCAACTCCCTCGGCCCGTGGTGGACGAAGAATGTAGAATGGTAACACGGAACAGTTAACTCATTTTATTTGGATGGACCCAGTTGGCACCAGTAATGGACGAAACTCGGCAGTCGAACGTCCTCTTCGTCGTTCTGGATACGGTTCGAAAGGATCACCTCGGCCCGTACGGATACGAACGGGAGACGACGCCCGCACTCTCGCAGTTTGCCACTGAGGCAACCGTCTTCGAGTCGGCGGTCGCACCCGCGCCGTGGACGCTGCCAGTCCACGCCTCGCTGTTTACCGGGCTTTACCCGAGCCAGCACGGAGCCGACCAGGGGAGTCCGTACCTCGACGGCGACGTGACCCTCGCGTCGGTCTTGTCGGCGGCCGGCTACGACACGGCGTGTTACTCCTCGAACGCGTGGATCACGCCTTACACTGGCCTTACCGAGGGCTTCGATGCACAGGACTCGTTTTTCGAGGTGCTGCCCGGCGACGTCTTCTCGGGCCCGCTTGCGAGCGCGTGGCAGGCAGTCAACGACAACGACTACCTCCGCGAACTCGCGTCGAAACTCGTTCACCTCGGCGCGATGGCTCACGCCAAACTCGCCAGCGGCGAGGGAGCCGATTCGAAGACGCCGTCAGTCATCGACCGAACGAAGTCGTTCATCGACGACAGCGACAGCGACGAGGGCTGGTTTGCGTTCATCAATCTGATGGACGCCCATCTACCTTACTACCCGCCCGAGGAGTACCGCGAGACGTTCGCTCCCGGCATCGATCCGGACGACGTTTGCCAGAATTCGAAGGAGTACAACTCCGGCGCACGAGACATCGACGACGAGGAGTGGGACGCCATCCGCGGGCTCTACGACGCCGAGATCGCCCACATGGACGCCGAACTCGGCCGCCTGTTCGACTGGCTGCGCGAAACTGGGCAATGGGAGGAGACAACCGTCGTCGTTGCGGCCGACCACGGCGAACTCCATGGCGAACACGACCTCTACGGGCACGAGTTCGCCCTCTACGACCAACTCATCAACGTCCCGCTGCTGGTCAAACATCCAGCTCTCGAGGCCGATCGTCGCGACGACCTCGTCGAGTTGCTCGATCTCTACCACACGACACTCGACGTGCTGGATGTCGATCCTGACACAGTAGGACAGTCCGACAATGGTGCCGTTTCCCGCGACCCGACGCGGTCGCTGCTCGCCGACGAGTACCGTGCTTTCGAGGGAGCCACGGACCCCGATGCTGGGCAACGGGCTATCCTCGAAGGCGAGGGCGCGGCCGACGACTACGCGTTCGTCGAATACGCCCAGCCGGTCATCGAACTCCACCACCTAGAACAGAAAGCGAGCGAGGCCGGCATCGACCTCTCAGACGATCACCGCGCCTACGCGCGACTGCGCGCAGCCCGCAGTACGGACGCCAAGTACGTCCGCGCGGACCGAATTTCTGACGAGGGATACCGACTCGACGACGACCCCGCAGAACGGTCACCGGTCGACCCGACCGACGACGACGTCGTCGCCGCAACCGAACGGGCACTCGCCCGCTTCGAGGAGCACGCCGGCGGTGCGTGGGACGATCCGTCCGAGACCGACGCGGACGAGGCCGACGCGCTGGCCGAAGCCGACGAGGAGACCCGCGACCGGCTTCGGGAACTCGGCTACCTCGAGTAAGGTCTCGGGTCGACGAGTGACCGCCAACACGGCCGCGCCGGCTCGACGCGCGTAGGACAGCCACAGAGAAAGTCCAAAAACCAATAAGCATACGTAGGGAGACTCGAAAGGTATCGCCAATTAATGCAGGACCAGCATTTCCTCGAGTCGGAATGGGACTACTGTCTAGTGCTGGATGCGTGCCGATACGACGTGTTCAGCGAGGTCTACGACGACTACCTCGACGGGACGCTGGAAAAGCGCTGGAGTACCGGCTCGTCGACGCCGGAGTGGGCCTACCGGACGTTTACCGGCGACCACGATATCGCGTACTTTTCGGGGAATCCCTTCATCAACGACCTCGGGATTCCGCTGAACGAACTCAAGTGGGGTGCCAGTTGCGACTACGAGTGGACGGCCTCCGAACACATCAGCAACGTCTTCGACGTCTGGAAAAGTGGCTGGGACGACGACCTCGGTACGGTTCCACCGGAGGGACTGACGGAGGCGTTTTACGACCATCAAGCCGCCGTCGAGGAGGCCGAGCGGACGGTCCTCCACTATATGCAACCTCACGCCCCCTACCTCGCCCGCGGTAAGGGCCAGAAGCTCAAACAGATCCAGAAAGGGATTCGGAAACAGGAGGAAGCCGAGGAAAGCGGAGACGACGGCGGTGCGATCGCCTCGCTCGGCGATACGCTCCGCCCGAAAGTCGAGGACAAACTCGAGGGCAGCGAACTCGCCCAGAAGGCGGGGCTCTGGCTCGAACTCGATCCCACCGACGTCGTCACGAACGGCACCCGCGAGGCGGCGATGGCACTCTACGAGGAGAACCTGCGGATCGCCCTCGAATCCGTCGCCGAACTGGTCGAAGAACTGGACGGCAAGGTGATCGTGACGGCCGACCACGGGGAAGCTTTCGGCGAGGAGGGCGTCTGGGAACACCACATCGAGACGCACATTCCGCCGCTCATGGAGGTCCCGTGGCTCGAAGTCGAGTGAAAGGGCACTGCCACACCCGGCGTTCGCTCTGGACCGGCCGTACTGTGTCACCAACCGGACCCGCGACTAACCCACTCGGATGAAGATCAGCCACTACTTCGAATTCGAGGACCACGTCACCGGCGGCATTCGTGAATCCGTCGTCCACCAGCGGAAAATGCTAGACCGACTCGACCTGCAGTACACGACCAAACCGGACCTCGACGCCGACGTCTTTCACTGTAACCTCATGGGGCCGCGGTCGGTTTGGTACGCAAAACGGGCACGCGCACGCGACATCCCGGTCGTTGCGAACACGCACGTGACCGCCGAAGACTTCGGCGACAGCTTTCGGTTCACGAACACCCTCGCGAAGCCGCTCAAGCCGTATCTCGAGCGAGCCTACGGACTGGCCGACGCGCTCGTCTGTCCCTCGGCGTACAATCAGGGGCTGATCGAAACCTACACGGACACGCCGACGACGGTGATCTCGAACGGCGTCGATCGCGAGAAACTCGCCGGATTCGACTCGCTCGAGGACGAGTACCGCGAGCGATACGACCTCGAGTCGCCGACCGTCTTCCTCGTCGGCCACGTCATCAAGCGCAAGGGACTCGAAACGTTCGTCGAACTGGCCCGTCGGCTACCCGACCTCGATTTCGCCTGGTTCGGCCCACTGGATCTCTCCCTGAAGGGGCGAGAGACGACGGCGCTGATCGAGAACGCGCCGACAAACTGCACGTTCACCGGCTACGTCGACGACATTCGGGGTGCGTACGCGGCCGGCGACATCTTCTGTTTCCCGACCCACGAGGAAAACGAGGGCATCGCGCTGCTCGAGGCGATGACTGCTGGGAAACCCCTCCTCGTTCGCGACATCGAGACGTTCTCGTGGCTCGAGGACGGCGAGGACTGCCTGAAGGTGTCTGGGTCGGGTGTGGACGGGTTCGAAACGGCCCTCGAGCGGCTTACAGACCCGGAACTCAGGCATCGGCTCGGATCGAACGCGGCCGATCGAAGCGAGGACTTCTCGCTCGAGGCGGTCACGAACCAGTATCAGTCGCTGTACGAGGAGGTGGTCTGAATGAAAATCGGATTCTTCACGGACAGTTATTTCCCCGAAATCGACGGTGTAACGTACACGATCAAACTCTGGCGCGAAGAATTAGAGCGGAAAGGTCACGAGGTCTACGTCATTTACCCCGATGGCGACTACGACCCCGGCGACCGCGAGATTCCGGTGCAATCGCTGCCGAACCCGTTCTACGCTGGCTATCGGATCCCACTTTTTAGACGCCCGTCGACGCTCCCGGACCTCGATATCGTCCACTGTCACGGTCCCGCACCAGTCGGCATGCTCGGCCGGTACTACGCCAAGAAACACGACCTGCCGACGATCTACACCCACCACACGCCGATCGAGGAGTACTTCCACCAGAGCGTCAAACTCGAGTCTGTCGCAAACGCCCTTTCGAAACTGTACGTTCCGCTGGAAAACGCGTTCCTCGAAAGCTTCGACATCGTGACTGCCTCGACCGGACGGATCGAACGCGACGTCGAACACGTCCGGCTCCCGGTGGGGATCGATATGGAGTTCTTCCAGCCGACCGCGGAGAACTGGTATCCCGACCGAACGGTCATTGGCTACAGTGGGCGGCTCAGTATGGAAAAAAACGTCAGCGAGATCCTGCGCGCCGCCGAGGAGTTGCCCGACTACGACTTCGTCATCGTCGGCGAAGGGCCCTACCGAGACTGTCTCGAGCGCAACGCCCCCGACAACGTCGAGTTGCGACCGTTCCTCCCTCGCGAGGAGTTGCCGATCTTTTACTCGTCGATCGATACCTTCGTCACCGCCTCGACAGCCGACACGCTCGGACTCTCCACGCTCGAGGCCAACGCCTGTGGCACGCCCGTCGTTGCCGCCGACGTCGCCCCGTTCGACCAGACGATCGACGCGGACAACGGGGAGCACTTCGCGTACGGTGACCTCGAGGCGATGACCGACGCGATCGAAACGTGTCTCGAGACGGACCGCGACACGCGGGCCGCCGTCGACCGATACGACATCCAACGCACGCTCAAGCACCTCGAGCACCTCTATCAGAGCGTCCAGACGTCGGCAGATGAGGTGCCGACGACAGCCGACGACGAGTTCGGGTTCTCTGACGATTCTCACTGGTCATTCAAGTGACGGCTGATACGGATTGCTGTAACTATAGTAACAACTGAAACGATTTACACATGCATCGCACAGCCGTCGTGCGATGCGGTGTGCATTGACTTTCAGTGACTACTATATTTACGCCGATCGCCAGAACGGTCGGCGATCGGCGGTAATTGACTACAGTAAACCGTATGAGGGCGATTTCGAGCGCTTCCAGTGACAAACGAATCATCTGTCTCGTAACGTTCGTCGCCGCTCATTTTGTTTGTGAGCCCGCAGCGACGATACGTCGTCGAGAGTTCCCTACTCCTCGGATATTACCGGCCAGTGATACCGGCCGAGACGACTCTCGATTGACCACCTCTTTCGTCCGCGTTCAATTACAGGTCCGCACTAATCGGTTCAAGCAAAATTCTATATCGCAGTATAGGATTTATTAGTGGAGGGCAGCAGAAGACGAAACGGAGACAAAAGCGGAACAGAGAGACGGACGAGACAGTGACGCGGTGGATCACTGAGCTGCCACGAAAACACACCGCGATCGTGACCCGAATCGCAGCTATCGACTCGGTTGTCATCCGGCTGGCCCGATCAGCCATGATGGGAGACTCGTATCACTCGAGAACGCCAGCGACGCTCGGACGTCGACGACGTCACCGGATGCAAAAGGAAGAGGTCCATCTGTGAGAGACTGCGCTCGTGGTGCATGCGTTATCTGTCTGCTTGCATTACTGTTTAACAACGGGGTCAGCCTGATGGGCGATTCGACACCGGCGAGTCTGAACTATCGTAGCCACTAGCAGTCAGTGCACACCCGATTGCACGACGAGAGCGCGATTCGGAGCGAACGACGTGAGCGAGAACCGCAGGAAAGCGAACGGGGAGGAACGACCCGTGAGCGAAGACTCGAGCGAGAACCGCGGACAGTGCGATCAATGTGTGATCCGTTTCAGTCGTTACGATACGCTATCGGCTGCCAGCCGTTCTGGCCTCCGATGGGATTTACCCTATTTTCGCAGCTGGGAAAACCACGTACCACCTGACGAATCGCGTGGCACATCGTCAGCGAGAGTGTTCCCAGATGATACGGTTTCGGTGACCGACAAGCGAACCATCGTGTTCTTTTCTCTCACAATTCCGAGCCGGAACGTGCACGAACCTCGAGCGGCGGGGAACTCACCATCACGATCGGCTGAGGACCCATCCCGGCCCCGATCGACCTCCAGACCTGATGTCGCTGCCAATCGTTGCTTCACATCGACCGAGTGACGTTCTCCCGTAATTGTCAGACTCGAGTCGAGCGCTCGAGAACCGATCGGGTAAGTCACCACAGCCAGATCGGCAGTTGTCGACCCTGATAAATCATATACTGCGATAGCAAATTCGTGATTACAGCAACACCCAACGACTCGTCTGAATCGAACTTGTGGCGGGGCAATTCGAACGAATGCCGCAGCGTAACACAGGTCGTGAGAAACGATTGGATAGAGAGTGACACACCGGCCACCGGTGTTGAAGAGAACTCGAGCCGATTGTTCGCGCGCGACGACGTCAAGCGGGTCAGTGAAGGATGATCACTCGCCGTCGACGTCGATGACGTCTCGGAGGGCGCGCTCGGTGTGGACTGACAGCAGGTGCCGACAGTACGCTGGCGAGGCTTGCACGTCCCGTCGGAACTCGTCGTCGTCGAGCGACGTTGCCTGTTCTGCGGCAGTTTCGACCGTTGCGGCCTCGAGCGGTTCGCCCTCGAGTGCCGCCTCGACGGCGGCCAGCCGCTTGGGGCGAGCGAGATTGCCGGTCGCGGCGACGCGAGCGCGTTCGATCGTCTCGCCGTCGGTCTGTGCCCACGCACCGACCCCGATCAGCGGATAGCCCGACAGGGGGTTACGATGCTTGCGGTACGTGCTCGAGGCGTCGTCTTCGATCGGAATCCGAAGCGCGGTCACGACCTCCTGCTCCCCGACAGCGGTCTCGAAGTGGCCGGTAAAGAGGTCGGCGGCGTCGATCGATCGGTCGCCGTCGGGCCCCGTCACGACAAGCGAGCCACCGAGTGCGAGGACGGCGGCGGGATGGTCGGTTCGCGCGTCGCCGTGGGCGAGGTTGCCGCCGATGGTTCCCCCGTTTCGGACTTGAATGTCGCCAACCTCGCCTGCCGCGTCGGCGAGCGCTGGTGCGTGTTCCCGAACGAGCTCTGACTCGGCGAGTTCCGCGTGGGTCACGAGCGCGCCCACCGAGAGGTCACCGTCGGTGCGTTCGATACCCGAGAGCCCGTCGACCGCGTTGATATCGACGAGCACCGGCGGGGCCTCCTCCCCGGTCCGCATCCGGGGAAGCAACCCGTGTGAGCCGGCGAGCAGTTCGGCACCCTCGTGGTCTTCGAGGAGGTCGACGGCCTCGTCGATGCTCTCGGCAAGGTAGTACTCGAAGTCGTTCGCGTACATCACTCACCACCTCCCATAGCCTGCCAGACCGTCTCCGGCGTGATCGGCATATCGAGGTGATCGACGTCGAACGGCTCAAGGGCGTCGACGACGGCGGAGACGACGGTCGGCGCGGCGGCGATCGTTGCCGACTCGCCGACGCCTTTGACGCCGATAGGATTGTGCGGGCTGGGCGTGACCGTGTAGTCGGTCTCGAAGTCCGGCACGTACGTCGAGTGCGGGACGGCGTACTCGTCCATCCGGCGGGTCAGGAGGTGGCCGTCGTCGTCGTAGGCGGCCCCCTCGTACAGCGCCGCGCCGATACCCTGTGCGATGCCGCCGTGAACCTGTCCCTCGACGATCATCGGGTTGATTATCTCGCCGCAGTCGTCGACCGCGACGTAGCGCTCGAGGTCGATCCCGCCCGTTTCGGGGTCGACCTCGACGACGGCAACGTGCGTGCCGAAGGGAAACGTGAAGTTCTCCGGGTCGTAGAAGTTCGTCGCCTCGAGGCCGGGGTCCATCTCCTCGGGGAGGTCGTGGCCCAGATACGCCTCCGCGGCGATCTCCTGGATGTGGTACGAGCGGTCGGGTGCACCCGCGACGTGGAACTCGCCGTCGTCGAACTCGATATCGTCGACGCTGGCCTCGAGTTGGTGGGCGGCGATCTCGCGGGCTTTCTCGCGTACCTCGCGTGCGCCGCGGGCGATGGCCCCGCCGCCGACGGAGGCACTTCGGCTGCCGTAGGTTCCAAGCCCCTGTGGGATCTGATCGGTGTCACCTTCGACGACGTCGATGTCGTCGACGTCGACGCCGAGTTCCTCGGCGGCGATCTGGGCGAACGTCGTGCGGTGGCCCTGTCCCTGATCGGCCGTGCCGACGAGGACCGTGACGGTTCCCGTCGAGTCAAAGCGCACGATCGAACTCTCCCAGCCGCCGGCCTGCGCGCCGAGGTCGCCGGCGAGTCCCGACGGCGAGAGCCCAGCCGATTCGACGAAGTTGGCGACGCCGATGCCGAGATAGCGGCCCTCCTCGCGGAGTTCGGCCTGTCGCTCCCGGTGGTCGTCGTAGCCGACGTGCTCGAGTGCCTTGTCCATCGCCCGTTCGTACTCGCCGCTGTCGTAGACGACGGCTGCGGCGGTCTCGTAGGGGAACTCGTCGGGCGGCACGAGGTTCGTCCGCCGGAGTTCGGCGGGGTCCATCTCGAGTTCCCGCGCGGCGACATCCATGAGCCGTTCAATGACGTAGATCCCCTCCGAGCGGCCGGCCCCGCGGTAGGCGTCGACCGGCGTCGTGTTGGTGAACGCACCGATGACTCGACAGTAGATGGCCGGAATGGCGTACTCGCCGGAGAGGATCGTCGCGTACAGATACGACGGTGTAGCGGTGGCGAACTGCGAGAGCTGTGCGCCCAGCCCGGCGTGGGTCTCGACGCGAATCCCACGGACGGTGCCGTCGTCGTCGACGGCGATTTCGGCGCTCGTCGTGTGATCGCGCCCGTGACAGTCGGTGACGTAGCCTTCCATGCGGCTGGCTTTCCACTTCACTGGTCGACCGAGTTGCATCGAACACCAAGCCGTGACTGCCTCGTCGGGGTAGTGGTAGATCTTGCTCCCGAAGCCGCCGCCGACCTCGGGGGCGATCACCTGAATCTTGTTCTCCGGAATCCCGAGCGTGCCGGCCGACAGCAGCATCCGGTGCAGATGGGGGTTCTGGCTCGTCATCCAGAGGCGCAGTTTCTCGGTCGCGACGTCCCAGTCGGCGAGCGCCGTCCGCGGCTCCATCGCGTTCGGAATGAGCCGCGGCTGGCGCAGGTCGACGCTCGCGACCTGATCGGCGTCGGCAAACGCCTCGTCGACGGCGTCCGCGTCGCCGAGTTCGAAGTCGAAGGCGACGTTGTCCTCGGCCTCCTCGTGGACCGGCGGTACGTCGCGCTCGACCGACTCGACGGGATCCGTGACGTGCTCGAGCACCTCGTACTCGACGTCGATGGCCTCGAGCGCGTCGCGGGCCGCCTGTGGCGTTTCGGCGACGACGGCGGCGATCCCGTCGCCCTCGTGGCGGACTTTGTCCACGGCGAGCATGCGATACTGCGGCGTCACGAGCCCGGGGAGCATCCACGCTGTCGGGATGGTGTTTGGCACGCCGCTGTCCTCGACGTCCGCGCCGGTGTAAACCGCGACGACGTCGTCCATCGCCTCGGCTGCGCTCGTGTCGACCTCGAGAATGCGGGCGTGTGCGTGATCGGAGCGGCGGATCGCCAGATGTGCCGTCCCCCGGAGCTGGATGTCGTCGGTGTACGTCGCCTCGCCCGTCAGCAGCGGGACGTCCTCGTCGCGTTCGATCGGATCGCCGAAGCCGCGGTTGTCGGTCGGCTGGTCGCTCTCACTCATGGCTCGCCTCCCGTTGCTCGAGTGTCGCCTCGATCGCGTCGACGATGTTGTGATAGCCGGTGCACCGACAGAGGTTGCCCTCGATCGCCTCCCGGATCTCCTCTCGAGAGGGGTCGTCGGCGTCTTTCAGGTACGTATCCGCCGTCATGAGCATTCCGGGCGTACAGAACCCACACTGGAGCCCGTGGTTCTCCTGGAACTGTTCTTGCAGCGGCGCGAGATCGCCGTTCTCGGCGAGTCCTTCGACGGTTTCGATCTCTGCCCCGTCCGATTGGATGGCAAACCGCATACAGGATTTGATCGCCTCGCCGTCGACGCGGACGGTACACGCGCCACAGCGAGCGGTTTCGCAGCCGACGTTCGCGCCGGTGTAGCCGAGGTCCTCCCGGAGCGCGGTGACGAGCAGCGTTCGCGGCTCGACGGTCAGGTCGTGTTCGGTGCCGTTGACCGACAGCGTAATTTCGCGTTCGGTCATCGATACGGCTCTCCAGTGTCGTGATGATTGTCAACGAAAACGCCGATGGCTACTAACATGATGTTTGTCCACGAATCACAATGCTGGCGCTGAGTAAAAAGATTCGTATCAGGGAACGCGGTTCTGATGGACACAGACGCCAGTTCTGGCCCGTTTTTCGTCGGTGTTACGTGGCTGCTCGGTTGCCGGTCGCTGTCGATTGTGGTCTCCACAGGTGATGGGGAACGGAGAGGGCCACCTCTCGAGGCTCATCGTCGACTCCGTGCTTGCGGATACAGTGCCCATACTAAAGGTGGTCGTCGGCGGTGGGGGTCGTATGAGCGTTCATCCGACGCTGTCGTTCGACACCGAGATCCAGCGTGCAGTCTACGAGTACGTCGAGCGACACGGGGCCGTCACGCCCGACGAACTAGCGCGGTCGATTCGGATCGATTCGGACCCAGCACACTCGAAACCGGCCCGATCGAGGTCGTACACCGAACCGATCTGTCCCCCGATGGATGACCTCGAGTCCTGTCTCGAGGCGTTGCAGACACAGGGCTATCTGACTGAATCCGACGGCAAGTATCGGGTTGCGCTCTCGACGACGACGACGACGCTCGACCTCGAGGACGGGTCGGTGACGATCAGGGCGGCTCGGGAGGAAGACCGACGGGGCGTCATCGAGACGATGCGCGAGGTTGCCCGCGAGGGCACGTATATCGTCGCCGAGAACGTCGCGACCCAACTCGAGGGCGATTCGGCGCTCGTGCGGGCGAACGAGGATCGCTCGCGGGTCGTGTTCGTCGCGGTGTTCGAGCCGGAGACGGACACTGACGACGAGGCCGACGAGGATAGAACAGCCCCGCTCACGACCGACGACGACGCAAGCGTCGTCGGCTGGCTGCATCTCGATGCCAACGAACTGCCGTCGCTGTCTCACACCGCCGAACTCACCGTCGGCGTCAGCCCCGAGCTGCGACGCCACGGAGTCGGCTCGCAGCTGCTCGAGTACGGCCTCGAGTGGGCCGACAGCGCCGGCTACCGGAAGGTCTACCAGAACATCCCGGCGACCAACGAGGGTGCGCTCGAGTTCCTCGAATCAAACGGCTGGCAGCGAGAGGGCGAGCACAAAGAGCAGTACCGCATCGACGACGCGTTCGTCGACGAGATCATGCTCGCGGCGTGGCCGTAGTTTTCTTGACAGCGGGCCCCATACTCGAGGTATGGACGAGATCTCACTCGGCGTGCCGAAACCAGTGCTCGAGCGCCTTCCAGCGGACGACGAGGTTGCCGGTGCAGACATGCAGGAAGCGGTCGCCGGCTGGGAACAGCGACTGAACCGGGCGATCGAGGAGGCCGAGGACGACCGGGAGGCCGCGAGTCGCGTCCTCGAGGCGATCGATCGCTTCGAACAGCGCCACGAGACGTACGACGACCTGGTGCCGGAATTGCGGGCGTGGGGCCAGTCACCGATCTACGCCATCGCGTGGCGGACGCTATACGCCGACGTGATCGCTCAACTGTACGCCCACGAGGACCTCGCAGCCCATCTCGATCGGGAGCGAAACGCACGGCTCGTCGAGGATGGAATCCGGATGCAAGACCTGTAATCCCGGATCACAACGGTTTTGCGCTCCCACTCGATAGGTGTATCGTGGCTTCGACAGACGACTACGACGGCGCTCGCCAGTCCGATCACGCCCACCCGATCGATCTGACGACGCGCGTGCGCCGTCGCGTGCTGCCGACACTCCACCGGATCAAAGAACCGCTCGGAGGCTTCGCCCAGTGTCTCCAACACCCCGACGAGTACGTCGGCACGATCGAGTACGGCCTCGGCGAGTTTCGGTCCGACCTCGAGACGATGTCGTTCGCGCCGGAACCGATCGCCTCGCTGAAGGTCCACCGGGACGGGCGGCGATCGGCCGGCAGTTGGGTACGACGCGCGTCACCGCTGTCGCGGTGGCAGCTCCACGTCGCGTTGTTTATCGCCGACGGTGACGCCGTCGACGTCTTCGCCCACCGAGAGTACTCGTGGCTGCGTCATCCGTACAAACACTACACCGGCGCGGGCTGGGATACGCGCGGCGGTGTCCACCGCATGCGGTCGCTGCTTTCCGAACACGACGTCGCGTTCCGGATCGACGGCCCGCGATAGGTGCGCCCATCGACTCGAGGCAGTACCTATCGGTTCCACAACCGATTTGGACGGCCTTGTTGATTGACAGCCGATGGCCGGAACCCAGTCCGTCGCCGCCTTTACCGACCTCTACTTGCCGACAGTCAACGGCGTTACCTACACGGTCGCGCTCTGGCGCGCGCGGTGGGCCCGTCGGCGCGGCTCGATGGCCGTCGTCTTTCCCGAGATGGAGGGGTACGACCCCGATGACGGCGAGTACGCCGTCCCGAGCGTCGGCGCGCCGCTGTATCCGCAGTACCGACTCGGGCTCCCGGCGATCCCCGACGGCCTCGAGACGCCCGAGATCGTCCACGTCCACACGCCGTACACCGTCGGCGCGGCGGGGATCCGCTTCGCTCGCCGGCGTGACGTCCCCGCCGTTGCGTCCTATCACACTCTCCTCGACGACCGCGTCGACCAGCACGTTCCACCGCCGCTGGTCGACGGCTGCAAATGGGCCCACCGCGCCTACGAGCGGGCGTTCTTGGAGCGCGTCGATCACGTCGTCGCGCCGACGTCGTTCGCCCGACGCCGACTGCTCGAGTACATCGGGCCGGACGTCGACGTCACAGTCATTTCGAACGGCATCGACACCGAGTTCTTCCGCCCGGTCGATCCGACGGCGTTTCGCGACGCGTCCGACCTCCCTGCGGGTCCGCTACTCGGCTACACCGGCCGCCACGGGCCCGAGAAGAACCTCAGTGAGGCGATCGACGCTGTCGACGGCACCGACTATACGCTCGTCCTCGCCGGCGACGGCCCCGCCAGAGCCGACCTCGAGGCCCACGCCGCGACGGTCGACGCGGACGTTCGGTTCCTCGGCTTTCTCGACCGCGAGGAGCTACCGGCGTTCTATTCGGCACTCGACGTCTTCGTCTTCCCGAGCCCGGTCGAAACCCAGGGGCTGGTCGCCCTCGAAGCGACCGCGTGTGCCACGCCGGTCGTCGCCGTCGACGAGGGCGCACTGACCGACAGCGTCATCGACGGCGAAACCGGCTACCGGTACGAACCCGGCGATCTCGAGGCGTTTCGGCTGGCGATCCGTCGCACCCTCGACGAACGCGAGCGCCTCTCGGATCTCTGTCGTCGGCGACGGCCGATGCTCTCGGTCGATCACTCGCTCGAGCAGTTAGGCGGCCTCTACGACGAGTTGCGCCGCTGACTGTCGGATACAGCGACCACCCAGCGCGACCGAACACACTGCGATTTGTGAATTCATCCCAAGCGTTCAAATCCCTCCGGTTGATACAAAGGGGTATGGAGTTTGCAGTTTCGCGAGAGGGAACGACGCTCATCACCTTACACGGCGGGAGCGACACGACCGCTCGCGACGACGCCACCGAGCAACTCGCCGCGACGCTCGAGCGCCTCGAGGACGACGGCACCGTCACCGCGTGGACGATCGACGACGCGGACGTCTACGAACACCCGACTGCGCCGTTCGATCCGTACACGATCACCCTCGAGTTCTCGATTACCGTCGTCGTCGACGCCGACGACGAGGAGACGGCGACGTCGATCGGCGCCGACGCGATCGACGACGTCCTCGAGAGCGCCGACGTCAAATCAGTCACCTACACGAGCGCGCCGGCGACGTCGACTGCCTGATACTGTCGGACAAAACGATTCATGCACCGATCGCGTGCGATCGGGCGTTTACTGACTGTTGTCTGGCAGTATGACTGACTCGGCACCCGAACTTATGAGCGTCGACCCCGATCATCCAGTATGGAACTCGAGTTGCGGTTTTTCGCGACCTTTCGTGAGGCCGTCGGGGAGAAAACACAGACGCGCGGGTTCGACGACGCGGAGACTGTCGGGGACGTGCTCGCCGTCCTCGAAGCCGAGTACGCGGGCCTCGAGGGGCAGTTGCTCGAGGACGGGCCAGAGGGACTGGCGATCAAACCACAGTTGAGCGTGCTGAAAAACGGCCGCGATGTGGTGCATATGGCTGGCCCCGAAACGGGACTCGAGGACGGCGATACGCTGTCGGTGTTTCCGCCGGTTGCGGGTGGGTAGGAAGCGCTCGATCGACGGGCGGACCGGCTCTTTCTCTCGACCGTCGGCAGTATACTAGCGGGAGACGGCGAGCGAACGTGACGCCTCTGGCTCGAAATCCGCCCGACGGACGGCGATTTCGAGAACGATTTAGGCACCGACGCTCCGAGACTGATCTAGAACGTCCCCATGGAACACCAACTAAGCGGGGAGTCCTCTCGAGAGTCGGACGTGACGGACGGCGAGCGCAGCGAGGAGTCGGCCGAGCCGACACGAGGGTCCGAGCGCGAACCCGTGACGTTCGGCCTATCGGGACTGCGCGCCGGCTTTCTCACCTGCGTTCCGATCGCGCTCGGCGTTGGCGGCTACGGGGTCGCCTTCGGCGTCCTCGCGAGTCAGGTCGGCCTGAGCGTCGCGGAAGCGACGCTGATGAGCGCGACGGTATTCGCCGGTGCGGCCCAGATCATCGCCGTCGAACTCTGGACGGAGCCGATCCCGATCGCCGCCCTCGTCGTGACGACGTTCGCCGTCAACCTGCGGTACTCGCTGATGGGTGCGGCGTTAGAGCCGTGGCTCGGCCGGCTTTCGCCGACGAAGATCTACAGCAGCCTCTGTCTGATGGCCGACGAGAACTGGGCGCTGACGATGCGGGATTTCAGGGCCGGCAACGGACGCGGCGCGTTCTTGCTCGGCAGCGGCATCGCGCTCTGGCTGTTCTGGGTCGCCTCGACGATTCTCGGAACCGTCGCTGGCGGCTCGGTCGGCGATCCGAACCGCTACGGCGTCGACTTCATCCTCGTCGCCGTCTTCGTCGCGCTCGTCGCCGAACTCTGGGACGGCCGATCGACGCTGGCCCCGTGGGTGGTCGCCCTCGCAACGAGCGTCGTCGCCGCCGAACTCCTCTCGGGGCAGTGGTACATCCTGCTCGGTGGGCTCACCGCGGCCCTCCTCGAGGTGATCCGGCATGACGGGTAGTGGGACGGTGGACCTGCTCGCACTCGAGACGCCGTTCGACGGCGCGCTCTCGCTCGACCCGCTCGTCGTGGCCGTCATACTCGCGATGGCCGTCGTCACCGTCGTCGCGAAGACGGGCGGCATCTGGCTCGTCCGCCGCGTCGACGTGAGCGACCGGGTACAGGCCGGGCTCGACGTCCTCCCGGGAGCGATCGTCGTCGCGATTCTCGGTCCGGAACTCGCGGCCGGCGGCCCCGCGGAGTGGGGTGGGGCGGCGGTCGTACTGGTCGTCATGTGGCGCACCGAGAGCATTCTGCTGGCGCTGTGTTCGGGCGTCGCCGCCGTCGTGGCGTTCCGAGCGGTCGTCTGAGAGGGCTGCGAGCCCGACCGCCGAGACGGTAGACAGGTTCTGTCGTCGCCATCATTATCGGTGTTGGGGCCGAATTGGGGGTATGACGACACGCGTCGAACGATCGTTTCGCGGCATCTCCGAGCGGCTCGCGGTTCGCTACCTGACGAATCTGGGTGGCGAACGGGTCGCGGACGACACCGTCTCCGGCGACGACTGGACAGCGACGCTCTCCTCGGAGACGGTCGATATCGGCCCCTCACTGACGCTGACCGAGATTACGATCGATTTCGAAGGCGAGGCCGACACGCTCGAGGAACTCATCGACGAGTTCGCCCAGAAGGCGATGCGGGCAGGTGGGTAGATGGCGGGGTCGGGCGACCCGATCGACGGGCAAGTGCTCATCCTCACGGCAGCGAAAGCGAGCGTCGCGCCGGCCCGGCTGCCGAAGCTCGTCGATCGGGCACAGGACCTGCTGGGACCGCAACTCGAGCAGTACCGGCGCGAGTACGAACGCTTCCACGCGGACGACGACCTCGAGGTGTTCCTCACGGAGTGGGGCCACTGGGAATCGATCAGTGACGACCTCGACGTCACCGACCGGGAGCTGTCGGCGATCCGCCGCGCCCACGAAGAACAGCTGTTACGGATTGGGCGACAAACCGACCGCGAGGCGGCGTTCGAGACCGCCCTCGAGATTCGAGAACCCGTGTGTATCGGCATCGACGGGGACCACGCTGCGGAGTCCTAACACCACAAACAGCCCAACTGCCAGCAGGCAGGCGAATCTCGAAGTCGATGGCAACTATAAAGAGCGTGTTCGCCCTTTCTCGATGCACTGAGACGATGGCTATCGACCAGGAGACCGAAATGACCGATGCGGAGATCGACGACTTTCTCGGCCAGCACGAGACCGGCGTCCTCTCGCTTGCACGCACCGACGAGCCCTACGCGATTCCTATTTCGTACGGATACGACGACGACGACCGCGAATTTTACATGCGCCTGGTGTCGACGCCGGAAAGCGAAAAGCGGGCCTTTCTCGATGACTCTCCAGCGGCACGGCTCGTCGTCTACGACGAGCAGGCGTCTTCCTACCGGAGCATCATCGCGACGGGAACGCTCGAGAACATCCCGCCAGCGGAGTTGACACCGGAGCAGATCGCCCAGTACGGCGATGCAAAACGCCCACTGTTCGAGATCTGGGCCCAGCAGAAAGACGAACTCGACATCGAACTCTATCGACTCACGCCGGAGTCGCTTAACGGACGGCGGACGGACGTCGACCGCGGGGAGTAGCGACGACAGCCATCGGGTCTCGAGTGCTCAACTCGTCGGTTGTTCGGCGGCGAAATCGCCGGTCGTGACGTCGGCCCCACAGACCGGGCAGCCGTGTTCCAACGTGGCCTCTCGCATCGCCTCGTTGACCTCGATTGCTTGTCCGCAGTCAGGACAGGTAAATTCGTATCTGCTCATGAGAGGGGTCAGTGTCGTGTGAAACGGTGAGTGTCTACGTACATAGCTGTGCGGTACCTATATATAGGGTTGCGGTTCACCGCCGGAATCCAGTAGTTGCCGAAGGGTTCTTCAACCAGGGGCTGAACCGTCGCGCGTTCGACTGATGTGTCAGGTGACAGGAACCCAGTGCGTGACGATCGGTGACGATGTGGATGGGCTGCCATCGATCAGGTCTGGTCGTACTCGAGGATCGAATCGAGCAGTTTCGTCTGTGCGGCCGCGAGGTGTTCGGTGAACGTCGACCCGGAGATATCGAGCGCATCGGCGACCTCGCCAGCGTTGGCTCGTTTCGGATGTTCGAAGTAGCCCATTCGGTGGGCCGTCTCGAGCACCTCGAGTTGGCGAGCGGTCAGTTCGCTCCGGTCGACGAAGACGAGGTGCTGTTCGCTGTGGTCCTGTTGTGACTGGAGGAGTCGCTGGACGTCGAGATTCGAGTATCGATCCTGTAGATCGCCGATAATCGCCTGTAACGACGCCATATCCGACGCGTGAAACGTCAGAAACAGCGACGAGCCCCGCGTTCGGACGTCGATCACGGGCGAGTCGTGCCCTTCGATACACTCGCACGGACAGCCGCGGCCGAGGTCGCGAGTGAACCGATAAACGGAGCTCGAGCCATAGGAAAAGACCGGCGACAGTTCGACGTCGGTGTCGAACGACTCCGGATACGTCTCGGCCTCGAGCATGAACTCCTCGGAGACACGCGTGGGTGCGTTCGGGTTCGTACTCTTCGAGACCGACTGAACCTGTCCCTGTGCAGCCGCCGAAGCGGCCGTCACAACACAGTTCGTCGGGTCGTCGATCTTGATCTCCGCGCGAATCCCCGAAGCCATCATGTACTCTTGGGCATGGGGCCTCCTAAACCCCCGGGCCGAATCGATGCGGTGCCAGCAGTTTCGCCCGTTGGTGGACGCTGCCGAGGTCGCTCCACCGCAGAATCGCCGGTTCCGCTCCGGACCCCATATAAAGAACCCTGTATTTATTGGGCGTTATTTGGAGAGGGCAGGGCCACTCTCTTGGAGTGAACACAATGTCCGCGACGAACTCTCCGACGAAGCACGGCTGGCTGACAGACGAGGAACCGGTCGACACCCAAGCAGTCCTTGCCGCACTGGACGACGACGCCTGCCGGGCGATTCTCGAGGCGACGAGCGAAGAGTCACTGACCGCGACGGAACTCTCCGAGCAGTGTGAGATTCCGATGTCGACTGCCTACCGAAAAGTCGAGAAACTGACAGACGCGAACCTCGTCGAAGAGCGCGTCCGGATTAATACGTCCGGCAAACACGCGACCGAGTATCGCAAATGTTTCGACGACGTGCTCGTCTCGGTCGACGGCGGCGACGTCACGATCGAGATCACGAAACCCGACGCCGACGCCGGCACCTACGCTCTCGCGGACGACTGATCGGCCCGACACACCAGAAGTCGTCGCGACACTGCTCGAGAGACGCCATAGCGGACGGCCATACAGCCACAGCGGGCCATTTTCTCGAGCGGATCCCGTCGTTCTGTTTGCTCATCGATGCTCGTTCTCGAGCGCTTGCAGTGACTCGAGGCGAGACGTCGTCGGCGGGTGCGTTCGAAAGAACCAGTTTGACAGCCGCTGTAGTCGCTTCCTGAGCCACCAGTAGGACGGTTCGACGTCGCCATCGGGGCCGAGCATCAGTTTCTCGACGGTGTCGTCCTCGAGGGGCAAAATCGATAGCGAGGAGACGCTCGAGACCGCCCGGAGATCCCGCGATGGGGTCTCGTCGATTCGCTCGTCGAGAGTCAGAAGGGCGCTCGCGAGCGCCGCGGGCGAGCCCGTCGCCTCGGCAGCTGCTCGGTCGGCCGCTCGCTCTCTAACCCGCGAGAGACCCGCAGTGACGACCCGGCCAAGCAGCGCCGTTGCGCTGGCGACGAACACCAGCGGGACGGCTACGACTGTTCCTGAAGTATCGTCGTCGAGATGCGTCCGAATCCCTTTGGCGAGGACGACCGGCACCGAAGCGGCCGTCATCACCATCGCGTCGCGGTTGGCGACGTGTGCGAGTTCGTGGGCGATCACGGCCTCGAGTTCGGCGTCCGAGAGCGCTCGAACGGTGCCAAGCGAAAGCACGAGGTGGACGTTCCTCGGGCGAAGCCCGACGGCCATCGCTTCGGGCGTATCGCGCTCCGAGATCGCGATTGTCGGCACGGGGACGTCGTACAGCGCCGCAACCCGCGTCGCCGTTCGATGGATGCTGGGTGCGTTGTCGGGTTCGACGGGAACCGCGTCGGCGGCCCGTTCGATCGTCCCGACCTGTCTGTACTCGAGGGTGGCAATCGCGGCGAGCAGGCTGGTGCTCCCGATCGTCGCGAGCACCTGCGAACTGGGTGCTGTGAACACGGCGAGGGCGTAGATGGCGAGCCACACGACGGGGAAGGCGAGCAGCGCCTCGAGTCGCCCAGAGCCGGCGACGGCGACGACGGTCAGCAACGCCGCGGAGCCGACCGTCACGACCTCGAGTGCGCCGGTCTCGAGCAGTTCGAGGAGGCCGTAACTGACGAGCCAGACGCCGAGGAGGAAGCCGAGCGTGAGCCCGACGAGGAGACCGATCGAGACGATCATCTGGAGACGAAGGAGCCGACGCGAGGACATATAGGAGAACCGACAGGCTGCGGAGAAAAGTAGCCACCGATCCTCACGATGGGAAGCGAGGTGGCCGTCCAGTCGATACGGCCGATCGACGGGACTCTAGTCGTCAGCTGCTGGGTCGGCAGTCTCACCGAGCGGTTCGACGTCGACGTCGATCTCCGCCGCAGCGGCTTTGTACTCGGGAATCTTCGCCCGATCGTCGAGGACGTGGTTCGTCAGCTTGTTCGCCGAGGCGGCGGCGAAATGCGGGGTCGTCCACACCACGCCTTCTTTAGTGTCCTCGGTGACGTGGGCCTCGAGCGTGATCTCGCCGCGTCTCGATTTAAGGCGGACGTACTCGCCGTCCTCGATGCCGTAGCGGGCGGCGTCTTCGGGATGAACGTCGACGAAGTTCTCCGGCGTCTGGCGGTTGAGCGTCGGCGATCGGGTGCTCATCGTGCCGGTGTTGTAGTGTTCCTCGAGGCGCGCGGTCGTGAGGATCAGCGGGTACTCGTCGTCGGGCGTCTCCGCCGGTGGAGTGTGTTCGACACCCTCGATGTGGCCGAGGCCGCTTTCAGTGTCGAACTCCTCCTCGTAGAGGAACGGGTCGCCCTCGTCGCCGGGTTCGTAGCAGGGCCAGTGTAGTCCCTCCTCGCCGAGCAGGTCGTAGGTCATCCCGTGGTAGCTCGGACAGACCTGCCGGAGTTCCTCGAAGACGGCTTCGGGGTCGTCGAAATCGAACTGCTCGTCCCCATCGTCGAACAACCGCTTCCCGACCTCGCTGACGATTTCAAGATCGTGTTTCGTGTTCTCGTGGACCTTCTCGACACCGCGCATACGCTGGACGCGCCGGTCGGTGTTCGTGACGGTGCCGCCACGTTCGGCCCAGGTCGTCGCCGGCAGAATCACGTCGGCGTACTCTGCAGTTTCGGTCATGAAGATATCCTGGACGACCATGAACTCGAGGTCCGCTAACCGGTCGGCGACGCTGTTGGCATCGGGTTCACTCATCACGGGGTTTTCGCCCATGACGTACAGCCCCTTGATCGAGTCGCCGGCCTCGTAGGAGATTTCGACGTTCGTCAGCCCCGGCTCGTCGGGAACCTCGAATCCCCAGACGTCCTCGACCGACTCGCGGGCCGCATCGTCGTCGACGAGCTGGTAGCCCGGCAACACGTTCGGCATCGCACCGACGTCACAGGTCCCCTGAACGTTGTTCTGGCCGCGCAGCGGATTGACGCCCGTTCCCGGACGCCCGAGGTTGCCCGTGATCAGCGCGAGGTTGATCTCGTTTTGGACGTTGTCGACGCCGCAGGCGTGCTGGCTCATCCCCATGCCGGTGAAGATGGCCGCGTTGTCGGCCGTCGCGTACTTCTCGGCAGCGAGTTCGATGGCCTCGAGGTCGAGGCCACACTCGTCGGCTGCAGCCTCCTTGTCGAAGTCCTCGAGGGTCTCGACGAGGTGGTCGAACCCCTCGGTGCGCTCCTCGACGAACTCCTCGTCCACCCAGCCGTCCTCGGGGTTCTCCTCGTGGTGCTCGAGGATCGTCTTGAGGACGATATTGAGCAGCGGAATGTCCGTTCCCGGATTCAACTGGAGATGCTGGTGACGGTCGGTGTCGTCGATCTGGAACGAGCGCGTCGTCTTGTTCGCGTGTGGATCGACCTGAACGACGGTCGCGCCGTCCAGCACTGCCTGTCGGAAGTACTGACTGTTCGCGATAGGGTGTTGCTCGCCCGGATTCGCCCCCTGGATCCAGAACAGGTCACATTCCTCGCGGAGGTCGCGCATACTGTTGGTCATCGCCCCCGCGCCCAGACTGGTCCGCAGCGCCCAGACCGTCGAGGCGTGGCACATCCGCGTGCAGTTGTCGACGTTGTTGGTGCCGTACCGGCGGGCGAGTTTCTGCAGCAGGTAGTTCTCCTCGTTCATCGTCTTCGAGGAGCCGAAAAAGCCCATCGCGTCCGGGCCGTGCTCGTCGCGGATTCGCTCGAGTTCGCGTACGACGCGCTCGTAGGCTTCCTCCCAGGTGGCCTCGTGGAACTCGCCGTCGTCGTCTCTGATCAGTGGGTCGGTGAGTCGATCCTCGTGGTCGACGACTTCCGTCGCCGCGCCGCCTTTGATGCAGACGCGCCCCTCGTTGACCGGGGCATCTCCCCACGGCATGAACTGTACCTCGCCGGGCTCGTCGCCCTGTCTGACCTGAATCCCGCAGCCGACGCCGCAGTACGGGCAGATCGTCTTGACCGTGTCTTGCTTATCACTGGACATTGTTCTGAGTAGTGAGGTGTCGGTGTGGAGGCCGATCTGACATGTGTATGGTCTTTGCCCACATGTATGAGTCTTTCTAGCACTCAATGAGGTGAGACGCCGAGACGCGATTCCGTCGGCACACCACGACGTGGAAACGGGGAAACGTTCACCAGCCCGTGTGTCAAACATCAGCGTACGATGGAGCTCTCTCAGTCGCTCGTCGAATCGACGGCCGACGAGTACCGCGACGAGCACCCGCTGCATCCCGTCGAACAGGAGGGAGTCGAGACGCTTCCGACAGCCTTCCGGACGGGTGAGTTCGGCTGGCGGGATGCAAAGTGGATCGTCAGGTGGCACTACAGGCGATTCCTCGGTGCGATCCCGAACGCCACGCGCCGCGAACGCGAAGCACAGTTCGACCGCAACGACTTCGAGGACGTCCGCGACGCGCTCGTCGACGTGGCTGCAGCGAGCGATCCGGCGACACGAATCGACCGACTGACGGTCCTCGAGGGTGTCGACGTCCCGGTCGCATCCGCCTTCCTGTTGTTCGTCGATCCCGAGTCGTGTCTCGTCGTCGGCGAGCGCGAGTGGGCGGTGCTGTACGACGCCGGAGAGTTGGCCGACCCGTACCCGGAACCAGTGTCGCCCGCAGCATACGACCGCTACCTCGAGACTTGCCGATCGCTGGGCGAGCGCTTCGACTGTGACATGTGGACGCTGTACCGGGCACTCTGGCAGTTGGGTGCGAACTGACTGTTCCGACACTCGGTTTCGACCTCGGCTGGCCCTACGAACGCACTACCGAGGCCCGATCCGCTCCTCAAGGGTTTCGACGGGGTGTTCCGAGCGAGCGAAACGCCACACGCACTCGAAACGGACCGTGAGAGTGACCCCAGTTACTTAGTATCGTTCCCGTCGTGGTTTTTGGTATCATATGCCGAGCAACGATGCGATTCCCGTCACCGTCGTCAGCGGCTACCTCGGGGCGGGCAAGACGACGCTGATCAATCACGTGCTGTCGAACCCCGGCGGGCGGCGGATCGCGGTGATCGTCAACGACATGGGAGAGATCAACGTCGACGCGGATCGACTCGAGCGAGCCACCGAGGACGACGGGATCGTGGACCTCTCGAACGGCTGTATCTGCTGTCGACTTCGCGGGGATCTGCTCGAAGAAGCGACGCGGCTGGCACGAAGCCGAGAGTTCGACGCCCTGCTGGTCGAGGCGTCGGGGATCAGCGAACCGATTCCCATCGCGCAGGTGTTCACCGACGGGACGGACGCGAGCGACGTGGACCCGACGACGCTGTTTCGACTGGACACCATGGTCACCGTCCTCGACACGTACGGCTTCTGGAAAGAGTTCGACGCCGGCGCGCAGTTGCCCGAAGGGCTACAGCCGGATACGGAGCGGCCGTTGAGCGAGGTCCTGATCGAGGGTATCGAGTTCTGTGACGTCCTGTTGCTCAACAAGACGGACATGGTCCCCGACGACGTCGTAACGGAGATCGAGACGGTCGTCAACCGACTCCAGCCGCGGGCGACGCGGCGCCGAACGAGCTACTGCGAGGTGGACCCGGAACTCGTCCTCGACACGGGACAGTTCGACTTCGAGACGGCAAAGCGCTCGCCAGGGTGGAAACGCCACTTGCGCGGCGAGCACGATCACGGACACGAGGAGGGGAGCCGGGATGGAGAGGCGGACGTCGGACACGACCACGAAACGCACGCCCACGACGCGGAACCGAGCGCCGCCGAGCGACACGGCGTCTCGTCGTTCGTCTTCCGCGCTGACCAACCAGTACATCCAGTGCGACTCGCCGCCTGGCTCGAGGACGAGGACTGGGACGGATCGATCATTCGGGCAAAAGGCGTCTGTCACGTCGCGAACCGCGACGAGGTGATCGGCATCAGTCAGGCTGGCCCGTCGGTCAGAGCCGGGCCGATCGGCGAGTGGCGACCGACCGACGACCGACGGACGCAACTGGTGTTTATCGGCCGCGGGATGGACGAACAGCGCATCCGCGGGGAGCTCGAGGCGTGTGTAATCGATGACGACCTCGAGGAGGCGGATGCGGCGGTCGATCCGTTCCCGTTGTGAGACCTACAGCGCGAGTTCGTCGCTGAGTTCCTCCCAGGATTCGTGAAAGCCGTGGGTCGACTGGTCGGTCAACCGGTCGGGGAGGGCGTTCTGATAGACGTCGTCGTACTCGAGCAGTTGCGTCCAGCCGTCGTGCAGGGAGTAGCTGCAGTACTGGCACATGCATCCGGATATGTCGTTCAGTGGCATACCTGTTTCTCCGAGAGGCTGCGCTCGAACCTGCAGGGTGACGCGCGACGGCCAATACAGAAAGGTTATGCTGTCACAACGGCCCGCGTTGGGCATGAATCGAACCGGCGGCTACGTACAGCGGGCAAGCGACACGGTCGAACGGGGCTGTAAGCACTGCGACTGGTATGCGGTTGCGGACTCGTATCCGAAGTTAGTCAAACAGTACCACGATCATCTTCGCGACGACCACCCGATAGCCTGGGTGCGAAGCTAACACGACGGATCGTTCGACCGACCGAGAGACAGCCCGCCGGCTGTGACCAGTTCGACACGCGGGTATCGGCCTGAAAAAACGAACGCGGATTTCGATGGCTGGGGCGTTACGGCTCGAGCAAGACTTTGGTGACGCCTTCCTCGCGCTCGTCGAACTTCTCGTACATCTCGGGTGCACGGTCTAAGTCGACGCGGTGGGAGACGACCCAGCTCGGGTCGGCACGACCCTCGATGATCATGTCTCGCAGCTCCCGGTTGTACTCTTTGACGTTACACTGGCCAGTGCCCAGTTTCAGTCCCTTTTCGAAGAGTTTGCCGAAGTCGATCCCGAGTCGGCCCTGGGCTGCCATCTCGTCGGGTGCGCCGGGGTCGGACGGGACGTACAGTCCCGGAATGCCCAGTTGCCCCGTCGGCCGGACGGTCTCGATGAGCTGGTTGAGGACGATCGCGGGGTTCTCCCGGGCCGGATCGTAGGCGTCGTCGCCCGGATCCGTCTCGGGGTCGATCGCCTGGTAGCCGACGGCGTCGACCCCCTTGTCGACTTCGTCGCCGTGGGCGTCGACGATCTGTTCGACGGGGTCGCCCTCCTCGAAGTTGATTGCGTGGGCGTCGCAGTGATCTTCGGCCATCTCGAGGCGACTGTCGACGCGGTCGACGACGTAGATCTCGGACGCACCCTGAATCTTGGCGCTGTAGGCGGCCATGAGGCCGACGGGGCCAGCCCCGTAGATCGCAATCGACTCGCCGGGTTGGAGGTCCGCAAGTCGGGTGCCGTGCCATCCTGTCGGGAAGATGTCGGCAAGCAGCGCGAAGGAGTCCTCGTGTTCGTCGCCTTCGGGTAGTTTCAACGCGTTGAAGTCAGCGAACGGGACGCGGAGTTTCTCGGCCTGGCCGCCCTTGTACGGCCCCATCGCGACGTAGCCGTACGCGCCGCCGGCGAAGCCGGGGTTGACGTTGGTACAGAAGCCAGTATAGCCGTTCTCACAGTTCCGGCAGAAGCCACAAGCGACGTTAAACGGCATGACGACGCGGTCGCCTTCCTCGAGCGTCGTTACGGCGTCGCCGACCTCGGTGACGGTTCCCATGTTTTCGTGTCCAAAGACGATTCCCGGATCGGCTGCGGTCCGTCCCTCGTACATATGGAGGTCCGACCCACAGATACACGTCGTCGTGATGTCGACGAGAACGTCGTTTTCGTGCTCGATTTCGGGCTCGTCGACCTCTTCGATGGCGACGTCGTGCGGTCCCTGATAGACGACTGCGTTCATTGACATTTGGTATCCAGCCTCAATTGAGGGACCACAAACACCGATGTAAAGCTTACTGTGAGTAGAAGAAGCTGATGACAATATTTATCGACGTTTCGTTTGGTTTGTAAAACAGACTGACGTCGAAGACGGTGATCCTCGAGCGAACGTTCGTCGATCAACTCACCGGCGTTCGCGAGTTGCCGCCGTATACGACGTCGGCACCAAAAACGAGAATCAGCCGCAGTCGATTGCAACCGCCCGAAATCACCTGCAGCTACCTACTGCCGTTCGACCGCGAGGTCAGTCGTCGCTCGGTGCTGCCGCGCCGCCGCTGTCGGCGCTGACGCCCGTTCCCGGTCCGATCTCGATCTCGAGGTCCTCGAGTTTCTCGTCGGGCACGACGCCGTCGACCCAGCCGCGGTGCTCGTAGTACTCGTCTTTCATCTCCTCGAGTTCACAGTACTCGCCTTCGCTTGCACCCTGCCCGGGGATGCCGTCCTCGAGGAACCGTTCCGGCAGCGAGTCGTCCGCGCCGTCGAAGCCGTTCAAGTTGTTGTAGTAGCGCTCTAAGGTGTAGATTCGCTCACCGGCTTTCATGAGTTCGTCTTCGCTGACGTCGAGGCCGGTCATCCCGTTGTACTGGAGGACGTACTCCTCGATGCCTTCGGCGAAGGCGTTGAACTTGCAGATGTCGAACGAATCGCTGATCGCGTGGAGATCCTGGAACGTGGCCGTGAGTTCGCCTTTCCCTTCGTACTCGTAGGGGTCGACTTTCTCCGGAATGCCGAGGATCTCAGCGGACGGCGTGTACCCACGCAGGTGACACGCACCGCGGTTCGAGGTGGCGTAGCCGATGCCCATACCCTTCATACAGCGTGGGTCGTAGGCAGCGATCGTCTGTCCTTTCACGGCCAGCGAGTTGTCGTGGGCCTCCTTCCGGTCGGCGACGCGACGTGGCCCCTCCGCGAGGAGGTCCGCGAGGTCGTCCTCGCGGTGACCGATCCGGTCGATCATGTCGATCATGGTCTCGAAATCGCCCCACTCGAGTTCGCCTTCCTCGAGTTTGCCCTCCTCGGACATCTCCATGGCCATCGCCATCATGTTGCCCGTCTCGATGGTATCGACGCCCATGTCGTTACAGCGCTCGATCATGAGCGCGACGGCGTCGCGGTCGGTGTGCCCGGAGTTCGGGCCGAGCGCGTAGGCCGACTCGTACTCGTAGGATTCCGTCCGGACGTTCATCTCCTCGCCTTTGTGCATCGTCTGGACTTCGACTTCCTTCTTACAGGCGACCGGACAGGAGTGACAGGTCGGTTCGTCGACGAGGATGTTCTCGCGGACGTTCTCGCCGGAGACGCGCTCAGCGTCGATGTCGACGCCTTCGGCCTCGCGCATGGCCTCGGTCGAGGTGTACTTCCCGTTTTTCGTCGGGAGGCCGTCCATCTCCTCGCCGATGTTCATCAGGACGTTCGTCCCGTACATCGAGAGGCCGCCTTCGTTAGGCGCGGTAACGTCGGACTCCTGAATCGCCTGCATCGCCTGCTGGTGACCCTCTTTGAATGTCTCGGAATCGGCGGGCTGGGGCATCTTCGTCGTGGACTTGATGACGATCGCTTTGAGGTTCTTCGACCCCATCACACAGCCCGTGCCGCCGCGGCCCGAGGCGCGGTCGTCCTCGTTGATGATACAGGCGTATTTGACCTCGTTTTCGCCGCCGGGTCCAATGGCCATGATTGAGAGGTTCTTGCCGTAGGAGCCGTCGACCTCTTCTTCGATCGTATCGCGGGTTTCGTGGACTCCTTTGCCCCAGAGATGAGAGGCGTCCCGAAGTTCGAGCTCGCCGTCTTCGACGACAGCGTACACCGGCTCGTCGGCCTGTCCCTCGAAGAGCAGGCCGTCGAAGCCGGACCACTTGAGACGTGCACCCGACCAGCCACCGTGGTGGCTGTCGGTGACGGTGCCGGTCAGCGGCGACTTCGTACAGACAGCGATCCGGCCGCTCATCGTCACCTGCGTGCCCGAGAGCGGCCCGTTCATGAACGCAAGCAAGTTTTCGGGACCGAGTGGGTCGACGTCCGGCCCCTGTTCGAAGACGTACTTTACACCCAGCCCGCGTGCGCCGATATACTTCCGCGCGTCCTCCTCGTCGATCGACTCGTAGGCGACCGACTCGTCCGAAAGATCGACGCGAGCAACCCTGTCTTGGAAACCGCCGAGTTCAGTCATGGTAACTCCTCGCTGTTTAATTCGGCTTCCAGCCTGTTAGTCGTTCCCACCCCGGAGTAACCGAATTCCATTACATCGCTCGCGGACGGGTGCACTCGAGAACGGCACTGCTGACCGAGCATCCGACCGAGCGATCGGCGAACGAAGGGCTGTCGAATCGTAACTACTGGTAGTCTCGAGCGGGCCGCGAGTGGCCCCCGGCGGGGACGCTCATAGTAGCAAGGCGACGACCGCGAGGATGATGAAGATCAACACGAAGATGCGGGCGATCTCCATCGAGATCCCGGCGACGCCGCGAGCGCCGACCGCCGCGGCGACGATCGCGAGGAGAAAGAAAATCACCGCCCAGTACAGGAAACTCCCGCCACCGATCTGTAAGGGGACTGCGGATGCGAGTTCGAACATGGTCGGCGCTATCACCAGCGTGTACATAAACGCCAGCGACCGTCCAGCGCCATAATTTCGCACTACAGCGGGTTAAGACGGGCATTCAGCCTGCAGTGTCAGCCCGAAGGTTGAGTATCGTTGAAAAAGGCCTGACACAGCTTCGCTTCGGCCGTTCGCAGGTGTTCGTGGAACGTTGGCCGCGAGACGTCCATCGACTGGGCGAGTTCCTCGCCCGTCGTCGGGCGGGGCCACTCGAAGTAGCCGCTCAAGTACGCCCGCTGTAACGCGGCGAACTGGCGCTCGGTGAGATCGCTCTCGAGACGAGCGGCGAACTCCTGGCGGGTCTCGTGGTCGCGGTCGCGCTGCTGGAACGAAACGACGTCGGTGCCGGGGTACCGGTCTTCGACGGCTTCGACAACCGAGCGCACGTTCGCCGAGCGGGGGATCTCGAGGGTGAGATCGGTGCGGCCGTCCTCGCTTTCGATCGACTGCGTGCGAACGCCGCGCTCGGAGAGCCAGCCGACGAGGTCGTCGCCGCCGGAGAGTTCGATCAGACACTCCTCGTCGCGTTCGACGATGACGCGACAGTCGAGGTCGGGAATGTCGGCGACGGCCGCGGTGAGCTCGGAAGCAGTGGCCTCGGGGCCGGTGACGGTAAACAGCGACGCCGTCTCGTCGTCGGTTCGATGGACCGAGCGACGGTACTCGAGTCGACAGTCTGCCGCGGCCGAGAGGGCCGCCGACGCGACGGACGAATCAGTCAGGGTGAGTTCGACGGCGACGACGGCGTCCGTCTCGAGCACGCGACTGGTTTCGCGGGCGTTGACGCCGCTTGCGACTGCGCGGGCGAGCGCGGAGAGGATGACCGTTTCGCGGTCGTCGATCTCTCGGTCGTCGCCGGTACAGACCGAGAGGACGCCGTACTCGATATCGTTATACGTCAGCGGAAACGACGCGTACGACGTGCCCTCGAGCGTCTCGGTCGTGGCGTCGCCCTCGGCGAGCGTGGCCGCGGCTGGATGGTCGGCGTCGACCGACACACCCGTTTCGGGACAGCCGCCCGCACTCGAGCGAACGTCGATGGTCCCCGTCGCGGGGTTGCGTTCGCCGATCCACGCGCCGTCGTAGGCCGGCTCCGCTGCGATCCGATCGCAGACTTCGGCCTCGAGTTCGGATCGGGTGGTCGAGCCCGCGACGACGTCGGTGACGTCCTGAATCAGGCCCTCGACGCGATCTAAGATGTACTCGAGTTCCGCGGTCCGTCGCTCGAGTTCGAACTCGGCGCGTTTGCGAGCCGTCACGTCGTTCTGGAAGCCGACGTAGTGTGTCACTGTTCCGTCCTCGTCACGGACGGGCGCGATCGTCACCTCGTTCCAAAACGAGGTGCCGTCTTTACGGTAGTTCTCGAGTTCGACGGTGACCGGACGCTCCTCGTCGATTGCGGCTGCCATCTCGGCGATCGCCGTCTCGCTCGAGTCGTCGCCCTGCAGGAATCGGCAGTTCCGGCCGACGACCTCGTCGAAGCTGTAACCAGTCATTTCCTGATAGGCGTCGTTGACGTAGACCAGCGGGTTGTCCTCGAGATCCGGATCGGAAATCGTGATCCCGACGGGGGCCTCGTTGATCGCGCGATCTTTGACCGCGCGGTCGCTCTCACCGACGGGTGTGAACTCGTCCGTCGCACGATTCGGCTCGCCAGCCTCGGGCTCGCTGTGCTCGAACGTGATCGTCGCCCCGTCGACGGAGCGGTGGATACGCGCGTCGTAACGCTCGTCCTCGAGCGAAACCGTTCGAACTGTGCCGACCGTCGTCTCGTCGACTTCGGGTTCGAGCTGTGGCCACGACTCGAGAACAGCCGTCGGGTCCCACTCGCCCGTCCGCTCGTCGGTCGGCAGTTCGAACGCATCCCGCGCAGCCGCGTTCGCGTACGTGACCGTCCCATCAGCGACGGCGACGACGGGGTCGACGACCGCCTCGAGTGCACTGGCCGCAGCCGTCGCGTGACCGCCACCGCCCCCATACTCCGCATCGGCGTGTTCCATGCCCTGTCTTTCGAGCGGCACCATCCTAAGAACCACGGGGATCGATCAGCACCGTGACTGATCGGTTATGTGACCAGAACAATTATGACAGTTCGTGCTATATGGTGACATATGTCTAAGGCGCGATCACCGTTCGAGCAACTCCGAGACCGATTCAACGAAACAGACCTCGAATGTTCGGCGTGTGGCTACATCGATGCCGACGGGAGTTGGCGTGTCAGCACCACGGGCAGCCGCGTCAAGTACCAGTTCATGTGTCCGACCTGCGACGCCGTCGAAACGCGCGAGATGCGCCTCTAGCCACACTCACTCGAGATTGGGTCGTCCACGAACCGGCTGACGAGCGACGGGCGTGTGGAGGACACCCGAAACCGATCGCGCCTCGACGAGAACCAGTCGGAGCAGGCTCCGACCGAAACGACCGCTGTCGGCCCTAGACGAAGGCGCTTTAGGCGCTGGACCGCTTTCTCCCCACAATGAGTAAACCCACGCCCGACGTCTACGAGCAGGGCAAGGGCATGGACGCCCACAACAAGGTCATGCGGGAGATCCGCTCTCGCAAGGAGGCAAGCTACGATCCCCACGAGCCGACCCGCGTCTGGCTCGACGAGGACAACACCCCCGGCGGCGTCAAACGCAGCCTGACGATCATCCTCAACACCGGCGGCTGTCGCTGGGCTCGCGCCGGCGGCTGTACGATGTGTGGCTACGTCGCCGAAAGCGTCGACGGCGGCTCCGTCTCCCACGAGGCCCTGATGAACCAGATCGACGTCTGTCTCGAGCACGAGGCCGACAACGCAGACGAGCCGGCCGAACTCATCAAGATCTACACCTCCGGCTCGTTCCTCGATGAGCGCGAAGTCGGTGCCGAAACCCGCCGCGCCATCGGCGAAACGTTCGCCGACCGCGAGCGCATCGTCCTCGAGTCGCTGCCCGACTTCGTCGACCGCGAGAAGATCGCTGACTTCACCCGCCACGGCATCGATACGGACATCGCGATCGGCCTCGAGACGGCGACCGATCGCGTGCGCCACGACTGCGTGAACAAGTACTTCGACTTCGCGGACTTCGAAGATGCTTGCGCGGAAGCCGCCGAGGCCGACGCGGAGGCGGGCGACGACGCCGACGCGGGAATCAAAGCCTACCTCCTGATGAAGCCGCCGTTCCTTACCGAATCCGAGGCCGTCGAAGACATGATCAGCTCGATCGAGCGCTGTGCCGACGTCGACGGCTGTCACACCGTCTCGATGAACCCGTGTAACGTCCAGCGCTACACGATGGTCGACGAACTCTACTTCCGCGACGGCTACCGGCCGCCGTGGCTGTGGTCGGTCGCCCACGTCTTAGAGCAGACGGCCGACGTCGACGCCATCGTCGTCTCGGACCCCGTCGGCCACGGCTCCGACCGCGGCCCACACAACTGCACGGAGTGTGACGACCGCGTCCAGAAGGCGATCAAGGACTTCGACCTCCGACAGGACCCCACCGTCTTCGAACAGGTCTCCTGTGAGTGTGAGGGGACATGGGAGGTCGTGCTGGAACGCGAACGGAGCTTCAACCAGCCGCTGACGCGGTAGGGCGCTCGAGCCGTCGAGCCGATCCCATCTTTCTCCCCGTTGCTGCTCGGAGTCGTCTCTCGAGTGTGTCCTCGACTCGAGACGCGACCGCTGTCGCTCGAGCGATCAGTGACAAAAAACCGTCCGCCGTCGATGAGAGTGTTCTACGCCGACTCGAAGCCCTGCAGGACGCCCTGTCCGTCGGTCGGCCCAACGTCGGGCAGCGTCACGCGCTCGGGGTGGGGCATCAACACCGCGACGGTCTCGCGGTCGCCGAGCACGCCGGCCACGTTGTGTTTCGAGCCGTTCGGGTTCACATCGGGTCCCGTCTCGCCGTTCTCGTCGCAGTAGCGGAAGATGACGCGGTCCTCGTCCTCGAGTTCGGCCAATCGGTCGTCGTCAATCTCGTAGCGCCCTTCGCCGTGGGCGATCGGGATCTCGATAACGTCGCCTTCCTCGTAGGCGGCCGTCCACGGGGTGTCGTCGCGTTCGACGCGCAGGTAGACGTGCTCACACTGGAAGCGCGCGCTTTCGTTGGTCGTAAACGCACCCTCGGTGAGACCGGACTCACAGCCGATCTGGGCCCCGTTGCAGACGCCGAGCACGGGGACGCCGTCGGCGGCGGCCTCGCGGACCTCCTCCATAATCGGCGAACGTGCAGCCATCGCTCCCGCGCGCAGGTAGTCACCGTAGGAGAACCCGCCGGGCAGCATGATCCCCGAGGGGTTCTCAGGGAGGCCGTCCTCGTGCCAGACGATCTCGGCGTCGATGTCGAGGTGCTCGAGGGCGCGTTCGGCGTCCCGATCGCAGTTCGAGCCGCCAAAGCGGATGATCGAAACCGTCATCTACCGCTCGTCGACCTCCACGTCGTAGTCGTGGATGGTCGGGTTCGCGAGCAGTCGTTCGGCCATCTCGCTTGCGCGCTCGCTCGCGGCGTCGACCGACTCGGCCTCGAGGTCGACCTCGAAACGGTCCGCAGCGCGTAGATCCTCGAGTTCGAAGCCCAGCCGCTCTAAGGCTTGCTGTGTGGTCTCGGCTTCGGGATCTAACACGCCGTGTTTGAGTCGGACGGTCACCGTTGCGGTGTAGCCAGTCATTACCAGATACCCCGTAACCGTGCTCAAAAACGCTTTCGCCTTGCGTCTGTCATGCACGTTCGTGGATACCCACGCGAGTCGATCCCAGTGCTCGTGCTCTCCGCGTCGAGCAGTCGGACGGTGCGTCGAGCCCTCGAGCTGATAACATGGCTGTTAGCTGGTAAACGCACTGTCCGCAAAGGCCCATATGGGCCACGCGCCAACATCGTATCTGTCAATGACTACGTCCCCGCTTATTCCCAATACGGCACGGATCGGGCGCACCGCGCTGGTTGTCACTGATCTCGAGGCGATGATCGAATTCTACCGAGACGTCGTCGGCCTCGCGGTGCAGACACGACAGGAAACGACGGCAATACTCGGTGCTGGCGAGACGGCGTTGCTCGTCTTGGAACAGGACGAGGACGCACCACCTCGTCGTCGAGAGCAGGCAGGGCTCTTTCACAACGCATTCAAGGTCCCCTCGCGCGCTGCGTTGGGTGGTGCACTCGAGCGAATCAGGACCCACTGGCAGTTAGACGGCGCGTCCGACCACTACGTGAGCGAAGCGCTGTATCTCACCGACCCCGAAGATAACGGCATCGAGATTTACACGGACCGACCAGCGGAGGAGTGGCCACGTGCAGACGACGGCACGGTCCAGATCGGGACCGTGGGCCTCGATCTCGCCGACGTTGCTGCACAATCGGACGGAAGCACAGACGCCCCTCCCGGGACGACGGTCGGCCACATCCACCTAGAAACGTCGTCGCTCGAGGCGGCACGGGAGTTTTACGTCGACACGTTGGGACTCACCGTCCAGACGGAAGCACGGTCAGCGGTGTTTCTCGCGGCCGGGACGTACCACCATCATCTCGGCGTGAACACGTGGAACGGTCGGTCACAGCCGGCAGGCGGTCGTGGACTGGCCTGGTTCGAGTTCATCGTCCCGGACGAATCGACGCTCACGACGGTTCGAGAGGAGCTCGCAGATACGACCGTGGCGGTCGACGACGCTGCAGCGGGAATCGAACTGACGGACCCCGACGGCATCACGATTCGACTCCGGGTGGCATAACGGTCGTTACGGGAGCAGCCCCCTGAGCAGCGACGAGAGCCGATAGCCGATCGAGCCGTTCTGGTAGCCGTTCCAGCCGCGCATCCCGCCAGCAAGCGTCACGGCGTCGTAGCCTTCTTCCTCGAGTATCGACGTCGCCTTCTTCGCGACGACACCAGCCTTACAGACCGTGACGACCGTCTTTCCCGTCGGAACCTTCGACAGCGACTGTCGAAACTCAGTCTCGTCGCCACGTCGGAGGTCGTCGTACACCGGGATGTTCTGGCTGCCGTCGATGCGGTCGCGCTGGTGGGTCTTGCGCGGGCGGATATCGAGAACGTAGAGTGACTCACCGTTTTCCAGTCGCTCCTCGAGTTCGGGCGGCCTGATCTTGCTCATGAGACACAATACTACACACACGTACAAAACGGCACGGATGCGGCGTGGCGACCGGCGGGTCGCTGTCGGCGACTCGAGGGAAACGACCCTCGGACGGCGTTCAGTCGGCAGCCAGCAGAAGCCTGTCCGTAGTTGTGATCGCACCCGTCAGCCGGTCGGCTGCACGCCGCGCGCCGGCGATGTTTCCCGCAAAGGGGCCGACGGTGCCGGCCGCCAGTGCGCCCGTGACGAACACCGACGACTCGCCGCCGTCGGCTCGCGACCACGCTAACGTCTCGTCGTCGAGCACGGGCATCCCGCGATAGCCGCGCTCGAGGCCGAGTTCGCTGGCGAGGCGGTCGACGAACGGATGGTCGGCGACGGGCGCAAAGCCCGTCGCCAGCACGACGCGGTCGGCCGAGAGACAGCCTCCGTTCTCGAGCAATAGCCGCACCTGACCGTCCACTTCGCGGGCGGAGCGGACGTCCCCATAGCGAACCGACAGGGGTCCATCGTCGGCTGCCGACTCGAGGCGCTCGAGCAACGTCTGCGGAACGGTGGCGTCGTTGCGCGCCTCGCGGACGATGTCGGAACGGGCCTTTGACCCCGGTGGGTGGCGGTGAAGCTGGCTTTCGATGTGGTTCCAGTTGATCCAGCGCGGGTCCGCCTCGCTGGTCGCCGTTTCGAGTTCGTGGTGCGAACAGAGCGTCACCGCTTCGCGCTCGCGTTCGGCGAGACAGGTCGCAAGCTGGGCGGCCGTGATCCCACCGCCGACGATGATCGTCTCCTCAGCGGGCGTCTCGGGATCGAACCCGTCCCAGACGTGGATGATCGGATCGACGCCGTCGGCCCACGCCGGCTGTCGGTAGCGGTCGCCGTGGCCGATCGCCAGCACGCAGTTTCGGGTTCGGATCGCCTCGCTCGAGCCAGCGCCGTCGGCTGCTGTCGTCTCGAGAACGAGCCCATCGCCACGCTCGGTCCGACGGATCGCGTCGACGCTCGCCTGACGGTGGAGTCGCTCGAGGCCGGTGCCCTCGATCACGTAGTCGGCGTAATCGAGAAACAGCGACAGCGTCGGCCGCTGTGGATAGCCCGGCGTCGGCAGGAGTTCGTCCGTCCGGCACCGGCTTTCGGCGAAGCTCTCGAGGCCGAACGGCTCCGTACCGATGTGGTGGACGAACGTCGAACGCAGTTCGTCCATCTCGCAGGCGTCAGCTTTCCGGCGAAACGACTCGAGCAGGCGCCCATGTGGGTCAACTATCAGCAAGTCTTCGCGCTCGAGGGTGGTGTCCTCGAGCAGTCGCTGACAGACGTAGGTGCCGTGAATGCCGCCGCCGACGATAACGCACTCGAACATCAGCCGGATGTTCGGTCGCAGTGTTAATAACTATACTGGTTTAGATAATAACTACTATTACCCCAAGGACAGTATTGTTAATCGAATGTCCGACAACTCGATTCCCGTCACGGTACTGTCCGGTATCCTCGGTGCCGGCAAGACGACCGTTCTCAACCACGTGCTCCACGAGAGCGACGACCGCGACCTCGCCGTACTCGTCAACGACATGGGCGAGGTCAACGTTGACGCCGACCTCGTCGCCGAGTCCTCGGATATCGCCGACGAAGACGAAGAGTTGGTCGAACTCTCGAACGGCTGTATCTGCTGTGAGCTTCGCGGCGACCTGCTCGATGCCATCGGTGAACTCACCCAGCGCCGCGCGTTCGACGGCATCATCGTCGAATCGACCGGCGTTGCCGAACCACTGCCCGTCGCTCAGACCCTGACGCTCGGCTTCGACCAATCGGATCTCGATCCCACCGAGTTCTACGAGGAGACCGGCATCGAGCCACTCGAGGGCTGCCATCTGGATACAACCGTCACGGTCGTCGACGCCCACCAGTTCCACACCGCGATGGAGTCCGACGAGATCCTCGACGACGACGGGACGAAGAAACACCTCGGCGACCTGCTCGTCGAGCAGGTCGAGTTCTGCGACGTCTTAGTGCTAAACAAGTGTGATCTGGTCGACGAGGCCATCCTCGAGAAGATCGAATCCACGCTCGAGGTGCTCCAGCCTCGTGCCGAGATCGTCCGCACCGAACACGGCCGAATCGATCCCAACGACATCATCGAAACTGGACGGTTCGACTTCGAGGACGCGAGCCAGTCTGCGGGCTGGATCAAGGAACTCCAAGAGCCCCACGAGTCGGCCGAAGACGAACACGGCGTCACCTCGTTCGTTTTCGAGGCGCGCCGACCGTTCCACCCCGAGCGCTTTGCCGACCTGCTCGATGCGTTCCCCGACGCGGTCGTTCGTGCGAAAGGCCACTTCTGGCTCGCAACCCGCGAAGACGAGGCGCTGACGTTCAACGTCGCCGGCCAATCGGTTCGCGTCGGCCCCGGTGGCCAGTGGATCGACACGCTGCCGGCCAACGAGCGACGCGACCACCTTGAGGCAAACCCCCAACTCGAGGAGTTGTGGCACGACCGATGGGGCGACCGCAACGTTCGGCTCGTCGTGATCGGCACCGAGATGGACCACGAGTCGCTGCGGGGCGACCTCGCTGACTGTCTGCTGACCGACGGCGAACTCGAGGCCGACTGGTCGGCGTTCGCAGATCGGTTCCCGACGTTCGAACCGCCGGAGCCCGAGGCCGAGGACGCGGCCGACGACCAGCAAGAGCAGACGGAGGAACTCGGCATTGCAGACTGACCACGACCGACGATGACCGACCGACACAGCGACGTCGAACGCCGAGCGAATATCGACGAGTTAACGGCCGCCGATGGCTCCTCACCCGGCGACGTCTCGCCGTGTTATCAGGCGTATCTCGAGCGCAACGACCACCGTCCGGACGTCTGTACGATCTACTCGGCGGTAACCGCCGGCTCCATAGCGGAGACGTGGATCAGCGCGACCGGCTCGGCGTTCGTCTCTCGAGAGGAAATGCGTTGATCCGCCACGAGCGACGCACAGACGCACCGTCTCACGACCAGCCGATAGTTTCCCACCACACAGTATGACATCACCGTTTCAAACCGCCGTCAGATCGACCGTCCACCACACCCGCCGTCACGACGCCATCGACCGAATGATCGATGATGACGAGCGAAAGAATCTCTCGGTTATCGCCCAGTTGGACGGGCTCCGCGCCGAGTACCGTCGACGCGCACTCGAGGGCCTCGCCACCTGTCACGCGAGCGCCGAACTCGAGACACTCGCCGACGAATCGACGCTCGAGCCCCTGTTGCGCCGACAGGCAAGCGAACTGGCCTGACTGCGGCCTGCGGTCGCGTTCGAACGGACACGATTTCGTATTGGATTCGTTGACGATTCGGTTCGCAAAACCATCCACAGAAAGCAGGACTTTTGACCACACGTAGATTGAAACTCGTACTGATGGACCAGATTTCGCTCGAGCGGAGGTGGTTGCGATGACGACGAACGTAACAGAGATTACCGTTATCGGAGACGACGATACCGGGCTGGTTGCCGGGGTGACCAGCCTCCTGTTCGAGCGCGGGATCAATATCGAAGACCTCGACCAAGCCGTTCGCGACGGCGTCTTCCGGATGTATCTCGCCGTCGACACCTCCGAGATGGTCTGTACCGAGGCCACGCTGCGCGAGGACCTCCACGAGCTCGGCGACGAACTCGGCCTCGACGTGCAGGTTCGGTTCCCCGCCGACCGCGAAACTCAACAGATCGCCGTCCTCGTCACGAAAGAGAGCCACTGCCTCGAGGCGCTGTTCGAGGCGTGGGCGAACGACGACCTCGGCGCAGATATCGGCGTCGTCATCGGCAACCACGACGACCTCCAGCCGCTTGCCGAACACTACGACGTGCCGTTTCACGACATCGGCGACGAAGGCGGCCAGCAGAACGAAGACGCGCTGCTCGACCTCCTCGGCGAGTACGACGTCGACCTGATCGTGCTGGCCCGATACATGCGCATTCTCAGCCCGAACGTCGTCTTTCGCTACGAAGACCGCATCATCAACGTCCACCCGAGCCTGCTGCCCGCCTTCCCCGGCGCGGAGGCGTACCGACAGGCCGTCGAAGAAGGCGTCCGCGTGGCCGGCGTGACCGCCCACTACGTGACGACCGACCTCGATCAGGGGCCGATCATCACCCAGCGAGCCTTCGACGTCCCCGACGACGCCGACCTCGAGGAGATGAAACGCCGCGGTCAGCCACTCGAGGCCGACGCGCTGCTCGAGGCCGTCAAACTCCATTTAAACGGCGACGTCTCGGTCCACCGCGGTCGGACGTCGGTTCGGGAGAACGGGACGAACTACCAGCTCGGACTGCCCGACGAGATCGACGAGTTCACGCCGGATCGACCGGTCGACGGGATCGGCAGCGTCGTCGCCAACGATCAGTAACGGATTCGACGATCCTCGATTTTTGGCACCCAACGTGCAGACGTACGAGTGACGTGTACTGTTCCGGTGACAGTAGGCTTATCGACGGCGACCACATACTTTGGTACGGTATGGCACAACGAGAAATCGAAGAGGAGCTATTCGTCGATCAGTACACGCTCGGCCTCGTCGGTCCCGATCAGGAGTGGGCGGGAACCGTCGCGGACGGCGGGACGATCGAGACGTACACGCCGCCGGGCTGTTGGGGGCCGATGATCACGCCGGAATTCCGTGGCGGCCACGAGGTCACGCGACCGATCCGTGTCGAGGGAGCGAGCGTCGGCGACGCCGTGGCGCTTCACATCCACGACGTCGAGGTCACGAGCATGGCGACGAGCACGGGCTCGATGGCCGAACGCGAGGACGCATTCGGCGACGACCCGTTCGTCGACCACCGCTGTCCGGAGTGTGGAACGAAGTGGCCCGAGACGATCGTCGAGGGCACGGGTGAGGAGTCGATCAAGTGCGCCGAGTGTGGCGCGAATGCTTCCTCCTTTGGCTTCGAGTACGGCTACACCGTCGCCTTCGACGACGACGGCACCGTCGGCATCACGCTCGATGAGGACGCGGCCCACGACCTCGCCGAGAACGCCGACGAGGTGATGGACATCCCCGAAAACTCGCGCCAGCATCCCATTCTGTTGTACGAACCCGGCGAGATGCCCGGTACGCTCGGGCGCTTGCGGCCGTTCATCGGCAACGTCGGGACGACGCCGCCGGTCACGATGCCCGACTCGCACAACGCCGGCGACTTCGGCCAGTTCCTCATCGGGGCCGACCACGACTACGGGATCGAGAGCGAAGCCGACCTCGAGGATCGAACCGACGGCCACATGGACATCCCGCAGGTTCGGGCCGGCGCGACACTCATCTGTCCGGTCAAAGTCGACGGGGCCGGCATCTACGTCGGCGACCTCCACGCCAACCAGGGCGACGGCGAACTCTCCTTGCACACGACCGACGTCAGCGGCACCGTCCGCATGGACGTCGAGGTCATCGACGGCCTCGAGCTCGACGGTCCGGTCCTGCTGCCGCCCGAGGAGGATCTCCCCTTCATCAGCAAACCCTACAGCGACGCGGAACGCGAGGCGGGCCACGATCTCGCCGACCAGCACGGCGTCGACCTCGAGGACGATATGGGTCCGATTCAAGTGATCGGGTCGGGCGCGACGGTCAACGACGCGACCCAGAACGCCTTCGATCGGGCGACGAAACTGCTCGACATGAGCGAAGGCGAGGTCCGTTCTCGGTGTACGTTCACCGGCGGCGTCCAGATCGGTCGCCTCCCCGGCGTCGTCCAACTCGATCTGCTCGCGCCGATGGCCGTCCTCGAAGAGCGCGGGATCGATCATCTGGTTCGCGAGCAGTACGACCTCTGAGCCGGCTCACCCGTCGGTCGAGCCGCCCTGGACGGCCGGCATCAGCGTCAGTTCGGCGTCGTTCGACACCGGGGCCTCGAGCGGCGCCCGTTCGCCGTTGACCGACACTCGCACGCTCGCTCGTACCTCGTCGCCGTCGTAGAGGTACGGTGTTGCCCGCGGGTAGGCGGCGGTGAACTCGGCCAGCGCATCCGAAACGGTCGCCCCCGTGAACTCGAGGCCCACCGTTTTTTCGCCGGTCGCACTTCGGAGCGGCCCGTACACTGTGACGTCCATAGCCGATGTTGGACTCGAGCGACCAAATATCGTCGCCACGAAACGCGAGGCGAACTCCCGGACTCGCGGACGACGTCTACCGATCACCGGATTCGCGCCTGCCACTGCGCGGCGCAGCCACTTGGTTTCCCTTGGCATACGTACACTGGACGATGACCAAGTTCGACCGATACCTCTGGGCGATCGGTCATATTCAACGCCGGCGGCTGCTCCTCGAGCTACTGGAGACGCCCGCAATCCACACGAGCGAGCTGAATATGAGCGAGGGAGAAACGAAGCTCCTGCTCGCGGAGGTGAAACACGCCCATCTGCCGAAGTTAGCGGATCACGACGTTATCGACTGGAATCCGGAACGCAACCGCGTAAAACGAGGGTCGAAGTTCGAGGAGGTCGAGCCGCTGCTCGAGCTGTTAGATAGCAATCGAGAGCGGTTGCCCGACGGCTGGGTGTGATACGAACGACTGTACGCCAGTCTCGGTGCCGCCACAGGACAGTCGCGGGTGCACCGGAACGGAATCCGATCGTCAGAGCCGCTGGACGGCACCGATCGCACTCGAGAGCGGCGGCGCGTCGAACAGTTCCATGTCCATGTAGGCGTTGGCACCCGCACAGTAGAGGTCGCGAGCGGTCTCGATGACGCTCTCCTCGAGCGGCTCGGGCTGGACGTCACAGAGGGATTTCCAGTCGGCGATGTCTTCCTGCTTGGCTTCGGCTTTCGCCGCTTCGACGGCCTGCACCCAGTCGGGCTGGGTGCGCTTGTGGTACTGTCGGAGCACCTCTTTCGAGAGCTGCGTGCCCTCGTAGCTGAAGCGATTCTCGTCGAACGTGCCGACGACGTCCGCGACGCGGATCTCTCCCTGATAGTACAGACACTCGATCTTGCCGTCCTCGTGGACCAGCCCGGCGGAGTCGGCCTGCTCGGTGACGATTCGGTTGACCTCGAGTGCGACCGACTCGAGGTCGTGGATCGATGCGATTCCGGCGATTGCGTCGGCCTCCGCGCGGTCGAGATAGCGGTCGCCTTCCTCGTATTTCGTCGAGAACTCGACGATCGGTTCCTCGAGATCGACGGCTTCCTCGGGCCAACTGTCGAACTCGAGGCCGTGATCTTCGGGGTCGGTTCGTCGGCGCAGACTCGAGCCGACGGGGACGCGATTGCGGAAGACGACCTCGAGGGGGATCAGGTAGTTCTCGCCGGCCGCTTCGTGGTAGTGGTCATAATCGTACTCGCGACCCTCGTGGGGGAGGTCGGGAACCTGCGTGAGGTCGATTGCCATCTCCCAGGGCGGACTCGAGGCGTCCTCAAGGGAGACGACGTCACCGTCCTCGACGACACCGCGGTAGTGCGTCGGGACGCCTTCGGACTCGAGAAGTTCGAAGTTGAACGCGCCCATCGTACAGAGGCTCGCGCCTTTTTCCGGGATCTTGTCGGGCATCTGCCCCCAGTCGAACACCGAGTAGGCGTCGGTGAAGACGAACGAGCCGCGACCGAGTTCGTCGTCAGTTGCTGCCTCGTCGATGCGGAACTCTTTGACACTCGTCATACGGGACACCTTCGGCTGTCGCCGCCGCCGCAGTTCATACCCGAGTTGCCGTGGCCGGACCCTAAGAAGGTTTCAGTATTGGTTCGCGTGCCGACCACCGGAGTGGCGGTCCGATCTGGCGATCCATCACGTTTTTCTCGCTGTACTGGTATTGATACGTCGATGGAGCGATCGGTGACCGAGGCAGACCTTACGTTCGACCACGTTCCCGTGACCGACCAGTCGTTCGAGAACGCACTCACGAAGGCTCGTGCTGGCGACCGACTCACGGTCGACGACGCGATCGAGTTACTCACGACCGGAACGGATGTCGACGGTATCGACCAGACGCGCAAAGAGCAGGTGCTCGAGGCTGCCGATCGCCGACGCGCTGACGTCGTCGGTGAGGAGGTCACCTTCATCGCCAATCTGAACAACAACGTCACGACGGCCTGTAACGTGGGCTGTCTGTTCTGTAACTTCAAAGACGCCGCTCACACCTTCGAACGCGGCACCGAGATGGAGAGCGCTGGATTCACGAAAACGCCCGACGAGTCCCGCGAAATCGTCGCTGACGCCGCCGAACGCGGCATTTACGAGGTAACCTCGGTTTCCGGACTCCACCCCGCGTTCGCGCTGGACGCGGAACACCGCGAGATTCTCGAGGCCCACCCCGACCCGAAGGCGGTCAACTACAAGCCCCCCGAAGCCTACGAAACCGACCCCGGAACCTACGCCGAGCAGATGGCGGCGATGAGCGTCGACGGGGTCCACGTCCACTCGATGACGCCTGAGGAGGCCTATCATGCCCGGCGTGGCACCGACTGGTCTTACGAGGACGTCTACGGCCGACTCAAAGAGGCCGGCCTCGATACGGTGCCCGGCACGGCCGCCGAGATCCTCGTTGAGGAGGTCCGCGAGGTTATCTGTCCCGGCAAGATCAGTACAGAAGGGTGGCTCGAGGCGATGGAAGCCGCCGCAACCGTCGGCCTCGATATGACGGCGACGATCATGTACGGCCATGTCGAGAACGAGGCCCACCGCGCGCTACACCTCCAACGCATCCGCGAACTGCAGGACCGAACCGGAACGATTACCGAGTTCGTTCCCCTCTCATTTATCCACCAGAACACGCCGCTTTTCGAACACGACGTCGTCTCCGGCGGCGCGAGCACCGACGAGGACGAACTCATGATCGCCGTCTCGAGGCTCTTTCTCGACAACATCGAGCACATCCAGTCCTCGTGGGTCAAATACGGCGACGAGCAGGGGCTGAAGATGCTCTCGTGTGGGGCCGACGACTTCATGGGAACGATCCTCTCCGAGGAGATCACCAAGCGCGCCGGCGGTGGCTACGGCGAGTTCCGCTCGTTCGAAGACTACGTCGACCTCATCAGTTCGATCGGCCGAATTCCGGTCGAGCGCTCGACGGACTACGAAACACGCCGTGTTATCGACCCCGACGACCCGCCGTTCGGTCCACAACTGGGACCCAAGGCCGACGGGACGCCGATCCTGACGCCCGAGGAGAGAGCGCCGCCGGCCGACGACTGATCGCCGCTGGCGTCTCTCGATTCCGACAGCGGTGGGAGCACTTTTTGTGACTGCCACCCATTGCCACCGACATGAACCACCTCTTTCAGACCGACGACGCCAGCTGGCGACTGCCCAATCACGCCCACGTGGTCGTCTACGAACGCGAGGACAGCGATCGCGGCCTGCTCACGATCTATGACTGTGGCGCCGCCCAGAAACCGCCGAAAGCACAGTTGCTCGGCACCCTCGAGTCGGTCGACGCCCCCGCCGAGGTCGAGCCCCAGCCGACGGGCAAGATCGTGAAACTCCGTGAGGATGCCACGCTCGAGGAAGCCGCGCCGGATCAGTTCCGGATCGTCGAATCGTAGCCGGACGGACTCTGTTCGGCCGGCGCGACTGAGGGTGGCATAACTATTCCATGTACGTGACGCCAACGGCCCGCACCGGTGCGCCGTCGCTGTCGAGCGCGAGCGGGTACGCCCGAAGTTCGAACCGATCACCGACCGCCTCGAGGTTCGTTATGTTTTCGAGGATCAACTGTCCGTTGCCCAGCAGCGTGTGGTGTGCGACGAACCCGTCGGGTTCGTCCGCACCCGCGGTGACCGTCGGCGTCGGATCGGGATTGAGCGTATCCACGGCGACGTCGAGTCTGCGCTCGACACACGCTTCAGCCGCAGTCGGCGAGAGATACGGATGCTCGAGATACCGCTCGGTGCCCCAGTGGACGTCCCACCCCGTCCAGCACGCCACGAGATCGGCATCGACGTCAGGAATCCGACTCGCCGGAATCGGCTCGCGAGCGCCGAGGTCGCGACAGTCGACCCGAACGGCGTCGAAGACGAACCGCTCGAGCGGGTAGGCCTCGAGCGTGTTCCCATCGGAGTCGATGTGGGCCGGGGCGTCGACATGCGTTCCGGTGTGACTGCCGCACTCGAGGGCGGAGACACGGGCCCCGTGTTCTTCGTGAGTCGCGTGTGACCTGATAACGACGGGTGGGTCATCGGGGTAAGTTTGCATCCCGTTCTCGACGGAGTGGGTCAGATCGACGTGCATACGACGTTTTCGACTGCAGAGCATGATAACGCTGTGATGTGTTGTGAACGTCGATAGCCGCCGCTGACGATATATTGAAGTATTGTTCATTTGTTTGAACAGATATGTCTGCCGACAAATAAGATATAGTGCTCCGATTCGATGCCGGTCGATTTGAGGATCGGGTGACGGATGTGGTACTTCTCCTCCAGTTTTCCTTGGCAGCGCTGTTCGTCGTCATGCTGGTCGGCTTCCTGTACTTCACTGTCAACGCTTGGATAGACCCGTCTCGAACGACTACACACTTCTTCGGGGTGCTCCCGTATATCGCAGGCGTAGCGGCGGTCGCGCTCTTCCTCGACTTGCTTTACGAGTCGTAATCACCTCAGTGCGGTGCCTGATCTCTCTTTTATTATCTTTCACTGGAAGGTTGAGACGGACATCGAGACCACAGCGTACGTGAGGGGAAGCGTTTCAGCGATAGCAACGAATAGGTCGAGCATGTCTACGGACAACTCCCACATTCGGCGGGCGATCGACCTCGCACGGACCGCAGTCGACAACGGCAACACCCCCTTCGGCTCGCTGCTCGTCGTCGGCGACGACGTCGTTCGGACGGCCGAGAACACGACGCTCACGGACGACGATATCGCCGCCCATCCGGAGTTCAAACTGGCGCGGTGGGCCGCCCGCGAACTCGAGGCCGACGAACGCGCGTCGTATACGATGTATACCAGCACGGAGCCGTGTCCGATGTGTGCGAGCGCGATCGCCTACGCGGGACTGGGCCGGGTCGTCTACAGTGTCTCCGTCGACTCGCTATCAGGGATTCGCGACGACTCGGTGATAGAGATCGCCTGCGAGGAAGTGGTCGAGCGATCCGACGCGACGACGACCGTCGAGGGGCCAGTGCTCGAGGAGGAGGGACTCGCGGTTCACGAAGACTATTTTTAATGCCTACTCGCCACGCAGCACCGTTTGGTACCGCTCGCCGGCAACATCGTCGGCCGCGATCTCGTCCCGAATCGTCGGCGAAATCCACTCGCGATCCGCGTTCGGATCACGACTGCCACTCGCGCCAGCCGTGCCGTCGGCCGCCACGCCGTCGAACCCGTCGGGTCGTAGGTCAGCGGGCAGAAACCGTTCGTAGACCGGCAGCCGTTCCCCGAGTGGTAGCTCCGCGGAATCGGCGATCTCCTCGAGTTCGCGCAGCGCGGGCCACTTATAATCGGGGTTGATGTGGTCGTCCGTGACCGGCGAGACACCGCCCAGATCGTCGACGCCACAGTCGATCAGGTCGCGGGCGGGCGCGAGATTCGGCGGCACCTGCACCGACACCTCTTCGGGCAGCGCCACACGGGCCATCGCCGTCACCCGGCGCATCGTCTCGAGGGCGGGCGAGCCATCGTCCCAGCGCTCGTTGTTCACGACCGGCTGTACGATCACCTCCTGAATGTGGTCGTATCGCTCGTGGAGTTCGCGGATCGCGAGCAGACTCTCCGCGCGGTCGCGCCAGGACTCGCCGATGCCGACGAGGATCCCCGTCGTAAAGGCGACGTCGAGTTCGCCCGCGTTTTTGATGGTTCGTAAGCGCTGTCCCGGTTCCTTCTTCCGGGGACCGGCGTGTGCGTCGACCTCGGCGGTCGTCTCGAGCATCACGCCCATGCTGGCGTTGACGTCGGCGACGGCGGCCAGCTGTTCGCGGGTCTGGTCGCCCGGATTGGCGTGGGGGAGCAGGCCCTCTTCGAGGGCGACCTCACAGGCGTCGCGCAGGTAGGTGTGAATCGAGTCGTAGCCCCACTCGGCGAGCTGGTCGTGGATCTCGGTGTAGCGGTCGTCGGGGTCGTCACCGAACGTAAACAGGGCTTCCGTACAGCCCGCGTCGGCTCCCCGTTTGCAGATGTCGCGGACCTCCTCGAGGCTGAGCAGCGAGGCCTGTCCGGGCGCGTCGAAGTAGGTGCAGTAGGTACAGGTGTAGCGACACGCCGTCGTCAGCGGGACGAAGACGTTTCGGGCGAACGTCAACGCCTCGGGCGCGTCGACATCGTCGGGCGTGACCGAAAGCAGGTCAGCGACCGCTGCGTCGTCGATCGAAACGTCGACACCGTACTCGCTCGCCCCGGCAATCATTACGTCGGATTGGTACCGCATAGCAGATAAGCGCTTCACTTCGGTTGGGGCTGTCTTACTCTCGTGTCGTCTCCTCGAATCGGGCGACGCCGACGCGACCGTCCCGCGTCTCGAGTGCGAATCCCAACTCCCGAAGACAGGCGGGCGCGCGGTCGGTTTCAGTATCGTGGATGAGAATCTCAGCGAGGTCGTCGGGTTCGTCGATGTCGGTACTTAACCGAAAGGAGTCGACTGTCTCGAGGCCCGCCCCGACTTCGCGAGCGATTTCGCAGTGATCCAGATACGACGCCCCGTGGTAGTCCACCCGAAAATCGGGATGAGAGACGACGAGCGCGTTCGTCCCACCGCTTCGTCCCGGTGCGATGGCGACGTCGGCGTCACGCGAAAAGAGGGTCACGAGTGCGTCGGGCGTCGCGAGCGCGAGATCGGCCATGATAACGGCGGTGGGCGCATCATCGTGATTGGGCGGCAGTCGTGCGTTGACGGCTTCGGTCAGCGGTCGGTCGTCGACTGTCACCGAGACGGCGTCTCGGATGGTAGCCTCGAGTGACAGTGTATCGAGGTCGAGCGGGGCCGTCGACACCACCGTCGGCTCCGTCCCTACCTCCACAGTTGCGGTGAGGACGTCCGCGAGCATGGCTCGCGCGAGCGTCGATCGCTCCGCCGACGTCAGGACTGACGCGAGCCGCGTCTTCGGGTCGGTCGCAGCAAACGGGACGACGACGTGCATCGCCAGAACGTAGCCCGAGTACGGTCAAAAACACGTCGGACCCGAACGCGGCGTCAGCGCCACCGTCGTGCCCCCAACCGAACGCGATCGCTGGCGCCGTCGATCGAGACTGACCCTCGAGCCTAGAACAGTGGCTCGAGTTCGTCCTCGTCGTCTTCGACGAGGCTCTCTAAGTTCTCTTCGCTTTCCTGTTGGATGTCTTCGATGTTGTCCTGGGCCTCGATGGCGACCTGCTGCAGGCGCTTGATCCGCGGGACGTTCGTCACACCCGACAGCAAGATCGCCGCGGCGACTTCCGGCTCCTGCCGGGGGAAGTCCCCACCACGGACTTCCATGCTCCCGGTTTCCTCCTCGAGCCACTTGCGGCCGCGTTCGATGCCTTTTCGGTTCAGATATTCCGAGGGACCCGACAGCACGAGCAGAGCACGCTCGGTGCCTTCGATCTCACACGGCAGTGTCAGCCGGCCGAGTGCGGCCTTGCGGACGAGACTCGTGATGCGGTTGGTCGTATTCGCGGCGTCGAGATTGTCGTCAGCGCCGCCGTCGCCGCCGGTAAACCGCGAGAGCAGGCCACCGCCCGTGTTCAGGTCGACTTCTTCGCTCGCAAAGCCGACCGTCGAGACGCCGCCGCCCGAGAGCGTGTTGATGATCTCGGAGGAGTCGACGACGCTTTCGGCGACTTCCTGTCCGTCGCCGACCTCGCCGGCACCGAAGAGAATGCCGAATCGGCGGACGATCTCTTCGTTGATCTGTTCGTAGCCGCCCTCGACGGACTCGCCGGTCTGTCGCCACGAGTCGTTGTCGAAGACGAGCAGGTTGTCGACTTCACGGACGAACGTCTGGAACGAGCGTGCCGCGTTGAGCGTGTAGATGCCACCCTCGTCGGTTCCCGGCAGCACGCCGAGTCCGTAGACGGGGATGGTGTAGATCCGTTTCAAGTGCTTCGCGAGGACGGGCGCACCGCCCGAACCGGTCCCACCGCCCATGCCGGCGACGACCAGAAATGCGTCGACTTCGTGGGTCGGAATCGCGTCGATCGCGTTCTGTACCTCGTCGATGTCTTCCTCGGCGACTTCCGCGCCGAGTTCGTTGTCTGCACCCACGCCGTGGCCCTTTACGCGGGCCTGGCCGATGAGTACGCGGTTCTCCTGTGGAATGTTCTCGAGACCCATGAGATCCGCTTTCGCGGAGTTAACAGCGATCGCCGCACGGACGATTCCGCTGTTCGTTCGATCGTCGTAATCGAGAAAGCGATCGACGATTTTCCCACCAGCCTGTCCGAATCCGATCATCGCCAGCTTCATTGTTTGTTAGGGGGCTCCGTTGGATTGAAACCAGTGTTATCAAGGACATAAGTCTTTTGTTGCCGTGAATGTCACCGCTCATGTTGTGTTTATCGGACTGACAGCAGGGACCGAGATACCGTGACTTGACTCGGCCATTCGCGGGACTGTTGCCCGCAGCGAAACCGTGCTTTATGTGGTTCGACTGGCTGGAAAACACCGGTTTTGTTGATTCTCTGGGAAGAAATGAAAGAAGTGGAAAGCGACGTGAATCGAACGGGGTAACGAGACTGGTGACTCAGGCGGACTGCCGGCGTGCCTCGAGTTTGCTGTCGGCGTCGACGCCGAGATACGAACCGAGAGTGAGCAGGTCGTCTTCCGAACGGCCGAACGCGGTCACGTCGTTGGTGACGACGGTGTTGTTCAGTTCGAGTGATCGGGCCTGATCCGAGCCGAAGGGAACGAACGGGACCGAGTCCGCCGCCGTTAGCCCGAGTTTCGCAAGCGGCATCGGAATCGAGACGATGCTGACGGATTTCCCCTCGGCCTCGTAGGCGAGTTCCGTCGCGTCCGCGAGCGTGACGATCTGGGGCCCAGCGATCTCGTAGATCTCGCCGACGTGCGTTGGGTCCTCGAGTGCATCCGCGATCATCGGGACCAGATCGCCGACCCAGATTGGTTGGAATCGGGTTTTGCCACCGCCCGGCAGCCCCGTCACGTACGGCGTCGTCAACTGTTTGGTGAACTCGAGGAACTCGCCGCCGTCGCCGAAGACCACGGAGGGCCGAAAGATCGTCCACTCGAGATGTGAATCTCTGACGACGGCTTCGGCGTTACCCTTCGCGCGGATGTAGTCGGTGTCGCCATCGGGATCGGCACCGAGGGCGCTCAACTGGATGAACCGCTCGACGTCGCCGTCTTCGGCGGCCCGAACGAGGTTCGCCGTACCGCCGAGGTGGACGGTTTCGTGGTCGGCACCGCCGCGTGGCTGGTACAGCGGCGAGAGCGAGACGAGATTGACGACGGCGTCGTGGCCGGCGACAGTCTCGGCGATCGAGTCGTAGGCGCTGACGTCACCCCGTGCCCGCTCGACGCCCGCGGGGAGGTCGGTGCCTCGTGGGTCTCGCGAGAGGGCCGTCACCTCGTGACCACGGTCGTGCAGTTCCGTACAGAGCGCTGTACCGATGAACCCGGTACCGCCGGCAACGAGAACCTTCATACGTACAATATGCCGCTACAGCGATAAATACCTGATCGCCTTCGTGGGTTGGACCACGACGGGTCTCGACAGATTGTAATAGCTCTCGTCCGCAGGTGTGAGCATGCTGGTCACGCTCGAGGGACTCGACGGCAGCGGCAAGACGACGGTCCGAGAGGGGCTTCAGGACGCCTATCCCGACGCCACGTTTACGCGCGAACCGACACACGACTCGTGGTACGGCAAGGCCGTCTACCGCTCGATCGAGGACGACGACGCCGACTCGCTGGCCGAGCTGTTTCTCTACACCGCAGATCACGCTGCCCACCTCTCACGAGTGATCGAGCCTGCACTCGAGCGCGGTGACCTCGTGATCTCGGATCGCTACGCCGACTCGCGCTTTGCCTATCAGGGGGCGACCCTCGAGAACTCGTCGCGACTCGATGTCGACGACCCACTCGAGTACGTTGTCGATATCCACGAGCCGTTCTCGATCGAACCGGACCTGACGCTCTATCTCGACGTCGACCCCGAGACGGCCGCAACGCGGGCCGGCGCGACGAACAAGTTCGAGCGCGCCGACTACCTCGAGTCGGTCGCCGAGAACTACGAACGACTGCTCGAGCGCGACCCCGACCGATTCGTCCGCATCGATGCGACCCAAGAGCCGGCGACGGTACTCGAAGCGGTCGAAAATGCGGTAGCCGACGCGGTAGCCGACGAGTAGCCGACGAGATCGCATCGGTACCGGTTCAGGACAGTGGAGACCATCTCACTTCGGGTCGATCAGTTCGGCTACGGTGTCGAAATCTTCCACAGGACGACGTCTCCGTTACGGCAGTCGTAGTCGACGAACTGTTCGGCATCGAGTTTCGGGAGGTGGTAGTGATGAAGTTCGACGTCGATGCGTTCCGTATTAGTCTTCGGAACGTCGTCGTCCTCGGCGAGCTCTCGTGCTAACTGTTCTCGCCGCAGTACGTCGTGTTCGAGAAGGACCGACATCACTCGACGTCGGGCGACGTGAGCTATAGTAGCCACTGAAAGTCAATGCACACCGCATCGCACGACGGGAGCGCGGTTCGATGCGACCGTCGGAGCGAGAACCGCGAACTGGCGAGCGGAGAACGACGTGACCCGTTCGCTGTGCGATGCGTGTGTACATCGTTTCAGTTGTTACTATAGCGCGCCAGCGGATTGGACCGCGGAGACGACCACCTCGTCGAGCAGCGCAACGAGCGCGACGGTCCACTCGTGTACTGCACAAACGACAATAGTACGCCCTGTAGACAAACTGTCCAAAAGGTTTTCGCGCTCTGACTAGACATTCGTTACTTTCGTACCGAACTGATCGGACGAAGGGCAATCGGTAGTGACGAACCGCTAGTCCATCGCGATGTACGTCTGGGTGCTCTCGATGCCGTCGATCCCCTGAATCTGGGTCGCGGCGATGTCTTTGACCGCCGCGGGCGTCTCGACCTGGGCTTTCGCGATGATGTCGACGTCGCCGGCGACGATGTGTGCCGACTGTACGCCGCTGATCGATTCGATGTTCTCTCGAAGTCGGTCCGCCTCGCCCGTGTTCGCCTTGATCATAATAAATGCCGTAACCATCAGTTGACACCTCCAGTGCCCGACGTCGCGTCCGTGCCTGCGTTCGCGGCGGCTTCACGCGGTGACTCGCCGACCAGCAGTTGGCGCACCTCGTTCAACACATCGAAATCCGCGAGGACGACGAGCCGATCGCCGTCTTCGATCGAGAGGTCTTCGTTCGGGATCTCGAGTGGCTGGTCGTGCTTGCCGAAGGCGAGGACCGTCGCGTCGGCGGGCAGTTGCAGTTCGCTGATCGTGTAGCCGTTGACGGGCGCGCCGTTGGTGATCGTCAGTTCGACGACCTGCAAGCGCGGGGCGATGTCCGCGATTGCGCGGATCGTTCCCCCGAGCAGGGCGTTTTTCGCACTGATCGCACCGAGACGCTCGGGATAGATCACCTCGTCGACCTCGTCGGCGTACTTGCGGTAGATGCCCTCGCGGTAGGCCTCGTCGATTCGCATGATCGTCCGACAGCCGTAGTGGTTGGCGATCATACAGGCGGTGAAGTTGACGTTCAGATCGCTCGTCAGCGCGCCCACCGCGTCGGCATCGGTGATGCCGGCGTCCTCGAGGACGTCCTCGCGGGAGCCGTCGCCCTCGACGACACGAAACGACTGCTCGCGCGCGCGTCGGATCATCGCCTCGTCCTGTTCGATCAACGTCACGTCGTGGCCCTCGTCGCGCAGGACACGCGCCGTGCGCAGGCCAACCCGTCCGGCACCAATGATCACGAACCGCATGGGCAGGGGTACGCTCGCCCCCGTCAATAAGCTTGTCCCCAGATACCACACCACTCGATCGTGGTCGGCCGCGCTCGGGCAAAGACTTTAGTCATGACATGGTGTACCACACCCTCGACAGATGGTTCACGCGTTTATTATGGTCAAAACGGCCGCCGGAAAATCCGAGGGGCTGCTCGACGCGATCAGGGATCTCGAGCCGGTCACCGACGCCCACATCGTCGCCGGCAACTACGACATCATCGCCGAAATCGACGCGGCCGAAGTCTACGATATCCTCAAAGCCGTCTCCTCACACATGCAAGCGCTCGACGGTGTCAGTGAGACGAAAACGTACATCGCGATGGATTGATCTCGACGCTACATCGGCATCCCGCCGCGATCGCCGTCTGCAGCTTGTTGGCCACGACTCTGGGCGTTTTCGAGCAGCGTCGCGGCCCGGCCGCGGTACTCGTAGCCGGGGATGAGTCCCTGTGCGTACGTGCCTTCGACGTACTCGATGAGTGCTTTGGCATCCGCGACGCCTTCGGTCGCGTTCCAGGCGACGTATTCGAGCGTGACCGTGACGTCGTCCGATTCGCGCTCGACGATCGGCGCCTCGTGTGTGCTCGTCTGTGCGACGGTGTAGGTGTCCTCGAGGCGGCGCTCGAGGGTTTCGAACCAGCCGTCTTCGACGACGGAAGCGACGGTTTCCCCGGCGACGGCAGCGTCGAGCGTCGGCAGCGTGACCGTCACCCGAAAGCGGCCGTCTCGTTTGCCCTCCGCCTCGACTGCGGTGACGGTCGCATCAAAGACGGTCGTCGTCAAGGCGTAGTCAGCGGTGTCGTTCGCCGAGGCGAACGCGTCGTGTGCCTCGAGTTCGCGGGCAACGGCGGCAGGAAGATCGGTCATACCCGAACGAAAGGGATTCGGAGAGAAGGGCGTTACGCTGCCGGTGGCCGTTCCGGATGACAGTGAACGGTTACGCGCACAAACCGACCGACGGAACCCGACTGTTTCACGATCGTAGTCGTCCGTTTCCGCGTGAAATGTCCTGCATTACTACAACGGATCCGGCCGTTCTCAAGTGGCATGACTCTCGATAGACATGCCGCCGAACGCCGTCGGTTCGCTCGTCTCCTCGGAATGGACGGCGAAGCCGGCTGCGGACTCCCGATCGGTTCCCGCTCGAGCCACGCCGACAGCGACGCCGGGAGCGACTCGCAACCCCCGGAGACGCCGTCCTCGACCAACCGGTCGGTAGAGAGACAGCATCGTCGATCTCACGAGAACTGACGCTGCACTCCCAACCGAGCTGCACACCGAACGCCGGGTTTTAACCGATGACCGACCTTATTTCGCCGCGTCGATCGCCTGCTCGAGATCGGCGATCACGTCGTCGACGTCTTCGATGCCGACCGAAAGACGCACGAGGTCGTCGGTGACGCCGCTTGCGAGTTTCTCCTCCTCAGTGAGTTGCTGGTGGGTCGTGCTCGCGGGGTGGATGATTAGCGACTTCGCGTCGCCGACGTTCGCGAGCATGCTCGTCAGGTCGACCTCGTTACAGACCGTCTCGGCGGCGTCGTAGCCGCCCTCGAGGCCGAACGTGATCATGCCGCCGTAGCCGCCCTCGAGGTATTTGCTCGCTTCCTCGTGGGTTTCGTGGCTCTCGAGACCGGGGTAGTTGACCCAGTCGACGGCGTCGTGGTCCTCGAGGAACTCGGCGACGGCCATCGCGTTCTCGCAGTGTTTCTCCATCCGCAGCGGCAGTGACTCGAGTTTCTGCAGGGTGACCCAGGCGTCGAACGGCGACTGCTGGTTGCCCAGGTCGCGCAGCCCGCGAGTGCGGGCGACGATCGAGAACGCCGCGTCGCCGAACGTCTCGTAGAAGTTGACGCCGTGGTAGGCGGGGTTGGGTTCGGTGATTTCGGGGTAGTCGCCCTCGGGCCACGGGAACGAGCCGCCGTCGACGAGGATGCCGCCGACCGTCGACCCCGAACCGGTGAGCCACTTCGTCGTCGAGTTCCAGACGAGGTCCGCGCCGTGCTCGAGCGGCCGGCAGAGATACGGCGTCGCGAAGGTGTTGTCGACGAAGAGCGGGACGTCGTGGTCGTGGGCGATGTCGGCGATGCGTTCGATGTCCGGCGTGACGAGCGCGGGGTTGCCGATCGTCTCTAAGTGGACGAAGGCGGTGTCGTCGTCGATCGCCTCCTCGTAGGCGTCGTAATCCAGCGTGTCGACGAACTTCGTCTCGATGCCGCGCTTTGCGACCGTGTGGGTGAGATACGTGTAGGTCCCGCCGTACAGCGCCGACGAGGAGACGATGTTGTCGCCGACCTCCGCGAGGATGAACGTCGCGAGGTCGAACGCGGCCATTCCTGACGACGTGGCCAGCGCGCCGACGCCGCCCTCGAGCGACGCGATGCGGTCTTCTAACATCGCGTTCGTCGGGTTCATGATCCGCGAGTAGATGTTGCCGAACTCCTCGAGTCCGAACAGCGCGGCAGCGTGGTCCGTATCGTCGAAGACGTAGGACGTTGTCTGATAGATCGGTGGTGCGCGGGCACCCGTCGTCGGGTCGGGTTCTTGACCGGCATGAACACTATTCGTGGCAAATCGGTGGGCATCCGAATCGGAATCGTCGCTCATATCAGCGTCGTTGCAGGCAGACTAAGTAAAACCACTAGAGACTCTCGTCCGTTCGGAATTCGACCGAGCTGTGGGCAGATATTACCAGCAACGGGACCACGGAGCACAGCTCTCGAGAGACGAACGTCGTCCACACGCGATCGAAGAACGGATCACCGCGAAGTCGAAAGCGGCCACCGTCGAGACGGTGGCGGCAATTTTCACTGCTAACACGTTCGCGAGGAAGCAGCGGATTGGAACAATAAATGTTGATACATCATAGAGGAGACGGGCTAGGCAACGAACGTAGCCCTCTATACCGTTCGTGAGCGATTCGTGACTGTCAGGACTGCTATTAGCAATACTCATACCCGTACTCGTGGCATGCGGAGACACGCGGCGGGCTCGTCTGAGCCGCTGCCCAGCGATGTCGATACCCAATGTCCGAAGCATCTACCCGGTCATCGAACGACGGCACGGAATCGGTTTACGAAGCATACATTCTGGACGTGCGGATCCTCGAGTCCACGTCGGATGAGGGGGATCCCCGATACCGATTCGACGCCCCTCAGCACGTTCCGATGACGTTCCACGATCCGGAGCTGGCGACGCTGTACGCCGACGTCTACTTCGATACGAACGGCTTTCAGGAGGAGGGCACCGGTGAGCGTGGCGTGCCCCCGGAAGTCATTCAGGCCGGCCGAGACACGCTCGCGGCGTACTTTCTGACCATGCCCGGAACTGATCTGAACTGGGTCGCCTCGTTCTACGGCAAAACGCCCCCGAAGATCGAACGCTACATTGCGTCCGTTCGAGAGCGCGCTCGAGAGATTCGGGCGAACGCGGTCGAGCAGGGGCTCGAGTAGCCGCCGATCGACCGCCGACTGATCGTTCTTTTGTCTCCAGACAGTCCAGGACCAGCAGCGACGGGAACAGCCGTCTGCAGATGGTCCCTTGAGTACCGAACGGACACCGAGACGGTACGATGATGAGACCGATACGAGGTGGCAAGAACAGCTACATAGGATCCAGTATATTTCTTTCTGAAATACACTGATATAGACCACTCATATAAAAATTCTATACCGTGGTGTGGTGGTACTAGCCTGATGGTCGATTTAACTCGACGTAACCTGATGGAAGCCTCGGTCGCTGCGGCGCTGGGTGCAAGCGTTGCTGGTGTCGCGAGTGCGGACCAACCGGAGGACCCGGATACGCCCCTCGCACCGCACGTGAAAGGGGAGTTGAAGCGGTTCTCGTCGACCGCACTCGGCGCGGAGGTCACCGGTCCGTTCGTGTTCGAGGATGGCTCGTTGCTGTACAGTCTCCAGCACCCGAGTCGGGACAACCCCGCCCCGTACGACGAAGCCGGGATCGGCTACTTCAGCGGGTTCCAGTTCGAGTTCGACGGTACTAACGACGACTTCGACGAGCTGTCGACACCGCAGACGAACGCGGAGCAGGGAATCGTCCGCGGTGCCGACAGCGACTACACGTTCCTCGCACAAGCACACGAGGAGATCAACGGCGGCACCGAGGAACTCGGCGTCGTCCAGACACCCGACGGCCAGAACATCACGACGGAGGCGTTCGCGGGCACCCAGTATGGCGACGCCGCGTACAACCCCGACTGTAACGAGTTCGTCGCCACAAACGAGGACGGCACAGAGGGCTACCTCTTTACGAACTGGGAGAACAGCCCCGGGAACGTCTCTCGAATCCCGATCAGTCGGACCAGCGATGGCGAGTGGGAAGCCGACCTCGAGAACGCCATCAATCTCGCCAACACCGAGCCGATGCGCGACCTCGGCGGGACGCGAATCAACTGCTACGGAGATCTGAGCCCGTGGAACACGATGCTCTCCTCCGAGGAGAACTACGCCCACCCGCGCGTCTCGCTGGCCGCGACGGTCGGCGATATCGTGGACGCGGGAACCGGAAAGGGACGCCGCGGAGCCCACGAGTTCTGGAACCGACCGAACCCCTCGGCGGTCCAGAGCGCCGTCGACGACTACTACGGCAGCGACGCCTGGAGCGTACAGGGGTACTGGTCGCTGACGGGTATCGAGTTCCTCGCCTACTACCTCGGTGCCGACCCCGTCAATCAGGGCGACGACGACAACACGCTCGAGCCGATCGGCGACATCTATCCGAACCCCTACCGGTATGGTTATCACATCGACTTCCGCGAGCCGACGGCCGACCCGCCACAACCCGTCAAGTACTACGTGATGGGCCGGGCCGCCTGGGAAGCTCCGGACGTACAGTCCGATCGAAAGACGGTCTACGGCTGCTCGGACGGCGACAGCAAAGGGATCTACAAGTTCGTCGCCGACGAGCCGATCGACGACTACGACGATCCGATGGACGTCGCTGGCACCCTCTACGCGCCGAAAGTGACCAACGAGGAAGCCGCTCGCGAACTCCCACCAGCTGCGGTCGACCTCGAGATCGAGTGGCTGGAACTCGGCCACGCCAGTAACCGCGAGATCGAGTCGTGGATCGCCGACTACGACGACATCACGCAGGTCGACTACCTCGAGACCCACGCCGAAACTGACTGGGAAACGGACCTCGAAACCGCTCTCGAGGAAGCCGACAGGGAAGTCGTCGAAAACGGGAATCAGGACTACATCACCGACGAGGAGATCGTTCGCTGGGCCGACCAGTACGAGGCCGACGGTCCCGACGGCGTCGATCCGGAGCTCCGTCGCGTGCCGTTCCTCGAAACGCGCGCCGCCGCCAAAGAGATCGGTGCGAGCATTGAGTTCAACAAGGCCGAAGGCGTCGACAGCGTCGAAGGGGCCGGCCCAGGAGATTACGTCTACTTTGCTATCTCCGAGCTCAACGACGACATGTCCACCGAAGAGGGCTACGAGGGCGTCGGTGACATCCAACTCGAGCGAGTCGACGGCGGCGTCGTCTACCGGGCGGAACTCGAGTCGGATTTCAACGTCTCGACGCTCGAGCCGGTCATCGTCGGGCCGGACGCGAGCGATCCGGCGGACGTCGCAGATGACGCGCTCATCAACGTCGACAACGTCTACGTAATGGACGACGGCCGGGTTCTCTGCTGTGAGGACGCCGACCAGTTCGGCCGCTCCTACAGCAACGACTGTCTCTACGTGTACGAGCCCCCGGAGAACGGCATCCCCGGTCGTCGTCCCGGCGACGACGACCACCCCGGACGCAGAAACCAAGGGGCTAACACTCCGGGACGTGGTCACGACGACGACCATCCTGGACGCGGTCAGTGTGCAGACGAGCGAGGCAACTGAGGGAAACGAAGACCGAGAACGTCGCTCGAGCGGTCTGCCACACCCACGGCCGAACCGAGCAGCCGACTTCGACCCGCTTTCGGACCGTCTCAGCCGACTTTTTTGAGACTCGGTCGAGATTGCCACGTTCGCGTCCTACGAACACGTTCGCCCGCAGCGACGGCGCTCGCATTCACTCGAGCAGTGACTCGCCAGTCATCTCGGGTGGCTGGTCGACTCCGAGATACTCGAGCATCGTCGGCGCGATGTCCGCGAGCGTGCCGCCCTCGCGGACGGTGTGACCACCGTCGGTGCCGTCGGGGGCGAGATAGACGAGCGGCACCTCGTTGTACGTGTGAGCCGTGTGGGGGTCGTCTTCGGTTCCCATGTCGTCGGCGTTGCCGTGATCCGCAGTGATCAGGACGTGTGCGCCGGCGGCCTCGAGCGCGTCGACGAGTCGGCTGAGTTGCGTGTCGACGGCTTCGACGGCTTCGATCGCGGCCTCGTAGTCGCCGGTGTGGCCGACCATGTCGGGGTTGGCGTAGTTGAGTACGAGAACGTCTGGATCGTCGGTCTGGATCGTTTCAACCGCTGTCTCCGTCACCTCGGGTGCGCTCATCTCGGGTTGGAGATCGTAGGTCGGCACGTCGGGACTCTCGACGATCTTGCGGATCTCGCCATCGAACTCGACCTCGCGGCCGCCGTTTAAGAAGTAGGTGACGTGGGCGTACTTCTCGGATTCGGCGATCCGAAGCTGTGTCTTGCCCGCGTCGGCGAGCACCTCGCCGAGCACCTGTTCGGGCTGGTTCGGCGGGTACGCAATCGGGAGGTCGAACGTCTTGTCGTACTGGGTCATCATCACGACCTCCGTCTCGGGCGGGCTGAGTTCGAACGCGTCGGCCCAGTCCTCCGAGCGGATGTCGGCGAGCAGCCGCGTGAGCTGTCGAGCCCGATCGGAGCGGAAGTTGAACCAGACGACCGAGTCGCCGTCCTCGAGTGCGGTTTGGTCCGCAACGAGGGTCGGTTCGACGAACTCGTCGGTCTCGCCCCGGTCGTATGAATCCTCGACGGCGTCGACGGCCGAACTGGCCGTCCACTCGGCGTCGCGGTCCACGATGGCGTCGTAGGCTCGCTTGGTCCGCTCCCAGTTCTGGTCGCGGTCCATCGCGTAGTACCGGCCCGTGACGGTCGCCACGTCGCCGGTGCCGTGTTCGTCGACGACGTCCTCGAGCGTGGCGAGGTACTCCCGCCCGCCGGTTGGCGAGGTATCCCGCCCGTCGGTAAATGCGTGGGTGACGGCCTCGACGTCGCGGTCGGCCGCGAGTTCGATCAGCGCGTGGAGGTGCTCGTGATCCGAGTGGACCCCGCCGTCGCTGACGAGACCGAGGAAGTGGACCCGGCCGTCGTTTTCGCGCGCGTGGTCGAACGCCGTATTGATCGCGTCGTTCTCGCGGAAGGAGCCGTCGGCGATCGAATCCGAGATCCGCGTGTACTCCTGGTAGACCACCCGTCCGGCCCCGATGTTCAGGTGTCCGACCTCGCTGTTGCCCATCTGGCCCTCGGGGAGGCCGACGCGTCGGCCGGCAACCTCGAGCGAGCCGTCCGCGCCCGCTCGCGACAGCGCGTCGAACGTCGGTGTCTCGGCCGCGTCGACGGCGTCTCTGCTCGTTCCGTCGCCGAGTCCCCACCCGTCGAGGATAATCAGCGCAGCATCCATGTGCGACCGGTCGCCAGCCTGTCGTAACTAGCTGTCGTTGTCGTCGTGAGTCCGTTGGCGCGGGCAAAACAGCGCCGGCGGGGCCCCTGACCGGAACGCTGAACTTCGTCATGGCCGAACACAGGGTAATGACAGCGGACGTGCCGGACGACGCCCCGATCGTCCTCTTCGACGGCGTCTGCAACCTCTGTCACGGGTTCGTACAGTTCATCATTCCACGCGATCCCGAGGGGCAGTTCCACTTCGCGTCGCTGCAGTCCGGCGTCGGCCAGCAGTTGCTGGCCGAGCACGGCCTCGAGACCGAGTCCCTCGAGTCGGTCGTATTGCTCGAGGGCGAGGACAGCTACGTGAAATCGGCCGCCGTGATCCGAATCGCACAGCGACTGGGTGGCGTGTATCGCCTCCTCGGCCCGGTTCGATTCCTCCCGCGCCGACTTCGCGACGGGGTGTACGACCTCGTTGCCGACCACCGCTATCGGGTGTTCGGCACAAAAGACCAGTGTCTGCTTCCGACTGGAGACGTTCGAGATCGGTTCCTCGAGTGATCTCGACTGGGCGGCGGGGTTCGACGCCGTCGCTCGTCGGGCTAAAATACAAGTAATCTGTTATATTTCTCGAGCAGCCAGATTTTGTCGTGAATGGCGCGTCTAGTTGGTCGAATCGCCGCGTTCGAGTTCCGAATTGGGGCGGTGGTCGAACGTCGTGCCGCAGTCGCCACAGACGGTGCTGTGACCGGGAGTCGTTCGTTGGGCGAAAACCGCCCCACACTCGTCACAGATCATGTAGAGCCGATGTTCGGGAGGAATACCAGCTTCGAACGTCATTCGAACCCAGGCGTCGGAGTTGGCTTCGTCGTACAGCGTGACACTCGAGCCGTTCTGTCGCCAGTTGATCGCATCGTCGTCGGTTTCGGTCGCTTTCAGACCTCGCTTGGACATCAGGACAGTAGCCTCCATGTGACCCGGATAAATAATTTTTCTGATAGTAATTTACCCGTACGCGAGTGAATCGCTCCGGTAGGTCCAGTATAGTCCGTCGGAACTCATACTGCCAGACAAACGTCAGTAAACGTCCGATCGCGTCTCACGGCTCGCCGCCTCCGGCGACGACCGGTCGCGTGCGATCGGTGCGCGAATCGTTCTGTCCGGCAGTATCAGCGCTGACCACCGCTGACTTTTTCGGGTGGGCTGATGCGATCTAACGATATATCGTGCAACCGAAGGGTGGTCGCGGTTGCACCGGTACTGACTTACAGCAGTCAGTATGAAAGTCACAGACGATGACTCTCGATCCGGTCCATTTCGATGGCATCGCGCGACTCGCCAGACGGATCGACCACGGAGCCGACGAGCGCGACCGCCGTGCGTTCGCCGAGACGGTCTGGGACTCGTTTCTGAACCCACTCGTCGACCACAACGGTCGGACGATCCTCGAGCCGGTCGACGACCAGCGCCGCCGACTCGTCGACTGCGAGGACGTCGCCCTCCACGAGCGGCCGTTTCCAACAGAACACGGCCTCGACGCGGGGACGATCAACCCGACGACGTTCAAGAACGGCCTCGTCATCGACATCGCACAGGCCGCCATGAGCGCGACGCCGAGCGACCTCGACCTCCACCGATCGCGAACCACCGTGATGACCGTCCACTCGAACGACGAGACGATGACGGTCGACGAGACGTGGGGGACGTTCGACGAAGGCTACAGCCGGAGTCGAGCCGTGAAAATCCCGCCGTTACCACGCTTCGCCGAAGGCGTCGTCCACGCGCTGGCGCTCTATCTCGCCGAGAGCAAACACGCCTGCGACCACGCCGCCGACGTCGAGGACCTGCTCGTCCTGGATGGCCCGCTGTATCCGCGCGGCCTGCTCCGGTGGGCCGATCAACACCCCGATCTGGCGGACTTTCTGCTCGAGGACCCGCGGCCGACGACGGTCCTCGAGAACTACGTTCGACTGGTCGAGCGCTTCGTCGACCGGGGCGTGCCGCTCGTCGGCTTCGTCAAGAACCCGGCAACCCGCGTCATTACACGGACGCTGAAGAACAAACGCGACGTCGACGTCGCCAGCCCGTGGAGTGACGACTCGGCGCTGTTTACCCGCTTACTCGAGCGCGGCGAGTACGTCCCCGACGTCGACGGCGACCGCTGGGAGCGAGAGACGTCGGCACTGACGTACACCAACTGGTTTCGCTCCCGCGGCGGCGTCGACCGGCCGCTGTCGGTCGACGGCGACGCTCTCGGCGTCGAGCGCGAACACTCACTCGAGGAGTACGAAGTCACCTTCTTCGTCGTCTACGATCCCCGTGACGACCTCGTCTACCGGATCGAGGCCCCCTACGCGTTCACCCGCGATCCCGAGACCCGCGAGCGGTTGACGATCCAGTTGTTACAGGACGTCGCGATCGCTCACGGGCCGCCGACGATCGTCGAAAAGGCGGACGAACTCGCTCGAATCAGTCGCTCGGAGAAACGGTCGCTTCGCGAGACGCTCGAGACGCAGTTCGATACGTCGCAGGATCGAACCTACGACGACCACCGCTGGGCCGACGAACCGTACTAGGGCTCGGCCTCCTTTTCGACTTCGAGGGCGACGTCCGCCGGATCGACGCCGATCCGGGCGAACTGCGTTCGGACGTGTTCTTTGGCCCCCTCGAGAGCCTGTTCTCGGGTGTCGAAGCCGCGTGGCATCGGCGACTCGAACGCGAGGTGGACCTCGCGGCCGTCGACGAGTTGCGTCGAGCCGCCGCTGTCGACCTCGTAAAACTCGTCACAGACCCACACGTACGCGGCATCTTCGTCGGGCGCGCCGCGGAACGAGGGCGCTCGCTCGCCCCGTTCGTACAGCGTGCCAGTGAGTTCAGTGCCGCCGGCACGACCGCGTACCAGTATCATACGCGTCTCTAGGCGTTGTGGCTGCAAAAAGACAGTGCTCGCTGACCAGTTGCTGCGACGCTCGAGGACGGTGGCGTCGACCGATGAGAGACAACAGGGGAGATTCGTGTGGCAGTCGACGGCCCCTCCGGCGGCGATTCGTCGACGCGTTCACGAGCCTCGAACCCTCTCGAGCGGCATTTCGGCCGTCTGAGTGGGGTAGCAGTTCGTTACTCGAGTAATCCGGGATTCCCGACCCAAATCCTTTTGGAAGCGGGCTTATGGACGCTGCACCGCTCCCTACGAACAATGAGTCCGGACGCTCACGCCAGCGGTGACAGCGAGCCAGCGTCGCTCGAGGATATTCCGGCGGAGTGGTACGACGCGTTCCGTCATCCACGACGGGTTCGTCTCCTCGCCGTTCTCGGTGCCAGTCGAACACGACTGTCGCTGACGGAACTGACGACGGCCATCGTCGAGAACGAACCGCTCGAGTGTTCGACACACCGGGCACGGGACGATGTCCGGCTCAGCCTCCGGCACAACCATCTGCCGCGGCTGGCCGACTACGACATCGTCGAGTGGGACGACGAGAACGGCGTCGAACTCGTCGACGAGTTGCCGATCGCGCCCACGACGCTTACGTCGCTGCTCGAGGTGTGCGAGCGCGAGAACTGCAAGCAACTGCTCGATGCGCTCGTTCACCCGGTTCGATTCCGCGTCTGCACGATGGTTGCCGATCACGACCGGCCACTGGACCTCGAGCGACTCGCATCGGAACTGGCCGCTCGCGATACCGACGCGTTCTCCGACCCCGAGCACGGTGCGCTGTTGTTGTCTCACACGCACCTCCCCATGCTCGCGGACGCTGGCGTGCTCGAGTTCGACCACGAGGCCGGCGTGGTCGCGGGACGGGAGCAGGCGATTCCGCTCGTCCAGTAGTCGAGCCGTCGACCACCGCTGTCGATCTGGTGATGGCCGCTCTTTTCACCGACTCGTTCGACCAGAGCGCATGCTCTCGCAGACGTTCAGTGGCTACTATAGGCAGAGCGACCAGCGCCGCCGGGAGGGAAACGTGTTTGTGGGCCCGGCCGGATGGATCTGATATGACCGATCTGGGTGACTTCGGCGATTTCAACGCCGAGTCAGACGCGGGTTCCGACGCAACAGCCGACGACGCTGCTGATAGTGGCGAACTATCGGCAGCTGCCTCGAGTGCCGACGACCCGACAAGTCCGGACGACGGAACGACTGCGTCGTTCGAACGCACTGCCGTCGACCCACGCGGCGAAGACGTCGGCATCGGGACGCTCTGTGTCTCCCAGGGATTGCGCATCGCCGAGGACGAAGAGGACACCACGCTGCGGGCGTACGTCACGCAGGGCAACCGCTCGTCGATTCGCATCGGCAGCTACCTGCTCGCGCCCTATCCCGACGGGGAAACGCTGTTCTGTCGGATCACCGGACTCGAGTACGCCCAGCAGTACCACGCCGACGACGCGACGGAGATCCACGCCCGCCGGGCGATGCGAACCGACGAGGTCGACGAAGCCGACTACAAGTTCGTCGCGAGCCTCGAGCCGGTCGCGGTCCTCTACGACGATGACGGTGAGTTGAAACGGCGAATGACCGACCGCGTCCCGAAACCCCAGACGGTGATCCGGACGGCCGACGACATCGAAGCGATCAAAACCGGGCTGAAGATGCCCGAGGACGGTGTCTTCCTCGGCCACCTCTCCGTCGGCGGGGAAAAAGTTCGGACGGCGGCGTCGCCGCCGACGATCGATTACCGGCTGAAAGACGACTACGCGTCTGGCGACCCACTCGTCTTCCGCCATACGCTGATCGCGGGCGGCACTGGCTCCGGAAAAACTCACGGCGCAAAGAACATCCTTCGGCAGTATCTCGCCGACGAGCGCACGTACCCGATGGCCGACGGCCGCGAGGTCGGCACCGCCGTCGTCCAGTTCGACCCACAGGACGAGTACGCCCAGATGCACGACGACAACCCCGCCCTCGATAGCGAGTTCGCCCGCCGACTCGAGCGCGAGGGCATCGCCTACGGCGGGCACGAGGATACGACGGCGTTCATCCCGAAAGTCGGGTCGGCCACCTATTCGGCGGGCCATCACCGCGCGAAACAGGTCGAGTTCACGATTCCGTTCGCGATGGTCCACGAGAACCCGTGGCTGGTCGCGGGCAGCGGGCTGAACGACAACCAGTACGGCGCGCTCGTGAGCGTCCTGTTGCCGCGGTTTCGCGACCAGTACGGCCGCGACGGGACCTACGAGGAGTTTACGACGTTCCTCGACGACCCCGCGCTGCGCGAGGAACTCGACGAATCGGGCCGAGTTCACGAGGCGACGTTCGACGCCGTCCGCCGGCGCGTGCTCGGCTTCGGCCACGTCTTCGATCAAGACGCCCGGCCGATTACGGAACTGGTCCACGACTTCGTCCGTCCCGGCGGGCTGACGGTCGTCCCAACGTACCACATCAACGATACGCGAGCGACCGAGGCGGTCGTCCTCGCGGTCTCGTCACTGCTGATCGACCAGAAACTCTCGAACGATCCGACCTACGACCGAATCAAGGAGACGCCACTCGTGTTGGGGATGGACGAGGCCCACAACTTCCTGACCGACGCCGACAGCGTGCAGGCGGGCAAGGTCATCCGGAAGTTCACCGAGGCAGCCAAACAGGGCCGGAAAGAGCGGCTGGGACTGTTCCTCATCACGCAGGATCCACAGGACATCCACGACGCCGTCTTCAAGCAGATCAACACCACAGTCGTTCTGAACTTAGGCGACGAGGACGCCATCAAGAGCGTCAACATCCCCAGCAACTTAGAGTCGAAGGTGCCCTACATGGAGAAAGGCCAGATGGTCGTCTACTCGCCAGACAACTCCGAACCCGTCGAGTTGATCGGCCTCCCGAAGTGTCTCACCCGTCACGGCCGCGACTGAGACGGAACCACGAGTGGGCTACGCCGACTCGAGCAACACGTCCTCGAGAAACCCGCCGACCGCGTCCGCGATCTTTCCGTGCTGGCCAACGAAGAAGTGATCGCCCGACAGCCCCGTGACCGTGTCGCCACGCTCGCGGGCGCGCTCGACGAGCGGCTCGCAGTCGACGGTCGAATCCCGCTCGCCGTAGAGGAGTTGGACCGGACACGCGAGGGCCTCGAGCGCTGCGAGCGCGTCGAGGTCGTCATCGAGACGCGTTGGAGGTGCGAGCACGGAGATGGCGGCGACCTCGCGGTCGACGTCTGCTGCGGCGAGCAGCGCCTGTGCGGCTCCGAAGCTGTAGCCGAAGACACCGACCGGAACGTCGGCCTCGTCCCGGTCGGTAGCCCAGCGGATGGCGTTGCGAACGTCTTCGCGCTCGCCGTAGCCGTCGTCCCACGGCCCGTAGTCGATCCGGAGACAGGCGATGCCAGCCTCGGCCAGTCGCTCGCTCACCGCGACGAGGCGCGGATCAGATCGGTGTCCGCCGTGTTGTGGGTGGGGCGGACAGGCGACGACGACCGCAGCCGGGTCGCCGGCCGGTTCCGTGAGGGTTCCGCGAACGTCACGACCGCCGGGGATGAGGACGTCGCTCATGGGACATCATCGACGTGCAGGATACTTAAATCGGCGAGAAACACCGGCGAACGGGTCGATTTCGTCACGGACTGTCGCTGATGTGATGTTTTTAAGGGTGACGAACGATACGTAGGCATATGGGCATCCTCTCTCGGACCTCCTACGTCATCCGGTCGAAGATCAACTCGGTGCTCAACCGGGCCGAGGATCCGACGCAGACGCTCGATTACTCCTACGAGCAGATGCGCGACCAACTCCAGCAGGTCAAACGCGGTATCGCCGACCTCACCACACAGAAAAAGCGCCTCGAGATGCAGAAACGTCGCCTCGAGGAAAACGTCGACAAACACAACGATCAGGCACGCACCGCCGTCCAGCAGGACCGCGAGGATCTGGCACGCCGCGCGCTCGAGAAAAAGAAGACGAAGATGAACCAGATCGAGGATCTGGAGCGCCAAATCTCCGAGTTACAGAGCCAGCAGGACAAACTGATCGAGCAGAAAAACGAACTCCAGAGTCGCGTCGAGGAGTTCCGCACGAAAAAAGAGACGATGAAAGCCCGCTACGAGGCCGCCGAGGCGAGTTCGACGGTTTCGGAAGCCATGACAGCGACGGGCGAGGAGTTCGAAGACGTCGGGCGCGCCATCGAACGCGCCGAAGAGCGGACCGAGGATATGGAAGCGCGCTCCGCGGCACTCGACGAACTCCACGAAACCGGCGCGTTCGACGACGTGCTCTCGGACAAAGACAACATCGACCGCGAACTCGAGGCGCTCTCGACCGACAGCGGCGTCGAAGCCGAACTCGAGACGCTCAAATCCGAGATGGGGGCCAGCGAAGCCGAACCGGAAACCGACGACGCGTCGGCGGTCGACGAGGCGGCCCTCGACGACCTCGAATCCGACGTCGACGAGAGTGAAATCGAGGCCGAACTGACGGAGTTGCAGGACGAAGAGGACACCTGAGCACCCGTCGGCAGCTGACAGCGACCACGACTGCGATTCGACCGGTCAGTACAGTCGAGAGCGAAACACGGTCGACTCTATCGGAGTGGAGTCGGGAGCGGTTTCCATCCCAGTATTTTTCTCTTATTATGTTATGAATAGAAAAGCAACGACTACCACGGTTGACGTGTAAGTCCAGCTATGGCCACTGAATCCCGGTTTGATGAAATCTCGCTGACAGAGCAGGTAATCCTGCTGGCCGTCGCCGCAAAACACCGCGAGGACGAGACACCCGTCCAGACACACGACCTCCGGCAGGTTTGTCAGACGCAACTCGAGGGCGTCGACACGGAAGTCGTCGGAACGATCACTGAAGCGGACGTCATGCGATCGCTGTACCGTCTCGAGGACGAGGGCTTCGTCGAGGAGATCAAAACCGATCGGACGTCACCGACCGGGAAGGGGCGACCGGCGTACACGCTCGGGCTCTCGCTCGACGACGTGTACGAGGGTGTCGCCGACGAACTCATCGAAGACGATCCTCGCTAACGAACCCCGACCGCGGGCGATGGGCGACGGTCTACGTGGACTCGAGCAGCAGGCGTAGCGGTCGTCGGTCACGCCGGCGTCCCGAGGACGGCGATGTCGTAGCGCGCGACATCCGACGGTGGTTTGAGGACGACGACCTGAAACGACCAGGTCGCCGCCGCGGCCAGATCGCCGGTGCTATCGAGATACTGACCGATCTGAGCCCCGCTGTCGTCGAAGACGCGAACGCGGATTTCGACGAGAGCGATCCGATCATCGCCGGTGTTCTCGACCGTTCCCTGAACCGTCGAGCCGCGAAACCCGTCCTCGAGGACGAACTCGTGATCCGTGATCGTCACCGCATCGAGCGGTGTGACGCCGTCGTGAGTCTCCTGTTGGGCGAGCGATTCCGCCGCAGTCATCTCCGCGGCCGAACGGTTCCCGCCGCTGGTATTGCCGACCGATCCCGTTTCGTACTCGGGTTGGCCGCTGACACCGCCGTCATTGCAGCCAGCTAGTACGGCGGTCGTCCCGGCCCCGACTGCGGCGAGGAACCGTCGGCGAGATGCTGTCGAGCGCGTCATCGCCATCGCCCCCGCAGCTGGCGTGTGTCGGTGCCCAAACGGTCGGTTCTATGACGAGTCATACTCGCCCTGTCACCACGGACCCATTTTAGTCTCGGCCCTGAACCGGCAGCGCTCCACTCCGCTCGGAGACACTCGTGACCAAGCCGGGTCACCCGCACTCTCGAGTCGGCAGGATATGCAACGCAGGCCCTTATTGTCGACTCCACTGACGAGTGCATATGGGGGCATCCGGAGCCGACGATACACTCGAATCTCACGGCATCGATATGGGGAGACGAACCGGCCCGCTGGCCCAGTTTCGGGAGTGGGTGCTGGTCAACGGGAACCGGTCGCTCATCGCGGCCAGCATCTCGCTGCTCGTCTTCGTGCTCTTTCTCGGCTTGCACGCGATCGGCGTGATCTCGTTCACCAACGACGGTTCGGTCACCCGACTCGCCAGCGGGATGATCGCCGGCACCTTCTCGCTCGTCACGCTCGTCGTCTCGATCAACCAGCTCATCCTCTCACAGGAGTTTGCATCGGCGAACGACGCTCGCGATCAACTCGAGGGCATCATCGATATTCGAAACGACATCGCGGTACAGTCGAAGGTGCCGGCGAGTCCAGCAGCACCGACGAAACTCCTCGAACTGCTCATCGAAACGATCGCCGCACACGCCACTGCCCTCGCCGACACCGATGATACCGACCGAAACGAGTTGCTCCGCAAGTTCACGAACAGCATCGACGCGAGCACCGACCGAACACACGAGACGCTCGAGCACACGACGTTCGGGACGTTTACCGCCGTGTCGACGGCGATCGCCTACGACGCTGCCTGGCAGCTCTACGTCGCCAGACAGCTTCGTGAACGGGACGGGGCGTCGCTGTCGTCGGAGGCGGTGGCCGAACTCGAGGGATTGATCAACGCGCTCAAGTTGTTTATTACCGCTCGAGAGCACTTCAAGACGACGTACTTACAGCGGGAACTCACGCGCTTCTCGCAGTTGACGCTCTACTGTGGTGTCCCGGCGATTCTGGCAGCGATGACGATCGGCTTACTTTACGGTGGGTTCAGCGGCGCAACCATCGGCGGTACCTACCTTCCGTACGTCGTCAGTGGACTCATCGCAGTCGTCGTTTCGCCGCTCGCGCTGCTTGCGTCGTACATTCTCCGCACCGCCGCCGTCACCCGCCGAACCGCGTCGATCGGGCCGATGCTACCCCAGAAGGAGCCCGAAGCCGGGCCGTTCGAGGTCTCCTATGGCGATGACGTGGACTAACGTTGCCGACCGAAACGGGGGACCCAGCTATCCGATGGTCCGAACCGGTGCAGGTGACGGCCAGTCGTTTATACTCGCGCCCCGGGATATCCCAGTCGATGGGGTTGTTCGATCGAGTGCGCGATAGCGCCGGCGGGTCGATCGACGTCCGAGACGATCTCAGCGCCGGCACCAACGTCACGCTTCACTTCGTACTCCTCGGTGCACTCGCATGGGGGTCGGGACAGCCGTTTCTGTTCCCCAGTCTGGGCCCGTCAGCGTACCTCCTCGCAACCGGCGAGAAACCGCGCGCTGAAGGTGCCTACCACGTCGTCGGTGGTCACGCGATTGCAGCCATCTGTGGATTGGCGGCGTATGTGCTCTTTGCCGACGGGTTGGTCGTCGTCGACGCGTTCGAGCACGGCGAACGGTTTTCGGCAGACATCGGCAGGCTGGTCATCAGCGGTATCGTCTCGATGCTGCTCACGACGATTGCAATGCTCTGGTCCGACACGAACCATCCGGCAGCCTGTGCGACGACGTTGATCGTCGCGCTCGGACTCATGTCGACGGTCGTCGAGGTCGTCATCATCGTCGTCTCAGTCGTCGTTCTCGTCTGGTTTCACGGCACCATCGTCGAACGCGTCCAGACCATCTGTGGCGTCGAACCGACGGATCCACGGTAGCGTCACGAGCGCTCGAGCGTCCGGTCGATCAGTGCAGATCGGTCATCTCGGCGCGGGAGAGCTATTCATTGGTGATCACGTGTGAGACACAGTGCTCGTCGACGACGGTGCCACCGACGGCGAGCCGTGCGCAGTTCTGGACCGCATCGGAGCCGCCGGGGAACCGGTCTGCCGGGGCGACGTCGACGGTCAGCGTCAGCGTTGGGAGGCAGTCACCGGGGCCGAGGCCAGTGCCGTTCGTGTGGATGGCAGTCACCGTGCCGCCGGAAGCCGAGGCGCTCCAGCCGGTTCCGGCTGCCGCGACGAACGAGAGGCCGTCGGGCAGGTCGTCGGTGACGCTGACCCGCCCATCACAGTGGCCTTTGCCGGCGTTGCAGACGTCGATCTCGTAGGTCGCCTGATCGCCGTACATGAAGTCGCTGGCGGCGCGTTTCTCGATCTCGAGGCCATCACAGCCGCCGTCGGGAGGCCGAACGGGCACGTCGACGCAGTCACGGTTGGTGTCGGGGTCGGCGTCGTCGTATTTGAGACGTGCACAGTTGCGGATCCGGTCGCCGGTTTCCTCGAGCGATCCGATCTCGACCTCGAGCGTGATCGGCGGCAGGCAGTCACCGAGACCCAGCCCGACGCTATTCTGGTGATCGCAGGTGACGACACCGCCGTTTTCGGTACAGGTCCAGCCGCTACCGCTAGCGGCGGCGTAGGTGACGCCGCTCGGGAGCGAGTCGACGACCGAAACCGCCCCGTCACAGAAGGCGTCGCTGTCGTTGCAGACGGTGAGTTCGAACGTCGTCGTGTCTCCGGGCGAGACGTGCGTTCCGTCGTGGGTCTTCGTAATCGATAGATCGCACTTGCCGTGGCCGCTCTCGTCGGGACGGATCGGGACCTTCGCACAGTCGCGCTTGTTGCTCGCGCTCGCGTCGCCCTGCTCGACCGTGGCGCAGTTGACGATCGCGTCGCTAACGTCGTCCCCGTCGGTGTCCACCTCGACCTCGAGGATGAGCGTCGGGAGACAGTCGCCCGGGCCGAGCCCGTTCGCGTGGGGGTGTTCGCAGGTGACGACGCCGCCGCTTTCGGTGCAGGTCCAGTCGGTGCCGCTGCTCGAGACGTACGTCAGTCCAGCCGGCAGCTCGTCGACGACCGTGACGGGACCCGGTCGGCAGGTACCCTCGCCGTCGTTACAGACGGTAATTTCGAACCCGGTCGTCTCGCCGGACGCGACCGGCTCACCGTCACCGACGTGGGTTTTGCTGATCGAGAGGTCGCACACTTTGTCGGCGGGCTCGTCATCGCATTCGCAGACCAGTTCCGCGTCGACCAACAGCCCGGTGATGGTCATATTGTTGAACACCCGCGCTCGCAGTGTGTACTGTCCGGGCCCGATTGGCTGGCTGATCGGCCCTTTCAGCGTCGCGTGCCCGGAATCCTGGGCGAGCGTGGTGGTTCCGGACGGCCCCTCGAGTTCGATCGTCGCGTCGTCGTCGACGGACCACTGGTGGACGCGGAGTTCACACTGCTCGTCGGTCCAGCTGTCGGGGACCTCGAAATCGACCTCGTAGACGTAGTCACCGAGCGGGTCCGAAGGCGCAGGCCAGCCGCCGGTGCCGTACGGATCGATCCAGTTCGCGGTCGACAGGGTGACCCACTGGGAGACCGGCTCGATGCTTATCGCCTGTCCCGTCGTTCCGTCGGGCGAGCTCGCGACGCGCCAGTCGGGATCGGTCGTCCCGAACGAATCCGGCACCCCGTCGGTCGTCCCGGTTCGCAGATCGACCGTGTGATCCTCGCAGTCGTCGTCACCGTTGCCGCCGTTGCCACCGTCGATACAGCCTGCGATTGCCACAGCGCCACTCGCACCCATCGCACGGAGGATACGCCTGCGGGTGATCGCGTCCTCGTGGCTCATAGACCCCTCGAGTCGATCCGTGCGGTTTCGCGGGGTGACCCTGTCACTGGCGGCTGCGGTCGATCCCAACAGCCGCTCTCGTACCGGTGGTGGGTCCGGCCCTCGGCCCGACGCTCCTCGTGGCCGAACTCGGGCTGTCGGTCGCCGAGTCGGAGCCGAGCGCCGCCAATCCACTGCAGCCGTCGCAGGTGATCGTCACGGTCCCGTCGCTGATCGATGTCTCGAATTGTCATGGTCGATGAAGGCAACCCACTCCAAGCGCAGTTACCGCTCTTGAGAGGTGATACCGTGGTGCTACTGGGCAAGAAGGCGATAAGTACTTTCCGTATGAATGTATTTTAATTCAGGTATTTCGGCCAGAGGAGATGGCATCGCTGGGAGTCGGAACCTCATTTTGCGTTTGACGTCACCGGTGTTCGTGTTCGATCGACGGTTCTTCCGTCTGCACCGACCCGGCCCGCGCAGCGTGTCGCGCCCACGCCGGCGTTCGACCATCGCCGTGAGGTCGTCGGACCGTAACGACGAGGGCTCAGAGCTATGCTACTGGCACGCGTACGTTACCCATGCTCTTGAGTGACAGTGAGACGCCGCTCGACGACATCGAGTACCTCGCCCGATCCGAGCATCGCGTTACCACGCTCGAGGCGGTGGCAGCGGCGCCCCAGAGTCGAGCCGCGTTACAGGAGTTGACCGGCGCGTCGCGGTCCACGATCGGACGCACACTGCGCGAGTTCGAAGCGCGATACTGGGTCCGACGGGACAGGTCGCGATACGAGGCGACACCGCTCGGCGCGTTCGTCGTGTCGGGCCTCCAAGATCTCCTCGAGCGAATCGAAACCGAACGAACGCTTCGGGAGGGCTGGCAGTGGCTCCCGGCCGAGGTCAGCGACGTCATCGTCGAGATGGGTGCCGACGCGGTCGTCACCGTCGCCCGAGCCGACGATCCATATCGTCCGGTGAACCGCTTCGTCTCACTGCTCAGCGAGACCGAGCGGTTTCGGTTCGTCGGCGCCGATCAGGCCTTGCTCGAGCCGTGCAAAGACGAGCTTCGCCGACGGATCGTCGACGGGATGACGACGGAGATCATCGATCCGCCAGCCGTCGCCCGACACATCCTCTCGACGTACCCGGACCACTGTGCTGGGCCCCTCGAGAGCGAGTATCTGGCCGTGCTGTTGCACGACGACCTCCCGGCCTACGGGCTCTGTCTGTTCGACGAGCGGATCGGACTGTGTGGCTACAACGCCGACAACGGGACGGTGCAGGTGTTTATCGATACCGACGCGCCGACAGCCCGCGAGTGGGCGGAATCGACGTACGAGGCCCGCCGGCGTGACGCACGGCCGCTCGAGGCCGACGCGCTCGAGCAGTAGCTAGTGGTCTCGACACGGCACTGCCTGCACGCTGGGCGGCCACTGCATGAGAGGCAGTGGCTGCACACCCGGCACGAGGTGCCTACAGGTGTCACGGGCTCGTATCATCGGGATGCCACGGAGGCGACCCGAACCATGACAGACACGTACGAAACCACGATCACCGACATCGAATCCACACTCGGCATCGTCCCGGGCTTTCTCGAGGCGTTGCCAGACGACGATCTCGTCGCCGAGTGGCCAACGTTCAAGAAGTATCTGGTCGCCGAGACCGAGATTCCGGCGAAGTACCGCGAGCTCATCGGTCTCGCCGTCGCAGCCAACATCAGGTGTCCGTACTGCCAGCACTTCCACCGCGGGGCCGCACAGCTACAGGGTGCAACCGAGGACGAACTCGCCGAACTCTCCTTCCTGGCGAGTTACACCGCCCGCTACAGCGCCATGTTGCACGCTCAAGAGTACGACCTCGAGACGTTCAAGACCGAAGCCGAACAGATCGCCGAGCACTTCCAGGGCCAACTCGCGAGCGATGACTGACCATGGCTGAATCACTCGACGTCGACCGACTCGAGCGCGAGGTCAAATCGGTCTACCGGGACGTCGCCGACGCTCCCGACGAGGAGTTTCACTTCGAGATGGGGCGAGCGCTGGCCGAGCGACTCGGCTACTCGCCGGCGGACCTCGATCGAATTCCCGACGAAGCGATCGACTCCTTCGCGGGCGTAGGCTACCACTTCGACCTCGCTGGTCTCGAGGCGGGTGACGACGTGCTCGACCTCGGAAGCGGGTCGGGAATGGACGCGTTCGTCGCGGCGCTTCACGTCGGCGACGACGGCAGCGTGACCGGCCTCGATATGACCGACGAACAACTCGCAAACGCCAGACAGCTCCGCGACGAGAACGGGATGGAGACCGTCGCCTTCGAGCGAGGATACATCGAAGACCTCCCGTTCGAAGACGAGACGCTCGACGTCGTGGTCTCGAACGGCGTCATCAACCTCTCGGCGGCGAAAGACCGCGTCTTCGAGGAGATCAATCGCGTGCTCAAACCGGAGGGGCGAGTGGCGCTCTCGGATATCACCAGTCAGACTCGACTGGCCGAGCGCATCAAGCGTGACGCAGACCTCTGGGCGGCCTGTATCGGCGGCGCCGAACAGGTCGACGATTACACGGCGCTGCTCGAAACGGCCGGGTTCGAGCTCACGACGGTTCGCGAAAACGACGACTACGAGTTCATCTCGGAGCGAGCACAGGGGGCGTGCCAGACGTACGGCGTCCGGAGCATTTCACTCGGTGCCCGCAAACGTGACCCCGACCGCTGACAGCGCCCCGTGCTCGGTCCAGTCGGCGGCTGGACCGAGTCGCGTTCACAGCTCTTCGATGTACGGCGCGACGTCGTCGTCCGTGACGTCGCGGCCGTGAACGTCTTTCAGGTGCGATCGGGCAGCCTCGTATATCGACCCCTCGAACTCGCTGTAGACGACCACGTCACAATCGGCGACGTCGCGACACTCGAATCGATACCGTTCCGTGACCATATCTAGGGGAGTCGCGCGAGCGACATGTAGCTGCTGCTCGCATACCGCAGTCGCCGATTGGCCGAGCGCAACTCGAAGTATTTGTCCGTCGGTCTCGATCAGTACCGTATGGTGGAGACGGGGGCGGTGATTTCGATGCTTGCCGGCGGCGTCACCGCGCTGTTTGCCGTTTTTCTTACGTTTTATCTTCGCAATCAGTGGCAGGAGATCCAGTCGCTCCGGGCGATACAGGCGGAACTCGAGCAGAACACCGAACGGACGCGGGAACTCGCCGAACTGCTCACGGGCGACTTGCAGCGCCAGCAGGTCGATCTCCCGATCGAGGTGCCGCCGGGAACCAAGATCGAGATCCGATACGTCGTCTCGTTTCCCGGGTCTCTCTCGACGACCGCGTTCGACCAGTTGAAACACTCTGGGATGTTCCTGCGACTCTCGCCCGAGGTCCGGCGCTCGCTGTTCGAACTGTACGATACGATCGATCGGATCAACCGATTGCGCCAGCACAGAGAGCGGATTCATTTCAACGACATCGGAAACGTCCACATCGTCATCGATCCGTCCGACCTCGACGTCGACCCGGAAACGACCGTCACCGAGGCGGATCTGCCGGCGGAGACCAGACAGCGACTCGCCGATCTTCGGCGGATGCGACGGGCGATGAAAGGCGTGAACACGTCGATCCTGCGGCTTATCGCGTCGATCAGTTCCACGGCGATGATCGACGACCTCGAGCTCGAGTCGTTCGTCGACGTCGATCACGGACTCGAGCCGCAACAGGTTCGGTCCGGCACGCGGCGATCTGAGGGCCCGGATCTCGAGGAAACGCACGCGGTTTTGCGCGACGTCGAACGGGCGTCGCCGTGGTCCAGATTTATGTGACTCGCCGACTGCAACAGATACAGGGTCGCCGACCGCGAGGATCGGGTATGAAACTCCCGGAGCGAGGATTGGGGACGATGGGTATCGACGCTCCCGACCCGATCGAGACGGCGATCGAACTGGGGTATCGCCACCTCGACACCGCACAGATCTACGACAACGAGGCCGTCGTCGGCGAGGCGATCGATCGCGCGTCCGTCGACCGGGATGACCTCGTTGTGGCGACGAAACTCTGGATCGACCAACTCGATCGAGTGGCTGAGAGCACTGCCGAAAGCCTCGAGCGACTCGGCCTCGAGTACGTGGACCTGCTGTACGTCCACCGGCCGAAGGACGCGTACGATCCGGATCGAACCCTGCCGGCGCTCGCCGAACTTCGAGACGCCGGCGTGGTCGACGCCATCGCGGTGAGCAACTTCGAACTGGCCGACCTCGAGCGATTTATCGACGTCCTCGGCGAACCACCCGCGGCCAATCAGGTCGAGTATCACCCGCTGTTCCAGCCCACGGACCGGCTCGCACACGCCCGCGAGCACGACTACCCCCTCGTCGCGTACTCACCGCTGTCAGGCGGTCGCGTCGGAACGATCGAGCCGGTCGTCGACGTCGCCGATCGTCACGGCATCACGCCCGAACAGGCCAGTCTGGCATGGCTCGCCGCGAAGGGCATCCGCCCCATTCCGAAAGCCTCCGGTCGCAACCACCTCGAGTCGAACCTCGCGGCGCTCGACGTGACACTCGAGGCCGCCGACCTCGAGGCGATCGACGGCCTCGAGCGGGAGCGCGAGCTGTTCCCCGAGTGATCGGCGGCCCGAGAACGGCCGGCCCGCTCGCTTGCAACCAGTGACCAGCGTGCAACAATTGCACGATCGTCATCGGGTGGTCGAACAGCACGGGATGCCTACACCATCGTCCGCCTCGTACGATCTCCCGCCGGAGGGAATCACGATGACAACCGACCAACAATCGGAAACGAGTACGACAGCGCTACAAGTAGCATGTGATACGGCGGTTTCGGGATGCGTCTTCCGTATGCGCACCGAAGAAGACGACAAGGATCGGCTGCTCGAGATTGCGCGCGATCACGTCAACGAACAGCACGGCAAGGAAGTCACGCTCGAGGAGATCGACGAGCAACACGTCGAAACGGTCGAGGTCTGACTCGCGACGGGTGATCAATATGAACGAAACTCGAACGGCGGCCGACCGATACGGAACCGAGCACGAACTCGGACGGAGAGAACAGGTCGGATCGGTTCTGATGGCGCTCGCCGGCGTCGCGTTCGTCGGCTACGGGATCGTCTTCCTCGCTAGAACGTTCTTTGGCACCGGCTTCGAGCTCGGCGTCGCGACCCTGAACGGCGTTACGCCAGCGGAGCTCAATGCGATCGATCCCGCTATCATGCACTATATCAACCATCTCCACGTCGCGACGGCGGCGTTTATTATCACCACCGGGATTGCCATCACGGCGCTTTCGTGGTACGGCGTCCGCGGCGGACAACTGTGGGCGTGGGCGACGGCGATCATCGCAGCGGTGGTCGGCCTGGCCATCGCACTGCCGATGCACTACGCCGGCCTCTTTACCCACGACTGGGTGACACATCTCGGTCCGATCTACCTCGCGGCGATCGTGTTCGTGGTCGGAGCGGCACTCGCCTATCCGGGATCTCGAGGCGACTCTCGGACAACAGCCACCGACGAACAACACGACGTTTCGTGACGTCGCCCGTGACCAACGCCGTGGGTTTTTTGAAAACAGAACAGACCAATGTCTTCAATCCGACTGGTTCGTCGATTAGTCTGTGACATGAAATGGCACGATTTCCCCCGACGGTGTTTCCCCTGATCGCGCACGAAAACACGGGCAGCGCATCGATACCGGATCGTCGCTCCCGCTCACCGTTGCTCTCGATCGACGCCGACGTCTGAGGAACGGATTGGACGGGTGTGAATCGATGGCGAACCGAACAGGTTCCGGCTACTGCTGCGGTTCGCGTTCCTCGTAGGGCTGGACGACGACGAAGCCCTCCGTGCCGCTAAACTCGAGTTGATACGTCTCCTCGGACGACTGGCCGATCATGTTCGAGAACGCCCTATCGACGTGGCTACCGGGTGTCACTCCACTCCAGGCGACGGTCGCGTTCGGGTCGGTCCGAACCGGCGGCTGCAACACCAGCGGCGTCCCGTGGGTCGTGATCGCGACGCTGCCCGGACCGACGAGCGAGACGTTGGTCAGCCCGCCCGCCGAAAAGCCGGCGATGCTCTTGATGGTCCTGATCTCGTAGCTCACGCTCGACTCGAACGCGAGAACGTCGTTTCCGTTGACCGAGATTTCCTCGTCCGCATCGAGTTCGAGGATCTGGATCTTCTTTTCCTGATCCGCGAGATAGAGGTGACCGCTGCCGGTCGCCTCCATCACCGGCGTTCCCTCGCTCGTCGTTTTCTCCTTGAGAAAGCCCGTAATCCCGCCCTCGGCGGAGGACTTGCCCTCGAACGAGATGTCGCCGCTGTAGGCGATCATCGAGCCTGCCTTCGCGATCACGGAGCCGTCGAGATCGATGTCGAGAAGCTTGCTATTCTCGAGTTGAAACGTCTCGCCGCCTGCTTTCGGTTCGTTCGTCGTAACGAATTCGTCGACATTCATGATATGTGAGCCATTCGGCCCTACCGACGTGCGTCGCAGGGCGTGGGCAAATACTTGTCCGTCAGTGTGTCGACTCGAGCCGCAAACCTGAGCGTGTGACTCGAGCGAAATGACTGCTGAGTGATTCAAAGGCCTCGGCACTCATAGGGCTCGTCACCGCCGGGTGCCGAGTCCGGCTCGGAGCGAGTGAATCGTCATCGGCCGGCCGATGCTATGGCAGCCGCTCCAAAGACGGTTTGGATCCGATAGCGCAAAATCGCTCGCTTACGCGCCGCGTGCCGACTCAGTTGCGTTGGCGAAGGCAGTGTTCCACTCGTCGATCAGGTTCTCGAGGCGAGCCGTATTCCGATGGGAGAACGTTCGCGGAGCCTTATCAGTCGCCGTTCGCGTGTCCTCGGTAACGGCCGTCGTGTCGGCTGGGGTCGGGGTTGTCGTTTGGGTCGAGTACGATTCGGATTCGGTCTGGGTCTGCAGGTGTTGGGTGCTCATGTCGGTCGGGTAGTGGGTGTCGTCTGAAACGGGACTGGACAGCGTCGGGGCAAGAGACGGGAATTCAGGCTGCTACGTGTACGACCGACATCTGTACTCACCCCTACAGGCTCATCGGTTATAAAAGTTCATGATAGATAATTCTCGAGCCGACAGAAATGTGAAAACAACTTCCTAGGGAGCATTTCGCACGATTTCGCGAGATCGATCGGTATCGCAATCTCATGGCGACCGCTTTTGATCGCTCCCGTTGAGACACCCACCGTGACGGTTCCACCGGAAGCCGAACGACTGCTCGAGGACGAGCCGCTGATGGCCCATCTCGGGACCTGCACCGAGGGGCGACCTCACGTCGCCCCCGTCTGGTACCGCTACGAAGACGACGCGGTCGAGATCGTGACGACGGGCCGAAAGCTGGCCAATATCCGCGAGAATCCTCGAGTCGCCCTCTCGATACAGGACGACGAGGGCGGGGCGACGAAGTGGATGGTGACGCTGCTGGGCACGGCGACGGTCGTCGACGACGAGGCCGAAACGGAGACGGCACGCCGGCGAATCAACGAGAAGTACGACGCCGAGCCGGAGGCCTACGCCGAGAACACGCTCGTCCGGATCGACGTCGGCTCGACGAGTTATCGGACGTACTGACGCCGCAGTGGACGACTCGAGTATTTCGTCGTCGCCACCGACTGGCCGCTGGCGGGTAACGGCAGCTATTTTTCGTGTGTCCGCCTACGGTCGGAGAACGACCTACCTCCCCGTACCAACCAATGACCGTGACACCGCTGCTCGTCGACGTTGGTCCGATGCTCGAGGACGCAAGCGGCGTCCTCCAGTACGTGCTCGTCTTCCTCTTCGCGGCGATTCCCGTGGTCGAGATTCTCGTCGTCGTTCCGGTCGCGATCGGACTGGGACTCGATCCGGTGGCGACGGGACTCGTCGCGTTCGCGGGTAACGTCGGCTCGGTCTACGTGGTGGTCGCGTTCCACCGGCGCTTCTCGCGGTGGCTGCGCGGTCGACGACGCAGCGCCGATCCCGAGGCGGACGAGCAGGACGGGAACGACGGTCACGAACGCTACGCTCGAGCGCGGGAGCTGTGGGATCGGTACGGATTGGCGGGACTGTCGGTCGGCGGGCCGATACTCACCGGCGTGCATATCGCCGCCCTCGTCGCCTTACTCGCCGGGAGCTCCGCCCGCGCTGTCGCGGGGTGGATGACAGTCAGTATCGGACTCTGGACAGTCGTGCTGGTCGTCCTCTCGATGTTCGGCGTCTCCGTGCTTGGCCTCGCGTGATACGGATTGCTGTAACTATGTACCGCCGATCGCCAGAACGGGTCGGCGATCGGCAATAATTGATACTGCCGGACAGAACTATTCGAAGACCGGTCGCGCTACTGCGGCCGTCATCCCCGAGGACGGCCGCGAATTCGCGACCGACGTCTCACTGACTGCTGTCCGACAGTATAATTACAGTAAACCGTATGAGCCACCAGTGACACCGAGACCATCGGTGTTGGCCCGCCATCGGTGGACGGCGCTACGTACCGGATCTCGAGGCGCTCGAGCGAGCCTTCGACGTGACCACTCGGGGTGCTCGATACTCGGTGGTTACAGCCCCGTGGGGATCTCGATGTAACTCGTCTCGAGGCCCCACGAATCGACCAGGTCCTGCAGCGCCCGGACGCCGAACGTCTCGGTCGCGTAGTGCCCCGCCAACACGACGTGGATCCCGGCTTCCTTGGCCTCGTGGTAGGCTTTCTGTTTCCCCTCGCCCGTTACGAGGGCGTCGACACCGGCATCGACGGCCTCGTCCAGCCAGTCGGTTCCGCTGCCGGTGACGATCGCGACCTCCTCGATCTCGTCGGGGCCGAACGCCAGCGACCGGACCGGCTGGCCGCCGGTCTCGAGGCGATCCTCGAGGCGTGCACAGAGTTCGTCGATGGTGTACGACTCGGCGGCGGTTCCCCGCTGACCGATGTGCTCCGGGCCGAGTTCGCCGAAGGGGGCGCATTCCTCGAGGCCGAGAACGTCGGCGACGCCGGCGGCGTTGCCCAGTTCCTGGTGGCCGTCGAGTGGAAGGTGTGAGACGTAGAGCGCGAGGTCGTGTTCGATCAGCGGGGCGATCCGATCGTAGGTGCGTCCCGTCACGCGGTCGAAGCCGTCCCACGAGAGCCCGTGGTGGGTAACGAGCACGTCAGCGTCGGCGTCGACCGCACGGTCGACCGTCTCGCGGACGCCGTCGACCGCGAAGGCGACGTGATCGACCGCGCCGCTGTCGGGGCCGATCTGCAGACCGTTCGCGCTGGCGTCGACGTCGGCGTAGTCGTCGGTTCGCAGTTCCTCGTCGAGCCGGGAAACGAAGGACGGAAGTTCCATGGCTCGAGGTAGCCCCGCGAGACTCTTGTAAGCGAGTGGTTCGTCGGGGCCGGGAGTCGTCCGGCAGCGATAAGCGCCGCAGCAACCGAAAACGGGGAGCCTCACAGCAGGTAAAACAGCGGGAACAGGAAGACCCAGACGATGTCGACGAAGTGCCAGTAAAGGCCGAAGTACTCCACAGGACGCTCGTCTTCGAGATAGGCGTCGACCGACGCGATGCGGTAGACCATGAACGCAGCGATGAACAGCCCGAAGATGACGTGGAGGGCGTGCAAGCCGGTCGTCGCGAAGTAGATCGAGTACTGCAGTTCGGTAAACCAGTAGACGTCGTGAGCGAACTCGTAGCTCCACTCCCAACCTTTGACAGCGAGGAAGACGAGTCCGAGCAGTAGCGTCGCGCCGAGCGAGGCCAGAAGACCACGTTTGTTCTTCCGTTCGGCGAAGACGAGTGCGAGCACGACCGTGAAACTCGAGGTCAACAGCACGTACGTGTTGAAGAGGCCGACCATCGCCGACGGCGGCACGCTCTCCCAGGTTCCCCAGCCGGCGTGGAGACGAGCGAAGATGTAGGCTCCGATGATCGCACCGAAGACGATCACGTCTGACGCCAAAAAGAACCAGACGCCGAGTTTCGTCGTACCGACGCCTTCGAACGGCCACCGCTCCGCGACCGCCATATCGGGAGCGTGGAACGACTCGCGTCCGTACTCGAAGAGCGTGTAGGCGAGGATCGCGGTACCGAGTACCGTCAACACCGGGTAGATGATGCTCTCTTCGGCACCCGTCCCGACGAGTGACTCGCTCGCCGCACCGGTTCCCTGCGCGAACGAGATCATGTAAGGGGTGATACCCGACAGGCCGAGAAAGAGCACGAACGTCCCGAACCCGATGCCGAGCGGCCAGATACTGGCGTGGTCGGCGTGTTCTTCCTGTCGCAGTTCGCTGTTAGCCATCACCCCGCCGTCGGTCGCTGTCGACTCGTCGACGAACTCGAGGCGGCCGCTGGCGTAGCTCGGCCGTCCGTCCCAGTTCTCGAGCGGCGGCGGCGACGTGGTCGCCCACTCGGCAGTCCGGGAGAACTCCCACGGATTGTCAGGCGCTTCTGGTCCCGATATCCAACTCTTTGCAAGGGTATAAAAGAGGATCAGGAACGAGGCACCGAGGACGAACGCGCCGACGGTTGCCATCTGATGGTAGAGTTGCGTCCCTTCGGTATAGTTGAAGACGCGACGCGGCGTCTCCCAGGCGAGGAACATCGGGAAGTACAACAGATTGAATCCGATGAAGTAGACGGCGAAGTTGAGTTTGCCGAGCGTCTCGGAGTACATCTTCCCGGTGATTTTGGGCCACCAGTAGTAGAGGCCGGCGATCAACGCCGTGACGCCCGAGACCATCACGTAGTGGAAGTGGGCGACGACCCAGTAGGTGCCGCGGAACTCGTAGTCCAACACGACGGCCCCGAGGAAAACTCCGGTGATCCCGCCGAGGATGAACAGGACGAGTGCGCCGAGGCTGAACAGAAACGGCGTCGTGAACCGAATCCTCCCCTTGACCATCGTGTAGATCAGCGCGAAGACCATCAGATCGAAGGGCAGCGAGATCCCGATCGTCGTCGCCATGAACAGCGTCTTGATCTCCAGATTGATCGTCGTCAGGAACATGTGGTGCATCCAGACCAGGAACGACTGGACGGCCACCAGCACCATCGCGATGATGACCCACTTCCGGCCGACGATCCGTCGCCCGGAGAACGTCTGGAACGTCTCGAACATGACCCCCAACGCGGGGAAGAAGACGATGTACACCTCCGGATGGCCGAAGAACCAGAACAGGTGCGCCCACAGCAGACTCGAGCCCTGATCGGTCGCGAAGTACTGCGTCAGGAGGATGCGATCGCTGGTCTGTAACAACAGAGCGGCAAGCAGTGCAGCGAAGGCAAACAGCATCATCCACACCGTCAGCAGCCACGACCAGGTGAAAAGCGGGACGTTCCACAATCCGAGCCCCTCCGCACGACAGCGGTGGATCGTCGTGAGGAAGTTGACCGTCCCGATCGTGATCGAAAAGACGAACAGGGTCAATGCGAGGACGGTCGCATTCCCGCCAGTCGCCGCCTCGAGCGCCGGATGATACATCGGCACGTTTAGCGGGGCGTACATCGTCCAGCCACCCGCAAACGACCGTCCCTGGAAGAACGAGAGGCCAAGCAGGAGTCCCGAAAACAGATAGAACCAGTAACTCAGAGCGTTCAGCCGGGGGAACGCGAGGTCGTTCGCGCCGATCTGCAACGGTACGATGTAATTCGCAAAACCAGCCGCAAACGGCGAGAGGAACCAGAAGACCATCAACAGCCCGTGGACCGACACGGCCTGATTGAATTCGTTACCCGAAAGCAGGCCGATCCCACCGGCTTCCCACAGATGCACCCGGAACACTAACGCGAGGACGCCGCCGAACAGGAGGAAAAACAACGCTGTGACCAGATAGAGGATCCCAACGTCCTTGTGATTCGTCGTCACGAGCCATCGTTTGACCGACGTCATCGGTGGAAGCTCACTCATGCGTGATCACCATGAAACGACCGGTGCCTGCTCGTGGGGTCATCAACAACCATCTGACACTGATCGCCCATATCAACGTGTGCTATGCATTTGCAAGCGACCCACGTGAGGCGGTCACATCCGTCGACGGGACTGACCGATACTGACTGCAATGACGGCCCCTTCGACCAGCGACGCTCGGCTCGAGTGTAATCGAGCGACTATTCGTCGAGACCACCCGAGGCGTGGAAAATCCGATCGAGAACGCTACGCGTCGCCAGTCCCGTCGGCGTTCGAAAAGACGAACTCGCGGACGAGTTTGCCGGCGAGCGAGGCGGTCTGGCCGTCGTCGCGGTCGTTGACCTCGACGACGTCGAATCCGGTCGCGTGCGGTGCCACGTCGCGAACGACGTCGCGCAACTCGCGTGGCTCGAGGCCAAAGGGCTCCATCGTTCCCGTCCCCGGCGCGTACGCGGGGTCGGCAGCGTCGATATCGACACTCAAGTAGACGTCCCGACCCTCGAGTCGGTCCGCGAACGACCAGTCGCCGACGTCCTCGGGAGCCACGACCGTCACGTCGTCGTCGGCCGCTCGCTCCCACTCGGCTTCGCTCCCGGTGCGGGCACCGAGGACGAACAGTTCCTCGACGGAGTCGACGTCGTCGAGAATGCGGCGCATCACGGCGGCGTGGGAGAGCGGATTCCCGTCGTAGGCATCGCGGAGGTCGAGGTGGGCGTCGAGCGAGACGACGACCTCGGGTTCGGCCGCGCGTGCGCCCGCGAGCGAAACGGTGTGTTCGCCGCCGAGCATCAGGGGGATGGCGTCGTCCCAGACGACGTCCCGAAGCGTCCCCTCGAGCCACTCGAGGTACGCCTCGATGTCGTCCCATGCGCGAACGTCACCGTGGTCGGTGACGTCGAGGTCCGAAAAGTACTGGTCAGTTCGACGGTCGTAATCGTCGAACGACTCGGCAAACGTTCGAATGCGGCGGGGACCGAATCGGGTCCCCGGCTGAAAGGTCGTCGTCGCGTCCAGGGGCGCACCGACGACCACGAAGTTCGCACCGTCACGATCGGACTCGTGTCCTCGCGCATCGGCTCCCTCGCGTTCGGCAGTCGCCCCGGGAAACATTAGACGATCTTTCGCTGGTCTTCCATCTCGAGGTACTCGATGTTCTCGTCGGGGGAGACCTCTTTGTCCTCGGGGATGCGCATCGTGATCGTCTCGTACGTTTCTAAGTCCATAACCTGCATGTCGTCGCCATCGACCGAGACGACCTGTCCGTTTTTGCGCTCAATGATCGGGACCCAGATCTTCGCGTCGACGGGCTGAGAGAGCGAGCGCTTCTTGCCGTCGAAGACGCCTTTGGCCTCGATACGGGCCTTCGCGCTGCCGTGTTTCCCCGGCTTGGCCGTCGAGTAGGCGTTGATTTTACAGGCTGCGTCGTCGATCATGACGTAACTTCCTTCCTGGAGATCGCGAACTTCGGTCTGCTGTTTCGCCATATCCCGGCGTAATCAACCGACGGCCATAAACCGTTTGGAATGGCTGCTCGAGTAAGTCAGTCCGTTAACACGTCGAGAGCGGCCCGTTACCGGCCGTCGACGGTCCACCGAAATCCGCAGGGCTCGGCCGATGGCTCGAGCGGACTCGACGGCAACGATGCACCGAGTTCGGGATCGTTGTACGCTCGTGGCGCAACGTCGTTCGGCCCGTCTGCGTACCACAGCGATGCCAGCAGCTGAATCTGGCCGCGGCCGACGCCGAGTTCGAACTGGCCGCCGCCGTAGCAGCGGATGTCCCGCTCGGCACAGTAGGCGATCGTCTCGAACAGCGACTCGAGCGAGCCAAAGCGCGAGGGTTTGACGTTGAGCCAGTCGGGCTCCCACGGCAGCGCCTCGATGTCGTCGACACCGTGAATCGGAGCGTCCCACGAGACGCGACGGCGCACCTCGCCGTCGTCGAACAACGGTCGCGTCTCGTCGGTGAGCGCGGGGTCCTCGAGGACGGCGTCAGGAAACGCCTCGAGCACGAGCGTGTACAGTTCGGGGTCAGCGGGGACGTCGACGTCGGTCCCCTCGTACTGGCCTTTAAGATCCAGAATGCGAACGCCGTCCGAGCCGACCGTATCGACGATGTCGGCGACGAGATCTTTGTCCCACTCGGGGATCGGATCGAGCTTGCACTCGAGGTCGGGGACCCGCTCGCGAAGCGCCTCGAGGCGGTCTGCCGTCGGCGGCTCGCCGAGGCGGGTGCTGGCGACGAACCGAACCGGCTCGAGCGAGCGTCCGAGTTCGCTTGCGACGTCCGTGCCGGCCTGTCGTAAAGCGAGGTCGAGCGCGGCGCTCTCGACGCCCCAGCGCCGGTAGTTTCTGAACACCTCGCGGTCGGGCGCACCCGCGGGGAACAGGTCGACCGCCTCGAGCCGGTCGGCAAACGAGTCGATGGTGTACTCGCCGGTCAGATCGGGCAGTCCAGTGTCGGCGAGTGCATCGTGCTCGTCGGCCTCGTAGGTGACGTCTTCACCCCGCCCGACGACGGTTTCGCCGTCGGCGTCGGAGCCGGCGAGGGCGATTTCGGTCGTCACGCGGGTAAACTCGCTCGAGGTCTCGCGCTCGAGTCGCTCGAGTGCGACGTCGTCGATCGATAGCGACAGCGCCGCGAGTCGGTCGTAGTTCATACCACGTAGTGGAGCGCCAGCGGAAAAACGTTTGACCACCGTCACATGCGCTGGAGTGGCTACTCCTCGTCGCGTCGCTGACGGAGGTTCTGGCGGGTGAACTGCGGACGTACGCGCGTCGACCGCGGTTTACGGAACGATCGGTAGAGCTGGATCACGACCAGCGTCGAAAAGACGGCGGCGACGATCGACGCTTCGGGGGCCTCGAGCGCGTAGAGGACGCCCATCGAGAACAGCGACATCGTGAGCAACATGCCGTAGACGAGCCGTTTGGCGAGCGTCGTGAACACGCCGTTGGAGTCCTCGACGCCGATCCGGACGAACTGGTCGTCGCGGTCGAGTCGGTCGAGCGTGCGCTCGGCTTTCGGCGCGATTCGAGTCAGCGACTCGCCGGTGCGACGGAGTTGCTGGCCAGACTCCTCGAGGTACTTGCGGATGGACTCCTCGCGGTAGCCCTGTTCGGTGAGGTAGCTCGTCGCGGTGTCGATGAAGTCGAACTCCGGATCGAGGGTGACACAGACGCCTTCGACGACGGTCGCGACCCGCAAAACGAGCGCGAGGTTCTTCGGCAGCCGGAACGGGAATTCGTAGATCGAGTCTTCGATCTGGCCGACGATCTGGTTGACCCGGTACTGTTCGATGTCCTCGCCGCGAGCGTCCTGAATGGCCAGTTCCATCACCTCGGCCATCACCGCTCGGTCAGCATCGGGCGAGAGCGTGCCGATCTCGGTCAGTGCATCGAGGATGGCGTCGATATCCTGGTTGGCGACCGCGATGTAGAACTCGACGATCTTCTGCTGGACGAACTCGTCGACCCGACCGGACATCCCGAAATCGTAGAAGACGACCCGGCCCTCATCGGTCACGGCGAGGTTGCCCGGGTGTGGATCGGCGTGAAAGACCCCGTCGTCGATGATCATCTGGAGATACGATCGCTGGAGGTTCTCCGCGACCTGTGTGCGATCGATCCCCTTTCGCTCGAGTTCGTCGACGTCGTTGATCTTCGTCCCGTCGATGTACTCCATCGTGAGCACGCGCCGTCCCGAGTGACTCTCGATTACGTCCGGGATGACGAAGCGGTCGTCGCCGTCGAAGTTGGCGCGGATCTCCTGAAGCATCGTCGCCTCGCGCTCGTAGTCCATCTCCTCGCGGATGGTCTTTGCAAACTCGTCGGCGAGGTTCTCGAGGGAAAACGCTCGTGACTCGCCGACGAAGTACAACAGGACCGGCAGCGACCAGCGGATCACCCGCAGATCCGCCTTGACGAGCGGTTCGATCTCCGGCCGACGAATCTTGACGGCAACGTCACGGCCATGGTCGGGGTTGTCCCTCCCCGAATCGGTCTCGGCATCGAGACGGGCCCGATACACCTGTCCGAGACTCGCTCCGCTGATCGCTTCGGTTTCGAACGCGGCGAAGTGGTCTTCGAGCGGACCGAGTTCGTCCTCGAGCACCGCCTTCGCGGCCGCCCACTCGGCGGGCGGCACGTCGTCTTGCAGCGACGCAAGGACCTCGATGTACGACGGCGGCAAGATGTCTGGTCGCGTCGAGAGCAGCTGTCCGAGTTTGATAAACGTCGGCCCGAGGGTCAACAGCGACTCGAGCAGTACCTCGGCCCGGTGGCGGTTGGTCTCGGCGTCGACCCGTCGAGGCCGGCCGAACAGCAGAAATCGACGACGGTCGCGGGCGTAGGCGATCAACAGGGGGAGAAACTGCCAGACGACGATAACGAAGCGCTTGTACGCGCGAAGGGGGGCCAGCCTTGCTCACCTCACGTTAGTCGGTGTCCTCGTCGACGACGTCGATCGTCGTCTCGCCATCCGACGATGTTTTGGGGAGCGTCAACTCGAGCACGCCGCGTTCGACGACAGCTTCCGACGCCGTGCCGGTCGTATCTGCCGGCAGGGGGAGGTCGAACTCGAGAAACAGTGGCCGGTTTTCCTCGAGATACCGAAAGTCGTCCTCGGGGTCTTTCTCCCGATGGGCGTCGATGGAGATGCGACCGTCCTCGACCGACAACTCGAGCGTCTCGGCCGATACACCCGGGATATCGAGTACGAGCAGGTACGCGTCCTCGCTCTCGAGCAGATCGAAAAAAACGTCCTCGGAGAGGTCCCGCAGTGCATCACGGAGCGCTGACATAGCTACAGGTTCGAACGCCGATACGAAAAACCCCGCGGTAGCGGTGGATTCGACGCCGTGTACTCCGGCCGGCCGCCGGGACGACTGTTCCCGTCCCCTACGCTTTTGACGCCCCGCGACCCGACTTCGAGTATGGAAGGTGCCGACAGCGAGCGCAAGGAGGCCGGATTCAAGGTTCGGACGCCGGTCGACGAGGCGCGTCGACTACTCAGAACCGCCCTCGAGGACGTCAGCGCCGGTGACGAGGACGGCGAAACACCAGCCGCGACGGGGACGGAGACCGTCGACGTCGACCGCGCGGACGGGCGCGTGCTCGCCGTCCCGGTCACGGCCGCCCGAAACGTCCCTCACTACCAGCGGGCGGCGATGGACGGCTACGCCGTTCGCGCCGCGGACACGTTCGGAGCCAGTGCCCGCTCGCCCGAAGTGCTCCGCCTCGCCGACGGCGTCGGTGACGACGCCCGCGTCGACCCCGGGACGGCCGCACGGGTCCACACCGGCAGCGCCCTCCCGGAGGGCGCAGACGCCGTCGTCATGATCGAACACGTCGAGACGCTCGAGTCGGCCGGCGAACTCGAGGTCGAAGACGCCGTCGCGGCGGGCGAAAACGTCGCTCCGATCGGCGAGGACGTCGAGGAGGGCCAGCACCTCTACGAGGTGGGCCACCGGCTGCGCCCGTCGGATCTCGGCTTACTCCGGTCTGCGGGATACGGGTCCGTTTCGGTCGCGAAACAGCCGACGGTCGGCGTGATCCCGACCGGTGAGGAACTCGTCGAGGGCGATCCCGGACCGGGCGAGGTCGTCGAAACCAACGGGCTCACCGTCTCCCGACTGGTCGAACGCTGGGGCGGCCGGGCGACGTACCGGGACGTCGTCACCGACGATCACGACTCGTTGCGCGTCGCGATCCAGCGCGACCTGACCCACGACGTCGTCGTCACGACCGGCGGCTCGAGCGTCGGCAAGCGTGACCTGCTGCCGGAGGTGATCGACGAGTTAGGCGAGGTGGTCGTCCACGGTGTCGGCCTCAAACCCGGTCATCCCGTCTGTCTCGGCATCGTCGAGGACACCCCCGTCCTCGCCTTGCCGGGGTATCCCGTCGCCTGTATCGTCAACGCCGTCCAGTTCCTGCGACCCACGCTGCGCTGGCTCGAGGGCACCGAGCCCGACCCACAGCCGACGACGCGGGCGACGCTCGAGCGCAAAATTCCGAGCGAACCCGGGACGCGAACGTTCGCGCGCGTACAACTCGAGGCTCACGAGGCCGACGCGCTCGATGATGGCGGGGACGAGCCCGCGTACACCGCGACGCCGACCAGAGCGAGCGGATCGGGGGTCCTCTCGAGTGTCGCGCTCGCGGACGGCTGGGTGGTCGTCGACGACGACCGCGAGGGGATTCCGGCGGGCGAGACTGTCGTCGTCCAGAACTGGGAACCGAACGCGTAATCGACGACTGTCTCGAAGCGCCGAGTGGTAACGATGGGGCGAGCGTGTGGGTTGGTATCGGCGCGCGCATGCCAACACCATCGTTTTTAATATGCGTGTCTGTGTATCAGTCACCAACGCATGGAAATAAACGAACTGCTGGAAGGGGAGTCGCTAACCGGTCGACAAGCCATCATTATTTTCTTTAGCTTCCTGCTGTTGATCATCCTCGCCGGACTGACGCTGATCGTGTTCAGCGACGTGTTCCGGGCGCTGATCGGGTAGGACAACCGCCCGCGGCGCGATTCGTCCGAGCCGCGTCCTACCGAATCGCGAGCCGAACTGCATCCGCGAGCGCGTTCACTCGAGCGACGTGTTCGTACGATCCGTCGCGGACGCCGTTCGTCACGTACGAAAAGCCGATGTTCTCCTCGGGATCAGCCCACCCGACGCTACTGCCGAGTCCGGCGTGTCCGAACGCGTGCGTCGGTGACAGGGACCCGTAGGGTGCGACCGTCGTCCCACCGTTCCAGAAGCCAAGCGAGAACCGCGCCTCCCGTCCGAGCGTGCCGTCGGCGTCCGTTTCGGCCTCGAGGGTCGTCATCGTCTCGACGGTCTCGAACGGGAGGATGCGGGTGCCCTCGAGTTCGCCGCCGTTGGCGAGACAGGCGTAGAAGCGAGCCATATCGGTCGCGGTTCCGATCCCGGTCGCGGCGGGGACGACGGCCCGGTGAATCTCCTCGGTGTTGAACGGGGCCGCGACCTTCGTGTGGTCGCCCAGCCCCTCGCCGGGGTCGCGACAGCGGTCGAACGGTTCGAACGCGACGAGCGTCGCGACGCCGTCGTCCTCGTGGTCTCGAAGGCCGATCCCGGTGTCGTCCATCCCGAGCGGCTCGAAGACGCGCTCGGCGGCGACGGTCTCGATCGGCGTTCCCGACACCCGGCGAACGAGTTCGCCGACCAGCCAGCCGAACGTCAGCGCGTGATAGGCGGGAACCTCTCCCGGCGGGTAGACCGGCTCCATCGACTCGAGGGCGTCGACGACGGCGTCCCAGTCGGTCCACAGATCAGGTCGGTCGTCGATCTCGCCCCGCGGGAGACCGGCGGTGTGGCTGAGCACCTGTCGAACGGTTATCTCGGCCTTTTCGGAGCCCGCGTCGGCGAACCCGGGCCAGTGGTCGACGACGCGGTCGTCGTACGCGAGCGCGCCGTCCGTGACGAGCGAGTGCAGCGTCACGGCCGCGTACGGTTTCGTACACGAAAAGAGGACGTGGCGCTGGGTGGGCGTTTCGTCGCCCCCGTCCGGGCCGGTCGTCCCGCCCGCGAGATCGAGCACCTGCTCGCCATCGACGAAGACGGCCAACTGTGCACCGTGATGGAGGCCAACCTCGAGGTGGCGGTCGAACAGCGCAGTGATCCGTTCGCGGTCGGTTTCGGTAAGACGTGCCATACCACCCGACTCAAGCGGGAGGGTTGTAATCGTTGTCCTCCCGACAATGGCCGCGACAACCGGAACCGAACGCGCCCGTCACTTCCGACGGTGCCAGCGGGGTGCTGCCTCGAGTTCAGGCAGGGCCTGCTCGAGATCGAGTTGGGCTGCACCGTAGAATCGCTCCCGGCCCACAGGCGTCCGAATGCGTATAATCACGGTGTTATCCGTGACACGGAAGATCGACAGCGACCGAGATCCACCCGGTTGTTCCCACTCGCTGTGCAGGTGTCCATCGTCGTCGACCACGTGCGATCCGAGTTCCCAGCTTAATCGAGTGAGGTGGGGAAGATCGAACGGAACAGCATCGGGAAGAGAAACACCCGCGCCACCACCGTTCTGAAAGCCATGGGTAGCCATACCAACCGATATGGAACTCAGTGTGAAAAAGACATCTATCTCCTCACGATTATCACGGACAGTTCGAACGGGCCGAACGCGGTGGGTCATACGGGCTATCGTCCGTCGGTTCCGGCGCGACCACGCCCCTTTCTGCAGTCACATCAGGACAGCGGCTGCGGCCCGTCTTAATCGCCCGGCGCGGAGTCAGGTCGATACGCGCGGCTGATGACCAACCAGTGGCCCGTTTCGAACCGGTAGTAGGTGACGACGGCGGGAACGAGCGTCTCGAGGATCAGCGCCGCGTAGAGGGCTTCGATGCCCAAGGACGTCACGGCCTCGAGCGCCGGAATCGGGGCCGAGACGGCACCGAGCGCGGCGACGGGAAGGGCAAAAACGTACAGGCCGAGCACCTGCCCGTAGAACGGCCAGCGGGTATCACCGCTGGCGCGGAGCGGGCCGGTTGCACCGCCGCTGATGCCGCGGAAGACGACGCTGACGCAGGCGACGGCGATGAACGTCGTCACGAGCGGCAGGATCGACGGGTCCGAAACGAAGAGGCGACCGATCGGTTCGGCGAAGACGAGAACGAGCGTCGCGCTGACGAGATAGACGCCCGTCCCGAACCAGAGCAATTCGCGACCGTACGTGTCCGCACGCCCTTCGTCACCCGTGCCGAGTTCCTGCCCGACGAGGCTGCTCGAGGCGAGCGAAAAGCCCCAGCCGGGGGTGTCCATCAGGTCCCGGACGCGACGGGCGACGACGTAAGCGGCGAGGACGTTCGGCCCGAAGAGGGCGACGATCGCGAGCATCGGGAACTGTGCGGCCCGGCGAGCGACGTTCGTAAAGACGAGCGGCCCGCCGATCGAGAGCACGTTCCGGACGTCGTCGGCCGTCGCCGGGAGCTGCGAGACGCTGAGCGTGACGGGAAACTCGCCCAGCAGCGGGAGGCGACCGACTGCGAAACCAACCGTGAACGCGGCCAGCACGAGGGCGTTCGCGACGATCGTCCCGATCGCCGCGCCGACGACGCCCAACTCGAGGACGAACAGCAAGACGGCATTGAGCGCCACGTTGACGACGGCCCCGCCGGCCCGGAGCATCATCGGCGTCCACGCGTCGTCGGCGCCGACGAGGGTTCGGCTGGCAATGAGGTTCAGCCCTGCGAACGGGATGCCAAGGGCAACGACCTCGAGATAGCGCGCGCCGTAGGTTATCGAGTCGGCGTCGTTCCCGACCAGTGCGATCAGTTGTTGTGGCAGTGCCAGATACAGCGCGGCAAGCGGGAGCAGTACGGCGAGGGCGACGAGACCGCTCGTCGTCACTGATCGCGAGAGGGCCGCGTGGGTGCCGCCGGTGTAGCGCTGGGAAACCAGCCCGATCGTCGCGCCGGCGATGCCGCCGCCGACGCCGAACGCGAGTCCCCAGTACGGCGTCGCGAGACCGACGCCAGCGATCGCTGCCGGCCCGAGGGCGATGCCGACCATCGCGACGTCCGCCGCGGATTTGGACATCCGGGCGATCCCCGTGACGATCCGGGGCCACGCGAGGTCGGTCGTCCGTTCGACGCGCCGCCGGTCAATGACGCCGGCTCGAGCGAGCAGGGCACCGATCGAGAGCAGGAGCCAGCGAAACGGATTCGGCACGTCACGCCATCGAGAACTCACAGGAATTCGTTTGCGATCCAGCAGTAAAGGACTTCATATTATCGTGTTCTTCGGGACAGAACGCTGGTGTTTCTGAAGGAATGTACTGCCATCGGGTATTATATCACGATTTTTCGTTTCTCACTCCGGGTCGCGATGGCGACTCGAGCGCAACCGTGAGAGAGCGGTGCTTCCGATTTCGGTGGTACCGACCCGTTGTACCGCGATGTAGACGAACAGCGCGCCGAAGAAGGTCGCTGGAGTCAATACGAGATGCCACCAGATCGTCTCTCGAATCTCGTAGCCCGCGAGATGCAGCGCCTCAGCGGTCCGTTGTAGCACGTACAGGACGGCGGGATGGGTGACGTAGATTCCGACGGCGTAGTTCCCCCACGACGGCACTGGTGTGGACGACCCGAGCGTCGGCCTCGAGAGGAGAAAGACGAACAACGAGACCGTAAACAACGCGGTTCCAATGGTGTAACTCGAGGTGTAGACCCCCTGGGCGAACGTCTCCCCGCCGACGACGTAGCCAAGTACGTATCGTTCTCCCAGATGGAACACGCCGAAAAGGAGGGTGAGTCCGAGATAGAGCGGGCTCCGCGCCGCCGTCGGCTGCCAGTCACGCACGGAAATAGCGTATCCGAGACTGGTATAGAAGAACCCGAAGAACAGCGCGTCTCTGACCTCGAACGGCACGTCCACGAACATCGTATAGCTCGTCCCCAAGAGGCCGACGATGTGAAATCCGAGCGAAATCGGGAGCAGATACGTCGTCTTGTCCGCTCTGACGAACACATACACGAACGCAAACGAAAAGAGCAGCGCCGGCAGGAACCACAGGATTTCGGAGATCGAATTTCCGTAGTACAGAAGCGCCGCCGGCGACACGAATTCGGCCAGTCTGTGACTGCTGCTGCTGACGATATCGCCGTTTTCGGCCCCTGTACGCAGGACCGTCCCTGCGAGGAACACCGGCGCAGCGAGTGCCAGTCCGAACGCATAGAGCGAGACGATCGTCGTGGCCCGTTTGCTGAAGTAGTCAGTGAGGTTACGGCGAGTGGTCTTGCGGGCGAAAAAGTACCCGGCCGTCATAAAAAAGAACGGGACGACGAATCGCGCGGCGGAGTCGATTACGAAGTTCGCCACGTTGCCGTACACGCCGAGCCCTCTGAACGGATCCGTGTGAATCGCCACGACGAACACCATCGCGACGATTCGCATCGAATCGATACTGTAGATTCGTCCGGTCATCGCTCGAACGATCCGTGTGTCTTCGGTGCAGCGATCCCGCCAGTGACCACGGGAGAGGGCTGTACCGCTGTCCTCGGTGCGCGTCGGCGCACGGTGGTGCCGGTCGTTGCCGTCCGTCGATCGCTGTGTTGCATACGCTTCGTGGGGCCTCCCGGCGCAGTTACTATAGACGGCGTAACGCCGTTTCGTCGCCCACAGCGTCGTTTCTCGCTCGCTTTCGTCGACTGCAACGGTTTCAGCGACGCTGTTGTACCGCTTGCAACCTCCCATCCGCGCGTGCGGTACGTCGGACCGACCGCCACCCTCGTCCTCGAATTCAGTCCGGCGAGTTCGTTGTGAGACAGCAAACAGTCGTGGCGCCCTCTTCGGCGGCTCCTAAAATCCGCGCGTGATTCCGTCGTGATGGTCTGGGGGGCGAGGCCCAGCCCCCCGTTGCGTTCGACCGACGTTTTTACCCCCGGCCCACCAACTGCGGGTATGAACCGCAAGGAGTTTCGCGATCTAGCGTCGCCCAAGGCGGCCCGCGAGGCGATCGATTCGCTGTCGCTCGAGGGTGGCATCGACCGCGTCTCACTCGAGAACGCCCGCGGCCGGGTGCTCGTTGCCCGACTCGACGCCGAACTCGACGTGCCGGGGTTCGACCGGGCCAGTCTGGACGGCTACGCGCTCCGGGCGCGGGACACGTTCGGGGCCGACGAGGCGGATCCGGCTCAACTCGAGGTCGTCGGCGCGGTCCACGCCGGTGAGGAGCCGACGATCGACGTCGCGGACGGCCAGGCCGTCGAAATATCGACCGGCGCAGTGATGCCGTCGGGCGCGGACGCGATGGTCCCCGTCGAGCGCACAGATATGGATGGCGACGAGGTGCTAATCCGCACGTCGGTCGCTCCCGGCGACAACGTCATGTTCGCCGGCGCGGACGTCGCCGCGGGCGAGCGGGCGCTCGGCCCCGGGACGACGATTACGCCGCGAGATATCGGCTTGCTCTCTGCACTCGGCGTCGACGAAGTGCCCGTTCGCGCACGGCCGCGCGTCGGCATCGTCTCGACGGGCGACGAACTGGTACGTCCGGGCGAGGACCTCGACAGCAGGTGCGGCGAGATCTACGACGTCAACAGCTACACGATCGCCGCGGGGGTCGAAGATGCCGGCGGCGAAGCGGTGCTCTACCCCCACGCAGGCGACGATCAAGCGGAGATGGAACGCGTGCTGCGGGAGGCCGCCAGCGAGTGCGATCTCGTACTCTCGTCGGGGTCGACCAGCGCGAGCGCGGTCGACGTCATCTACCGGATCATCGAGGAGCAGGGCGAGTTGTTGCTCCACGGCGTCAGCGTCAAACCCGGCAAGCCGATGCTCGTCGGTCGGCTCGAGTCGTCGGCCTACGTCGGTCTCCCCGGGTATCCCGTCTCCGCGATGATGGTCTTTCGAACATTCGTTGCGCCGGCGATCCGCGAGGCTGCCGGCCTGCCGGAGCCAAAGGCGGCGACGGTCTCCGGGACGATGGCGAGAGCGGAACGGTACGGTGAGGGACGGCTGCGACTGATGCCCGTCGGACTCGTTCAAAACGGCGACGGCGAGACGCTCGTCTACCCCGTCGACAAGGGCAGCGGCGCGACGACCAGCCTCGCCGAAGCCGACGGCGTCGTCACCGTCGACCCTGAGACCGACTATCTCGAGGCCGGCGAGTCGGTGACCGTCGACCTGTTCTCGCCGGACGTCCGGCCGCCGACGCTGCTCGGCGTCGGGGAGGACGACCCCACGGTGAACCGGCTGCTCGATCGGCTGGAGAACCCGCGCTATCTCTCGGTCGGCTCACGACCAGCCGTCCGTCGGTTCCGCGAGGGCGTCCCGGACGTCGCCGTCGTTGCGGGGCCACTCGAGCGCGACCTCGAGGCCGACGAACTCGGCCGCTGGAGCCGCGAGTGGGGGCTAGTCGTTCGAGCCGGCAACCCCCACGACCTCGAGGGACTCGCCGAACTGGTCGACCGCGACGTCCGCTTCGTCAACCGGACGACCGACTCGGGACTGCGCTCGAGTCTCGAGGCCGCGGTTGACGACCTCGCGGCCGACCACGGGACGGACCGAAGCGACCTCGTCGACGCGATCGACGGCTTCGACCTCGGGCTGCGTGCCCACGAGAGCCCCGCGCGGAAGGTCATCGCGGGCGACGCCGACGCCGCTCTCGGCCTGCGCGAGACCGCCGACCGGCTCGATCTCGGCTTCGTCTCGCTCGGCGAGCAGCCGGTTCGCGTACTTGCATCCCCCGCGCGAGCGGACAAGGAGAGCGTTCGTGAACTCGCGGCCGCCCTCAAGGAACCGCCCACGGAGTACTGACCGTCGGACGCGGCGGATGGCGGCAGATGCACGGTGTTCGATTCATCGAAACGGACAGTCACAGGCGCCAGAACAGTGATTTTTACGCCAGTACGGTGTACGACTTGTGATGTCCACGATCGCCGAATTCCGGCTACCCGCGGCGGAGACGACACTGGGGACGGCACTCGAGTACGCACCCGACGCCACGTTCGAACTCGAGTCCTCCGTGTCGAAGACACGACCCTCCCTCTGGGTGTCCGGCGTCGACCGTGAGACGGCCACTGCAGCCTTCGACGCGGACCCGTCGGTCGACGGCTACGAACTGCTCGTCGAAACCCAGTCGCGACTGCTGTTCGACGTCAGTTTCGTCGACGAGACGGTTCGGCTCCGCGACGAACTGCTCGCTGACGGCGGCTCGTTGCTCGAGATGTGGGGGACCGACGGCTGGTGGCAGGTACGGGTCCGGTTTCGCAACCGCGACGCGCTCTGTGACGCGTACGATCGACTCGAGGCGAGCGGCCTCTCCGTCGACTTGCGGCGCGTCACCGACGTCACGAGCGTCACCGACAGCGAGAGTCGACTGACACCCGAACAACAGGAAGCTCTCGAGGCCGCGCTCGAACACGGCTACTTCGAGATTCCGCGTGGAATCTCGATGGAGGAGTTAGCCGACGAACTGGGTATCTCCCATCAGGCGCTCTCCGAACGGTTCCGACGCGCCTACGAAACACTGGTCGGGGACGAACTCCAGCCGGCTGGCGAACAGCCACCGCTCGAGTGATCGGCCGAGACGCTTCTCGGGGTGCCGACAGTGGACGTGCTCGCGCCCTCATACGAGTATCAGTCGCTCGAGGACGGTCGTCCGGTCTCGAGTGTCGCCTCGGCGGCAGCAACGACCGTCGGTGGAACGGCACCGTCGCTCGAGTCGATCGTATGCCCCGTCTCGACGTGGTGGTCGATCGCCTGCCGTGACGGAGATCGGTCTGCCTGATCGTCGTCATGTGCCTGCCAGCCGCAGTTGAGACAGTATTTCATTGGCGGTCTACCACAGTCTCCGGCTGGTGTCGTGAATCCTTTTTGGTCTCGTCGAGGCGGTCACGCTGGTCGGTGCGAAGGTGAAAAACGAATTAGACAGACTCCTGTCAGTCAGTTCAACACACTCGCGACCCTCCTGTGGGTGCACCGGGAACGTGGAACGACAGACCGCTCAGTGCGAGGCGGCTCAGAACAGGTCGTCGAACGACTGGACGCGATAATCGCCGCGCACGCATTGTCCGCGACGCTCGTGGCCGACGCGTTCGACGTGAATCGCATCGAGGCCAGCGTTCCAGGCCGCGCCGATGTCGTTCGAGCCGTCGCCCGCGAGAACCCCCCGGTGGCCGTTATGTCCGACGCCGAGATCGTCCATCACGCACTGGACGGGTTCGGGATCGGGTTTCCAGCCGGTCTGTTCGGTACAGCAGAGGCGGGCGTCGAACCAGTCCCGAATGTCGAGGTACTCGAGTACCGGCTCACAGAGGAACTCCTGACAGTGGGTCACGAGGCCGACCGGCACGTCGAGGTCGGTGACGAAGTCGGCGTCGTCGTGCAGATAGGTCTGTTCGGCCCGGACAAGCGGGTCCTCCTCGTCGTGGAAGGCGTCCCAGAACTCCTGCGGGTCGATCCCCCACTGGCGAAGCTGACGGTCGCGCGAGCCGGTGAGCCCACTCCAGAGGACGTCGGCTTCACGGTCGGAGAACTCTCTCCCGAGCCGGTCACCGACCCGGTCGAACACCTCACGGGTATACGACCACTCGACGTCGACGAGCGTGCCGTCGAGATCGAGCAGCCAGAAGTCGTACGGATCCACGGCAGCCATCGGGCACTGTGGTAGGGGCGTCTCGAGTAAAGATGTATCGCCTGCTCGAGCGCGTTTCACGGGTGTACGCTCACTCGGCGGCCCCGTCGGTCACTCTAATACTCGAGCCAAGATACTTCGAGAGCACCTCCGAAACGGTGTCGGCGTTGAAGGCCTCGAGATCGGCCGCGATTTCGGCTTTCAGCGCCTTGAAGTACGCCTCGTCGACCTGCAGTTCGCTGAAAGAAACCGATTCGACCGGCTCACCGAGCCACTCCTCGACGAGTTGGCGGCCGTACGACGGGTCGCTTATTTCGCCGCGCCAGAGCGTATCCCGGAAGAACAGCCAGCCCTCGGTCCCCGGCTCAGGTGCCACATACCGGAGCGTGACACTCGTCTCGGCCGTCGACGGCTCGAGTGTGACCGCCGGATCGTCGGCCTCGAGTCGGACCTGTGCGCGAAAGACGTAGCTGGCGTCCATCGCTCGACGTTAGGCGTCTCGTTCGGATTCAATCAGTTCGGCCATCTCGATATCGGCGTCCGTGATCCCGCCTTCCTCGTGGGAGGTCAGTCGGATCTCGACCTCCTCGTAGCGGATCACGATCTCGGGATGGTGGAACTGTGCCTCAGCGATCTCGCCGACCATCTGGGCGAAGTTGACGCCACGGAGGTAGTCGTCGAACTCGTAGGTCCGGACGATTTCGTCGCCCTCGCGCGTCCAGTCGTCCGGAAGCTGCGCTTCGATTTCATCGTCGGAAAGCAGGTCGGCCATGATCGCCCGAACGGAACGCAATCAGATAATGATTGTGCCGGGCACGGCTGGGACGGACGAAACCCAATATTTGACGGGTCGATGCCCGAATCCGAGATCGGATTCACCGACAGGGACTTATCGGCGAGTCGAGTACGTTCTGGCAGCGTTATGTGTGATCTGTCTGCAGACTGCTCGAACGATGGAACCTGCCAACTCGTGCTTCGAAACGAGCACACAGGGATCAAAACGACCGAGTACTACTGCAAGGCACATCTCGTTCTTCGGATCTGGGAGGTCGAAGAGGACGACGAGTTCTGCATCGTCAACGCGACCAAACTCTGGCCTTAGTCGTCGTCAGTCGCCTCGAGGTGAGGCTCGGGGATCATCGCACCGGCGTTCATCGGTGGTGCGATCGGCCCGTCGTCGCCGCCGAAGTCGGGATCGAACAACTGGAGGGCGGTGTTGATCGTACTCCAGTCGTCTTCGGCAGCGGCCTCCCGCAGACTTTTCGTCGGCGGCGCGAGTAACTGATTGACTAATGAGTCAGCCATCGCCTCGACGATCTGGCGCTGCTCGTCGGAAAAGTCCTCGCCCTCAAGCCGTGAGAGCGCCGTCTCGAGTTCGCGTTCTTTCATCCGATCCGCGGACTCGTACATCGCGGCGATCACCTCGTCGGCGCGCGCTCGCTTGTACTGTTCACAGAGCAACCCGAATTCGCGGTCGATCATCGCCTCGACCTCGCGGGCCGCGTCGGCGCGCTGTGCTCTGGTTTCCTCGGTGATCGACTCGAGATCGTCCAGATCGTAGACGGTCACGGTCTGTAGCGAGTCGGTCGCCGGAACGACGTCACGCGGTTGGCCGAGGTCGACGACGACCCGCTCTGTGGCGTCGGCGGCGTCGAACTGGTCGGGACCGAGAATCGGCTCCTCGCTGCCGGTCGCCGTCACGACCACGTCCGCCTCGCTGGCGACGGTGTCGAGCGCTTCCAGCGGGACGGCGCTGGCTTCGACGTCGAGTTCCGCGGCGAGGTGGTCGGCGTTCGAGACCGTCCGGTTTGCAACGACGACCTCCGAGACGCCGGTGTCTGCGAGACTCCGTGCGGCGAGACGCCCCATCTCGCCGGCCCCGACGACGAGGGAAGTCGCGCCCTCGAGCGAGACGGTTCGGCCGGCGAGTCGCGTCGCTGCAGAGCCGAGCGAGACGACACCCTCGTTGATCTCGGTCTCAGTCCGGGCGCGTTCGCCGACGTGAATCGCCTTCGTCACGGCGGCCTCGAGCATCTCGCCGATGCCACCGGCGCTGCGGGCGTCCTCGTAGGCGGTGCGGACCTGGCCGATGATCTGGTCTTCGCCAAGCACGACCGACTCGAGGCCGGCGGCGACCGAAAGCAGGTGGCGGAGACTCTCGTCGTGGTCGGCCAGCACGACGGCGTCGTCGTCGACTGGTTCGAAAAATCCATCGAGGGCGGCCTGGCCGACGGCGCTGTCGGTGGCGACGACGTAGGCCTCGACGCGGTTGCACGTCGAGAGCACGTACGCTTCCTCGACCGATGGGACGGACAACAGGTCTGCGACGGCTGTTCGCTGGCTCTCGGGCGTCGCAGCGGCGAGATCGTCGACACTACCGCTCTCGTGGGTCACTCGTGCAGCGGTCACGATTCCCGCTGGAATCACTAACGGTCACCCCTCGAAGGCAGTTCGGCGTCCAACACGTCCTCGATCACTTGGCAACAGTTGGAAGTACCCGTACGTAAAGCTGTCCAAAGCTCTGGCGAGTTGACGACACCGGTGACGATCTCACGTCGCCGCGTGGGGTCGACGTCTCGCGATTTGAGCTCCGTCCGGAGTCGCCCACAGACCGTCGCCATCGCACCCGCCCCGTCGAGGGTCTCCTCGAGGTCCTGTCGCAAGTGCTTGCTCAGCGCCGGGGCGGTCCCGCCGGTCGCGATCGAGACGACGACGGGCTCGTCACGAACCGTCGCAGGAACGACGACGCTCCCCGGCTCGCGGTCGCCCGCCCGATCAGCACGGTTGCGGAGGATACCGCGGTCTCGGGCCGCCGTTGCGATGGCGTCGTTGACTGCCTCGTCGTCCGTGGCGGCGACGACCAGGGCCGGCTCGGTTCGCTCGAGCCAGCCGTCGATCTCGTCGGGGTCCGGCGCAGCCCGGATCAGTTCAGCTGCGCCGAAATCGCGGTCGTCGAACGCGGGGCTGATGACGAGCACCTCGGCCTCGCGTGCGAACCGGCGAGCCTTCCGGGCACCGACCGGGCCGCCGCCGAAGACGAGCACCGTCGTCCCCGTGAAATCGTGGAGGAGTGGGATCATGGAGGTTGTGAGTGAGCTGGGGCTGTGAGAGGCTATCGACAGGGGCGCGTTAGGCGGACTCGGTGTTCGCTTCAGCGCGTTCGTCCAGCCGGATCCCGGTTTTCTTCAGGATCTGGCTCGAGAACAGCGAGTCCCAGTCGTCGTCAGTAACGTCCCAGTGGGCCTGCATGGTTTCCCGAACTTGTTCGATCCGTTGCTGGCTCTCGGTTTCGCTGCGGCCGTGGGTCATCGCGAAGAAGTTGTACGGCCAGACGCCGTCGTGACGTGGCCGTTCGTAACAGTGGGTGACGAAGGGGAGGGCGGCGACCTCGGGGCCGACCTCGTCGACCACGCCGTCCGGGACGTTCCAGACGGTCATCCCGTTTTCCGTGTAGCCGAGCGCGTAGTGATTCGGCACGACGCCGATGCGGCGGATCTTCCCTTCCTGTTCGAAGCGTTTGCTCGTCTCGAGGACCCACTCGTGGTTCTCGTCGATGGCGTCGGCGACATCGGCGTAGGGCGTCTCGGTCAGGGGGAGCCCGCCCTGAACCTCGAGGACGAGGTCGCGTTCGGCCGGAGACAGCGTCGACCGGTCGGTCTGAGAGACGTCGGGGCCGAGGTCGGAACAGTCGACACCGGCAGGACCATCGCTCCCGTCGAGTGGTCCGTCGACGTAGAACTTCGCCTCGACGCGGAACTCCTGTTGTTTCGGGAGGTTGTACGTCTTCTGGCCCGTTTCGTCCTCGATTTCAGTGAGGACTGACTCGACGCGGTCCTCGTTCGCGACGCTGACGACGAACCAGACGTTCAGGTGTGGATGCTCGCGTTCGTAGTTGTGGGCGACTTCGCGGTGGGCGTTGACCGTCTCGACGACCTCGTCGAACCGGTCCTTGGGGGCGTGCATGGCGACGAGCGTCGCTGCCCCACCGATCTCCTGTGCGTTGACGAGCGGGCCAAAGCGCGAGAGGACGCCGCGCTCATCCAACTCACGAATCGTCTCGAGCAGTTCGGTCGCGTCGATGTCGACCCCGCGGTCGCACATGGCGGCGGCAGCGTCTTCGAAGGGGCGCTCCGTGACGGGAAATCCGCCCTGAAACGCGTTGACGACCGCGCGTTCGCGCTCCGTCAGGTCGACGTCCGTAGTCATACACGGACCTCGGGACTGACCAACTATAAGGAAATCGGACATGGTGTGCTATCGACACGCGTGCGGCCGCTGCGGTGGACCGATACCCTCGGGAGCGGCGGCTTACGACGGCCCAACGGCAGCAAACAGCGCTGGAGAACGCATCACACCGGTCGACCGACTCAGTCGCCGCGGACGCCCGTGACCTCGTGGCCGAGCTCGCGGATGTCCTCGAGGAGTAAATGACGATGTCGAAGGAACCGTTTCGCAGCAGTTGCTGGCACTCCCAGACGAACTCCTCGTCCTCGAGCGTGAGGCCCTGGTGCTGGTTCGAGGAGAAATCGGTGTCGTCGTTACCGGAGTAGACGTAGCAATCTTTCGGGTCGTGGCCCGAGTGTTCGGCGATGATGTCGCCGACGTCGATCGTCGCCTGCATCATCTGGACGTCTTCTTGCCCGTCGTAGTCGGTGTGGACGATAGCACCGTTGAGTTCGATCTCACCGGGCTCGAGAAGCGCTTTGGTCCGCTGATAGAGGTCGTCGTCGATTACGTCTGCCATTGGGCGAGACGAAGACGGCTGGACTGATAGCCGTCACGATTTCCGGGGCAGCGCGTCGAGACCGGACGGCGGCCCACAGCAACATCTCACAGCGCCGTCGCCGAGACGAGATGGCGTGACGCCGTGTGCCACACAAAACACATAGGCAACCAGAACATCTAGCCGTCCAATGAAGCGGTGGCTCCGTCGGCGTGTCGATGCGGCCTACGAGCGAGTCCTCTCGCGAGAGATCTCCGGTGCACCGACACACGTCGCAGTGATCCAAGATGGGAACCGCCGGTACGCTCGCGGGAAGGGAGACAACGCTCCTGAGGGTCACCGCGCGGGGGCCAAAACGACCGAACGCGTCCTCGAGTGGTGTCAGGACATCGGCGTCGAAGAGTTGACGCTGTATGCGTTCTCGACGGAGAACTTCAACCGGCCGGACGAGGAAAACGAGGCGCTGTTCGACCTCCTCTGTAAGAAGCTCCGGGAGTTCGCCGACGCCGACCGCGTCCACGACAACGAGGTCCGCATCCGCGCGATCGGCGAAGTCGACCGGCTGCCCGAGCGCGTGCAAGAGGCCGTCGACTACGCCGAAGCGCAAACCCGCGGCTACGATCAGTTCGTGCTCAACATTGCGCTGGCCTACGGCGGCCGCTCACAGTTGCTCGAGGCGATCAACGGCGTTGCCACCGACGTCGAGGCGGGCGAGCTCGAGCCCGACGAGATCGACGTTGAGACGATCGAAAACCGACTCTACGACCAGCCAGTTCGCGACGTCGATCTCATTATTCGGACAGGGGGCGACGAGCGCACCTCGAACTTCCTGCCGTGGCACGCAAACGGCAACGAGGCCGCGGTCTTCTTCTGTACGCCCTACTGGCCGGAGTTCTCGAAGACGGACTTCCTGCGTGGGATTCGCACGTACGAACACCGCGAGGAGTCGTGGCGACGGACTCGCGCCCGCCGAGCCATCGCCTTGCTCGGAGCGATCAGCGAGCCCGAACTCGTCGAGGCCAAATCGGTCGTCGAACGGTTCCGCGACTCGCTGCCAACGGCCGAACAGCCCACGCCCGAGGAATTGTCCGGTCTCGACGCCGACTCCGGCGACGGGCTCGACTCGAGCGGTCAGACCGCCGACTGAGACTGAGAAACGTCACACGGGTTGTAGAGCAGGGTTCAGAACGCTGAGACGTGTCGTCCATCGCCCGGAGTGCTGACCGCCCGCGTTACCGACCGAACCGACGGGAACGGTTACAGTACTCGAGTACCGCGCGCAGGAAGTCACGCTTGCGGAAGTCCCGCCAGTTGACGTCGGTGAAGTACAGCTCCGAGTAGACCGACTGCCAGATCATGAAATCGGAGAGGCGCTCCGCACCGGTTTTGATCACGAGATCCGGCTCCGAAGGGAAGATGAGGTGGTCTTCGACCCGATCGGCGTCGATGTCGTCGGGCTCGAGCTCGCCCGCCTCGACGTGTTCGGCGAGCGTCCGAACCGCGCTGGTAAACTCGTGTTTGCCGCCGAGTCCGATCCCGATGCGGATCGGCGCGTCCGCACGCGTCCGATCGTCGGGGCCGCGGACGGCCACCTCCTGTGGTGCGTCGATCGTCTCGAGTTCGCGGCGCAAGGCGGGGACGGCCGCAGCGTCGAGGACGCTGACGTAGACGGTAACCTGCGAGGCGTACTCGAACGCCCAGTCGAAAAAGTCCGTCAGCGTCTCGTAGGCGCCACGCTCGAGGAGGTCGCGTTCGGTGATCACGAGCGCGATGTGATCCGGCGGTTCACCGTCGTGACGGCGAATCCGGAGGGCGAGATACCGTTCGTACAGTCCCACGCGCTTGCGTTTCCGGTCCGATGGTATAGGGTTACGGATTTGTTCGCTTCGCGGCGACCACAGACAGGGTCGACAGCGAAACTCGCGCACTGGTCGCCGACACGACGTGTCGGCAACGTGTCGTGGCTCGCCAGCGACGTATCGTGGTCCGTCAGCAACGTGCCGTCACTTGCCAGCGAGATACTGTTCCTCGAGACAGACAGCATTTCTTCCAAGTGACAGGTTCGACGGGCAGCGCCGTTGAGACCGGTGAGAACGGGCACAGCGTGGTTCACGAACCTTCAAGTGAACGCCACAGAAAGGACTCGATATCGTGACAGCACCCGTCCGGCGAGCAAGCGTCTTTGCGATCATCTGTACGTTTGCACTCGCCGTCCCCCTCGGTGGCCCTGAGGTTGGGGCCGCACTCGCAGCCGTGGTGATCCTTGGGGCCTTCGCGGTAACTGACGGCCCTCTCTTCGATCTCCTCGCCTATCCGAGCGACTACGAGGACGGCCGGCTCTACGGGCTCATCACGTTCGTCCTCGCGACCGTCGCCCTCGGCCTGATCGCGGTGACAACGTCGATGACGCTCGCCGTCTTCGTCGGGACTGTCCTCCTCATCGGATACGGCAACGTCGCAGCGCAGTTCACCCGCCAGCGGACGGACAGCGACGTTGTCATCGTCACCGTCTTCTGTCTGGTCGCGGCCGCCGCTGCCATCGTCGGACAGGCTGCGACGGTCACGATTACCGACGGCGCTGGCACCTTCGAGTCGATCACGTCGACGCTGCCGCTCATGGTCTTTCTCGGTGCGAGCGGTGCGTTGCTCGCCGCCTTGCTCCGTGACGTCCTGTATTCAAATGACGATCCAATCGTCATGTTAGCTGTTGGACTCCTGTGTTGGCTCCTCGCGGAACTCGAGCCGACCCACGCCCTGCCCGAGATCGTCGCCGCGCTCGTCGTCACGATCGCACTCGGCTACGTCTCGTACGCACTCGAGACCGCTTCGATCGCAGGCATGCTCACCGGTATTCTGCTCGGGCTGTTGACGATCGTCCTCGGCGGCTACGGCTGGTTCGTCGTCCTCATCTCGTTTTTTGCCATCGGCGGTCTCTCCTCGAAGTTCCGCTACGAACAGAAAGCGACGATGGGCGTTGCCGAGGACAACAACGGCGCCCGCGGCAGCGGCAACGTGCTCGGCAACGCCGCCGTCGCGATCGTCGCCGTCCTCGGCTACGCGGCGAGTTCCGCCGCGCTGTTGCCCGGCGGCCACGATCCCAGCCTGTTTCTCTTCGCGTTCGCCGGCTCGGTTGCGACCGCCATGAGTGACACGCTCTCGAGTGAGATCGGCAGCGTCTTCGACACTCCGCGGCTGATTACGACCCTCGAACCCGTCGAACCCGGCACCGACGGCGGCGTGACCTGGCAGGGCGAGGTCGCTGGAATCGTGGGCGCAGCCGTCGTCGCCGGGATCTCCTATGGGCTCTTCCCGGAGGTCACGGCCGTTGGCGCGGGGATCATCGTCGCCGCCGGCGTCGTCGGCATGACCGTCGATAGTCTCCTCGGTGCGACCCTCGAGGGACGCCTGCTCGGCAACCAGAGCGTGAACTTCCTCGCAACGTTGTCCGGGGCGATCGTGTGTGCGCTGTTGGTACTGTCGTTTGCCGTCCTCGGATAGGGGGACGTGTGTCGCCTGAAGCCGTGTGTTGCCTGCCTCGAGCGTGAGCACCGACGGGTGCGGCTCGAGTCTGGATCCGACAGCGACGTCGTCTCAACGCGAGCCGAACTCCGTCTCCGTGCCAACGCGATGGTGCTCTGGAGGAGTGGCGAGCCAGCACACTGTGGCGGACACCCACCCCACGTTTCCGTCGTAATTCGACCGCGGGTGGGGGGTCCACGTGAAGGAATCGTTCGAAAGCGCGAACTCGAGTGCAGAGTCGTTCTACGGCAAACTGAACTCGATCACAGCGACACTGTAAACGCCGTCGGTTCGACCGATAGAACGAAGTCTCCTCGTTCTATCAGGACACGAAGTACAACCACTGGACTATTATCAGCATCTTCTTTTTAGTCTATCTATTTTCGATCCGTTACAACAATGGCTCCGCACGCATAGTTCGTACGACTAATCAGTCAATTATCTCCTGTGTGGTTCGATTATACGCTGAACAGGCGCAATACCACGTCCTTTAGGGCGTGGATACGCGCCGTCACTTGCTGTAACAATCCACAGCCTGTTGCATGGCCGGATACTCTATACTGGATCGGTACGACTATGTTCTCGGCGTCCATAACCGGTTATGGTGCCAGAAATCGATGCGAACCCACCGAACATTCGAGGCGTCGATCACTAACTCACGGCAAGTGAGTGATGACCTCGATCAACTCGGACGGGCCGCGTCGAAACTCTGGAACGTCGGTCGCTACTACGCACAAGCACAGTGGGACGAAACGGGCGAGCTCCCCGATGACGGGGAACTCAAATCCGAACTCAAAGGCCACGAACGCTATACGGATCTTCATTCGCAATCCAGTCAGCGCGTTCTCGAAGAACTCGCTGAAGCGTTCAACGGCTGGTTCGCAAAGCGTCGGAACGGCGATAGCCGTGCCCGACCGCCCGGCTACCGCAAACGCGGCGATTCACACCCACGTTCTACAGTGTCGTTCAAGGCGGCTGGCTTCAAGCATGATGCACAGTTCACCCGTGTTCGCCTCTCGAAAGGGCGCAACCTCAAGGAACACCGTTCGGACTTCGTGCTGTGCGAGTACGAGCTACGCCCCGACGTGGACCTCTCCGAGTGGGACATCCAGCAGGTTCGGGCCGTTCACAAGTACGACGAGTGGCGGCTTCACTTCGTCTGTCGAAAGGTGATTGATCCCGACCCACCGGGCAACGAGACTGCCGGGATCGACCTCGGCATCTCGAACGTCGCCGCGCTATCGTTCGGCGGCGAATCCATCCTCTTTCCCGGCAACGCGCTGAAAGAGGACGAATACTACTTCGGACGGAAGAAGGCGAAGTGTGACGATAGCCGATCCAATGAGCGGTGTCGTCTTGATCGGAAACGCACGGAGCGCAGAACCCACTTCTTGCATACACTCTCGAAACACATCGTTTCGGAGTGTGTCGAGAGGGGTGTTGGAACAATCGTCATAGGCGACTTGGGCGGTATCCGCGACGACAAGGACGGCGAATCTCGTAACTGGGGGACGCACGGCAACCTTGATCTTCACGGATGGGCGTTTGACCGCTTCACGTCGATGCTCGACTACAAAACGGAAGCCGAAGGGATCGACGTAACCGTTGAATCCGAACGCGATACCTCCAAGACGTGTTCCGCCTGTGGGAGGAAAGACGGCAACCAGCGTGTTGAACGCGGGTTGTACGTCTGCAAGGAGTGCGATACGGTTGCGAACGCGGATGTGAATGGTGCGGAGAATATTCGGCGAAAAGTAACTTCGAGTCCTGCGAAGGATAGGAGTAACGGCTGGTTGGCACAGCCTTCAGTCCATCTGTTCGATTGTAGCGAGGGCCGTTTCGCCCCGCGAGAACAGGTCGCTGACTGTAAACCCTAATATCCCAACGTCGGTCGGGATTCCACGTCGTTTACGGCGTGGAGGATGTCAATCTGTAGGCCGATTGTTTTGGTGACGTCGTTGGCTCCTCGCTCTCCAGCGAGATACGACGGAAATGCGGGGGGTGGGTGACACCATCAGCCGCTCCCCACCCCTCACTTCATCTCGATACGTCGGAAACGTGGGGTGGGTGGGTCAGCAATGTCATCGTTCGACCCCGCCGCTGTCGGCCGATTCGTCGAGCAACGTCGGAAACGTGGATATCATATCAACAATCCCATCATCGACATACACGTTTCTTACCCGCCGAATACAGCGTTTATACGTCGGAAACATGGGGTAGACGACTTCACCAGTTTTATACAGACACCACGCTCACGAGCGTATACGAGATGACGCCCGACCCCTCATCCAGTTCTGTCGACGATCCGCTCTTCGAGTCCGGCCACCGGATCTTCTCGAACAAAGACCTCCTGAAGATCGGCCACGTTCCGGAAGCCGATCGGATCGTCGGACGAGATGAGGAAATCGCGAAACTGGCCAAACGGCTCAACGGCGCTGTTCACGGCTATTCCCCGGAAAACGTGATGATCTACGGCAAAACCGGGGCGGGAAAGTCACTGGTCTCGAGACACGTCAGTCAACGCGCTCGCAACGCAGCCGAGTCGGGCGTCGATATCGGGACGGCGTACATCGATTGTGCCGAGGATAACACAGAGACACAGGCAGTGTCCTCGCTCGCGGCGAAACTCAACGACGAAGCAGTCACCGATATCTCGGTCCCCCACACCGGACTCAGCACGTCGAAGTACTACAAACTCCTCTGGAAGGTACTCGACGCCCAGTTCGACTCCGTGATCATCATCTTAGACGAGATCGACCTGATGAACGACGACAGCGTGTTGATGAAGCTCTCGCGCGCCGAGGAGGCAGGAAAGATCGACTGCAGCATCGGTGTCATCGCGATCAGTAACAAGATCCAGTACATCGACAAGCTAAACGAACGGGTCCGGAGTAGCTTCCAGCACAAGGAACTGTTCTTCAAACCCTACGACGCGAACCAGCTCCGCGAGATCATGGTCAATCGGGAAGACGCCTTCCGGGACGGCGTCCTCTCCGACGAGGTGATCCCACTGTCCGCCGCCTTCGCCGCCCAAGAACACGGCGATGCGCGCAAGGCGATCGATATCCTCCGACACGCCGGCGAGGTTGCCTACGAGGACGGTGCCGAGACCGTCCAGGAAAAACACGTCCGACAGGCCCAGCAACACGCCGAAAAGGACCGCTTTCGCGAACTCGTCAACGGCGCCCCCACGCAGGCGAAAGCCGCACTACTCGCGCTGACCGAACTCAGCGTCACTGCCGACGACGACGCGTTCCTCACGAGTCGCGTGTACGACCAGTACGAACGGATCTGTGATCACCTCGAGATGGACGTACTTTCGGTTCGCCGCTTTCGCGACATCCTGAAAGAACAGGCGTTTCTCGGCGTTGTCGAAATCGAGAAGATCAACAAGGGAAGCGCCGGCGGCATCCACCTGCAGAACCGCCTCATCGAAGACCCACACGTCGTCCGCGAAACGATCCTCGAGGACGCGTGGATGCAAGACTGGGCGAGCGAATAACGACGCAGTCGTCGAGTCGAACGACGGAAACGCAGGGCGAAACGGGAAACGTCGGAAACGTGGGGTCCGTCGAAAACGACGGAAATCCGGGGGGGATGAGCGAAGTAACGTCGGAAACATGGGGTGCCCCGATGTGGACGCGACGTCGATGAGGACACCCCAAGACCAAACGTGCAGAGACGAGAACAGCCGGCGACGGGAAGGCGAAGACGTCGGAAACGTAGGGGGTGGCTCGTCTTTCCGATAGTGGCCTCTGGCAGTCTGGTTTCAGTTGTCTAGCTACGTCCGCTCTCCGCTCGAGCGTATGTGCTCACTCCGTCTCGGGCGCTTCTTCGGCGACGTCGTCGATCGCGTGAATGCGGACCGCAGTCGGTCGTTTGGTGAACTGCCCGAGCGACTGTGCGATGATCCGGCCGACGCCGCGGTCGGCCGCCAGATCGAGCAGTTGCTGGCCGAGAATGTCGTCGAGCACGACCGTCGACGGCGCAGGCTCGAGGTCCTCGAGAACATCGTAGGCGTCGCTCGCATCGGTCTCCTCAAGGGTGTTGTCGTCGGCGTCGAGAAATCGAACGCGGCCGGTCTGGCTTCGGATGACGACCGCAGCATGGCCGTAGACGGTTTCGGGGTCGGCTGAGGTCGATGGCTCGGCTTCGAACTGCTCGTCAGGAGCCGTCGGCGACGGCGTCGCCGCATCCGTGACGTCGGTTCCGCACTCGACATCGGTGCTGTCGGACACGGACATGTCGACTGCGGACGCCGTCGATTGCGTGGGCTCGCCGGCACGCTCGGGTGTTACGGCGGTGGCCCCATCGGAATCACCGGTTCCCGGTGCCGGTGCCGGCGTTGCACTGCCGTCGGTCGCGGCGACGGCTTCTCGAGGCTCGTTCAGTTCCGAGACCGTCTCGTAGGGGACTTTGTTTCGGAGGGCTGCAAACAGCTGGTGGTGGTCCAGATCCTCGACGGAGGTGCCAGCTGGTGCGAACGCGACGTAATCGACATCGCCGACCTGCGAGAGTTCTTCGAAGATGAGGTCGCCGCCGCGGTCGCCGTCGAGGAAGGCGGTGACTGTCCGGTGGCGGGTGAGTTCGGCCACCGCGTCGGGGACGTTGGTGCCTTCGACCGCGATCGCGTTTTTGACGCCGTATTTCAACAGCGTGAGAACGTCCGAGCGACCTTCGACGACGATGATCGCATCGCTGTCGGTCACCCGAGGGCCGGCCGGCAGCCCTTCGTATTCGGTGATGTCCTCGACGCGAACGTGTTGGCGAACCTCCGCGAGGATCTCCTCGGAGGTCATCACGCTGTCGTCGAAGCCGGTACGAAGCAGTTCCTTTGCGCGTTCGACCACCTCCTTTCGCTTTGCTGCTCGGACGTCTTCGATCTCGGTGACCTCGAGGTCGGCCCGACAGGGGCCGACTCGGCTGATCGTCTCGAGGGAGGCCGCGAGTGTCGCGGTTTCAACCTTGTCGAGGCCGGTTGCGATGGTGAGGTGGCCGTGTGACTGGCCGCCGGTGCTCGTTATTTCGACGTCGATACGACCGACTTTCTGTGACTGACGCAGGTCGCGCAGATCGAGTTCGTCACCGAGTAAGCCTTCGGTCTGCCCGAAGATGGCACCGACGACGTCGCTGCGCTCGACGACCCCGTCAGCCGTGACGTCCGCGTGAATGAGGTATTTCGAGGTGTCTTCCATGGGATATCTGTTACGTGCTACCGCGTTCGCGGTAGCACAACGGGTTAGTGTATTTTGGATCGTGACGGGGAAATAGCTGTTGACCTATCGATGCCCTCGAGCGATCAGTACGTCGGTCGGAGCCAGTACCAGTAGATCGTGACAGCCGACAGCACAACGAGTCCACCGAGAAAAAAGAGCAGTCCGGGCGGGATGACTGCAAAGACCGCTTCGACCGTTTCGGCACCGCCGTCAGCGGCAGCCTCGACGGATTTGTTGCCGTCGGTCACAGACAGGTCGTCGGCCGCCACGTCGCTGCCCTCCCCAGTGTAGTTTTCTTGTTCGGCGCTCTGCGCACCGACATCGTCCGTCGCGTCGTCGCTCTCGGTCTCACTCGAGTCGTCCATCACGCCGGCACCGCCGTCGGCATCCGTTTCGGCGGTTCCACTGGTCTCGTCTGCGCTATCGGCGCCAGTCGTCTCGTCCGTTTCGTCAGTTTCGCTCGAATCGTCCGCGCCGTCGCCACCGTCGGTCTCGCCCGTTTCGTCCTCCCTCTCGGTGTCGGCCGGGACGCCACCGGCCGATGACGAGTCTGCCGCCGACTCGGCCCACCGCACGAGGCCGTACTGCACCAGCAGACTCGCGCCCGCGAGCGCACCGATACCGCCGAGAAATCGCGAGAGGGCCTCGCGCAGTCTACTCGCTGTCGATTCGTCGCTCGTCACGATCAGCGGGCCGTCGGTCGCCGCGTACACGCTCATCTCGTTGCCCCGCGAGGAGTACCACGTGTCGACGACCTCGATCAACCCCGCCTCCTCCAAGTTCTCGAGGTGGTAGCGAACGTTCTGGATCGACGAATCGATCGCGTCGGCGACGTCGCTCGGCGTTCCGGGTTCGGCCTCGAGTCGCGCGTAGATCCGTCGGGCTGTCGTCGACGAGAGGGCGCTGAACACCGCGTCGGCCTCGTCGCCCTCGAGGTCGACGACGCGCGGGTGACCCTCAGGCTCGTCGGGGTCGGAGCGAAACGGGAACAGCCGGGCCATGTCAGTTCGGATTACTGTCGCCTGTCGATCCCTATACGTTTTTTCGTCGCTGAAAGAACAGTTTTAGGTTCCGAAACCGATGATGGGACGCGACCGGCGTATCGACAACGCAATTTCTTCAATAAGCGCTGTTGAAGGGAAACGATTACCAACGTCGGGCCCAACAACCCGATATGCGACGTCTGGAACGTGCGGGCTGGCTCGCGGTTGCAATCGTCCTCTGTGGACTTGCGATTCCGTGGTTCCTCTGGGGATCGGCGGCGGTCGTCGCGGGCCTGCCGCTGTGGCTGTGGTGGCACGTCGGCTGGATGGGACTCGCCTCGGTCGTCTTCTGGATTTTTACGAAGCGAGCGTGGGGAATCGGCGTCGAAACGGACACAACGGCCTCGAGTCGCGGGCACGGAGCGGACCACACCACGCACTCGGCGCGCGGAGGTGAGCGCCCGTGAGCGTGACGCTGCAACTCGGGATCATCGTCGGCTACCTCCTGCTGGCGCTGGTCGTCGGACTGATCGCCTACCGGCTGACCGACCGGACCGCGGAGGACTTCTATCTCGCGAGTCGGACGCTCGGCACGATCGTCCTGCTGTTTACGACCTTCGCCACGCTGCTGTCGGCGTTTACCTTCTTCGCCGGGCCGAACATCGCCTACGCTCAGGGTCCCGAATGGATCCTCGTGATGGGGCTGATGGACGGGCTCATCTTCGCCATCCTCTGGTACGTCATCGGCTACAAGCAGTGGCTGCTCGGGCAGGAGTACGGTTACGTCACGCTCGGCGAGATGCTCGGCGATCGGTTCGCCTCACGGCGACTTCGGGGTCTCGTTGCCGGCATCAGTCTGCTCTGGCTCTTTCCGTACGTCATGCTCCAACAGGTCGGGGCCGGCACCGCCCTCGAGGCGCTGACCGAAGGAACCGTTCCCTACGCCATCGGAGCGGGGCTGATCACCGCGTTCATGATCCTCTACGTCGTCGTCGCCGGGATGCGCGGCATCGCGTGGACGGACACCCTGCAGGGGGCGTTCATGCTCGTCACCACCTGGGTCGCGCTGCTGTGGGTGCTCGCCGCCGTCGGTGGCCCAGATGCGGCGACGGCGGCGCTCGCCTCGAGCGAAGAAACCGCTGCGTTCCTCTCGCTCGGCAGCGCCTACTACACGCCGCAGTGGATGCTCTCGACGGCGATCACGATCGGCTTCGGTGTCGCGATGTTCCCGCAAGTGAACCAGCGCTTTTTCGCCGCCGGCTCTCGGACGGTGCTCAAACGCTCGTTCGCGCTGTGGCCGATCCTCTGTGTCCTCCTCTTTGTCCCCTCGTTCATGCTCGGCGCGTGGGCGCGCGGGCTCGACGTGGCGATTCCGGCGGGTGACAACGTCCTCCCCGTGATCCTCGCCGAGTACACCCCGGTCTGGTTCGCCGCGCTCGTCATCGCTGGCGCGATGGCTGCGATGATGTCCTCTTCGGACTCGATGCTGCTCTCTGGCTCGTCGTACTTTACGCGAGACCTCTACCGACCCTTTGTCGACCAGACCCTCGCGGCGCGACGGGAGGATCTGCTCGCTCGAGTCGGCGTCGTGATCTTCGCGACCGCCGCGTTCGGGGCGAGTCTGCTCAACCCGGCGACGCTGTTCGAACTGGGCGATGCAGCCTTCAGCGGCTTCGCACAGCTCGCTTTGCCCGTCCTCATCGCCCTCTACTGGCGCAAGACGACTCGAGCCGGGATCACGGCCGGGATCGTCACCAGTCAACTGTTCTATCTCTCGAGTCTCTTTCTCGCCGCTGTCCCCGGCAGCTACGCCGGCTGGACGGCCGGCATCGTCGGCATGGGACTCGGGCTCGTCGTCACCGTCGTCGTCTCCCTGGTGACGACACCGGCGGCCGACGAACGGCGCGCGATTTACTTCGACGGGCTGGGCGCGGACTGAGTCCACAGCCGTCGTCCCCGCTTGTGACGGAAACCGCGCGCGAGCCGTTTGCCTGCGACACCGGGCCTTTGTCCCTCCCCGTCGTGGGCTCGCGTATGGATCTCGATCTCGACGGCAACAGCGCACTGGTGACGGCCTCCTCGAGCGGCCTCGGCTTTGCGAGCGCACAGGCCCTCGCCGAGGAGGGCGCGAACGTGATGATCTGTGGACGCGACGAGCAGCGACTCGAGGATGCTCGTGAGGAACTCGCCGAGACGGCCACGGGGGAGGTTCGTGCGACGCCGACGGACCTCACGGACCCGGACGAGGTCTCCCACCTCGTCAGCGAGACGGTCGGCGCCTTCGGCGGCCTCGACCACCTCGTCACTTCCTCGGGCGGGCCACCGAGTACGACCTTCCTCGAGACCGACGAACAGGACTGGTACCAGGCCTACGACCTGCTGGTGATGAGCGTCGTCTGGACGGTCGAACAGGCCCACGAACACCTCCTCGAGTCGGCGTACGGCTCGATCACGTGTATCACGTCCCGAACAGTCAGAGAGGTCGCCGATGGTCTCCTGTTGTCGAACTCGGTTCGCAGAGGCGTGATCGGGCTCGTGAAGACGATCTCGCGGGAGTTCGCGCCCGAGATCCGCGCCAACGCGGTCCTGCCGGGGACGATCGAGACGCCTCGAATCGAGGAACTGATCGAAGCGAACATCGAACGCGGCGTCTACGACGACTACGACCACGGGCTGGCGGAACTCGCGAGTGAGATTCCGATGGATCGAATCGGCGAGCCCCGTGAACTGGGCGATATCGTGGCTGTGCTCTCGAGTCCCCGCGCGAGCTTCGTCAACGGCGTCGAAGTACCCATCGACGGCGGGCTGTTGCGGAGCTAACGGCGACCTGCCTGCAGCGAACCGAAACCCTCTCGTCGGTCCTTTTGTTCGTTCGAGTCGTGTACCGTCCGGTCCAGTTCGCCGGCTACGTCGCACTGTTGCTGACCGCCGGCACGTTGCTCGTGGGCTCGCTGGCCGCACCCGTCGAGACGCCGCCCGGAACGGTCGGCGCACAGGCTGGGCTCGTGTTCATCGCCGCCGTCGCCGGCGTGCTCGAGCACAAGCGAGTGCTTGGCCCGTTCAAAACCACCGGCTTCGATCGAGCGGACGCAACCAACGCGCTCGCGGTCGTCGCCGGTGCCGTCGTCACCTACGTCCTGAGCATCCACGCCGACCTCGGCCCGGTGCTCGCTTCCGCACTGGTCGGCCTGATCACCGGCCTCGCGCTCCCACGCATCGACGTACCGGCGTACTGCGGCTCGTTCGTCGGCATGGCCTCACCCGTGGCGTTCCCGTCGCTCGAGTCCGTTGCCCTCGCGGGACTCATCGCGGGCCTCGGCTTCGTCGCGACGACCGAGACATTCGGGGGCGTCGGCGGCAAACTCGGCACGCTCGCGCTGTTTGGCTGTCTCACGGCGGCCGCGTTCGCTGGGCTCGAATTTGCCCCCGCTGGCACGCCGCAGTGGGAACTCGTCTCGCTGATCGTCCCTGTCGCGGTCGTCGGGGCTACCGCGACGGTCGCCTCGAGCGTGCGCCTCGAGTGGGGGCCAGTCGTCGGATCAGCCGTCGTCGGTGTCGTCGCCGGCGTGGCGTTTCCGCTCGCGCTGCCGGAACTCGGTGGGACGCTCGCCACCGTGGCCTTCTGTGCGTCGTTCGTGGGGATGTCGAATCCGAAGCGGTTATCGCTCGGGTCCGTCGTCCTCGCTGGCGGCCTCTGCGGGCTCGTCTTTCTCGCGGTCACGCCCGCGTTCGCCGGCGCTGGCGGTAAACTCGGGACCACCGCGTTCGTCTCCTGTGTCGCCGTCCTCGGCGGGCGAGAGCTGTACGACGGCGTGGTCAGCGTTCTTTCGTGGGTTCGTGAGACGACCGAGACAACCGTTTAATCGGCCGAAATCTCGCACGTGCCCTCGTAGGCGACGTCCTCGATCGACTCGATGGCTGGATCGTCGCCACAGACGGGACACTCCGGGTTCGAGAGCACGTCGACCGTCTCGAACGTCATGCCCATCGCGTCGTACATGAGCAGGCGGCCCTCGAGCAACTCACCCTTGCCGAGCAGGTACTTGACGACCTCTGTGGCCTGAATACAGCCGACAGTGCCGGGCAGGACGCCGAGCACGCCAGTAGTCGCACAGTCGGGGACGGTCCCGGGTTCGGGCGCTTCGGGGAAAATGCAGCGGTAACACGGCGGGTCCTCGTTTTCACCACCGCGGTCGTTGGTAAACGTCGTCACCTGTCCTTCGAAGCGGTAGATTGCGCCGTGGGACAGCGGTGTCTCGCTGAGCACACAGTGGTCGTTGAGCAGGTACCGGGTCGCGAAGTTGTCGCTGGCGTCGAGGACGATGTCGTACTCGGCGACGAGCTCGGCCACGTTGTCGGTCGTGAGTCGCGTTTCGTAGGTATCGACGTCGATGTCGGGGTTCAGCGTCGCGACGTAGTCGGCCGCGCTCTGGACTTTCGGCCGGCCGACGTCGTCGTCACCGTGGACGATCTGACGTTGCAGGTTCGACCGCTCGACGGCGTCGTCGTCGACGATCCCTAGCCGACCGACGCCCGCGGCTGCGAGGTACTGGATCGCCGGCGAGCCGAGCCCGCCCGCACCAACGATCAACACCGAGCCCTCGAGCAGCCGCTGTTGGCCCTCGGGCCCGATCTCGTCCATGATTACGTGTCTCGAGTAGCGATCGAGTTGAGTCGCATCGAGGCGCAGGTCACTCATACGCATGGGTTGGTGAGTAACGGAGAAAAACCCGCGGGTCGAACCGGCCCGAACCGGCGAGGTGACCGATCGAACCGGGCTCGGACTGGATGATGGAGCGAGTGTCAGCTGACAGTTTCGAGACGCCGGTTCGACTGTTTTGTCGGCGGCAACGGGTACCGGGTGGTGTTCGTTTCACTCGAGGCAGATCTGTGGGTGAACCCGATGATTTAATATTGTGGGAGCTATTCACACACCTATGGCAACCTCACCCAATGATGCCGGTGACGACGTCATTGATCAATTCCTTTCGGATCGCGGTCACACGGTAGAACGAATCGGGTGGGAACACGATTATAATAAGAAACAGTGCCCCGAGTGTGGTGGTCTCCACGATACCGCTGCAAGCTCCTGTACCGTTTGTGGGTGGGAACCGACGCCGTAGGGCTCACGGAAGACACCCCGAAACCGCTCATTTTGTTGCGTCACGCACGAGATAACGCCACCTCGAGTTCGTCGAACCGAGACGATAGCCGTCAGCAGCCGCGTTCGAGGATTTTCAACTCCCGTCGTGCGATAGAACTATACTGTATTACTTCCTAATAGGAATACGAGAATAACAATGCCGGAATGCCAGAACTGCGGTGCGTTCGTGACGGACGCGTACGCTCGTGTGTTTACCCCACCCGGTGTCGACGATCCTCGAGTCTGTCCCAACTGTCAGGACAAGATCCGTGACGGCGCGGAGATCCGAGCCGCACGGTCCTCGAGAAATCAGTAGCGAGTCGGTCGCGAGCCGACCCCGCTCAGATCGATCTGACGGACTCCTCCTCGCTCGACCCGACTGACCCCGATGCAGTCTGGTGAATTCGTTCGCAGCGACGGACCGCCAGTTGCCTTTCTATCGCCGAAAACCCACGTGACTTATGGGTATTGCGCTCTTGAACAGCTACAATGAGTACTACGGAGACGAAGGTGACCCGGTTGTTCGGTGGTCCGGGCAGCGGTAAGACGACAGCCCTGCTCGACCACGTCGAAGAGATCCTCGAGCAAGAGGGTGTGAGTTTCCGGGATATCCTCGTCGTCTCGTACACGCGAGCGGCTGCACAGGAGGTTCGCGAACGACTGGCAGAGCGACTCGACGAAAGCCCGCGTGCACTGCAGGGTAACGTCTGTACGATGCACGCGAAAGCCTACGAACTGCTTGATCTCTCTCGAAGCGACGTCATCGGCGAATCTGATAAAGAAGAGTTCTGCGAGGAGTTCGGCATCGAGTACGAAGACGAGTACAGCGGTGCCGGACGCCGTACCGCTCGGTCGACGACCATCGGAAACAAGGTCATTGCGACCAGCCAGTGGCTCCAGCGAACCGGCCGTGAGGTCTCGGAGTGGTACGATGTCCCCTTCCAGTGGGATCAGGAGGAAGTCCGTCTCCCACCCGAAATCGATCCGAATGCCCAAGAGGGCAACAAGTACACCCCGACGTGGCCGTCCGACGACGACCGGATCGACGTCCCCGAAGCGATCCGTGGCTGGCGCAATTACAAAGGCGAGCAGGGGAAGATCGGCTTCGCGGACATGTTAGAACGCGTCAAGCAGCGTTCCTTGCTTCCGAACGTCGACTATCTGGTGATCGACGAGTTTCAGGACATCACCACGCTGCAGTACGACGTCTACGAGGAGTGGAAGCCCCACATGAAAGAAGTCCTGATCGCCGGTGACGACGACCAGGTCGTCTACTCGTGGCAGGGTGCCGACCCCGCACTCTTGCTCGACGAAGCGGTCGACGAGGACATTATTCTGCCCAACTCCTATCGGCTCCCTTCGAACGTCCTCAACGCGGTCAACAAGGAGATTCGACACATCGAGACCCGGCAGGACAAAGACCTCAAGCCGCGCAAAGAAGGCGGTGCCGTTGAGGCGCGTCGGAATGCGTCGATGCTCGACGTCGTCCGAAACGTTCGCCGGACGCTCATCGAGGGCGACGGGACGATCATGATCCTGTTCCGGGCACGCTACCAGATGTTCCAGTTCATCGACGAGTTCATCACCGAAGGCGTGCCGTTTACGTCGCTGACCGACCAGCGGATGTGGACCGACCGGCTCACCCAGTACGTCCGGGCCGTCGAAGCGATCGACCGCGGCGAGGACGTCACTGGGCTCCAGGCCCGCCGACTCGCCGACATGCTTCAGGAGTCGGCGTTCGGCACCAACGAGCGCGACGACCTCTTCGACGAGATCGATGACCGCCAGGAAGAAGCCGGCATCGACGACCTCGCGGAGTTGATGATCCCTGCAGAAGTCATTCAGGACCACGCGCCGTTCATGCCCGGCCCGGCGTCGGCCGGCGACATGGTCCGGAAAGTCACCAACTTCCAGAAGAAAAGCATCCGATCGTACTTCGCGATCGGCGAGTATCTGGGTATGGAGACCGATCGCGTCCGCGTCGGCACCATCCACTCCGCGAAGGGGCGTGAGGCCGACCACGTCATCGTCGGTACCGACCTCACCGAAAAAGTCGTCGAACAGATGGTCGCCACCGTCGACGATCCAACGGACGTTCCCGGCGTCGAGGAGTTCACCAAGAACACCTCGCCGGTGCCCGTCCTGACCGACAACGAGCGCCGCGTCTTCTACGTCGGCATGTCCCGGGCTCGAGAGCGCCTCGTCTTGCTCGAGAATCTGGTCGACGGTGCGCCAACGCTGCCGATCGACGTCCTGCTCAACAACCGGCTGACCGACACGCCGCTCGATGAACTCATCGAGGAGGCCCAGCAGCCACAGGACGCCGACGCTGACGGCGACGAGGTCGAAGCCGAAGCACCGTGACCGACGCCGAGTCGACTGCCGGTATCGACACCGACACGGCCGACGTCGCGACACACCTCGAGTCGGCGATCAGCGACGCGCTTGAGGCCCGCGAGGCCGTGGCAGTCGTCCACGCCGGTTCGGATTGCGATCCCGCCGTGCGCTACTGTCGACCCCGACTCGCAGTCGAGAACGGACTCGTCGCCGTCGCCTTCGATGGCGAGACGTGGCTCGTCGAAACGGACACGGATGCCGGCAGCCATCCAGCCGAGGCGCTCGCTGCAACCCTGTGTGAACGCGTCGGCTCGGAAACGATCTTGACGCCGGCCCGACTCCCACACGACGCCGCACTCTACCTCGAGCAGGCCGGCTTCGAACTCGCCTCGACCGACGTCATCGAGCGCGCTCGAGCGACGAAAACCGAACGCGAGCGAGAGCGAATCGCCAGCGCACAGACAGCTGCAGCCGCCGGCGTCCGCCGTGGAGCATCGCTGCTCGCAGATGCAACGATCGACGACGGTCATCTGGTCGTCGACGGCGAGGTACTCACGCCGGATCGGCTTCGGATCGCGATCGACGAAGCAATCGTCTCGGCGGGGGCGTTTCCGGCGGGCAACACCGTCGTCAACCCCAACCCCGACCACCGGCCCTCGACGCTCGACACGGGCGACGTCGCGCTTCGACCCGGCGAACCGATCGTCCTCGAGACGGCACCTCGCGGTCCGGCAGGCTACCACGGCGGCCTCGTTCGGACGTTCGTCGTCGACAGCGACGGCGGCCGGGAACGCCGTGCTCACGTCGGCGTGACACAATCGTTTCGCTCCGCAGCGGCGATGCTGACCGCAGACACCGAATCGGTGACGGCCGTCGAAGCCGACCTCGAGGCCGAAGTCCGTGCGTTTGGCTTCGAAAACGCCGACGCCGTCCAGACCCGGGTTACTGGTGTGGGCCTCGAGCCCCGCGAACGACCCCGCTTGGGCGGCGACGGGATCGAACCCGGGAGCGTCGTACGACTCGAGTCGGCCGTCCACGTCGCCGACGGACAGTGGCTGCGGATCGCCGATATTCTCGTGCGGAAAACAGCGGACGAACGAGCCATCTACCTGCCGGCATGTTCGCGCTCGCTCGAGCCGACGGCGGTACTTGAGGAGTAATCGGCAGCAACTCGAAGCCGATCAGCGGTCGTCGTCGGCACGGACGGTGGCTGTCTCATCGTCCGCATCTGAATCCGATTCTGAATCGCTTGCCACAGTCCCGACGACGCGTTTCACAGCGAGGCCGGGGAGATCAGACGGCGTGGTCAGTCGCTGCTCGATGACGATAAGCGCGACGGCGAGGCCGAGCAAAATCGCGCCGACTGTCGTCTCCCCGCGAACGAGCAGGAACTCGAGTCCGGCGAGTGCGGCAGGCAGTGCGAGCACGAGCACGCCCGCGAGTTTGATCGTGTCGATGATACCGGCCATTGGACTGGTATAGCGCAGGTACATTCAAAAGCGCGACGACTGGGCGTACCGAGCCGCCGAGACTGCCAGTCACGGAACTGGAACGCGTCTCGGGGTCGGAACGGCTTTATTCGCCGACTTACATCTCCGAGTATGTTCACGGGAATCGTCGAGGAGACCGGCGAAATCGTCGCTCGAGAGCGAACCGAAGACGGCCTGCGGCTCCGAATCGGGGCCGACGAGGTCGCGACGGGCCTCGAGCACGGCCAGAGCATCAGCGTCAGTGGCGTCTGTCTCACGGTCGAGCGCTTCGAGGTGGGCGCGTGGTTCGAGGTCTTCCTCGCGACCGAGACCGTCGAGCGGACGTATCTCGGCGACCTTGAGGAGGGCGACGCGGTCAATTTAGAGCGAGCGATGCCCGCCGACGGCCGCTTCGACGGCCACGTCGTGCAGGGTCACGTCGACGCGGTCGCGACGGTTTCGAACATCGAATCCGTCGAGGAAGACTGGTTTTTCGAGTTCGAACTGCCGGCGGGCTACGGCCGCTACGTCGTCGAGAAAGGGTCGATCACGCTCGATGGCATTAGTCTCACCGTCGCCGATCTCGAGGACGACGGGACGGGCGACGCGGGCGGACGAGTAACCGTCGCAATCATCCCGACGACCTACCAGCTCACGACGCTCTCGGAGAAAGCCGTCGGCGATCCGATTCATCTAGAGGTCGACGTCCTCGCAAAATACGTCGAACGGCTGCTTGAGACCCGCTTCGAATAGCAAAAACGGATTTTCAGACGCCCGGGACTCCGAATGCGCCGACACCGAGGCGGAAGACGGCGTTGAGCACGAAGAGGATCGCCAGCGCGGCGAGCCAGGCGATCACGCCGATGAGGCTAGCGGTGAGCCAGCCGCCGGGATAGCGCCAGTTGATAACCCAGATCCACGCCAGCAGCGCAAGCAGCGGCCCGAACAGCGGGATCCAGGCCGTCAACCCCCACGCGATCGCACCGAGAAACGCCGTTACGATCGCGTGTGAGTAGTCCTCGACGTCGACGACGACCGACGCGCCGACGTAGATCGCCAGTCCGCCGACGAGCAGTGCAACGACGAACGCGACAAACGAGCCGACAAAGGTAACCATCACAGCAGAGTACGCGCTGAATTCGTATATAAACTATGACGACAGTGACGGTGACGACGGCGATTGGGTCGTCACTGGGAAGCGACTACCGTTGTGGTGGTTCGAACTCCGTTCGTTCCGGCTTCGGGGGTACGCCAGTATCGTCTCTGACCGAACGATACGTCTGGCGATAGGTGATGATCTTTCGGTAAAGGTAGTAGCCGACGGCGAGATCGAACAGAATCACGTAGGAGACAAAGGCCAACCCGAAGCTGATGGGGTAAAGCGAGGCGACGACGTTGGGGACGATCCCGACCGTGACGTTGTACGTCCCGTGGACGAACGCCGCGATGAGCAGCCCCTTCACGACGATTGGCCCGGCGTACTGGGAGTTGAACTTCGCCAGCCCGAGATAATAGCCTGCGATCGCGGAGTAGATGACGTGACCAGGGCCGACGAGCGCCCGAACGGTCGCGATGCCGGTCGCAGCCGTGATCGTCCCGACGCCGGCCTGGGCGACTGTACCTGCAATGTAGATCGCGTTCTCGATCGCGGCAAACCCCAGCCCGGCGACGGCCCCGTAGACCGCGCCGTCGATGACCGCATCGAACGTCTGGCTCCGATAGGCGAAGACGCGAACGGCCAGCAGCTTCACGCTCTCTTCGACGGGGCCGACGACCAAATAAAAGAAGAGGAGCGTTCCGATGACGGGAATTGCCTGCAACGACGGCCCGACCGTCGAGTTCACGACGGCTGCAAACGTCGCAAAGAGCACGGCGAGGACGAACGTCGCGACCAGCAGCCCGAGCGGTTCGGCCGTCGTGATATCCGAGTACCAGATGAATCCGGCGAGCAACGCCGCGGGGACGATCGAGAGCCCGAAGAACACGGACAGTGATGGCTCCTCGAAGACGAGCACCACCGGCTGGGCGAGTAAGGCGAGCGTGATCACGAACGCGACGACGAGGACGATCGTTTGTAATCCGTAGCTGATCCCGTCGTACATCGTACACGCAAGCCGATCGATAGTCGACCGCGGTTCCCACGTCGACACGCCGTAGAGATCCCTCGACTGCTCGTTGGCCTGCTCAACCGGGTCGCGCTTTCCCTGCATGGGCAGGTCTACGGGGGCCGGGTCAGTAAGCGTTCGGCGCGAACGAATCGGTCTTAGATCCGTGGGCCGAACGCACAGGCGTCGTCGGAGGCCCCACGTAGACCCGGAATCCACAAAGGCCCGCCGTCCTAACCGACGGGTATGCACTTCGATCAACGAACCCAGCAGGCGCTTCGCGACGTCGGCCTCGAGACCGACGATCTGCAAGCCGCCTCCAAGGCCGTTGCCGAGGCCGTCGAGGCCGACGCGTCGGCACTCGAGGCGTTTTTTGAGGGTCACGACACCGTCTACTCGGATATGGATATGGCGCATTCGGCGTCAGAGTATCCCGAGCATACGGTAGACCATCTCGATCTTACGACCCACGCCGCCGAGATGCGGGGCTGGCTCCGCTTCGACTCGTGGGGGGTGTACGTCGAGGACGGGCGAGTGTTGCCGGACGACACCGTCGAACTGACGCTCGGCCCGACGATCAACGACCGGGTGCGGTTCGCGCCCGACCGCGAGCACCTGCGGTGATCGACGTGGCCGAACGCGTGTCAGTCGACACTGTGACGGAGGCGAACCGATGACGACGGCTCGAGTGCGCGGGATCTACACCACGGCGATCACCCAACTCCTCGGCGAGAACGGCCTCGAGGTCGTCCAAGCGTCCGAGCCGATCCGCGAGCGCTTCGACAACCCGTTCGAGACGGTTCCGGCGAACGTGCGGATCGAAACGACTCGAGACAGGCAGGGTGTCGAGGTTTCGGGCGTGCCGAAGACGGTCGAACGGATCGCCGACGACCTCGAGTCGATAGCGATCGATACGTTCCGCTGGGACGGTTCCATCCCCCGCGGCGCGGCGTTCGACGCCGAAGTAATCGACGCCGGCGGTGGCGGCGGTGCCGTCGTCGACCTCGGCGAGGGCCACCGCGGCTATCTCAACTACGACGACGTCGACGGCTACGTCGACGAAGGGAATCGCTACCGGGTGCAGGTGATCGAGCCCACGCCGCCGTGGTCGGACGACGAGCCGCGGGTCATCCCCACGCTGACGGTTCAGGGCGGGCTCTGTACGCTCTCGCGGGACCGAACCGGCGTTTCGGCGGCGCTACGCGGTGAACGAGCCGACGAACTCGTCGGCATGACCGACCTCCTCTCGGTCGACGTTCCCGAGGGATGGGGGCTGCGCTGGCAACAGGCAGCCACTGACGCCGACCTCGAGGCGATGGGCACAGCCGTCGAACAGGCAGCAAACCGGGCGCAAGCGCTCGAGGACGCACTCGAGGATGCACCCGACGAGGGCGGCGAACCGGCCCGGCTGGCGACGCCGCGTGCGACGACGTGGTGTTGGTTCGGTCGCGAGTCGCGCTTCGAACTCGACGGGAAGCGCCGCGAGGTCGCGACGACGATGCCCGGCCACCACCGAACGAAAGCCGCCGACAGGGCAGCGAGCACGGCGGTCGACTTCGCGGAGGCCGTCTGTGAGCCGTCGGACACCGACGGCGACGCGTTCCCGTTCGGTGCCGTCAGCCAGCAGTTCGGCCCGACGACGGGCGACCGCATCACGATCGGCCACGGCAAACCCGACGGGCGACTCATCTCGCTCGGTCGCGGCGAGGTGACCGACTGGGACCCGGAGGGTAAAGTGACTCTCGAGCGCCGGATGCACGGCGGCGGCAGCTACGACGCACTTGGCGTCCCGAAAACGGACGGCGACGTCGCCGTGACGAAGCTCCGCGAGGGTCGGTGGTGGTACCCGACGACGTACAAAGACGCTCGGGGGAACGCGAAGGGAACTTACGTCAATATCTGTACGCCGGTCGAACTCTTCCCCGACACCGCGCGCTATGTCGACCTCTACGTCGACGTGATCCGGAAGCCGAACGGGACGGTCGAAATCGTCGACGCGGACGAACTCGAGGCGGCAGTCGAGGACGGCCACGTTTCAGAGCCACTGGCCGAGAAAGCGATGACCGTTGCCGAAGCGGTCGAGCGCGCGCTGTCGAAGTAGACGTGAGACGGCGGGGCGGTCAGTCCGAGGCAGTGGCGGCGTCGTCTACCGAGGAGACGGTCGGCAGCAGATGGACGTAATCGTTGAGATCGAGGGCGAACGCTCGCGTGGTCGTCGGCTGGACCCAGTGGAGGTCGAACTCGGAACCGTGTTCGTCCCCGCCGTCAGTCACCGTGTGAGTCCACCGGTCGCGCGATTCGTGAACCGTCGCGTGAAAGAAGTGGCGAACATACCGTTTCGGCGGCTCTTTACGGCGCGTCCAGACGTCAGTCGTCAGATGGGTCGTCGAACTCAGCGTCCCGAGCCCGGTCTCTTCGATGACTTCCCGAAACAGCGCCTCACGCGGCGATTCGCCGGGCTCGAGGGTCCCTTTGGGGATCTGGAGGCCGTCGTGGCCCGGTCCCTCGAAGACGAGTAGTTCGCCCGTCTGGCGCGTGATGTATGCACACGCCTTCTGGACGTGCGTGACAGTATCCATGTTATAAAAGCACAGGATACCGACATATAAAAGGATACTACCCAATTCTTTAACCAGACTAAGGGCGTTGGACCGGTCCCGCCGCGTACCGATTAGTCGGCGCTGACGGTTGCCGACTCGTCCCCGATGGGCGTCTCACCGTCGAGTCGCGTAAACAGCGTTGCGAGCGCCGGGCCGGAGACGTTGTGCCAGACGCTGAATAGCGCTGGAATCAACGCCGTGACCGGATCGAAGAAGGCGACCGCGAGCGCCACCGCGAGCCCGCTGTTCTGGAGGCCGACTTCGAACGCGCAGGCGCGGGCTCGGTCCTCAGTCATTCCTGTGACCTTCCCAACGCCGTAGCCGGCACTCAGTCCGAGGCCGTTGTGCACGATGACGGCGAGGAAGACGAGCGCACTCGCGGTCAGGATCTCCTCGACGTTGAGTCCCACGACGGCCGCGACGATGGCGACGATGGCGATCACGCTGATCGCTGGGAAGATCGACAGCCCCGCTTTCGCCACCGATGGGGCGTATTCGTCGAGGACATACCGAAGGATCAGCCCCGCCACGACGGGTAGCAGGACGATCTGGACGATCGACTGGGCCATCTCGGCGAACGTGACGGTGATCGACTCGCCCGCGAGGGCAACCACCCAAGCCGGCATCACGAGCGGCGCGGCGATCGTGGTTACTGACGTGATCGTGACCGACAGCGCGACGTCGCCGCGACCGAGATAGGTCATCACGTTCGACGCCGTGCCGCCGGGTGCCGCGCCGACGAGGATTAGCCCCGCGCCGATCTCCCACGGAAGGTCGAGGGCGACGGCGAGGACATATGCAAACGTCGGCATCAGGAGCCACTGGGCCATCGCACCGATAAAGACGTCTCGAGGCCGCTCGAGGATGCGCCGAAAGTCCGCGGGCGTCAGCGTCAGCCCCATGCCGAGCATGATGACGCCCAACAACGGCGTGATATACTCGCCGATCGGCGTAAACGTGCTCGGGGTGTACAGCGCTGCGGCGGAGAAAAGGAGCACCCAGACGATGAAGTACTTGCTCATGAACTGTCCGATCCGTTCTAAACGAAAAGCAGCGCGAGTTCCCCGCCCCACCGTGGGCGGGGGTGAAGCGCGTCACTCCGGCGCGTGTTCCGTCTCTTCGATATACCGTTCAACCACTTCCTCCGACACCGCTCCCGTCGTCCCAACGTAGTATCCGACCTTCCAGAATCCGCCGCCCCAGAAATACGACTCTCGAATCTCGGGATACCGTTCCAGCAAGTGCTTGCCAGAGTACGACTTGAATTGTCGAGCGATGTTCGCAGGGCTGTACTTCGGGTCTGTTTGCACGAACAGGTGAACGTGGTCGTCTGCGATCTCCAAGGCGAGAATCTTGTGACCGAAGTGGTCAGCAGTCTCACCAAACAACTCCCACACATCGTCTTCAACCACGTTGAGAATCGGGTGGCGGTACTTTGGACACCACACGAAGTGATACTTGCAGGAACTAACCGAATGTGCATGACGACGGTATTCTTCCACCCCTACTCCCTACATTTATGACACTCTGGAACGATTGTGAAAGCATGGGTGAAGAAGCCACAAAAACGATTCAGACGCGCCTTCACATAGCGTCTGGTGAACGAACGTGGCTTCACGACGCCCGCCTTGCATCACGCGAGATATTCAACGACACCATCCGCCTCACACAACAAGGGTACACGCGCACTGAGATACAGAACGAGGTTGACCGCGACGACTTCTTGCGGAACAACAAGTGCGCGGTCGTCGGCAAAGCCCTCCAAACGTGGGACTCATACCAGTCACTCCTTGACTGGTGGGAAGAACAGGCTGATCCTGATGGAGGCAAGCCGACGCCGCCGAGTACGGACAAATCTGGTGCGTATCCGCTCGTGATGGCACACACGGAAGGCTACCGCCTCACCGTGGATGAAGACACGAATCGCGTCCAATTCCGCATCAGTCCGAAACCCTACAAGAAGGTGAAAGGACACCTACGCGGCGAACCGGACGCGATGAACGAACTTCGAGACGCTATCACGTCGGATGAAGTGGATGTTGGGCAGGCCGAACTCCTGTACCGCGATGGCGTGTACTACTTACATGTCACGGTCACACGCGAGTTCAACGTGCCCGAACCCGACACCAGCGACACGCTTGTTGGCGTGGACATCAACGAGCGCAACGTCGCTCTCACCGCCCTTGACCGCGACACGATGCGAACGAATGGCACACTCATCCTCGACTACGGACGAGTCAAGCAGGAACGCCAACGCTACCACACCATCACGAAACGCTGTCAAGAACACGGTAAGACGAGCATCCACCGGAAACTCGGTGACACGGAAGAGCGCTTCACCGAGTGGGTGTTGCATCGGCTTTCCCGTGCTGTCGTGGAGTTCGCAGAGCAATTCTCGAACCCGGTTATCGTGTTCGAGGATATGAGCGGTATCCGCGACGAAATCAAGTACGGGACGTATATGAACCGCCGATTGCACAAATTGCCGTTCCACAAGTTCGAGAAGTTCGTCTCGTACAAGGCGACGTGGCGAGAGATTCCCACGGACACAATAGATGCTTACTACAACTCGAAGACCTGTTCGTGTTGTGGTGAACGCGGCAGTCGGCAGGGACGGCGATTCCGGTGTACGAACGACGAGTGTGACGTGGTGCAAGACCACGCCGACCGGAATGCATCGGTGAACATCGCATGGCGCGAGAAGGCGAAACTCGACGGTAACACGACAAATTACCGGACTCACAAAACCCAACCGCAGGTGCGGTTGGTGCGTCTGTCCGGGTCGGGGCGTGTAAGCCGCCCAACCTCATCCCACTCGCTGGCCGAACAGGGAGTGCTAGCGCACGACTGAGGGAACTACAAAAGCCTCGGACCACCGCGCCCGAGGTTGTTTACCCACGACTGCGTACTCATGCGACGACCATCACCATCGAATAAACACATTCAATTCTCGGTGAGTGGTGACGAATAAGCCGTTCGGTTCCGAAGACGTTCGTTCACGAGGCATATGAGGGGACAGACGAGTTCAATTCAAACCGTGAGTCGACAAACGACGAGCGAAAACAAGTCGGTCAACGGTCCGAGCAGCGGTCGTCGCCGCGACCAGTCGTTCAATTAACCGGCACTCACGCGCTCGGCGTGTCCACGGCAAAGTGGGTTCTGGTCACCGGCCCTCCACAGACGGGACAGCCGTTCTCTAGGGTCGCCTCGCGCATCGGCTCGGTCACCGTAAACTCTCGACGGCAGTCCGGGCAGGTGAAATGGTAGGTTTCCATGGTCATCCACGCTCCGTCTAGAAAGACGGCAGTGTCGTGGAAAGGAGTACCACCCCGATATAGAGGGGCGACGAAGTGTGGGTTGCTGGTGCTGTCTTCGTGGTGCGCTGTAGCTATTGCAGCAGCCACGACGCGAAACGATTTCGTCTCGCCAACACGCCAGTGCCGCGAAATCAGTCCCGCGGAACGCGATCGAATCGAGGCTCGCGATCAGTCGGCTGCGAGTTTGTTGAGGCCGGCAGAGTCGATGTCTTCGCCGCCGACCGACGAGCGAAGGGCGTCCATCCCGTCGTCGCGGTCGATGCCGAAGTCATTTTGGTACAGTTCGTCGACGCGGGCCAGCTCCTCGTCGGAAAGTTTCGGCACGTCGCTTGCAGCCGCCCACTCGTCGATATCGGCTTTCGTGCGGAACGTCGGCGTCACACAGGCGACCGGCTCGTGGCTGAGCAGCCACGCGATCGACGCTTGCCCCATCGTTCGCTCCCCATCGCGCTCCAAGAAGCGCAGTTGCTCGAGTTTCTCCCAGCCCGTCTCGTACCACTCGTCGGGACGGAAACCGCGGTGGTCGCCCTCGCCGAGTTCGGTTTCGGGGGTGACCTGTTCGTTTAAGATGCCCGAGGAGTGGGGGACGCGAGGGATCAGGCTGGTCGACGAGCCTGTCTCCTCGATCGTCTCGAGGAAATGGTTGCCGACTTCCTGCTCCAAGACGTTCCAGACGAGTTGGACGGAGTCGAACTCCTCTTCGATCGCGAGGTCGCCTTCGGCGAGCCAGCCGATCGAGGGTCCGAGTGCCAGTCCCGTGGCGTCGATTTTCCCCTCCTCCTCGAGTTCGTCGAGCAACTCGAGGACGTCAGGTGTGATCTCGTCAACGTTGGCGTTGTGCAGTTGCAGGACGTCGACCGACTCGAGGTCGAGGCGCTCGAGACTCTTCTCGACGGCGTCCCGGAGGTATTCGGGGTCCATCTCTTTTGGCAACTCGCCGTGGCCGGCCTGTGGGTTGTTGTAGAAGTCGTAGCCGACTTTGGTGGCGATCGTCACTTCGTCACGGACGTCGGCCAGCGCCTGCCCGAGGAGTTCCTCGCTGCGACCGTGGCCGTAGACGTCGCCCGTGTCGAAGTAGGTGATGCCTTGATCGACGGCGTACTGGACCATCTCGACGGCGTCGTCTTCCGAGCGGTCGCCCCACCAGTCGGTGCCGACGACCCACGCGCCGAAGCCGACTTCACTGACCTCGACGTCGGAGTCGCCGAGTTGCTGGTATTGCATAGCTAGCGCTTGGGAGCGAGGGGACTTATTGCGTGCGGAAACAGTCGCAGCCGCCGTCGGTACCACCCGAATACGTTCGATCAGTGTCGGGCGAACCGGTTGGTCCGGCCGCCTCGAGCGCGCTCGTTCGACGTCCCAGCTACGCGTGTCGGTCTCGAGTGCCGATTCGAACGGTTCATGGCCGCGGGCCGACAACTGTCGGTATGTCCGACGAGCGCTCTCGAGGCCGTGGGCGTGCGCTTCTCACACAGACACTCGTGCTCGTCGCCGTGTTGCTCTTCGTGCTCGTACTCGTCGCGCTGTTCGTCGTGGGCCAGTCGGCGTCAGCGATCCCACTCGACGCGATTCCCCAGCGTGTCAGCGTCAGGACGGCCGTCGTCGGCGCAGTGCTCGTCGTCGGTGCGATTGCACTCCCGGCGTATCTGCTCACTAGCTGGCAGTCGGCTCAGCGGGAGGCGACTCGAGACCGCCAGCAGTAGCCGACAAATTGATACGAGCCGCGTTCGACCGAAACGGGTTCAGGACACGGCTCGGCTACTGTCCGTCGTCTTCGGCAGATTCGTCGTCATCGGATTCGTCTCGAGACTCCGCTGCCGTTTCGCTGTCCTCGTCCGGCTCGACTTTCATGTCCGAGGCGTCTTCTTCGGGCGTCTCCTCGGGTTCGATCGCATCGGTCTGTGTCGGCTGGGCCTGTTCGGGATCGGGTCCCGTCGCCTCGCTTACCTCCTCGGCCATCGCCGAGTCGGAGACGTCGATCTCGACCGACTCGTCGTCAGTGTCGCGGCGAGGATCGTCCGCTCCGTCCACGTCCGGTTTCGATCGCGGTTCCTCCTGAGTCGCGTCGTCGGTGAATTCGATCCGGGACCCTTCGTCGCGCTCGTCGCCGAGCTGTGCCGAGTCGTCGATCTCGCCGCCGGCGTCGATCTGGGATTCCCGACCGGCGTCGAGACGCTCGGCAGCGGCGTGTGCCTGATCGGAAACCTCCTTGCCTTCGGTCCCGCCGTCGATCTCGTCCAGTGTCGGCTCGAATGTCGACGAGTCGCTCGAGGCCCGGTTCCTGAGGGCGTAGCCGAGCAGTCCAGCACCGACGATCCCTTTCGGAACCGCACGGAGCTGGCCCCGTCCGAGCGATCGAAGGGCCGAAAGCAACACGACGCCGCCGCCGAGCAACGGCACCACCTCGCGTTTGAGGTCGCCGGTGGAGATCGACAGTGCTGTCTCTATCGGGCTCGGTGTCTCGAGGTCGTCGATACGGTCTTCCATCGGGACGTCTGGCGCCACGTCGTGATCGTGTTCGTCAGCCATTGGATGAATCTCCGCGCACGCTGCGCTCACGAAGCGTACTGGCGCCACACGGTTGAAGGTTGGACCGGCACCTGAACGCCGAGGTAGCCTCGTCGGCTATAGTAGCCACTGAAAGTCAATGCACACCGCATCGCACGACGGGAGCGCGGTTCGACGCGATCGTCGGAGCGAGAACCGCGAACTGGCGAGCGGGGAACGACGTGACCCGTTCGCTGTGCGATGCGTGTGTAAATCGTTTCAGTTGTTACTATACCACTCGAAGCGATCCGGATCGCGAGCTGCCAGTGCCGTCCGGACGGCGGCGACGTTCTCGGGAACGTCGTGGACCCGAACGATGTCGGCCCCGCGGTCGGCCGCGATCGCACTCGCCGCGACGGTCGCCTCGAGTCGGTCACCAGCCTCGCGACCGACGTGCTCGAACATCGACTTGTGAGAGTGACCGATGAGCACCGGACAGCCGAGCGCGCGGAACTCGTCGGCGCGGCCGAGCAGTTCAAAGCTTTCGCGGGCGGATTTGCCGAAGCCGATACCGGGGTCGACGACGATCTTCTCGCGGTCGACGCCGGCTTTCTCGGCGAGCAGGATTCGTTCGGCGAGGTGGTCGATCGTGTCCTCGACGACGTCGTCGTACGCGACGTTGCGATCCGGGACGACGATCGAGTCGATACTGTGCATCACGACGAGTCCCGCGTCGTGCTCGGCGACGACGAAGCGCATCTCGGGGTCTTCGAGACCCGAGACGTCGTTGACGATGTCGGCACCAGCCTCGAGGGCGGCCTCGGCGACGGCGGCTTTGCGGGTGTCGATCGAGATGTGGACGTCGAGGTCTGCGATCCGTTCGATGACGGGCGTGACGCGGTCGATCTCGTCCTCGACCGGGACGGGGTCGGCACCGGGGCGGGTCGACTCGCCGCCGACGTCGATCACGTCGACGCCAGCCTCAACCATCGCCTTGGCGCGGGCGACGGCGTCCTCGAGCGCGTCGTACTCGCCGCCGTCGTGGAAGCTGTCGGGCGTGACGTTGAGAATGCCCATCACGGCGGTGCGGTCGTCCCACGGGTACTGTGGCTGTGGCCCGGTTGTGTCGGCTGCCGGCTCTGACGCGCTCGAGTCCAGTGCAAGAGTCTCGCGAAGGTCGCAAGCGACATCGGCCAGCCCGCGTGCGCTGGTGTCGGCCGCAGACGGCTTCGACTCGAGCGTGTCGACGAGCCGTTCGAACTGCGAGAGGGTGCCCATCAACACGGCGTCGACGGCCTCGTCGTCTTGCTCGAGGCCGGAGAGCGCACACTCGCCGCCGAGGCGCAACAGCTCCTGTTTGACGGTCGTCGCCTGCCGAGGGCCGAACGTCGTCTTGACCACGCGATGGACGGCGTCACCCCGAAGCCGGCGGCTGCCAGCACCGGGGACGTTCGCCATCGTGAACGTCTCGCGGGCGTCCTCGCGGTTTCGGATCCGTTTCGGGACGCCGGTACTCGTCCAGCGCGAGCGCGCTTCGGCGACGGCGAACAGTGAGCCGGTGACGAGGACGCAGTCGTCGCTGCTGGCCTCCTCGAGGGCGGTCTCGAGGGCGTCCGGGACGGCCGCGCTCGTACGAACGTCGTCGACGCCGGCCTCGGTAAACACCGTCTCGAGGACGGCAGGGTCTTCAGCGCGCTGGAGCGTTGGCTCCGTCGCGATCACCGAATCGGGCGTCGGCAGCGCGGCGGCCATCTCGCGGTGGTCCTTGTCGTGCATCGCCCCGAAGACGAGCGAAAGGTCGTCGTAGTCGTAGGTTCCGAGCGTTTCCGCGAGTCCCTCGCACGCACCGGGGTTGTGTGCGCCATCGAGGACGACGAGTGGCTCCGTGTCCATCACCTCGAATCGGCCCGGCCAGTGGGCGTTTCGCAGCCCGCGGGCCAGCTCCGCATCCGAAATATCGGTGAGCTGGCGCGCAAGCGTCGCTGCGATGCCCGCGTTCTCGGCCTGATGCGTACCCAGGAGGGGAATCCGCGTCTCGAGGAACCAGTCGTCGGTCTCGACCGTGACGGCCGCCTCAGTGTGGTTGACCCGGCCGTCGTAGCTGACTTGGACGTCCGTAGGCGGCGCGTCCGACCCGGCTGTCCGTGAGCCGACGGTGACGACATCCCCGGCCACGTCTCGGATCGCCTCGAGCGCGTCGCCTTTGACGCCGGTGACGAGCGGCCTGTCGGCAGGGGCGACGTGGGCTTTGTCGTGGGCGATTTCGGCCTCCGTGTCGCCGAGAATCCCTGTGTGTTCTAACGTGACGCTCGTCACGGCGCTTGCGACTGGATCGACGACGCTGGTCGCGTCGTACTTCCCGCCGATTCCGACCTCGAGGACGGCGACGTCGACGTCCTCGCGACCGAAGTGCCAGATCGCCATCGCCGTCATCGTCTCGAAGAAGGTGGGCGAATCGCCGTCGGCACCGCGGCCCGTGATGTACTCGCGGGCGGCCTCGACGTACTCACAGACCGCCGACCGTGGGATCTTCCGGCCGTCAACGCGAACCCGTTCGCGCAGATCCTCGAGATGTGGCGAGGTGTAAAGTCCGACTGAAAGCCCAGCTTCGCGGAGGCTCTGCTCGAGCATTCGCGCCGTGCTCCCTTTCCCGTTCGACCCCGCGATCTGGACGAATTCGACGTCCTCGTGGGGATTCTCGAGGTGGGCGAGCAGCCGCGATGTCGACTCCGTCCCCGGTTTCGGGCGGAACCGCCGCAGATCGAATAAAAAGTCCGCGGCCTCGTGATACTCCATATCTGATGCAGAGAGTCCGCGCGCTTAGGGGTGTCGGACTCACCGCTGGTCGACGTCTCGACGGTGGTATGGGCGATGGACGCAGTGATTACGAACGGAGAGTGGAGACCGAACTTCGGCCGCCGAGATGGCGTTTTCTGTTGACGAGGTAGCCCACCGACAGGCACCAGAGCGCACCAAGAAAGCTGTAGCTGGCGTATCCGGGCGGGTACGATACCTCGCGAACGATTCCCAGCGAATAGACGACCACAGCGACGCCGATCGGGCCGCCAACGTATAGCCACACGCTCGGGACCCAGTTAGTCGCACGACTCCGGGGTGTGGTTGCGTCGATGAACAACCCTACGAGGGTCACGATCGAAAGCGGGACCAAAACGAACAGGCCCGCGACCATGAGGCCGACTTCGGGACCGCTGTCGGGGCGCACCCCGAGGGCGTAGTACAACACGACCGGGGCAGCGAGTACGTAGACGGCGACGACCAGCCACCACCTCGAGTCGGCGACGGCTGTTTCACCGGCAGCCGCAGGTTCTACCACCCGGTGTTCGCTGTCGACGCGCGTTCGCACCCAGTCAGCGAACGCCGCACTGGCCATCGTGACCAGCACGGAGAACCCACCGCCGAGTACGATGGCAACCGGCATGACGGCGACCGCAACGAGCGTCAGCCTCGAGGACAGCGCCCCGATCGACGAGACCGTGTTCGCGATAAAGACGAGAGCCGTCGCACTCGAGCCGACGAGGCCGGTCCAGAACCCGGCGCGGCGACTATCCGTCGGGCGGTCGTGATAGCGGGAGCCGACGAGCAACCCGACCAGTAGCAGCGGCGTCCCGGCAACGGAGCCGCCGATGACGACACCGTCGCCACTCGACACCGATCCCCACGAGAGGGCGAGCGTGAACGGAATCGAGGCGAGGCCGACGAGGATCGCAACCCGCAGCGAGTCGTCGGTCAGGCCGTCGCGAAGCGAAGACAGCCGTGACATGCTACTCCATCGACGGCTCCGCTGAATGGCCCACTTCGCCGTCGGGCGTCTCCTGAGTCACCTCGAGGAACGCGTCCTCGAGACTCCGAGCCTCGCCAGTTTCGGCGCGAGATTTCAGCGTTTCGGGGTCACCTTGCGCGACCAGTTCGCCCTCTCGGAGAACGCCGATCTCGTCGGCCAGTTCGTCGACGACGGGGAGAATGTGCGTCGAGAGGAAGATCGTCATCTCCTGATCCGCGAGCTCGGCGATCGTCTCCCGCATCGTCCGGGCCGCACGGGGATCGAGTCCGCTCGTCGGTTCGTCGAGAAACGCCACAGCGGGTTCGTGCAGGACTGCCTGGATGACGCCGACTTTCTGGCGCATCCCCTTCGAGTAGCCCTCGATCCGCCGGTTCGCATCGTCGACGAGATCGAAGCGCTCGAGCAGCGAGTCGATCCGCTCGGTCGCCTCGGCTTCGGGGAGGTCCCGCAGGCCGGCAGCGTACTCGAGTTGTTCGCGGCCGGTGAGTTCGTCGTAGATCGGCGGTTCCTCGGGGAGATAACCGATGTGGGGGGTGACGGACTCGCGGTCGGCGATCGAGTGGCCGGCGACGCGAGCCGTCCCCGATGTCGGCTTCGTCAGCGTCGTCAGCATCCGCATTGTCGTCGTCTTGCCCGCGCCGTTGGGGCCGAGAAAGCCGTAGACCGTGCCGCGCTCGACGGTCATCGTCAGCCCGGAGACAGCTGTCGTCTCCCCGTAGCGTTTTGTGAGGGCGTCGGTTTCGATCGCGGGGGCATCAGCAGGGCTCATGTTCGCGTTGTTTCGCCGCGATCTGTATAAACGTGCACATGTTTCGGCAGCGTGGCGAGTGCACGTGGACTCGAGTCGAGGCTACCTCTGCCGGAACGGACGCACGAGTGGAGATAGTTTGTATTGAGACTGTTCGCGACGACCGAATGACAGAAACCGAACTATTTATTGGATGCGGAACGCGCTCTGGAGTATGGTCCTCAACGCTAAATACAGACGTCCCACCGTCGATTCCGGTGGTGTTCGCTGATGTCGCGGGTCCCCCTCATCGTTGCCAAAACGGAGGTGCGACGAACGGTTCGGGCGGTGTCGACCGAACGAACGAAGCTGCTGTTGATGGGTGTACTCGCGGTGGTGATGCTCGGCCCGGTCACTGTCGCCGGCAGCTACCTCCTCCCACGCCTAGGCGCGGAGTTCGCTGGGGAATCCCTTCCCGTCGACGCCGCGACGATCACGGCGATCGTCACCGGTGGCGTCGCCGTCGGCTGGCTGTTTCTGGTTTTTATGGCCAGCATCCGGTCGTTTACCGCCACCGCAGCCGTCGACGAACCGGCGTTTTTGCTCGTCTCGACGCCGCTCAAAAACACCGTCATCGGCGTTATCGTCGCCGAGTTTCTGCTGTTCGCGCTGTGGGTCGTCCCGCCGACGCTGGCGCTCTCGAGTGCCTTTGCCTACGGAGCAGGGACGGTGCTCCCCGTGCCGTTCGCGTTGCTCGTCGCCACGATCGCACTGGGGAGTGCGATCCCAGTCGGGTTCGTCGTCGGTATCTGTGCCAAGCATCTGGTCACCGTCTACGAGCCGATCGCTCGCTACCGAACGATCCTGTTCGTCGGCTTCTGGGTGCTGTACTTCGGTGCGCTCGCGACCGGCCGGTTCGATCTGGTCATGAGTCGGCTGTTTACCCTCCTGCAGGACAGCCCCCTGGGCTGGCCCGGTCACCTCCTCTTGGCCGGGATTCCGAACGTCTCCGCCTCGAATCCGCTCGTCCTCGGTTCGATCGTCGGCACGATCGTCATCAGTACGGCCGCCGTCGCTGTCGGGATCGCTGCCGCGCGAATTCACTGGTTTTCCGATCCGGCACGGTTCGAGGACGCTGCAGAGCCAACGGCGACCGAGTCGTCGAATCGGCTCGCGAACGTTCTCTCCCGCGGGCTCTCGCGGCCGGTCCGAACAGTGACGGTGACCGCGATTCGCCGAACCAGGCGCGCGCCGATCCGGCTGGCGTACGTCGGCTACCCGCTGTTCGGCGCGATCGGGTTCGTTCAGGGAATCATCCAGAGCGGAACGGTCCCCGAACACGTCGCCGTGATCCTCTCGCTGTACGTCGTCTGGGCCGCCGGCGCGCTGTTCACGCTGAACCCCCTCGGCGACCTCGGCCGGGCGCTGCCCGCCGTTATCACCTCGACGCTCACCGGCCGTCAGGCCATCACCGGACTGGTGATCGCCGGAACGGTCGTCGCCGCCCCGATCGCTGGGCTCGTTTCGCTCGTGTTGGGCACCGTCAGCCCGCTCTCGCTCGAGCAAACCGCCGTGCTGGTCGGCGGGACGGTCGTCGGCACCGCCGTGACGCCAGCGCTGGCGACCGGGATCGGCACGGCAGCGCCCCGTTTTGGCAGCGTCAAGGTCACGAACAACCGCGAGGCGGTGATGCCGAGCAAGACCGCCTTCATCCTCTACTCGGTCGCGATCATTCTGCCGACGGCCGCCGCGGTCATCCTCTACACCGACTCCGCCGCGCTGCTCGCCGAGTTGATTGCGGCGATCTCCGCGATAGCACCCGTCCCTGACATCTCTGTTTCGGCCCGCGGGCTCACGCTCACCGCCTGGACAGTCTTGGGGATCGGCGTGCTCGCACCCATAGTGTCGTACTTCTACGCCATCGAACGGTTCGACTGGTACACGCTCGAGTGAGGCGAGGCGCACTGATCGTGGCTGTGTGCGCTCGAATCAGTGTTCGAAAAAGAATCGATTCAACCCGCAGGGAGCCGAGTCGTTACTCCGACTTGCCCCACTTCGAGGCCTGCTTCGGACGATCCGTCACGGAGGCGACCTCGAGGTCGCCGTCGAACTCGTCGAGCGCTTCGACATAGGCCTCGGCACTCGCTACCGTCGACAGGTACGGAATTTCCTCTTCGACGGCCATCTCGAGGGAGTCGCGATCGCGGCTGACGACGAAGTCGACCTTGTTCTCACGGATCGCCTGTGGTACGTCGTCGAACTCCGCGACGTCGAAGTGGTTCTCGAAGCCGTCGACGTCGAGATCGACCACGGCAGTACCCTCGCTGACGGCGTTTCCAGCCGCCTGCTGGGACTTCCAGTAGGCCGTGCCGAACTCGCTTGCGGTGCCCATCACTTCGCCGGTGGACTTCATCTCTGGGCCGAGACGTGGGTCCGATCCCGGCAGACGGTCGAACGGCAGGACGACCTCTTTGATCGAGGTGTGGTCGGGGATCTGCTCGTCGACGTCGAGACTCGCGAGCGTCTCGCCGGCCATGACCTGTGCGGCGAGTTTGGCGATCGGGACGCCAGTCGCCTTCGAGACGAACGGGACGGTACGCGAGGAGCGCGGGTTGGCCTCGAGGACGTACACCTCGCCGTCTTTGACGGCCAACTGGACGTTCATCAGGCCCTTCGTCTTGAGCGCCTCGGCGATGTCTTCGGTGACCTCGCGAACGCGCTCTAAGGTCTCCTCGTCGAGCGAGCGCGGCGGGATCATACACGCGGAGTCGCCGGAGTGGACGCCGGCGGTCTCGACGTGTTCCATGATGCCGCCGATGAGGATCGTGCGACCGTCCGAGACGGCGTCGACGTCGAGTTCGACCGCATCCTCGAGGAAGTCGTCGACGAGGATCGGCTTGTCCGGGCTGACGCGGACGGCCTCCTCGATGTAGGTCTCGAGTTCCTCGTCGCTGTAGACGACGTCCATCGCGCGCCCGCCGAGGACGTAGGACGGGCGGACGAGGACGGGGTAGCCGATATCGTGGGCGAGCTCGAGCGCTTCCTCCTTCGAGACTGCCGTGCCACCCTCGGGCTGGGCGATGCCCAGTTCGTCCATGAGCGCGTTGAAGCGGTCGCGGTCCTCGGCGAGGTCCATCGCCTCGACGGAGGTTCCCATGACCTCACAGTTGAGGTCGCGGCGGTCGATCTCGTCTTGGAGCGGTTCGCCGATGTTGACGGAGGTCTGGCCGCCGAACTGGACCATCACGCCGTCGGCGTCGATGGCTTCGGCGACGTCGGCGACCTCCTCGGCCGTGATCGGCTCGAAGAACAGCCCGTCGGAGGTGTCGTAGTCCGTCGAGACAGTTTCGGGATTGTTGTTGACGACGTGGGCGTCGATTCCGAGTTCGCGCAGGGCACGAACCGCGTGAACCGAACAGTAGTCGAACTCGACTCCCTGTCCGATACGGATCGGGCCGCCGCCGACGACGATCACGCTCTCGATGTCGCGGTCGACCTCGAGCTCGCCCGAAGCGGCGTCGCCGACGAGCGGGCCGGCCTCGAACTCGTTTTTGCGTGCGGAGTAGTAGTACGGCGTCTCGGCCTTGAACTCGCCCGCGCAGGTGTCGACCTGTTTGTAGGTGCGCCCGGGGACGTCCTGTTCGACGGTGTCAACGTCGGTGCCCGCGGCGGCAGCGATGGTGGTGTTGGTGTGGCCGGCGATCGCGGCCTCGGTGAAGTCGCCCTCTTGGGCAGCACGCGTCGAGTCCGCGATGTTCTTGTAGCGTTCGGTGTACCACTCGAAGATACCCGTCAGGTCGACGACTTCATCGACCGTGTAGCCGCGTTCGAAGGCCTCGAACATGGCATACGGGCGATCCGGCGTCGGCGTCGCGAGGTAGTCGGCCTCGAGTTCGTCGTCGGAGACCTCGTCCCAGTCGACGTCGGGTTCGTACTCCGAGGAGCGAAGGGCTTTGAGCAGGGATTCCTCGAAGGTGCGGCCGATCGCCATCGCCTCGCCGGTCGACTTCATCGCCGTGGTCAGTTCGAAGTCGACGTCGTCGAACTTGTCCTTGGGCCATCGTGGGACCTTGGTAACCACGTAGTCGATCGCCGGCTCGAACGCGGCCGTCGTCTCGCCGGTGATCTCGTTTTCGATCTCGTGGAGGCGCTTTCCGAGAGCGACCTTCGCGGTGACACGCGCGATCGGATACCCGGTCGCCTTCGAGGCGAGCGCGGAGGAACGGGAGACGCGCGGGTTGACTTCGACGACGCGGTACTCGCCGCCCGGCGTGCCGTCGTCGCGCCAGGCGAACTGGATGTTACAGCCGCCCTGAATACCGAGTTCGCGGATGACGTCGAGCGCCGCGGTGCGCATCTCCTGGTGACCCTCGTCGGGGACGATCTGGGAGGGTGTGACGACCGTCGACTCCCCGGTGTGGATTCCCATCGGGTCGATGTTCTCCATGTTGCAGATGATGATACAGGAGTCGTCGGCATCGCGCATGACCTCGTACTCGTACTCGACCCAGCCGGCGATCGACTCGGTGATGAGCACCTCGCTGTTGCGCGAGAGACGCAGGCCCTTACGGACGCGCTCTAAGAGTTCGTCGAACTCGTGGACGACGCCCGAGCCGGAGCCACCCAGCGTGTACGTGGTGCGGGCGATGACCGGCAGGCCACCGACCTCGTCGACGGCGTCCTGAACGCGCTCCGTGAGGTCCTCCTCGGTCAGCTCCGAGACGGACTCGTCCTCGTCGAGCGAGATCGTCGTCGACTGCGGTACGGGCTGACCGATCTTCTCCATGCGCTGGCGGAAGAGGTCGCGGTCTTCGGTCGCGTAGATCGTCTCGAGCGGCGTGCCCATGATCTCGACGTCGTACTCCTCCAAGACGCCCTCCTCGGCGAGTTCGGCGGTGACGTTCAGTCCAGTCTGGCCGCCGAGGCCGGCGATAACGCCGTCGGGGTTTTCTTTGCGGATGATTTCGGCGATAGCGTCAGTCGTGATCGGTTCGATGTAGACCTCGTCCGCCATCTCCGGATCGGTCATGATCGTCGCGGGGTTCGAGTTGACGAGGACGACGCGGGCGCCTTCCTCCTGAAGCGCCCGGCAGGCCTGTGCACCGGAGTAGTCGAACTCGGCTGCCTGCCCGATCTGGATCGGTCCGCTACCGATCAACAGAATCGTGCGTCCGTCCCCTGTGTCGCCCTCGCTCTGCTGGTCCGTGCTCATTTGCTTGTTCATCCGAAGTTCGTACATCGTAATAAGCCCCACGATACAGTACGAATCTCGAAATGGCTTTTCGAAATTCGAACTGCAGTCGCGCGCACTTCCGAGCGCGGCCGCTCAGCGCTCTCAGCCATCCGCTCATCCATCGTACAGCGAGGAACACGCGGGAGGTGGACTCCGAACGCAACCGCCTCGAGCACGTGCTCGTTCCGATAGGACTATGATGGCATCCCTTGTCAATCCGCTCGGACCCAACCTATATCTCCGTACTGGAGAGTGATGTATGCATGAACACGCCGGGCGGATCATCGCGCGAGAACGCCCAGTCGAACTGCATCCACATCTTATACGTGGGTGCCGATCCGGAAGCCACAGCCCTAGCAGCGACGAATCTCGAGCGCGAACGTGATCGTTTCGAGACAGTCACGGCTCTCTCCGTACCAAACGGACTCGAAATCCTCGCGAATCAGTCGACCGACTGTATCGTCTCGGCGTACGAGATTCCCGAAATGAATGGCCTCGAGTTTTTACAACGCGTCCGCGAGCGAGACGCCGAACTCCCGTTTATCCTGTTTCCGAAAAACGGGTCCGAAGCACTCGCCAGCGACGCCATCGCCTCAGGTGTCACGGACTACGTCCAGCGAGGCGAGGAGACAGAGCAGTATCCCGTGTTGGCAAACCGGATCGTCAACGCCGTCGAAACGATGCGATCGCGTCGACAACGAAAACGACAGTTTCAGGCGATCGAGACCGCACAAGAGGGGATCAGTCTCCTCGATGACGAAGGGCGATTCACCTACGTCAACCAGTCGTATGCCAACTGTTTCGGGTACGACCCCGACGACTTGATCGGCAACCACTGGGAGATCCTGTACGAGGACGACGAGGCCACGTACGTCACCGAGGAACTGCTCCCGATGGTGATGGAGACGGGCGGCTGGCACGGCGAGTCGGTCTGTGTCAGTTCGAATGGGGAACAAATCATCGTCGATCACACACTTTCGCGGACCGAACACGACGATCTCATCTGTACCGTTCGCGATATCACCGACCGAAAGAAGCGCGAGCGCGAACTCGAGCGCTACGAGACGATCCTCGAGGCGATCCCCGACGAGGTGTACGTCCTGGACGCCGACGGCGTCTTCACGAACGTGATCCCACCGACCGACGCGGACCTGACGACGATGGGGTACGAACCCGGCGAACTGATCGGTGAACACGTCTCGCTCGTTCTCGACGACGAGGACATCGCCACGGGCGAGCGGGAGATTCGACGCCTGTTGAAACGTGACGACCACGAGAAGGCCTCGTTCGAACTGGATCTCCACACCAAAGACGGAGACCAGTTCCCGAACGAAAACCACATCGCGTTGCTCCCGCGCGACGAGGACGGCACGTTTCGGGGGACCGTCGGCGTCCTCCGTGATATCACGGAGCGCAAGGCGCGCGAGCGTAAACTGAAACGGCAGAACGACCGTCTCGAGTCGTTCGCGAGTATCGTCTCCCACGACCTTCGAAACCCGCTGAACGTGGCACAGGGCAAACTCGAGTTAGCCCGCGAGCAGACCGACAACGAGCACCTCGGGGCGGTTGCAGCGGCCCACGAGCGCATGCAGGGTCTGATCGAAGACATTCTGATGGTCGCCCGCGAAGACCGGCCGGTCACCGATCCCGAACCGATCGCCCTCGCAACGGCCGCACGAACGTGTTGGGACCACGTCGAGACCGGCAACGCGCGGCTCGAGGTTACCACCGACAGCGTCGTCTATGGCGATCGATCGAGGCTCAAACGTCTCCTCGAGAACCTGGTCCGAAACAGTGTCGAGCATGGCTCGACACGCCCTGACTCGCACGCTCGTCAGAACGGCGTCGAGTACGGCTCGGCGGGCAGTCAGCCTGTGGCCGACAGCAGCGTCGAGCGCGGCTCGACGGAGTCCGCAGGACGGTCCCGACGGGACAACAGGCCAACCGACGACACGACAGCCGTCACCGTCACGATCGGCGCACTCCCGTCCGGGTTTTACGTCGCAGACAACGGCCCGGGAATCCCACCCGACGAGCGCGATTCAGTGTTCGAAACCGGCTATTCGAGGGCCGGCGGCACCGGCTTCGGACTCGCGATCGTCGAACGGATCGCCGACGCCCACGGGTGGTCGGTGACCATCGCAGAGAGCGAGGCCGGCGGCGCGCGATTCGAGTTCCGCGGCGTCGAAAAAGACGGATGAGGGGACTCAAGACCGCTCAGAGCGCGCGGTCGTGTTCGCTCTCGAAGTCGCGCTGGCGGCGGTACTGCTCGACGAACTCGCCGACGTCGAACTCGAGCATCTGTGACTCGAAGTCGGTGATGGCAGCGTCGTCCTCGGCGTGGCTGATCGCGTGCTCCATGAGTTCGACGACGAGTTCGACGATGATCTCGTGGAGGCGTCGGGAGTCGAAGTCGGTGACCCACACCATCGCGTAGCCGACGCCGCCCTCGTTGCTGCTGTCATAAGAGACGACCTTTTCGGGAAACTCCTCTAAGACGACGCCCAACAGGTGAGGCGTGCCGAACTCGTCGAACTCGTCGTCGGTCTCGATCGTCTCTTGCAGGACGGTCACGAGTGATTCGGGGAAAAACCGAGATGGCGGGTGTACGTCGGTGACGACGGCGTGTGCGTCGCCACAACTGCAGGTGTACTCGCGCATCCCGAGGTCGATCTCGTGTGGATCGATCGTCGTCCCACAGGGTAACTCGAGCGTCCGATCACCGCCGGAACCGGGTACGCGGGGCTGTGCCATTGGCCATCGTTGGACTGGATCGGCCATAAGGGCGACGACTCGGTGTGGCGTCGGCTCCGCACGTGGCTGACACACCGATCATTGTCGCTCACGTGAGCGACCAAGACATCTCAGCAATTGGGAACGCCGGCACGGCTTTCTCGAGCGTAGTCGGTTTACGTCTCCTGATCCGAGAGTAGTGGTTGTTAGTGGTTCCCACTGCCCTGTAGCTCCGTGGGCAGATAGTGTGGTAATTCCGGATGCGGAAGATGAACGCCCAGTGCCATCAATCCGTGGGCGAAGAGCACGTATCCGAGGATAACAAATGTGACACCGAGACCGCGGTGAAGCCGAGCCATACGACGTGGTCCGAGCGAGCCGAGAGTCGTTCCGTAGAGAAAAACGGCCGGAACGGTTCCGAGACCGAAGGCGGTGAGTGCGGCGACACCGACTGCAGGAGAACCGACGGCAAAAACGTAGACGAACGTTGCGTACAGCATCGGACACGGAACCAGCCCGTGGATCAGCCCCAATCCGATGATTCCAGGGCCATCCGCGACACGAGCGAGACGGCTCGAGGCACCGTTCAAGAGACGGTTGATGGTAATCCCTGGAATCGGAAGACGATGAAGGACGCTCGTGTGTCGGCCCATGACGGCACCGATACCGTGACAGATAATGAGGAGGCCGAGAGCGACGCCGACTGTTCCACGGACTGCGTTTGTTACCGCCAGTAGCGAATCCATCGTCAGATACAGTACGCCCCCCAGCGTTCCGAACAGTCCGCCGAGCGTCGCGTAGCTCGTCGTCCGACCGAGGTTGAACAGTCCGTGGTAATACATCGCTTGTGTCGATATCGTCCCGGTCGAGCGATCGTACGTCTTCGCAGTATCGTACATCGAAACGACCGGACCACACATTCCGATACAGTGGACGCCGCCGAGAACGCCGATGCCGAAGAACAACGCGAGGTCGATACGGGCCAGCGCTGCCAGTTCGATCATCGTCGCACCTCCGGGCGAGAATGACGGGAACTGGATGGGGAGAGTATCATGCTATGATAACGGCCGAGAGACACAGTCAAGGAATTTCGTTACCACTCAGCAGTTGTCGGCGATGATGATTCGTCGAGACGCGGTCGCTGTCCGGCCGTTCAACGGACAATAGAAGTAAGCAGTCCGACAGGTACGGCGGCTGTTACTTACAGCCGACGGTCCGTGCCGTCGTCAATCGTCACCGGGGCTGGTGAGATCGTACTCGGTGTGACACGGTTCAGGCGGCAGGGAAATCGAGGGATTGCTGTCGAGGAATCCCTCGGGTTTGAGATGAAAGCTCGCAATCTCGACTGGGAGGATAGGCCAGTCCTCTGCTCGAGGCACGTGGTTGACGCCCTGGGTGTACCAGACGACGAGGTCCTCGTCGACAAGCGACCGGTCCTGTTCCGTCCACTCGGGTAACCCGGTCGTGTCGTCGTTCAGATTTGGGTAGTCTCCCGCGGCGAACCGCTCGTCGTCGTCGTACGGCGTTACCCAGAAGTGGTTCTGGATGAATCCCGAGCGTTCCATATAACTCGAGGTCGGCTTCATCGGTGCCGAGACGTTGGCGTGGGGCTCGAGCTTGTAGCCGCAGCTGCGTCCGTAGGAATTTTCGGTCTCGCTGCTGGCGATCCGCCAGTACCGGCCGCGAAGCGGGTCGATGTCCTGGCGGGCCTCGTTCTCTCGCTTTAGCAACGTCTCTTTCGCCCGGAACGCGTTCTTCCGGTTCCGTTCGCTGCCCGTTGGTTCGTTGTGGACCTCGTAGGCTCGCATCGGACTGCCGTCGATGTCGAAGTCCAGCCGGAAGTTGAAGAAGTGCTGATGGATCGGGGCTTTCACCTGCGGCGCGACGATCGCGTACTGGCCGTAGGTGTCTTCGGCGGTCTCGTCGGCCGACACGACGCCGTTTGAGTCAACGCCAGTCAAACGCACTTCGGCCTCGATGCTCCCGTCGGGGTAGAAGTACCAGTAGAACCCGTAGTCATAGTTGTACACTGTCGCAATGAAGGAGATGACGAGACGGCGACGCCGCCGGACCTCGGTGTGCGGTTTGCGCTCCTCGGTGTGTTTCCAGAGGACGCCGTCGTCTTCCTCGTGCATACAGATCGCACTCTCTAGGGTTTTGGCCTCGCCCTCGATGGTGTTCATCTCCACGTCGAAGTACTTCATAACGCCGAGACAGTCACAGCCCTCGGTGAGTTCGTTGGCCATGCGGCCGACGTGATACTCGCCGATGTCGAAGGCGTTCTTCCAAGAGTGATTTGGATCCGGATCACCGTACGGCACAGCCATTTCGCACGCAGACGCACGGTGAAGCACTTGGCGCGAGTCGTTGCCATCGTCAAATTTGATGTCGTGAAAAACGAGTCCCTCCCGAGCGGTCCAGCCGACTTGCATTTCCCAGTCGAGCCACTCGACTTTGTTGCCGTCGACGTCCCAGCTCGGACCGTCGGGCTGGACGACGTCGAGATGTTCGAAGTCGTCTCTGGTTTCGACCCTGTCGGCGCGGTAGTCGGCGTCCTCTGGTGGGAGCGGATTGTCCGGGTCGGGAACGCCGTTGTCCTCGATTTCGACAACTTCCATCTCATCGAGATCAACAAATGCGAACAATCCCTCGATCGGCCGTGCACGACCGTTGTCATTCTCGCTCGTGCGAATCCACGAAATCGCTCGGCAGAGCCGTTTGCCCTTGTGTTCCTCGGGTTCGAACCCGCTTGCCGACCAGGGGTCAACCATGACGAGGTCGAAGTTCTCCACACCGCGTTTTGCTGCGGCTTCGCGCCACTCCGGATCAGTCTTGACGACCTCGCGAGCCGCTTCGATCTCTTCGGGCATTACTGCCGGTTCGGCGTCCGGCAGATGCTCACACTCAAGGAGCGTTTTATCGGTAATCGAAACGGTCCCTTCGTACGTTTCGGTGTTTTCTCTGGCGACGATCGTCGCCTCTCGATCGAACGAGTCGCCGGGTTCGAACGTCTTGACGACGGCCTTCGACGGTTCGTCGAGCGTGATGTTGTGATACTGTATCTCGTCGCCGATGTCGGCTTCCGTCTCGAAAATTTCGGCGGCAGTTTCGATCTCTGCTGCAGTGAGGGGGTCAAGTGGGTGATCGACAGCCGTCGATTCTTGTTGTTTACTCATGGTGTAACACGCTCGGCCACTGGACGTTTGTTGTGTGACCGAACAGATAGAGTAATTTATACACGCATTCCGTAATGGCCGTTATTTACAACTCGAATGTGGTAGCTGATAGCTATCAGGTAGCTCGAGTGCCTACCGCGGCAATGAAAAACGCGTTCTATCCACAGCGAACGTAGTATCACAAAGTGTGTGATGATAGGAAAGATTCTTCAAGCGGTATGTTATCTAGTGTCACTATGGTGTCACAGACGTCAATGTACTTGAAGGAACTCGGATTATCCAAGTACGAAGCGAACGCCTACGCATGCCTCTTGCAACGAGGGACGTCAACTGCACAGGAAGTGTCCGACGGTGCCGACGTGCCACAACCGCGCGTGTACGACGCACTCGACAGTCTCGAACAGAAAGGATTCGTTGACGTACAGCCAGGTCGGCCAAAAAAGTACAGTCCGATCGAACCAGACACCGCCATCAACCGGTTCTGTGACTTCAAAGAGCGTCAGCACAACCAGGAGCTATCCCGAATGCAGCGTCTCGGTGACCATCTCATAGACGCAATCGAAGACCAGACGACACTTGAAGGGCGGTCGGAAATCTGCTGGACCTACTCCGACCGCTATCGAATTCTCGAGAAACTGTCCGAACTCACAGCCGCTACCACGTCGGAGATTCGAATGATAACAACACCGTACAGCTTCGAACGGATTCTCAACCATCACGTCGAACAGCTCGCCGACAAGGCAGACGATGGGATCCCCATTCAGGCGATTGTTTCCGAGAATGGAAACGTTTCGCCTGTCGTTTACGAACGAGCAACCGATATTATGGATATTCGACGAGTTGAGAACATCGAAGGCCGGATCTATCTCTACGATAACGCTCACGTACTAACCGCGTTCGCTGCCAGCGACACCGATGGTTACGTCGGTATCTCTACTACGAGCGATTCCTTGTACAGGACGCAGTCTCAGCTGTTCGATCTGCTCTGGACGAGCGGACGAGAGGCGAGTCACCGATCCGCCGGAACCGATTCCGGGACCGTTCGTGCGGGAGATGACGCCGTCTAACGGCTCACCGACCGACGTGGTGGTGTCCATTAGAAATCCGACTCGTTGAACAGGACGTAGCCGACGGCGACCGAGACGACCAGCCAGCCTGCGAGGACGACGAGTCCGATTTCGGGAGACGTGTAGAACGGCTCGGCTTCGGCGGCCGCCACGTTGACGCCGGAACCCGCCTGCGCCGGCTCAGCGTTGACGCGCTGTGCAACGTCTGGCAACAGCGCGACGATCGCCGAGAAGTACGCCGAGGACGGCGCGATCTGCATCAGGGGGTACATCCAGTCGGGAATCGTCGTCGGGAGCGAAAACCCCTCGACGACGTAGAGGATTCCCATCGGAATCACGTCCCACAGCAACTCGAACACGACGAAGAAGCCGAGCGCCAGCGTCGTTGCACGCGACGTCGACCCGGTTGTCGCCGAGATACCGACGATGATCGACGCGTAGACGGTCGTGAACGCAACCGTCGCGAGTACGAATACGACCATTGCGGCGGTGTCGACCTCGCCGAGCAACGCGGCACCAAATCCGAGACCGACGAGGAGGCCAACACCGAGCCCGAACGCGAGGACGGCGGCTCGGCCGACAACCTTTCCGGCAAAGACTTGCCCGCGAGTCGTTGGCAGGGAGAGCAACAGTTTGATGCTCCCGAGTTCGCGCTCGCCCGCGAGAGACTTGTAGCAGACGACGATCGCTGCCAGCGGTACGAACAACCCAATGAGCCCGATCGTAAAGAAGATCAACCCGCCGAAGGTCGCCCCACCAGGCGAGCCGAACATCTCGGGGACTTCGACGTACGCGTACGTCGACACGATCGAGACGACGACAAAGACGGCAACGAGCGCCCACAGCGCCCGCGACTGGACGGCATCCCGAAAATCCTTCTTCGCGACGACGTGCCAGGTCATGCTTCGACCTCTCGTCCCTCGTTCGTGTAGCGGACGAACAGGTCCTCGAGCGACGATTCGACGACCGAGAAGTCCTGCACCGTGGCCACCTCGCCGATCGCGTACAAGACGGCGAACTTCGAGACGCCGTCGACGGTCACCCGCAACCGTCCGTCGTCGATCGCCGCCGTCCCGACACCCTCGAGTCCCCGGACTCGCTCAAGAACACGCTCGTCGAGCGTCGAGACGTAGACGTACAGCGTTTCGCCGATCTCCGTCGCGTCCCGAAGGCCGTCGATCGTATCGACGGCGACGAGGTGGCCGTCATCGATGATCGCGACGCGATCACAGACCGCCTCGACTTGCTCCATGATGTGACTCGAGAAGAAGACGGTCGTTCCACGGTCGTTCTCCTGGCGGATGATCTCGCGCATCTCGCGGGCTCCGTTCGGATCGAGGCCCGTCGAGGGTTCGTCCAAGACGAGCAGGTCGGGGTCGCCAACCAGCGCCATGGCGAGTACCAGTCGTTGGCGCATCCCCTTCGAGTAGCCGCCCGCCTTCCGGTCGGCGGCGTCGGCGACCCGGACACGCTCGAGTAACGCCTCGGGGTCGTCGTCGACGCCTTTCATCTCGATGGCGAACTCGACGTGCTGGCGGCCGGTCAGTCGGTCATAGACGTGGTAAGCGTCGGGGAGCACGCCGGTTCGGCTCCGGACCGTTTCGCCTTCGGTCTGGGCATCGTGACCGAGGACGGTCACAGTGCCCTCGGTCGGACGGATGAAATCGAGCAGCGTGTCGATCGTCGTCGACTTCCCGGCCCCGTTCGGACCCAGAAAGCCGAAGATCTCGCCCTCTTCGACGGTCAGATCGAGGCCGTCGACGGCGACGACGTCGCCGAAGCGTTTCGTCAGCCCCTCGAGTTCAATCGCAGGCATACTCGACCCCCCGAAATGCAGTCACAGTAGACGATGAAATGGAGTGCATGGAGTACGCATAAGCGGGAGAGACAATAAGTATTATCGTATCTCTTACATATTGGCAGCGAGACTACTCAAAAATATTTGAGCCGGGACGAAGACACGACCGAGACAGACGTCTGCCGAGTGATACACGCGCGCCGGGCTGTCGTCCACTGTCGCTCCAGTGACGCTGCTACCGGCACAAGTCGGCGGTCAGCACTCGTCAGTCGAGACAGGCGTGACCCGAAAGGTGTCGTCAATCGCGAGCCGAAGCGTCTCGTCGTCGAACGTTAACTCGACCACCGCCTCGAGCGGATCAGTGCTCGCGACGTCGGTCGTGATCGTCTCCGTGACGATGAACTCGAAGAACTCCCAGAGCGGCGTCTCGAGCATCGAGATGCCGTGCTCCCACAAAAACCCCACCGCGGCGGGGTGAAACGCCGCCGTCACCTCGAGGGGCATATGAACCATAAACCGACACTCACGACACGTGTGCACGAGCGTGTACGCCGTGACGTCGTCGTGGTCGTGCGCGTCGACGGAGGTATCGACCGCTCCGTAACACTCGGGACAGACACCCCCGCGAACCAGCGTGTACGTACTCCAGATGCGGTACCCGACGCTGTCGACGACGGCCTGCGGGGACCGATTTCGCGTCTGGCTCCGCGGTAAGAGATCGACCAGCAGCGGCGTCTCGCAGTCGCGACACCGAACGACGAACCGCTCCTCGTCGACCGTTGCAACGAGCGAGTCGTCGCGACAGAACACACAGCACCCACCGACGGCGACGTCGTCGAACGCGTGGGTACTCTCGTAGAGTCCAGAGCAGATCGTCCGCACGATTTTGTCGCCACCGTAGGTCAACCGATACCCCTCGGACGTCTCAGCGATGAACCAGCCGAGTAGCTGCTCGAGGTGGTAGGAAAACTGTGACGTACTCGCGATGTCGACGGCGTCGTACAGCTCCGTAAACGACATCGTCAGCCACTGTTCCTGACGTTGCCACTGTGCATCGGCGAGTGCGAGAAGAATCTCGAGTCGACTGCGGTTGCCGAGCGAGCTGAGTGCATCGACGATCTCGTCGTCGATCTGCGGGTCGGATGCTGGACTCATTGTCGGACGATGCGATGGGTGCTGTCTGCGTGCATCGCTCGAGAGAGATTCGTCACTCGAGCGGACAAACGGTCGATTCGCGGTGCGTGCCGGCTGCGAAGTCGGTTTTCGTGCCGTTAGGGCCAGTCGTCCCGAACCGGCTCGGGATCGTCGTCTTCGCTTTCGACGTTCGTCGCAAGGATCCAGTCGGCGGCGTCGGCGGCGTCCTCGACGGCGAGGTACTCCCAGCCGACATCGTCGGCCAACTGTTCGTCAGCGTCGCTCGAGCCGATGAAGACGTATCGGTCGGTGTCGAACTGACCTTTGACGCCCTCGAGACTCTCGGCTTTCCCGCGCGGGCCGGAGAAGAAGTCCTGCCGGATGCGGTTCTTTCGCGTGAAGTTCGTCACGACGTAGGTGGGTTTCTCGGAGACGACGCCGATGTACTCGGTCCAGCCTCTGGCGTCTTCGAAGACGGTCTCGGGGGAGGCGAGTTCTTTCAGCGCCTCGAGTTCGAACGCGAGGGTCATGTCGCTGCCGCCGTTCATACGATACCGAAGGCCCGCACTGGGGAAAACGGCTTCGATACTTCCGACAGCCGACCGGACTCGCACTCGGATATAGTCCCAACTGAACCGGTTCACACACCGACCGCACAGCTATCGTTCGATCGGGTGTGAACCGCCGTTCAGTGGCGACTACAGCGCGTTGCTACACCAGGTCGACTCTGTAGTACTCGGTCCCAACGATTACATCGCCGGCGTCGAGGCCGACCTCAGCGGCCGTGATCGGTCGGTTCCCCTCGACTGCTGCATAAAACGTGTCCAGTGCCTCCGACTCGAGTTGATCGACGTGGCGGACGGTCGCGTCCGCACTAACGGACTCGATTCGCGTGAGTTTGAGCGACGAACCTCGGAGTTCACTGGTTGCCATGTGCATTGGTACCAAATGACTGTATTATACTTAACAGTTGTGCCTCCGGAAAAGCAGGAGTTGCCGACCAAAACCGATCTCGAGCGCTCGTCGAGCCCAATGAGTCCCCGACCTCGGTGTGTGGAGGACTGCCGCCTGCTCGTCGCGTCACGGTCGTTGGGTCATCGGTCGCACTCGGGTGACAGCGGAAGCCACTACGAACGTCTCGCGGGGTCGACACTCCGGCGAGTAGCGCGTGAGCCACTGGCGATTCGACTCGATAGCCGTCGTGGCGCAAAAAATCCGCGTCGATCGCTGCCGTTACTGCTCCTGTGTCGGCGCGAGCTCGTCGAGGTCGACGGATTTCTCGAGAAGGACTTCTTTCTGGTCGGCAACGACGCGCTGTTCGCGCATCAGCTGTTTCAACGCGGTCTGGGGCGACAGATCGCCGATGAGGACACCGCCAACAACCTTGCCGTCTTTGAAGGCGATGCGACGCCACTCGGTGTCACTGTACTTGCGTTCGGCGTATTCGTCGCCGAGCGTCGGGTGACCGAACGACAGGAACGGGAAGTCGAAGTGGGTGATCGAGTACGAGGACACCCACTCGAACTGCTCGGCTTCGTCGTCCGCGGCCATGTTGACGGCGGCGATGCGACCCTGTTCTTTCGCCGAGCCCCACGAGCCGTTCTGGGCCTGCTCGCCGAGCAACACGTCGTGGAAGCGCGTGAGGTCACCGGCAGCGTAGACGTCGTCGACGTTCGTCTGCATGAACTCGTCGACGATGATTCCGTTGTCCTCCTCGAGGCCGGCCCCACGGAGGAACTCGGTGTTAAAGGAGAGCCCGATCGCGACGCCAGCGAAGTCGCATTCGTAGCGGTCGCCGTTGGGGTCGACGGCAGCCGTGACGTGACCGTCGTCGCCGGTCTCGAAGTGGTCGACGCCGCTGTCGAAGACGGGCTCGACGCCGACGTCGCGCATTCCCTCGTGCATGATCTCGGCACCGTCGGCCGAGAGGGCATAGCGCCACCAGCGGTCGCCACGCATCAGGTAGTTGGCCTCGATTCCCTGTGCCCCACAGACGGCCGCGAAGTCGATGCCGAGGAGACCGGCACCGACGATAACGCCTGTGTCGGACTGTTCGGCGTGCTCGCGGATGCCACGGGCGTCTTCGAACGTCCAGAAGTGGTGGATGCCGTCGGCGTCGCTGTTGTCGACCGGCAGCTGGGTCGGCGTCCCGCCTGTAGCGACCAGCAGCTTGTCGTACTCGAGGTCGCCGCTGTCGTGAGTGTGGACGACCTTCGCGTCGGTGTCGACGCTCGTGACGTGGGTGTTAAGCGAGAGGTCGATGTCGCGCTCCTCGTACCACCCTTCGTCGTGGATCGAGATCGGTGCTTCGGGGAGTTTCCCCTTGGCGTGTTCTTTGATGAGAATCCGGTTATACAGTGGCTCCCCCTCATCGGTGATGACGGTAATCTGTGCATCCGGGTCTTTCTCCCGGAGGGTCTCGGCAGCCGAACTGCCCGAGATCCCGTCACCGATGATCACGTACTGGGTCATACTGTAATCGTTCGTAATGCGGGTTAAAGTGGGTTGCTATCTCGTCTATTTTCCCAGTAGAACCGATGGCCCCCTCACAGTCACACACTAATCACGGCAGAATTCCGTACTGATACGGGAGAACATTCCGTTTCCACGGTATTTTTCGAAATCTCAAAGATCCTCCGGCGCCCGCTCACGTCGTCGACTACCGGCATCCGTTCACGTTCGGCTGGAGTGACATCCTCCGCGCCGTAAACGGCGCGGCTTCCCGTACCGCAGGAGGGATATTTGCTGGTCTACGACACGACCTGTTCTCTCGTGTGAAACGTCCCGCTCTCGCGGTCGAACAGGTGTACCGATGGCTGTGCCACACAGCCGTTACTCCTATCCTCACCGTGAGGACTCGGAGTTATCTTCTGGCGCATATTCTCCGCCCCATTACAATCAGCGTTTGCTACCAACTCACACGACGAACAAACGTACAGGCCACGTTCGACCCGGTTTGACTTCGTGTCGTCGCCACAGTGCGAGCAGGTCTTCGAAGTGTCCCACTCGTTCTCCTTTAGCACCTCGACGCCACGTATTTCGCCTTTGTATTCGAGGTACTGGTAGATGCGGTCGAATGCCCACGAATGCAACTTCTTGTTCCCGGTCTTGCCCCAATCATACTTACGCACATCTTCAGGCCAACTCACCGCGAGCGTTCCAACACCGCGTTCGACACATTCCGTGATGATGGCGTCTGTGAGAACGTGGTAGAACTGTGTCTCACGGTCAGCGAGCTTTCTCCGTGCCCACATCGACTTCTCCGATGGGCCGTTCTCACCTTCAGTATCGTACTCAGCTCGGGTGAAGTAGTGCTTGTCCTGCTTGAGCGAGTTGCCGGGGTACAGGACGTACTCGTTCGGGAAGGCAACCGTGGCAATGTTCGTGATGCCGAGGTCGATGCCTGCTACGCCGTCACCTGCTGAATCCGCGGTTTCGAGATCGACTTTACAGACGAAGTGCAGCTCCCATTCGTCGCCGTTCCAGACCGTACGAACGTTCTGTACCTTGTTGACTTCTGAGAGGTCGACGTCTGGCCGGGTCTGGTACTCACAAAGGATGAAGTCCGACCAGTTCTCTTTCAGGTTCGACCCTTTCGAGAGTCTGACTCGGTTATTCTCGGGGTCGTGTTTGAAGCCGTCTGCTTTGAACGTAATCGTACTCTTGGGTCGGGTGTCGCCGTGTTTGCGGTAGCCTGGCGGATTCGCCTTGCCGTCTTTCTGTCGTAGATCGAACCACGACTGGAAAGCGTCAGAAAGTTCTTCGATGACTTTCTGACTGGATTGTGCGTTTAGGTCTTTCCAGCACGCTTGGTTCTTCATGTACGCTTTGAGCGTCCCTTCATCGGGAATCTCGCCGGTTGCATCCCAGATGCGGTCGGCTGTCCAGCGTGCGACGTTCCAGATCTTCGAGGCGGAGTCTCCGAGCAAATCCAGGTCATCGCAGACCTGTCGCCGGTTCTGAATGGAACCAACATAGGTGCGAGTGACCTGAATCGCCATACATAGCCTATATAGACAATCCAACTTAGTGGTGTGGATTCACGTTAAATATCCAGCTTGCCATCGACTGTGGATTGTGTAGTCGAGTGACGCGATTCACGCCCGGTCGTCAGACTACGTCTGACGGGCAATCAGATATCTTCGATTTCTGATGACGGCGTAAACGCCGGGATTCTCTCGCTGTTCAAAGATAGTCGTAGTGGTTGCAAGCGAACCGGCACACTGACAGAGTCGGCGACGGAGTGTCGACCGGCAGCCATGGTCGAGCACGTGTCTCGAGTCATCGGCGGTGCCTACATTGTTGTCCGAACCGTTCTTTACGCCGCTGTCCGTAAGCGACCGTATGAAACTACGCCAGAACGCTCGTCATTTCGCCTCACGGAAGGCCCTCGAGACACCCGTCGTTCGGTCGGTCGCGACGTCCGGACTCGTTCGGCTGCACACGAAGGTCTTTCTCAAAAAAGCCGATCCGGCCCACCGAGACGAGCGCAAGGAGCACCTCGACGGTCTCTTCGATGCGACCATCGACACCTACCTGCGTGCGTTGCAGGACGGCTACTCCGAGGCCGAAGCACGCGAGATCACGCACGTTCAGGCTAATTTCGACTTCTACAACCACGGCTGGACCGAGATGATGGAGTTCCCTGCTGACGAACTCGAGGCCCACTACGACCGCTATCGGGAGTTCTTCGAGCCCTGGGGGATCACGATCGACGACCCACTCGGCCAGTTCGCGCCACCGGCGGGACTTCCCGAGGCACCGTCGACGCCGGAGCGACTCGAGGACCCGGAGCATCCCCACGCCGAGGGTGGGTTCGCCGACGACGTCTACGTCGAAACCGACGACGGCGACCTCGTCGTCGGTGGACAGGACGAACCCGAGGACGCCGACGTCTCGAAGGCCGTCGGCGTCGGTGACGACGACCTCGAGGAACACTGACGCAGTACCCCGGTTTTCCACCAGTAGTTTCGCGACAGCGCACCGACTCATCGACTTTCGTCACGGGATCGATTTCCTGCGTTCGGCGGTAGTCACTCCCTTCAACTGTTCCAACGGCAGTCGTTCCTGTCGACTGGCGCTGAGCCGGCGATCCCCATCTAATCACCGTCAGGTGACAGTAATGAGGTGATAACAATCCCGGTCGTTGGACTGTACTCTCGTGAATGAACCGACGAGCGTATCTCGCCGCTGGCGTGTCCCTCTGTCTGGCGGGCTGTACCGCTTCGCGTCGATCCGACTCGAGGGCAACGACTGACGGCGACGACGAATCGACCGCCGACCCCGGCACCGAGCCGACCACTGACTCGATCGCCACACACCCCAACGCTGCCGGGACGGACGACGATTTCTCGGATCTCGACGTGTGGGAGGTCGCCGGTGGCACGCTCACGGCGGATCCGGGCCGGGCCGTCGTCGGCTCCCAGAGCGCTCGGCTCCTGACTCACTCGTCCGAAGGGGCGACCCAACTCGCAAAGCGGTTCACGGAGCCGCGCGATCTCAGCGACGTCGTCCCCGGTGTCGCGGTCGCGGCGGATGGGTTCGTCACGCCGTGGATTCGATTTGTCGACACCGACGGCAACCGGCTCGATTGCCGACGCAGCGTCTCCGGCGAGTTGCCACTCATGCGGTACAACTTCGGCATCGAAGCAGTCGATTCGACATTCGACGAGACACGAGTCCGCGAAATCCACCTCCAACTCTGGACCAAAGATGGGACTCGGCGGACGGTCTGGTTCGACGACCTCCACTTCACGCCACGCCCGGAGACTGGACTGGTATCGATCCAGTTCGACGACGGGAGCGCCACCGATTACACCGAAGCGTTACCGATACTCGAGGAGTACGGCTACACCGCGACGACGTTCATCAATCCCGTCTCGATCGACAGCGGCGAGGACTGGCTCACGACCACCCAACTTTCCGCGCTCGACGACGCCGGCTGGTGTATCGCAAACCACACGTGGAGTCACGCCCGACTGCCCGAACTCAGTCGTACCGAACAGGCAGCCGAGATACGCGAGGGCAAACGGTGGCTGCTCGAGCGAGGCTTCGACGACGGAGCCGACTACTTCGCCTACCCGTACGGCCGCTACGATGCGACGACGCTCGAACTCGTCGCCGACGAACACTCGATTGGCTTTGCCGCCGGTCGTCCAGCACAAGGCTATCTCACGAACCCCCGTCTGGCGTCCCGGCTCGGCGAACCGGGGACTGACCGCCTCCGGACGGCACTCGAGCGAACCGCCACCCACCGCGGGATCACGTCGGTGTTGTACCACCGACTCGCGGGTGACGACCTCGAAACGTTCGAGACGCTGGTCGAGACGATCCACGAGTACGAATCGAGAGGAGAACTCGAGGTCGTTCTGCCGTCCGACCTCGAGCGAGACGCGCTGTTTTGATACTGTCGGACAGCAGTCAGTGAGACGTCGGTCGCGAAGTCGCGGCCGTCCTCGGGGATGACGACCGCAGTCGCGCGACCGATCCTCAGATAGTGCTGTCCGGCAGTATGAGACGTCGAGGTGCTTTCAGAGCCAGTCGGGTTCGGCGTACTCGGCCGTCGCCTCGCGTTCTGGCCAGATGATTTCCTGGACACCCTCCCCGCCGTCGTCGGCCTGCCACTGGGAGTAAATCGGGTGGTGGGCATCCTCGCCGTAGACGATGTCGTGAGTGTGGCCGTACTCTTTGCCCTCGACCTGGTGATCTCGACCGTAGAACTCGAGCGTGCCGACCGTGCCGGTAAAGGAGGCGTCCTCGAGTGCCGGGATCAGGTCGTCAGAGTCGACGGTTCCGACCTCGGTCGCCGTCTCGGCGAAGAGTTTGATTCCGTCGTAGGTGTGGTAGCCGGTGTAGACCGGATTCGATCCATCGAACATCTCCTGGTAGTGGTTGACGAAGTCCTGTGTCTTCGAGGTGGTCGTACTCTGTGCTGTTGCGCTGTCGTACGTGACACCGTACTCGGCCAGCGGTGCATCGGTCTGTGGATGACGGGCCTGCTCGTAGTACGCCGGCAGCTGCATCGGGACGTGAATGCCACCGAACGCGAACGGACGCTGTGGGGCCGCCCAGTCGGCCAACGCCTCGTTTCCGGTGTGTGCAGCCGTGATGAACGCCACGTCGGCACCGGCGGCTTCGACGCGATCGTAGATGTCCGAGAAGTCGTCCGTCGCCGGTGGATACCGTTCTTGCATCACGATGTCGACGCCGGTCTCTGCAAGCTGCTCCTGATAGACGTCCCACGGCACTTCAGTCCAGGCATAATCTTCGGCAAGGAGGGCGACGGACTCCCACCCGATTTTCGACGCCATGTCGTCCATGAAGTCGACCTGCGTCCGACCGAGGTCGTAGTCGTTGATCGGGCCGACGCGGAAGTGATACTTGTACCGGTCGTACTCCTCGTTGACCAGCCGACTCACTTCCGTCGTCGCTGCGCCGGACGTGAGGTGGATCGTCTCCTGTTCGGCGATGTTGTCGACGATGTTCATGAGCGCCTCGCTCGTGAAGACGCCGACCGTCACGTCGGCCCCTTCCTCGAGGACGAGTCGCTGGTACTGGCGACGGGCCTCAAGCGGGCTCTCGTTCGTGTCGCCGACGGCCATCTCGACGTCCCGACCGTTGATCCCGCCGTCGTCGTTGAGTTCCGTAACGGCGACTTCCGCCGCGCGAACGATCGACCGACCGATGTAGTCGCTGTCCGGGTTCGGAGCCAGCACGCCGATCGTGACCGGGTCATCGTCGTCGCTGTCGGTGCTCCCGGCGAGCGTTTCGTAGGAATCGAGACAGCCGGAAACCGAGATGCCAGCCGCAACACCGGTCGTCGCTTTGAGCAGTCGCCGTCGGTTCAGCGCCCCATCCCGATCGGCCCGCTCCGCTGTCGCTCCCAACTCCGTTTCCCATCGCTCGGTATCGGTCATATTCACACTGCTTTAGACTTAGATTGCTTAGTGTTTGTGGATACATATCAAAAATCAAATTTTTGATTCGTGTACGCATACGCGTGACCCGGAAAACAGAGCTGTCCGACTCGAAGGAAGTACGTGTAGTTACTGTCCGGCTTGGGAGCGAGTAAGCCAACCGTGACTGGTTCGTCGTCGTCCTCGCTGGCGCCGATGACCGAATCGGCCGATTCGAGACTGCCCGCAAGCGAGAGCCTGGTCACACCACTGGCGGTCGATGCAAGGAGGCGACAACGAGGAATGGCACGAATGTGGCGACTCCCAGCCCGTGTCGTTGTGTTCTGTGACGATGTGCTCTCAACCATCAGTAAACTCACTCACCGTATACTGTTTAATATTTGTGAATATACCAACATTCAATAGGTTATCTCATAGAATTAGCCGATAGTAACGAATAAATAGTGCCTCGAACGTTCGAACAGAGCTATTCGAGCACTGTGCCGTCTCGCGACTGCAACGGCTTCCCGTCGTCCAGTTATCACCACCGATAACTGTAGATCACCATTTATGTAGGGCCACTCAGATCCGTACTATATCTATGGACGTCCTTCGACGACTCGTTCCATCAGCTATTCGCCGCAGATATGCGGTCAAGTTTGGGATCGTATTACTGATACTCGGTTTGGGCGTTGGAATGGTCGGCTTCGTTGCGACCGCTGGCATCACCGGAGAGGTCGAAGAGCGTGTTCAGAACGACCACACGTCGATGGCCAGCCAGGAAGCACAGAACATCCAGATGTGGAACGAACAGAACGAACACACGATCGGGGTGATCGCCTGGTCGGACGTCGTCGCCAGTGACGACCCGGCGGCGATCGAAGAGCGCTTCTTGAACTGGCAGGAGCACCTCGATGCGGACACGTTCGCGATCAACTACGTCGATACGGCCGACGGAACGGTGCTCGCGAGCACCGACGGCGACGTACGCGGCCAACCGGCCGACCAGCTCGAGGGTGTCCCCGCCGAAGCCTACGACGAGGCCACGAGCGACGTTCCGTGGGTCTCGAGTCCCTACACGGTCGACCGTGAGTTAGGCGACGAGGAGGTCGCCGTCATGAGCTACGTCCTGTCCGTCCCCGGAACGGACGACAGAGCGATCGTCTACACCGCCGAACTCGAGGCGTACGCGAACCGTCTCGACGACGGCGAGGGTGTGACGACGATGGTCCTCGACGGGAACGACGAGGTCATGCTCGACAACGCTGGCTACGGCGAGGACCACGAGACACTCGGCCTCGCTTACGACGACGCCCTCGCCGGCGACGTCGTACAACCGGCACGAACCGAGGGTGCTGGAACCCATCAGGTCGCCGGCTCCGCGCTGACGTTCGACGCCGCAGCGTACGACTTCAGCGGTGACGATTACGTCGTCAGTTCCGCACGCGTCCTTGGGACTGACTGGGTCGTCGTCACACATGAACCCGAGAGTCAAGCGTACGGATTCGTCAACACGGTCAACGACTGGGGTATCTACGCGACGCTCGCTGGCGTGCTCATGATCGGGCTGATCGGTGCTGTCCTCGGCCGGAACACGGCCGTCTCGATCGATCGCCTCACGGGCAAAGCGAGCCAGATGGAAGAGGGCAACCTCGACGTCGACTTAGAAACCAACCGCGTCGACAACATCGGTCGACTCTACGACGGCTTCGACTCCATGCGCGATGCCCTGCGCGAACAGATCGAAGCAGCCGAAACGGCCCGTCAAGAGGCCGAGCGCGAACGTGAGCGGGTCGAAGAGATCAACGCCCACCTCGAGGAGAAAGCCGGCGAGTACTGCAGCGTGATGGGTGCGGCCGCAGACGGCGATCTGACGGCTCGTGCAGACGCCGACAGCGAGAACGAGATGATGGCACAGATCGGCGAGGACTTCAATCAGATGCTCGATGAGATCGAAAAAACCGTCGCCGAACTCAATCGGTTTGCGACCGACGTCGCGACCGCCTCCGAGCAGGTGACGGCCTCGAGCGAAGAGGTTCGATCGGCCTCCGAACAGGTTACCGAGTCGGTCCAGGAGATTTCCGACGGCGCGGAGCAACAGAACCAGTCGCTGCAGTCGGTCAACCAGGAGATGAGCGGCCTCTCGACGACGACCGAAGAGATCGCCGCCTCGTCGAACGAAGTGGCAGATATTGCCGAGCGGACGGTCAACACCGGCGAAGACGGACAGGAAGCCGCCCACGCGGCGATCGCTGCGATGGACGAGATCGAAACCGAGGCGGGCGGTGCCGTCGACGAGATCCGTCGACTCGAAACGGAAGTCCAGCAGATCGACGAACTGATCGCGACGATTTCCGAGATCGCTCGCCAGACCAACATGCTGGCACTGAACGCCAACATCGAAGCCTCCCGCTCTGCGAGTGGCAGCGACGACGAAGGTTTCTCGGTCGTCGCAAAAGAGGTCAAAGCCCTCTCCGAAGACGTCGCGGAGGCGGCCGACGAAGCCGAGGACCGACTCGAGGCGATCCGCGAGCGGACCGAACAGTCGGCTGCGGAGGTCGAAGGCACCAGCGAACGGATCGAAGACGCAGGCGAACAGGTCGAAGCGGTCGTCGACGCCTTAGAGGAGATCGCCGACCTCTCCGAAGAGACAAATATCGGCGTGCAAGAAATCTCCGCGGCGACCGAAGAGCAAGCCGCGTCGACACAGGAGGTCGTCGCGATGGTCGACGACGCGGCGACGATTTCCGAGGAAACAACCGCCGAGTCCGAAAACGTCGCCGCAGCGGCCGAAGAACAAACGACTGCCCTGACGGAAGTGACGAAGTCCGCATCCAACCTCTCCGGACAGGCGACACAGCTCTCCGAAGCCCTCGACCGCTTCGATACCGACGTCGACCACTCGGAACTCGAGATGGACTTCGAGACGCCGGACGACGACGGCCCGGGGCCGGCAGCGTTGGCGTTCGACGCTGACGGAAGTCAGGGACTTTCGCTCGAGACGGACGAATCCGAAACCGGCACGCAGGCCACAGCGCCGGATTCGACCGACGCCGATACCACTGTGGACACCGATCCGCTCGAGTCCGCGTCGATGACGACCGACGCCGAACCGGTGGCTGCACCCGCAGCCGATACACCGGACACGCCAGAGGGCGATGCTGATGCCGATGAAACGGACGACCCGGCGACCGAACTCGATGCCGAAAAGATCCTCGGGATCGACGACGAGTCCGCGGAACCGGCGACCACGCTCGACGAGACGACAAACGCCGACGTTGACACCGCTTCCGACCCGCTGGGTGACGCGGACCCGTTTGCGGACGCTGCTGATCCGCTTGCAGACGCCGATCCGCTTGCAGACGACGAGGGGGACTCACTCGAGGAAGCGGCCCAGCCACTCGAGCCGGTTGACGACACCAGTGAGACGACCGAGAGCGATGACGAAGTAGACTCGCTCGAGGAAACCGCTCAGCCACTCGGGCCGGTTGACGATAATGATGAGAACTCGCTCGAAGAGACAGCTCAGCCGCTCGAGCCGGTCGAAGACGCCGCCGAGACAACCGAGCACGATGCCGAGACGACGGCGGTCGATGCCGACGACGAGGCCGACGGCGACGAGGACGCTGCCGAAATCGACGGCACCGACGCCGACGCCGACGACGACGTGTTCACGTTCGGAAACACCGACGAGTGACGTGATACTCACGGGGAGACGGCTCCCCAGATCGTCATCGTCGGGTGACCGACCACACACACCTCGACCGTTTTCTGTTTCTGCCACACGAGCAGTTCCTCATAGACGGCGATGGGATGAAATCCCGTCACACGACTCGAGTCGTCGCGGTCCGCTACCTTTTTGACTGCAGTCTCGGAAGCAATCGGCATGCTCACCGTGCGGGCACCAGCGACGAGTGCGAATCTCGGGAGTGGTTTCGACGTCTTCGGTGTTGCCCTCGGAACGCCCGCCGACGTGATTCGGGTCGAACGCGCACCGGAAACGCGGATTACCGTTACTGGGGCGGGTAGCCAGTACATTCCGGAGGATCCAGATCAGAACACCGTCGGCGCCGTCGCCGACGCTCTCGATGCACCGGCACACATCAAAATCGACAAAGGCGTCCGACCCTCCTCGGGGCTTGGCTCCTCGGCCGCGAGCGCGGCCGGCGCTGCTGTCGCCTTGAATGCCCTCTATGATCGCGGCCTCTCGCGGGCGGAACTCGTCCCGATCGCGGCCAAAGGCGAGGCGCTCGTCTCAGGCGAGGCCCACGCCGACAACGTCGCCCCGTCGCTGCTCGGCGGGTTCACGATCGTGACTGATGACGACGTCACGCAGGTCGATACCTCGATTCCCGTCGTCGCCTGTCTCCCCGAAACGACTGTTTCTACGCGCGACGCGCGCGGCGTCGTCCCGGAATCCGCCTCGCTCGAGGACGTCGTCGACACCGTCGGCAACGCGGCGACGCTTACCGTCGGCATGACACGAAACGATCCCGATCTCGTTGGTCGCGGCATGAACGATAGTATCGTCACTCCGAAGCGAACGGCCCTGATCGACGGCTACGCTCGAGTCCACGAGGCTGCCCTCGAGGCCGGTGCGACGGGCGTCACGGTCAGCGGTGCCGGGCCGGGCGTACTCGCGGTCTGTCACGAGCGCGACCAGAACGTGATCGCCGGGGCGATGATCGACGCCTTCGACGCGGTCGGCATCGAGAGTCGAGCGTACCAGACACGCGTCGGCGAAGGGGCGCGGCTGTATCGAGACTGATCGTTTCGAGTCGATAATGGGTGCTCGAACCGACGCAACACTCACGATACTCGTTCTCACTGCTGTCGGGATCGCGTTCGTCTTCGTCGATGCGTCGCCATCACCCCTTGCAGTCGCTCTCGGCGGACTCGGAACGATCGTCTTCGAACTCGTGGCCGCTCGAGACGTGGCGACCGTTCGTCGCCATTGGGAACGGCCCATCGTCCAGGCGATTTCGGTCGCCGTCGCGCTGCTCGCCGTCGCCGTCGGCGCGCGTATCGCGCCGGAGACGGTGCTGTCGCTCTTTTGTGGCGGCGCAGTAACGTATCTCGTCTTTCTCGCGCTCGTTCAGATACGAATCGTTCCGCCGCCGCGGACCTGGTGGTAGCGTCGACTCACCGCGGTCTGGTGGCCGTCTTCCACCGACGTCCGTAGATGCGGAGAAGCGCGTCGACCTTTGCCCCGCGAACGTTCCTCGGGACGGTCGACACGCGCGTAGAGGTACTGGCTGGGTGCGGACCGTAGGGAACCGACGAGACCGCCGTCGGGTTCTTCGAAACCGGTTTCCGACCTGCGTAGCTGGTGCCTCGTTGCTTCGACTCGTACAGTTTCTCGAATTTCGAGTGTCCCTCAATAACCCCTTTCCGTGCCGTTTTTGCGGTCTTTTTTGCCTTCTGTTGGGCCGCCGCGTCCACCGCGTCGGGTTTGATTTCGTCGATGAACGATCTCACTTCTGCTCTTGCCTCGGAGTCGCCCGACGACTCGAGCACGTCGGGACCGACGACGTCTTCGAGTTCGGCCTCGAGTTGTCGGAACTCCTTCTGGAAATCGACGAGATCGATGGTGTTCCAGAGTTCGTGGAGGTTGATGGCGTGTCGAATCGTGCTGAGATCCAGCATCTGGTCCGGATCTCTCTCGCGAATCGCGTCGGGAAGTTCGTCTAGCTCGATGAGATCCGGAAGCGCCGACAGCTCGACGACATCCGGCAACTTCTCGAGGTCGACCGTTTCGAAGAGGGCTTCGACTTCCTCGACGACGTCCCACAGTTCGTTCGCCGTCGACGACAGCGTCTCGCCCGAGGCACCGTCGCTGATTTCCCGAAGCAACAGTGCGGTTCCCGCTTCGATCTGATCGGACAGTTGCTCGACGGTCGATGGGGATATCGCCTGAGTCATACAGAGGACAAACTGTGTACGCGTAAAACGGAGTTACTTATCGATCAGTTGCAGCTCTGGACCGTCTGCACACGGAGTGACATCCTCCGCGCCGTAAACGGCACGGCTTCCCGTACCGCAGGTGGGATATTTGCTGGTCTACGACACGACCTGTTCTCTCGTGTGAAACGTCCCGCTCTCGCGGTCGAACAGGTGTACCGATGGCTGTGCCACACAGCCGTTACTCCTATCCTCACCGTGAGGACTCGGAGTTATCTTCTGGCGCATATTCTCCGCTCCGTTGCAGTCCGCGTTGGCTACCAACTCACACGACGAGCAGACGTACAGACCACGTTCGACACGGTTCGACTTCGTGTCGTCGCCACACCGTGAACACATCTTCGAGGTATCCCACTCGTTCTCTTTCAGCACCTCGACACCACGAATCTCGCCCTTGTATTCGAGATACTGGTAGATGCGGTCGAACGCCCACGTGTGGATTTTCTTGTTGCCGGTCTTGCCCCAGTCGGACTCTCGCACGTCTTCGGGCCAGCTCACCGCGAGCGTTCCAACACCGCGTTCGACACACTCCGTGATGATGGCGTCCGTAAGCGTGTGGTAGAAGTGTGTCTCTCGATCAGCGAGTTTCCGGCGTGCCCACATCGACTTCTCTGAGGGACCGTTCTCACCCTCCGTGTCGTACTCTACTCGGGTGAAGTAGTGTTTGTCCTGTTTGAGCGAGTTGCCGGGATACAGGACGTATTCGCCGGGGAATGCGACAGTGGCAATGTTCTTGATACCGAGGTCGATTCCTGCCACTTCGTCGCCTGCGGAATCGTTGGTTTCGAGTTCGACTTTGCAGACGAGGTGTAGTTCCCACTCGTCACCATTCCAGACGGTGCGCACGTTCTGCACGCTGTTGACTTCTGTGAGGTCAACGTCTGGCCGGGTCTGGTACTCACAAAGGATGAAGTCCGACCAGTTCTCTTTCAGGTTCTTGCCCTTTGAGAGTCTGACTCGGTTATTCTCGGGGTCGTGTTTGAAGCCGTCTGCTTTGAACGTGACCGTACTCTTGGGTCGAGTGTCGCCGTGTTTACGGTAGCCGGGCGGATTCGCCTCGTCAAACTTGTGTCGCAGGTCGAACCATGACTGGAAAGCGTCAGAAAGTTCTTCGATGACTTTCTGACTGGATTGTGCGTTTAGGTCTTTCCAGCACGCTTGGTTCTTCATGTACGCTTTGAGCGTCCCTTCATCGGGAATCTCACCGATTTCATCCCAGATGCGGTCGGCTGTCCAGCGTGCGACGTTCCAGATCTTCGAGGCGGAGTCTCCGAGCAAATCCAGGTCATCGCAGACCTGTCGCTGATTCTGAATGGAACCAACATAGGTGCGAGTGACCTGAATCGCCATACATAGCCTATATAGACAATCCAACTTAGTGGTGTGGATTCACGTTAAATATCCAGCTTGCCATCGACTGTGGATTGTGTAGTCGAGTGACGCGATTCACGCCCGGCGTAAACGCCGGGATTCTCTCGCTGTTCAAAGATAGTTTCGCTGGCAGCCAGCTAGACGCCGCGGCCTTGCAGTTTCTCCTCTTCGGGGAGGTCGACGTTTGCGTCGCCTTTCATCCCTTTGCCGAGGTTCTTCGAGATGTCTGCGAGTCGCTCGGGGTCATCCCAGTTGTTCGTCGCTTCGACGATCGCTTCACCCATCGCTTCGGGGTTCTCCGCGCCGAAGATCCCGCTGCCGACGAAGATGCCGTCACACTCGTGGTGCATCATCAACGCTGCGTCTGCGGGCGTCGCGATCCCGCCGGCGGCGAAGTTGACGACTGGCAGCCGGCCCATCTCGGCGGTCTCGTGGACCAGTTCCGCGGGCGCTTCGATCTCGCGGGCGTAGGCCTCGCGTTCCTCGTGGCTCATGCCCTCGAGTTTGCGAATCTCGCCTTTGATCGTTCGCTGGTGGTGGACGGCCTGATTGACGTCGCCGGTGCCGGCCTCGCCTTTGGTGCGGATCATCGCCGCACCCTCGCTGATCCGGCGCAGGGCTTCGCCGAGGTTGCGCGCGCCACAGACGAACGGCGCGGTAAAGTCACGTTTGTCGATGTGGTAGGCGTCGTCAGCCGGGGTCAGGACTTCCGACTCGTCGATCATGTCGACACCGACGGCCTCGAGGATCTGAGCTTCCTTCGTGTGGCCGATTCGGGCCTTGCCCATGACCGGAATCGAGACCTCGTTGACGATCTCCTCGACGTCTGCGGGGTCTGCCATCCGAGCGACGCCGCCACGTTTGCGGATGTCTGCTGGGACCGCTTCGAGTGCCATGACGGCGACCGCGCCGGCGTCTTCGGCGATCCGCGCCTGTTCTTTGTTGACAACGTCCATGATGACGCCGCCTTTCTGCATCCGAGCGAATCCACGTTTGACGAGATCAGTTCCGCGTCGCAGTTCCTCGAGATCAGTATCTTCGGCCATGGTGCGCCGTTAGGAACCACTGTACTTACACGTGTCCGTTCCTCGCTGTTTTTACCTGGATTCGAGACACACGTTCAGGCCTCAGCAACCGCCTCGCCGTCGAACAACCACGCGCGTACTCGAGAGCCGTATAGCCGTGCAAGCGGGCGGTTCCAGCAACCCAGTTCCGTCTGCAGTTCGGGGCCGAGTTCGAGCGTCGTGCTCAGCGGCGTGCCGACGGCGAGGTCACCTCGGAGCAGTGCCTGCGTTCGCACGACGTCGCCGTTCATCGTCGTGTAACTCCATAGCGCCCAGTCACGATCAATCGTTGTCTTTCGCGTGCGCGGGCGAGTCACCTCAAGTCGTACCTGCTTTCCATCACCCCCATCGACGACGGTTCGAATCCCGCGTGGTCCGTCCGTGATCGTGATCGGAATCCGTTCTTTGGGGTATCCCCAGATCTCGCGGCCGAGCGCGACCGACGGCTCGGTCGTGACGGGCAGCCAGTGGACGTAGCCGCCGAGTTCGGCGTCGGTGAGTTGAGCGAGCGGTACGGTGGTCCGGCCGCCGCGGACGGCGGGCACGATGACCGCGAACTCGTCGTAGGGCTCTAGGCCGGCGTCCGCGGTGGTCGCTGTCGCAGTCTCGTCGCTCGGACCGCCGACACGATGGTACTGGATCCCAACGAGCGCGACACAGCCGACGCCGGGTGCGATCGCGAGCGAACTCAGGGGTGCAGGCAACAGTGCCTCGAGTCGCCGGCGCCGGGCCGGGACGATCACGCCGCCGACCGCCAGAGAGAGTTCCAGCGGGAGGGCGATCTCGTGGCCGGTCGAGAGGGTTACTCGAGACCGATCGCCGGGTGGTGACTGCATATGCCGACAAGGGCGTGACAGTGGATATATCCGAGGCACTCGAGGCGAGTTCTGAGCGCGGCGGCGAGATAACCGCTACTGTTTTGCAGGTGTCGTTCGTCACGCCGGACGAAACGATGTCTGCGACGACCGGGTTGCCCGACCGGGACCCACTGCCGACGTATCTCGCACCCGTGCCCAAGACGATCGAAAACCTCGGATTGCGATTCGCGTGGCTCATCGTCGCGATCAACCTCGTGGGGACGGCGTTTGGGTTCTGGTACTACGCCGGGCAGTTCACCGAAACCGCGACCGTCATGTGGCCGTGGGTGCCCGACAGCCCGATGGCGACGTTGTTTATCGCGCTGGCGATCGCCTGCTGGAAACTCGGGTACGAACAGCCGTGGCTGACGTCGCTCGCGTTTTTCGGAAACATCGTCCTCGGGTTATGGACGCCGTACACGCTGCTCGCGTTCGCCGACGCGTACTCGTACCTGCATCCGTTGATGTACCAGTTCCTCTTCTGGAGTCATCTCGCGATGGTCGTACAGGCGTTCGTCCTCCATCGGATCAGCGGCTTCCCGGTCTGGGGGGTTGCCGTCGCCGCCGTCTGGTACGCCAGCAATCTGGTCGTTGACTACTTCATTCCGATCGTCGGCGAGCCACACCACACCATTATCCCCGTCGCACGCGAGACACCAATGTTTCTCGGTGCGGACGCACTCGGCGTCGTCGCCGCGGGCGAAGTGATGTTCGTCCTGCTAGCGCTCTTTCTCGCACTGGCAACACGAGTCAAAAAGTGCGAAGCAACGTCTGACCACCGCACCTAACGCAGGTCGTCGACGAACGCGAGTTCGAGATAGGAATCGAGCGCGCGGGCCGCCGGCTTCCGTTCGATCGTTTCGGCGTCGGGATCGTACGCCACCACGTCCGATTCGGTCAGTTTCGGGAGGTGGTTGTGATGAAACTCGAGGCGGATCTCCTCGCGTCGGTCGCGTGTCGGCGTTCCTTCTCGATGGGCGAGTCGATCAACGACGTCGTCCAGCGTCACCGTGCCGACTTTCCGGGACAGGTAGTACAATGTGTACCGACGTCGGTCCTCGAGTAACAGTTCGAACACCGTATTCGAGGGCAGGCTGGCGTCAGTATCGGCGTGTTCGACGTTTGTGGTATCGGTATTCATAGTGCTCTGTACTCGGCTTACGCGACGGCAAGCGACAGATTCGACTCGACGCGACTTCAGCAGAGCACAGCAGATAGTTCGCGACGCTCATTATAGCTTTTTTCCAACGTGACCGAAACAAAATTCGTTCGAGAGTGACGCTACCCGGCGATGATAGAATCGATACCGTCGCGTGTCAGAACGGGAGATCGACCGGCGGCCTCGGATGGTGAGTCGGACTCGAGTCGAGGACCTGCAGATCAGTCGTGTTGCAGGATGACGACCGCCGACTCGGTTTCAATCATCTCGCCTTCGCCGGAGTACGTTCGCTCGAGGGAAACCTCGAATAAGTCGTCCTTGAGCTCCTCGCCGGCGACGCGAAGGACGCCAGCATCGTCGTCGATCTCGTACTCGCCGCTGTCGATTCCGGCGTCGATCTCGCCCACTTTCGAACCGAACTTCGGCCCGAGCGTCGAGTAATCAAGGTCGATCGACGCGACCTCGGTTGTCACCTCGGGTTCGTCCTCGAGGACCGACAGTTCCTGGACGTGCATCACGTGCTGAATGGCGTCCTCGAAGCCCCCGATCGGACCGTAGACCGACACCGACTCGAGGTCGGCGTTCAGCGGTAGCTGGTTCTCGCTCTTGTAGCGTCGCAGCGCCGAGATGACCTCCATCGCGGTTTCGCCGGCCTCAAGGTCGGCCTCATACCCTTGCGGGGCGGGCCACTCGCGGGTGTGGATGCTCTCGAGGTCCGCCGTGTCCGTTGCATACACCGCCTGCCAGATTTCCTCGGTCGCGTGGGGTAGGAACGGGGCCCACAACTCGAGGAAGGTCCGGTGGGCCGTCCGCAGCGCGTACTGCGTCGATGGCTCGTCCTCGCGAGTCTTGGCGATCTCTAAGTAGTCGTCACAGAAGGTGTTCCAGAAGAACGTCCGCAGGCGGTCGCGAGCCTTGGCGAACTCGTAGGCCTCGAGGTGGGCTGTGAGATCCTCGACGGCGTCGTCGAGTTCCGCGAGCAGCCAGCGGTCGATCGCCTCGAGCGTCTCGGGCTCGTCGGGGTCGCGGGGAGCGAGCGTGTCGACGAGTTTCGAGGCGTTCCAGAGCTTGCGCAGGAGCTTTTCGCCCGCGGTCAGGTCCTTCTCTTGATACGGGAAGTCGTCGCCGACGGCGGCGCTTGCGGCCCAGAAGCGCACGGCGTCGACGGGGTACTCCGCGAGCACTGCGTCGGGCTCGACGACGTTGCCCCGCGATTTGGACATCTTCTCGCGGTTCTCGTCGAGCACGTGACCGTTGATCATCGTCGCGTCGAACGGCACCTCGCCGGTGTGTTCGTAACACTTGACGATGGTGTGGAACAGCCAGAAGGAGATGATGTCGTGGCCCTGTGGGCGCAGGTCGAACGGGTAGAGTTCGGGGTTATCCATCGTGAACGTCTCGGCGTCGGCGTCCCAGTCCCAGCCGGCGTTGATCAGCGGGGTCAGCGAGGAAGTCGCCCACGTGTCGAAGACGTCCTCTTCGGGCTCGAAGGCGTCGTGACCGCACTCGGGACAGCTGTCGACGGGTGGGTCGTCGGAGAGCGGATCGACCGGGAGGGCTTCCTTCTCGGCCATGATCGCGTTGTCACAGTCCTCGCAGTACCAGACCGGGAACGGAATGCCCGAGTCACGCTGGCGGGAGATCAGCCAGTCCCACTCTAAGCCCTCGATCCAGTGACGATACCGGGTAAACATCTTCTCGGGGTACCAGTCCATCTCCTGGCCGGCCTCGAGGTACTCGTCTTTGTGATCGAGAATTTCGACGTACCACTGCTTGGAGACGCGGTACTCGACGGGCGTGTCACAGCGTTCGTGGACGCCGACGTCGTGGACGATCTCGCGTCGGTCGCGAAGGGAGCCCGCGTCATCGAGATCTTCGACGATGGCCTCGCGAGCGTCCTCGGTCGAGAGCCCTTCGTAGTCGCCGGCGAGGTCGGTCATCGTCGCCGTCTCGTCGATGGCGACCCGCAGAGGCAGGTCGTGAGCCTGGTACCACTCGATGTCCTTCTGGTCGCCGAAGGTACAGCACATGACGATCCCGCTGCCTTTCTCCATGTCGACGCGCTCGTCCTCGATGACCGGCACCTCGTGGCCGAAGATCGGGACGCGAGCGGTTTCGCCGATCAAATCGGCGTTGGCCTCGTCGTCGGGGTGGACGAAGACGGAGACACACGCCGGGATGAGTTCCGGGCGAGTCGTCGAGATGACGAACTCCTCGCGGTCCGTGCCGTCGCTGGCGATTTCGAACGCGATGTCGTTGAAGTGGGCGTGGCGCTCGTCGTCTTCGGTCTCGACCTGCGAGATCGCCGTCTCACATTCGGGACACCAGATCGCCGGCGCTTTCTTCCGGTACTCGCGGCCCTTCTCGTAGAGATCGAGGAACGAAAGCTGCGAGATGCGCTGGACGCGTGGTTCGATCGTCTTGTAGGTGTGTGACCAGTCGATCGAGGTACCGAGTGACTGCATCTTGTCGGTGAACTCGGCTTCGTACTCCGTACAGACCTCGCGACAAAGCTCTTGGAACTCCCGGCGCTCGTAATCCTGATGGCGAATGTCGAGTTCCTTCTCGGTCAGGCGTTCGCTCGCGATCCCGTTGTCGTCGTAGCCGAAGGGAAAGAGGACGTCGCCGTCGGCCATCCGCTGGAAGCGAGCGGCGAAGTCCTGCAACGTCGAGCCATAAAGGTGGCCCATGTGCAGGCTGCCCGAGACCGTCGGCGGCGGGGTGTCGATCGCGTAGGTCGTGTTCGGGTCCTGGCCCGGCTCGCCGCCGTAGGCGTAGGTCTCCTCGTCAACCCAGCGCTGTTGCCAGCGCGTTTCGACACTCTCGGGATCGTAGCCGCCCTCGAGCGTCGGTTCGACGTCCTGTTCGGGGTCGTCCATGCTCATGCTCTCACCGCCCGAAGCGGGCGTCGTCGGTGCGTCGTCGTGGCGTTGAAATTGCGCTCGTTCATTGGTGATACCGGTCGTTGCTCGGTGAATGCTGGTCGCCGACAATACATCCGTCGAAACGGGGTTGGAAATGTGGGGCTAGGCCGCCCCTACGAAAACGGCGTGACACGGCCCGTCGAACCCATCAGTCGCGACCGCGACGGCGTCGGACATGGCTGAACGTAGCGCCGGGCACGGTGTTAGGTGTTTCGTCGTCCTCGTCTACGATCGTTTCAGCAGCCGTCGTCTTCATTTGCGGTCGTCTCGTCGAGTCGAATCACTGCCCGCGAGTCGCTGACCTGTTCAAGGTCGCCGCCGAGATACGACGCCAATCGCTCGAGAAAGCCGTCGGCCGTCTGCTCGTCGTCGGTGCCGACGAGTCGGATTCGTTCGTGGTCGCGCGTGTCGTACTCGCCGTGCATAACGAGGGAAAACAGCTCTCTGGGCGTCACCGGGTCGCCGGCGTCCAGCCGCGCGGCGACCCCCTCGAGCGAGGATTCGACGGTCGTTTCGACGTCGAAGGTGACGTCGACCGAGACGTTCGCTGCGCGGTCGGTCGCGGCGAGATACTCCTCCGAGCTTCGGATCGCAGGCTCTATGACATCCTCGAAGTCGACGCCGTATTTTTCCGTGCCGAGATAGAGGAAGGCGACGGTTGCCCGAAGGCCGTCGAGAAACGCCTCGTCGGTCGTCGTCCGCTCGAAGAGCTGTTTGCGATCCTTCTCGGGGAGCGTGTGCAAGAGGAGGTCGAAATCGAGCATCGCCGCGTGAATCCGGCGACGGATGCGTGCCTCCGCGTTGCGTTTTGACTGCTCGTGGCTCATCTCCCGGTCGCCGAGCAGGTAGGCCCGATCCGCGGGGCTCAACACGCCGCGTTCGCGATCAATTTCAGTGTTCATAATCGAATACCGATTATACGACATCGGATACTATCCGAACTGCTATGACTCTCCCGGTTCGAATGGGTGGCAATGACCCAGGTTCCCGATCGACGAGGTGGGAGATGAGCGGCTCCATTGCAGCCCGATACGCCGACGCGATCGTCTCGCACAGTCGCCTCGTCGTCGTGCTCGTCTTGTTGCTCACCGGCGTCGTCGCCGGCGGCGCGGCGATCGGTGAGAGCGAAGACGGCGAGATCGGCCAGTTCGAGACCGACTCCGAAGAGACCGCAGCTCTCGAGGAGATCGATGCGACCTACGGCACCGACGACGGGGTCGTCGCCCAACTCGTCGTCCGCGACGAAGGCGGGGACGTTCTCACGCGCGAGTCGTTACTCGAGGGGTTGCGCCTTCAACAGGAGATCCGTGAGGACGACGAGTTGAACGCGACGTTCGAGGACGAGGGCTTCGTCGGTCTCGAGAACATCGTCGGAACGGCTGCGGTGTTCGAGGATCGAGCGGCGGCCGAGGGGCCGCCGGAGACGAGCGAACCGACGCTCGAGGAACAGATCGCAGCGCTCGAAGCACGGGACGACGCTGAAGTCGAGGCGCTGCTCGAGCGGGTCCTCGATCCCGACGCCGAACAGGGCGGCGAGGACGCCTACGAGTTCCTGCCGACGAGCTACGAACCGGGCTCGACCGAAGCCGAGTCACGGATCACCTTCATCTTCCAGGTCGACGACAGCGGCCCCGACGAGGACCCGCAGGCAGCCTACGACGCGCAAGTCGAGATCGCTGATCTCGTCGACGAGCGGTTCGACGACGCGTTCGTCTTCGGGCAGGGGATCACCGACGCGGCGTCGTCGAGCGCGGTCGGCGACAGCTTCGCGATCATCACACCCGTTGCGCTCGTGCTCGTCCTCGGCGTGCTCGCGATCACGTACCGGGACGTCGTCGACGTCCTCATCGGCCTGCTCGGGATCGGGATCGTGATGGCGTGGCTCGCCGGCATCCAGGGCTGGCTCGAGATCCCCTCGAGTCAGTTGCTGATCGCCGTCCCCTTCTTACTGATAGGGCTGAGTATCGACTACGCACTCCACGTCGTGATGCGCTATCGCGAGGCCAGAGCTAGCGAACTCGAGATCTCAGCCGGTGGCCACGCGACGAGCGACGGCGGCACGGCGACCAGTCTCGAGGCCGACGTCGACGCGCCAGCACTGGGAACGAAAGCCGGCATGACGATGGGGCTCGCGGGCGTCGTGCTCGCGCTCGCGGCGGCGACCGTCTCGACCGGTGTCGGCTTCCTCTCGAACGTCGTCAGTCCGCTTCCGGCGATTCAGGACTTCGCGATCTTGAGCGCCGGCGGCATTCTCGCGACGTTCGTCGCCTTCGCCGTCTTCGTGCCCGCGCTCAAGGTGCTGGTCGACGACGTCCTCGAGACACGGTTCGGCCGCAATCGAGCGAAACCGCCGTTCGGAACGGGGACCAGCGTCGTCAACCGCGTGCTCTCGAAGTTCGTCACGTTAGCTCGTCGCGCACCGGTTGTGATCGTGATCGTCGCGCTCCTCTTGGCTGCCGGCGGGGCCTACGGGGCGACGGGAATCGATACGGAGTTCAATCAGGCTGATTTCCTCCCCGAGGACGCTCCCGAGTGGGCGAAATCCCTCCCCGGACCGCTCGCGCCGGGAACCTACACGATCAGCGACGACGCCGCGTACCTCGGCGCGAACTTCGCCGACCGCGGCGAGAACAGTCGGACACAGGTTCTGATACGCGGTGATAGCGGCGACGTCACCGATCCGGAGGCGCTCGTCGCGATGGACGACGCGATCGCGGGCGTCGACGGCGACGGCACGATCGTCGTTCGACCAAACGGGCAGGCTGCGATCGACGGCCCGCCCGCGGTGATCCGCGAACTCGCAAGCGAGAACGAAACCGTCGCCGCCGCGGTCGAGGCGCGTGATACGAACAATGACGGGCTGCCGGACGAAGACGTCCCCGGCCTCTACGACGTGCTGTTCGAGGTCGATCCGGACCGCGCGTCGGAGGTCCTCTACCGGACCGACGACGGTACGTACGAATCCGCACGGCTGCTCGTCAACGTCCAGAGCGACGCGCCGGCACAGACCGTCGCCGACGATACCCGCGACGTGGCGGCCGCGATCAGTGACAGCGGCGTCGTCACGGCAGTCGCGACGGGCGGGCCCGTAACGACGGCCGTCGTTCAGGATGCCCTGCTCGAGACGCTCGTGCAGGCGTTTGTCGTCACGCTGGTGGTCATCCTGGTCTTCCTGACGGCCCTCTACTGGGTCCGCCACCGGGCGCTCTCGCTCGGCGTGGTCACGCTCGCGCCGGTCGTCGCCGCGCTCGCGTGGCTTCTCGGGACGATGGCGCTGCTGGATCTCCCCTTCAACAGCGAGACGGCAGTGATTACGAGCCTCGCGATCGGACTCGGCGTGGACTACAGCATCCACGTCGGGGAACGATTCGTCGCCGAACGGGACGAACGGGACTCGCTCGAGGACGCGCTGGCGGCGACGATTACCGGCACCGGCGGCGCGTTGCTCGGCAGCGCGGCGACGACGGCAGCCGGCTTCGGCGTCCTCGCGCTGGCGCTCGCGCCGCCGCTGCAACGCTTCGGGCTGGTGACGGGCCTGAGCATCATCTTCGCGTTCATCGCTTGTCTCACCGTCCTCCCGTGTCTGCTCGTGCTTCGTGAACGGGTGCTCGAGCGCGTTGGTGCGTGAGTCACACTGCCGGACAACAGTCAGTAAACGCCCGATCGCGTCTCACGGTACGTCGCCGAAGGCGACGATCATTCGCGTACGGTCGGTGTGTGACTAGTTTTGTCCGGCAGTATCAGTCGCTGAAACCTTTTTGCTGGTCGGCGGTGTCGCGAGATAGCACACAATGAGCATGAAAGCATTTGTCATGGATGGGATCGGCGAGACGAGAATTACAGAGAAGGAGCCGCCGGAACCGGGACCGGCGGATGCGATCCTCAAGCCAACGAAGGGGCTGATCTGCACCTCGGACTGCCACACCGTCCACGGGGCGATCGGTGATCGCGAGAACCTCACGCTGGGCCACGAGGTTGTTGGCGTCGTCGAGGAGGTCGGCGACTCGGTGAGCGACTTCGAGTCCGGCGACCGCGTCGCTGTTGGCGCGATCACGCCCGACTGGAATTCGAAAGCCGCACAGGACGGCCATTCCTCGCAGTCGAACGGGGCGCTTGGCGGCTGGAAGTTCGCAAACGTCAAAGACGGGACGTTCGCTGAGTACGCCCACGTCAACGACGCCGACGGGAACCTGGCACACATTCCAGACGACGTCAGCGATCACGAGGCACTGTACACGACGGACATGATGTCGACCGGGTTCGCCGCGGCCGAAAACGCCGACATTCCGGTCGGTGGAACCGTCGCCGTCTTCGCCCAGGGACCGGTCGGGCTGATGGCGACGAAGGGGGCCGAGTTACAGGGCGCTGGCGAGATCATCGCCGTCGAGACGGTCGACAAGCGTCAGGAAATCGCCCGAACCTACGGTGCTGACCACGTCGTCGACTTCCAGGAGGTCGATCCGATTGAGGCGATCATGGACCACACCGACGACGAGGGCGTCGACGCCGCCATCGAAGCGCTCGGCACCGATCAGACCTTTCAGGACTGCATCAAGGCCGTCAAGCCTGGCGGGACCGTCTCGAATGTCGGCTACCACGGGGAGGGCGAGTTCCGTCACATCCCTCGAGAAGAGTGGGGCGTCGGGATGGCCGAGATCGACATCGTCACCGATCTCTGTCCCGGCGGCCGGCTCCGTATCGAACGACTGCTGCGACTGCTGGAGAACGACCGGGTCGATCCGACCGAGATGACGACCCACGAGTTCGAGTTCGACGAGATCGAGGAAGCCTTCGAGATGATGGACAAGAAAGAAGACGGGATCATCAAGCCGCTCATCCACTTCGAGTGAGACGGCCCGCTGTACGGTGCCTCGGCGCAACCGCAGGACGGTTCGCGGTTACCGGCACCGACGTACAGGAGTCCGTATGATCCAACGGCCGCATCGTCAGTTCTGGTGTGTCTCCCCGGGAGTTAACAGCCTTTCGGCGACGAGGCTCGTGGCCACCGAGAGGTCGACGACGCGACGATACGTGCAACTCGAGGTGAGAAACCGTGTTCTTCCGACCTGTTACTGCTCGAGGCCGCTATCGGAGTGAGCCCGGACCCACAACTCGCCGATGCGCGAAAGACGCGTTCGGTAGGATTTCCCGTGTTCTTCGCGTTCGATGTAGCCTTTACCGCCGGGGCCGAGCCGATCCACGTTGTAGATGACTTTCGAGCGAAAGCTGTCAGTGTACTCCTCGTTCAGTTCGCGAGCGAGCGCTTCGGCGAGTTCCGAGACCGAGTTGAACTCGCCGTCCTCGCCGAGTTTGTAGAGAATGAGTTCCTCGAAGGGTTTGACGTTCGAAAACGAGGCCACCGGGAGCTCGACGATGTGCTTGCCGTCGATCTCCTTCGCGCCGATGGTCGTTCCGCGCTCGTCGAACTCAGCGAGTAACTCCTGTGCGCTCTTGAGGCGAGCGTCGATCCGTTCGTCGTCGATCTCGCCCGCGTCGCGAAACGACTCAAGCAGCGTGATCTGCTCGCGCAGTTCCTCGGCGAGTTCCGTCTCGAGGTACTTCTCGGGGGCGGTGTAGTAGGTGTGGATATGCTCGCGGTCGTCCTGACGTTCGACCATCAGCGAGTGGGCAGCGTTCGCAAAGGCGAAACTGACGGTTCGCGGCATCGCAGCGATGTTGACCCAGACCTCGTTTCCGTCGTCGAGTTCCGTGGTGATGAGTTCGTAGGCCTGCTCGAAGGCGGCGTCGTAGTCGTACACGTCCGCCAGCACGAACCGTTCCGTACTCGCCCCCAGTAAGTTCCGAAAGTCCGTCTCGAGTTTCTTCGAGAGCCGACGCGAGTACTCGACGTTGGCCTCGCTGCCGACGGCACCCTCGAGCAAAATGACGCTATCGACGTCGATCTGATCGCGAACCAGTGGGGCGATCAGCCGGTCGTAGTCGAACCCGACCGGGACGATGTGGGTTTGCATACGCGATTGTTGGGAGGTAGACGCTGTAATGGTGTTGATCTACAGAGGATTTAAATATCCTATATCAGATCACGCACCGTTCAATTCCACATTCTTACTGTTGGCCCTTGCTCCCGCCTCGGATTTCTCGTTAGAATCGTAGAGTGGAAATCCCTTAGCTCTAACTCTACTGGAATAGAAGGAGTGATTAATTTATAAGTAGTGTACAATTATAATAATATTGTGTGGAACGAATCTAACAAGTTATCGAATTTGATAATCATCTACAAAGCTATTTACGTCATACATAATTTAGAATGACTGTAATGGACAAGAACAGATCATGGGAATATACACGGCAAAACCTTCGCAAAGCAACCAAATTTGTCGAAGGCGAATATAATGGAATTAACCCCAGACAATTTTATCGGAGATTAAAACGCAGCCTGGAAGAAATTCAAGACGGAGATAATTTCAAATACCATACACATGGGAGTCAAGAGGCAAACCTCGATATAGAAAGCGAGAACGTAGGAGAATTGACCGGCACGGTAAAGGGAAGACTTGTTGCAACCTCTGAATGGCGTGAAATTGGATCTGGATCACTCACATATAAACCAAAAGGACCACACGGAGCTTTAGGGATTATCGTAGGGTTACTTTTGACATTAGTTGGACTCGGGGATCCGATTATTGCACTTCTTGGGGTTGGGTTGACTCTTGCCGGAGGGTATTTTTATATGCAGGAAGAGACTTCCTCGTTTCCGATTCACCAACGGGACGTGATTCGTGTTCTAATCACAGGAGAAGTCAGTGAAAGAACACTAAATACTGCTGGTGAAAGCCGGACAGATATCTTCGCAAATATGAGTGTGATATATGCAGGAGATGCATTTGTCGCTGTTGACACGGACGAACTTGATGAACTAGATTGGCCACTTCGAATGGCCCTAGTCAACCAAGTCAAACGCTGGTACAATCAAGTCATTGACGATGAAACAAAAGAAGAAGAAATTGAAGAAGGATTTGTCGCTTCTCTTAAAGCATGGTCAAACAAGAGTCGTAGCGACGATAAACAGAAAATCGCGAGTCTTCAACAACAGCTACTTGACAGCTCCTTTGAAACACGTCTTGAATACAGCAGCCTCCTCCAAGATCAACTGCCCACTGACCTCGGTAACGAGCTACAGCAGCATCAGAATGAACTGATGGACGAACTAGAGGAACTAGCAGATGATCTCGAGATCTACGTTGACCGAGAAGGGTTTGAAGAGTCTGATAGTCAAAAGATAAATAATTAACTAAAAACACAGATCGTCTAAATTATGCATGTGAAATATAAAAGAAAGTTGGTTTCTCATTTACGATAGGATTCTAATCAATCAACTCCTTACTGTTCCGAGCAATCAAAAATTTTTCTTCTGAAGGAGATTTGCCAGCCGAAAATCTACAAGTGAAAAATCTCCCCAGCTTTTCAAATTGAATTAACAAGGAATTAGCCAATCTGATGTATACAATTATTGGTTCTTGGGGAGCGATTGTATACATATAGCATAAATTCTCGGTGGGGATTGTGGGATTTTAATAGGGCCGGTATGGGAGACCATTGGTATGGTTCCACCATCGTTTCATAACTGGATATCGAGTCATGATCACGCTACACTCGAAAAGGTAGTACAAGATATCCTCGAATACGAAGAGTGGGACACAACTCGAACGAAAGCGACAGGAGACGGTGGTCATGATGTTATTTTGAATCGAGGAAGGAGAGAGGTGATTGTTGAAGTAGTTAATCGAGAGGGTGTTGGACCGGGTGAAATCCGTGAAATCGCAGGCGCTGCATCTGAACACAATGTATCAGAAACAGCTGTAACTGCAGTCTCCTTCACAAAGGGTGCGTTAGAAACGGCAGACAAAATTGAGCGAAATAGCGACACCACCATTGATCTCTGGGATGCAGAGTGTCTTTACAATAAACTGATCGGGACAACACTTGAGGACTTCAGGGACAGGTATCCCACGAATTAGGATTTTAGCAATTAAGTCGTATAAAGCACGCAGAAATTGCGTTTAACCGTTATACAGGAAACGATAAAATCCGAGCCAAACCCTCTCCAAGAGCGGTTCTTTATCCCTATTGTAGCGTATATGATAATCAGTTCTACTAAATCACCGGTATAACGCTTCTAAACAACATCTCTCGAGTTATGCCATCCAAACTTATTGGGAAGTTCATCGTAATTTCCCAGAAAGTTATCCTCTTCAAACACCCTCAACCTCCGTTTCAAGTCCAATATACATACTCCAATTAGTGAGTTAGAAATGAGATATGAATTTACAAATTCAATTATAAACTCCAATTTCAATGCATTTATAAACTTACAATGCGTAAGTATATGTGAAAATGACTTCTGAATATGCTACTATTTCGGTTCGACCCGAAACGAAAAGGGCACTCGCTATGGCGAAAGCTAACGAGAGATTCTCCACCTATGACGACTTGCTCCAGCAGAAGATGGCAGATGTGATTAACGAATATTCGAGTTAGAAATGAAGTCACAAACTGGTACAGCTCCGATCAAGCAGAAATCCACTACGGAACAGAATGAAGCAGAAACGGCGCAATATGAGCCATACATCCGATTGGCAGAATCCCCAACGAATCCAGAGCCGATTCTTCAGAGTGCTTTTAAATCACTATCACAGGAGATGTCTTTTGGGTCTCCAATTTATTATTTAGGTTTCGATGAAATCAAGGAACAACATAAATTGGAGAACCCATATGCTGTTTCTGGTAAGAACATCGCCAAGAAGCTTCAAGATAAAGCAGAAGCCGAAGGAAGAGTCTATTATCCCCTCTATATCGAATCCGATGCAGAAATTTCATTGGAAAAACAAATTGATTGGATTGAAGATTTTTGCTTGAATTATCTAAATACAGATCCCTCTGCCTGTACGTGGTACTTTTCCGGGGGACGATCAATTCACGCTCATCTTCCGAATTTCGTGAAACAGAATGACTTGGAAATATTGCGAAAGATGGCGAAAGAGTTCGAGTACGACATAGACTCTCAAATATATACTAAGAAGCGGTTATTCAGACTTCCCGGAACTAGCCACGAACAAACAGAACTACCGAAAGTTAAGATCGAACCCGAATGGTCCCATGAGAGAATCATCAAGGAAGCCACTGAAAGCGACGTGAAGAAGCCACAATCGTTTGCTGAAGTGCTTACTGATACGTTCCCTTCAGATGTACTCAAGGACCCTGAAAATCATCTGTGGGAACCAAAGACGAATACAGAGAACGAACCTATCGATCCCGGTCTTAATTCATGGGAACGATTCGAACCATATCGGGGAGCTAATCACCAGAAGTGGAAAGCACACTATTCGCACCCGGTAAGTCCATACGCAAATGCAGGAAACGGGAATCGAAGCCTGCTGATAGCCAAGGTTATTGATGGACCGTTCGGAGAGAAACGAGATGCGAACGGGGATTACAACGGCAAGCAGACTCAGACTTTCGTCCCTTGTCAATTGTATAACTTTTGGGCATGTGATCGAAAATATCAAATCGAAGCGAGAGAATATCGTCCGATCCAACTTTCGAAACCAGACTATGAGAAATTCACCACGAAAGGAATCCAAGAAGGTGATTTCTTTGTTCTCATCGGCGGCCAATCCAGAAAAAGTCGGATCTACAAACCCCGAATCTTTGTAGCAAAAATCATAGCGGGATCAGGTTCCTTTAGCGAGGCTATCGAGACATTAGAAGCATTTGACTACGATACAGGTGAATCAGGATATCATCCATCAAACTACAGAAATGATCATCCCCCTTCGAAGCAGAACGAATCTAGAGCATTTAGATTGCAGAAACAAGCCGAAGAGAAGGGAATTGAATCTCTCACACATGGAGAGCGTCTGTTCGTGATGCTGCGCCAATTATCTATTAATAGAGTAGACGGAACCAGAAATTGGTTCAAGGAACAATACGGCGACAACTACGACCCAAAGTTAACAAACAAACATATCCGATCAGCTTGTAACAAATACGATTGGACGCCTAATTACTCTTCTTCGAATATAACTCGAAAGAATATTTAGTTTCAAGTTGTCGTTATTGTCTAGATTAGTGTTGTATAGGTGAAAAAGGGAGAGAGGAGAGGAAATCATATTATGTTGCAGGATTCGGCGGAATAGAGCTTTTGACGGTTAAATTCGGATGTTGGATAGTAGGTTACTTATAAAAGCCCAAGTTGAACTGTTGTGGAAGAGGGACCCACTTCTGCTAAGGTAGCAGGCCTTCGATATGGACCACTGTCGTTGTTTCGATCCCATGCATGAACCCAAAGATAGAGATCATCAGTGAGTCGCCGGCTTTTGGGCTCGAATAGTTCATTGGCCCAATGAACATGTCCAATCTTCACCAGTTCGGACTGCATTGGAGAGGTTTCCTACATGCCAGTAATCTCCATCTCCCCATCTTGCGAACGCTCGCGTTGCTCTTCGGTTTTTAGTGATTTTTCAAAGATTACTACTAAGCTTGACATCTTCCATATGCTTCCGCTTTACCAAGATAACGGGGACGTCGGCTGACGCTTTGATCGGTTTCGAATTAAACCAAGATAACGGGGACGTCGGCTGACGCTTTGATCGGTTTCGAATTAAAGTAACTCCTTTGAAAAACGAGCTACCGTGTGGTACGACGACCTAATACAAAGACCACTAGAGCGAAGAAAATTGTTCCAAGTGAAGCTTCTATGATTGCCAATACTTGGGAGAATCCTATAGGAGTAATATCACCACTATTACCTGGTGTAAAAGTTAGAACACTAAAAAGAAGCCCTTCAAGAAAAGGACTCCAAGAGACATTTAGAAGATCACTCAATTCGACAGGGAACTTAAATCTATATTCGCCAGTTGAAGTATTCAGACCAGTTAATGGATAAACAATACCGAATCCAATTATGGTTAGTATTGCAGATATGATTAAGTTTTCAATACCTTCTCCAAATCTTATTATCCATTTAGATGACTCTGCTCGAAGTGCTCGGAATAGAAACACCAGCCATTTCAGTTTAGGTCGGTCTTCAAGAGAAATCCGCAAAAAATCATCTTGATTTTCCAATAATGTAGCTTCATTTCTAAATTGTCGCCAGTATTGCTCGCGTCGCAAATCCTTCTCCTTCACATAGTATTGTCTAGATTTTTCTATCATCCCGTTCTCTCTAAATACGTTCTGTAACGTCCTATATGTCCACAAAGCTTTGAGATCGCGTACGGATCTATTCTCGAATTTCCCGGGAGGTGCATCTTCTCGTTGATACGAAGACGTTTCATCAAATTCTGTAGTATGATCAATTTGAACATCAGATAATACTGCATTATGGTATTCGGAACCAATAAAATTTGATCCAACTAAGTATGCTTGATCAAATTTCGCACCCTCAAGATCCGCATTAGAAAAATCCGCACCTAAGCAATTTGCATGGCTAAATATAGTTTGAACTAAAGTACTATTAGAGAAGTTTGCATTTTGAACGTTCGCGCCTGTGAAATCCGATTTAGTTAGATCAATATTCTGCCACTTTACTTCCTCGAGATCCGCATTTTGAAAATTTGCACCATCTAACTCTGTGCTGTTCTCTAATCTAGATCTCACATTAAACACGGATCCTTCAAAATTTCCCCCCTTAAAGTCAACATTAGATAGGATAGTACCTCTTAAGTCACATTGTTGGAGACTACTTCTACCTTGTTTCATATCATTCACATTATCTAACTTTGAACCCTGTAGCACACATTGATCGAATTTGAAATCAGTTAATTCAACATCCATAAAAACTGCATTCGGGAAAAGAGACCCGGTGAAATCAACATTCTTGAATGTGCAGTCTTCAAAAGTAGCTTCTGGAAACTCTACTAGAAGATCAAGATTTTTGAATTCACCCGAAATATAGGCATTCCCAACAGGCTCATCGTGGTCGCCCAGATTTTGTTGTAATTCCTTCTGAGTTTTTTCCTTTTTTGTGTGCCAATAACACTTATCACTTCCTGGTATGGTTTCTCTATAACAACAGTGGTTCCGAATCTTTTGTCTCGAAAAAGAGATTGCAGTTACGTCACCAGACGTTCTTTCTAAGTCTCGTCCTAGTGGATTGTATTTAGATGACCACTGAAAGATTTCTCCGCATCGATCCATATCACAGTTCATGCATCTCATTTATAAAATTGTTAGAAGGCATCAATGTTTCCAACATAGAAGAATCAGGTGAATATTTAAACCACCCGAGGGAATACCCATTAACATGTCTGGGTCAGCCATGATCTCGTCAAGAATGGAGTTAAAAGAGCTCCTTCAAGAGAAAATGGTTGACTCATACGATTCTGTGAATCAGAATCAAGAGCTAAACGAAGGGGAGACATATTTAAAATCATACTTGATCGAGTCGGAACGGCCAACCACAAAAGGCCTTTTAGGGGATACCGAAGATTATCGACTTAAAAGGGATAAGACTCGAGAAAGCGACTTTGAAAACATTCAAATTAGGAAGCTAGGTTCCGATAAGAAAGCACGATTCTATATTGAGAATCTTGATGAAAGGTTCTGGGCAGTACACAGCTTAGCAAAATCAAAAAATAGTGATAGCCTGCTTGACAAACTCGTTTTCCCTCGATTCACCAAGCTCGACTATTCATGGCTTTCGAATAGCTTTCTGAGGAACATAGGAGAAAGCCCAAGAAATGATTTTAGAAGCTTCTCTCTGAAATTTGAAGACGAATTCCAGAAGGCAAGATCCCAAGAAGACGGTTCTGAACATCCTACAGCGAGAGAAATCTCAAAAATGTCAATGCGTTTATGGGGAGAAAACGCTAAGAAAGTTCTTTCAACATTAAGTGGCGACGAAACACTAGGGAAATCTACTTCACTCTCCAATGTTGGTATTAGAAGAGCATTTGACGATGGTCGAATTCTTTTAGAAGATATTACCCACACAGCGAAGTTTACCGCAAGAGGCGATTCGGTTGATGGCCATTTCTATCAGATAGAAGAAATAAAAGACAAATATAAAGATATTCTATATTCACTTGAAGAAGATTATGCAATAAAAAGAGGGGTCGACAAGTACGGTGGAAATCTCACTGGAGAGCCAGTTTTGATAAGTTTTGACCGTGAGATAACAGACTTTGAGTCGTTCTTTTCTACTTTATTAGGTTCTACTAAGCCATTCCGATTATGGGGGTTAGAAAACCAGATTGACGAGGATTATTATAGTGTTTCAGCGGTAGATCTTCATACTGGAGATGAATTAGACCTCGAGGTAGCTCCGAATTGGATGAGAATCTATCTCCCTGAAGACAGTTGTGGAAATGTAATCCTAAGGCTTTATACTAACATCCAACACTATTTTGATTCAGAAGCAACACTGGAAGGGAGTATGCATGGCCAGATTATCTGATAAGTCAAAGCTGATTAACATGTGCATTGGACTGGCGGAGGGAGGGCCACGGAATTGGCCAACTCCATTAGATAGAGCAGGATATAATTTACGAAAATTACACCCTTCCTTTCGGAACAAATCAGGTCAAAGAGTGAACCCGGAGATCCTTCTCCAGTGTCATGATCGTGTTTTATTGACTGACTGTCGAACAAATGGATTAACAATTGAGGAAGTAGAAAAGAACTCTGATATTAAGACAGACAATATAAAGAGGGAAGTACCGGAGAGTGACAGTATAGATAGTCATGAAATAGTTTACTCGGGAATGAATGATCTTGACCAATCTTTTTCTAATTTGGATATTGACGATCCTGGCTTAGTGTTTGATCGAAGTGCAGGGACCATTTCAAAACGAAATAAATTTGCTGATGATACTCTCAATGAACTCATCCATTCAAGCACCATTCCTCGTCAGATACCCACCCAGTTTTATCCATTTTCTCCCGAGGATCCACTACCGATAATCGGTCAACGATTATTGCGACACCTCATGTCAGAGTCCATCTCTAGGGAATCTGCTTCTGTAAGAACAGATGGGGGTAAAATTGATGCAACAGAAATAGCTAGTGATATCCATGATTACTGGAAGTTATTAAGCACGGAGGGGAAGGCCCAAATAGTTAAAAAGATAAATCATATTCTAGTTAAATTTAATGAAAGGAGTATGGACGAAGATATGAGGAAATTAGAAGAAAGTGGCCAAACCTATTACGTGAGAACCAGCCAATCATTTCGTCGCGAATGTATGGAGGTGCTTGAAGAATTAGAGGAAGAAGAGCCACAGGAAACATTAGATAAGTGGTTTGGCGAAAACTAACATCAATTAGAGAAACGGATGACTCGTGATCTAAATATTTGATAGATATTCCCGTCTTTGTTCTACCTTCACCTCTTCAGACCGTCTATCGTAATGCTGATCCAATACGTCTCGAGAGACGTTCATCCGGTCACTCACAACTTCTATAGGAACATCTTCAGTAAGATGGTGAGTGATAGCACCTCTTCTCCAAGCGTGAGGGCTACGAGAGGATGGACATAGAGAGGGTGCTTTCTTGGGTGGATTCAGGGCTTGACACTCATCCATATCCCGACTGTGTGGGCACTCACCGCCATTATATTGGCAGGGATGAGTCCACCGATAACAGGTTTCTCGAATAGTAGACTTTGAAATCCGTCCAAATTGAGTTGTGAGTAACGGCTTTCGTCCTGGTTCATTTGTTACCTTCTCCCGGTTATGGTCTATGTAGTCGTTCAGGACTTGGCATACATCGGAGCTGAGTGCAATTAGCCTCTCCCCTCGTTTCTTGTTCTTTAGTGGAGTTTCAGGACGATGTTTCGCCTCCAGTCTTTGATTCTCTCTCTCGTAGTCCCGAAGATCGAAGGAACGGACTGTTCCAGATCTTGCTCCACAACGCCATAGCAGAGTGAGGAGTGCATGATGGAGTGAAGCATATTCGAACCGGGACAAATGTTCGAGAATATCTTTGGCGATCTCTGAATCAATCAAGATGTCTCTCTCCCTGTCTCCTTGGCTTAGAGTAGGAGACATGACCTTATTGTGGAGATCCTGTTCTACTCCGTCGATTGATTCACACCATCGAATGAAACTCCTCAGTGTGTCCATTTGGCCCTTTAATGACACAGAGTTGAGCACGTTAGACCGGGACTGTTTGAACCGAAGTATATCACGTCCCGATAGCGTATTTAGATTCTCTATTTCTTCTTGGTCACACCATTCTACGAATCTCGTCAGCTTGTGCCGATAGGATTTGATCGTCCCGTTCGCCAATTCGTTTTCTCTATCCTGAAGGTAGAGACTGACTGCTTCATCCGGTGCAATCGGCTCGAGTTTCTGGTCTTGCATTGTGATCTCCGAGAAACCCGAGACGAGAGATATAGGCCGACTAAGGCGCGATCAGCCGGTCGTAGTCGAACCCGACCGGGACGATGTGGGTTTGCATACGCGATACGTGGCGCGACGCCGTAATCAATCCCGCCACGTTGGGACCGGCGTGGGACTCGGTCTCGACGATCAGGGATCGTCGGTGACCGCGTCACGGGTGGTCTCCGGTGGCTCGAGGATTGCCGTAATGAGTTTCTGCTGGGCGGCACGGAGATGTTCGTGAAACGTCGCTGGCGTGACGGTCATCGCCTCGGCGACCTCCTCGCCGGAACTGTGGCGCGGCCACTCGAAGTAGCCGCGAGAGTACGCCATCTCGAGGGCGACCTGCTGGCGATCGGTCAGCGTCTCCGCCAGCCGGGTTCGAAGCTGTTCGACCGGCTCTCTCGAGGGCGTGATTCGGCGACGGGCGACGGTGCGCGTCCGGGGGTAGACGTCGGTGATGTCGTCGACGACGCAGCGAACGTCCGTCCCGGTCGAGAAGTGCGCCGTCACGGCGTAGTCGCCGTCGCGGATGGCCGCCGACTCGACGTAGCCGCCATAGGCGTCGACGACGCCGATCAACGGCGGTGCATCGATCACCAGTTCGAACGTTACTTCGCCGTGTGACTCGTCGAGGGCCGTCACCCCCTCCCAGTGGGGCACGCGCTCGGTTAGGGTTTCGACCGTCGGAAAGGTCTCGGCGGCCGTCGTCCCGTACTCGAGGTACTGCTCGTCGTCGATCCGGACGACGCGATCGAACCAGACGGAGTGGCCCGTCATCTCGGGGCCGTCGAAGTGCGCGACGGCGTCGTCGACCACGAGTTCGAGTTCGATCAGTTCGTCGCCGAGCAGTACGCGCCGGCGCTCGAGGGCAGCGATCGCGTGGCCCAAGATTTCACCGAGTTGCCCGATGACGTCGCGTTCCTCGTCGGTAAACGCGTTCCGACGGGCGCTCGTCACACCGAGGACGCCGTAGAGGACGTCGTCGTGTGTGATCGGAATCGCCGCCGCCGAGGTGTAGCCGTGCTCGCGGGCGTCCTCGCGCCAGGGCTCGAACGACGGGTCCTCGAAGACGTCGTTCGAAACCTGCATCGTTCCGGTTCGGATGGCCGTCCCTGCCGGTCCACGACCGGCAGGGTCGTCGGCGTCTGTCGACAGCGGAATGGTTTCGACGTAGTTGTCGATTCCCGCTTCGACGCGGTGGGTGATGCTATTCGTCCGGATGTCGACGTCCCCGATGAACGCGAACTCGTACGACGGCGAATCAGCCAGCGACTCGCAGGTTACCCGCTCGAGGTGGGCCCTGTTCGAGCCGTTGACGATCGCGTCGTTGATCTCGCGAACGACGCCGTTGATGTGGTCGAGTGCCGCCAGCCGCGCCTGTTGACACTCGAGTTGGCGCTCGCGACGGCGGGCGTCGGTAACGTCCCTGAGAATCGAGAGGTGGGTGCCGGGTAAAACGTTCGCGACGGCGTTGTACTCGACAATTCGATCGGTTCCATCGGGGCGAACCACCGAAAACGAACCGCGAAGTCGCCCCTGCTCGAGCAGCGCCGTCCAGGCCGAGTCAACGTCGTGGTCGTCGTGGACGAACTCCTCGAGCGAGCGACCGTATAGTTCCGCGCGCTCGAGGCCGAGCAATTCGCCTGCGGCCGGGTTGGCGGCGACGATTTCGTCCTCGTCACCGACGAGGATCGCATCGTGTGCGTCCTCGAAGATCGACCGCAGCCGTCTGTTCCCATCGACGAGGGTTCGTTCCCGGTCTTTCCGGTCGGTGACGTCTCGAACGAGGACGGTGACGCCGGTTTCGTCCGGATAACACTGCGCCTCGAACCAGCGACCGACGGCGTCGTGGTACGCCTCGGCCGTGTGTGGGTGCTGGGACTCGAACGCGCGTACGTGTGCGTCTCCAAAGAGCGAGCGAGTGGTGGCGTCCGTTGTTCGGTCTACTCCGGCCCCTTCCCCCTCGCCGCCGGCATCTCGACCGAACAGGGCTCTGGCCTGCTCGTTTGCAGCCGTACACTGCAACTCGGAATCGAGGGCGTAGACGGCGTCCGAGACCCGGGCGAACGCACCCTCGAGGGTGCCGGACGACTCGTCGCCCGTTTCGGCGCCGGTGTCGATCGGGTGCCGGTTGTTTTCCATACATATTGCGTGCTACCAATTGCCAAAAGCATGGGGGTCCCACGGTCGTTCGACGACGATCGACGGTCGATCGTTAGGCGTCGGTGCCGGACTCGAGGTCGATCGTCCGAATCAACTCGGCGATCGTCTCGCGGTCGCGTTCCGGATCGATCTCAGCGTGAGTCGGCAGTTCAGCAGCGTCGTCCACGTCGGCGGCGTCGGCGACGGACTCGAGTGGCACTGTGCCGCCGGCCATTCCGTAGCTCGTCTCGGTCGGCCAGACGGCGACGTGGATCTCGGCAGTGAGCGATTCGCAATCGACACCCAGCCGGTCGGGATCGACGGGATAGCTTGCGTCGATGACGTACCAGACGCCCGCTTCGCCGTTCGACGCCTCGAACTCGAGAGTGGTTCGCGTGCCGTCGATGACCAACCCCTCGTCTTCAATCGTTTCGACGAACTGCCGTTTCGCCTTGGGGGCTGCCTGCGAGAAGACGGTTGACGGCGGAACGCCGACGTTCGAAAGCGGCGGCGAAAACGTCAGGTCGACGGTAAACAGCGACCGGATAGGGATCTCGCTGATCCCGATCGAGGCCCGTTCTTCGGCGGCTTCGATCGGTTCGTACAGCGTCGTCTCTGCGGTAATCGAAAGCAAGAGGACGTTCGTCGTTCCCGTTCGCGTCCCGACCCGACGCCACGAGGTGGCCAGCGACTCCGGCAGATCGGCGGACATTACAGTCGTCTACGCGGTCACCGCCTTTCGGTCTGGCGATCCTCGCGACAGCGATTACTCCTGATGACGGACGCGAACCATACCCTCGGACGTCACGCCGACGATCAGCGGCGTGACGATCTCGCGTCCCGACACTGCAGCGCCGGCGGCATCGCTGACGGCCTTCATGAGATCCGGTGCGGTGTAGTCGACTTTGACACCCTGTTCGTCGCAGGCCTCGTAGACGAGTTGTGGTACGTCGTAGAGGTCGGTTCCCGCCGGGACGCGGACGCGAACCGGGGCCCGAAGCGCTTCCTCGAAGGCGACCGTCTCGCGGGCTTTCGATAAGTTCTCTCTCGCACTCGATTCGATCGAGGACACGTTCGCGCGCGACGTCCCGAGCGCGTCGGCGATATCAGCCTGTGAGATACCGCGTTCGCGCAACGCAAGCACCTGGGCCTGACGGTGCGTCAACACGCTCGTCTCCGGTTCGAAGCCGATCTCCTCGAGGAGGTCCTCGACCTCGTCGATCACGGCGACCGCCCCCACTGTCGGTGCTCGATCTCGCGTGCGCACATACACACCAGTAAGATAGCGGTAGGATCAAAGCTTCCCCGGTTCTCTACCCTCCGACCGCGAGACAGCGATCCGAGCAGTCGTCGAGAACACGGCCGGCAGCGACCCTGTCGTCCTCGAGCGCGACTCGTACGGTCTGCTGTACCGATGTACCGGTGCAACCGCGATCGTCCTGCGGTTGCGCGGAAAATGACGTACAGTAGTCGTATCAGTACTCGAGCGACCATCGCTGGTTGTCCATCGCGGCGAGGTCATCGGCGACGCCGTCGGCCAGACGATACTCGGTGCCCTCCCGGACCACGGTGCCCGTTCGTTCTAGGTGCTCCAGGTGAGCGTAGGACTCGCCGGGCCCGTGGAGGATGTGGATGCTCTCGAGGTCGCCGAACAGATCGTCACTGATCGTCCACGTGTCACAGGGCCCCTTTCGGTCGATAGCGTCGAGGACCCGCCACGAGCGTTCCTCGTGATGGTCGATGATGTACTGGGCGCGTACAGCTGGCTCGTCGATCGGGTCGCGATGGCCCGGCCAGGCCCGGTCGTAGTCGGCGTCGACGATCCCCTGAAGCGCCCGCAGGTACTTCTCGAGTGGCTGCTCGACCCGGACGTCCGCGCCGCCGACGTTGGGTGTGTAGACGGGCAACAAGGCGTCTCCGGAACAGACTTCGCGGCGGCCATCGAGGTCGAACGCGAACATGCTGAGCCCCGCAGCGTGGCCCGAGGTGTGGACGACCTCGAGGTCGTAGCCGTTGATGGCGAACGTTTCGCCGTCGTCGAACGCCGTTACGGTCGGAGACGTCCCTGTCGGCTTCCCGCCGGCAAGCACCTCGCGGAGGACGGCCTGTTTCTCCTCGGGCATCCCCCACTGCTCGAAATACTGTTCCTGAAGGTCGTGGAGGTCGGCCCACGCGTCTTCGTCACCCGCGATGAGTGCCGCGTCGTCAGCGTGGGCGTAGACTTCGGCCCCGCTTTCGGCCTGAATCTCGCCCGCCAGCCCGGTGTGGTCCCCGTGCCAGTGTGTCAAGAAGATCCGATCGACGTCGGCGAGGTCGACGTTTCGCTCGTCGAATGCGGCCTCGAGTTGCTCGCGTGTCGTTTCCATCCAGTCGCCGGTGTCGATCAGGACCGTCTCCGGTCCGTCCGCAAAGAGGTACGCGTTGTTGTTACCCTCGAACGCGGAGTTCGATAAGGAAATTCGCTCCATGAGATCATATCACACAGAGAATGTGAAAACTGTTGCGAGACACGCACGGCGACGAGCAAGCACGAACACCGCCGCGACGAAGCCGACGCTGGCGATTTGGTTCACGATCGGTGTAACGACAGACGGTTGCTCGTCAGAAACGTGGCGGGAGTGACAACTGTTCCGGTGACTGTCCACTCGGTGGAACGCACTCCGGCGTTAGGAACCCCAGAAGTTCTCGCGGCTTCCAAGGCGCTCACGGCGGGAACGACCTCCATCGTCGTTGTCCTCGTCATCATCGTCGGCCTCGGCCGTCACGTCGTCCGTGTCGGCTGTCTCGTCGGCCTCGTCGACTTCGTCGGGATCCATCGGCAGTAACTCGAGTTCCTCGGCGCGCGCGTGGTTGCTGTGCACCCGCGTGATTTCGACTCGAGCGCGGGCTTCCGGCAAGACACCGTCGACCATAACGATAAACCCGTCCTCGGTCCGACCGACACCGGCACCGCTTTCGTGCATGTCGACAACGTCGATGATGACCTCCTCTCCGGACTTGACAGGCTGGGTCTTGAGGTCCTCGATCGGCTGGCTGTAATGGTTACACCACTCTTTGCCACCCCGATCACCGTAATGTTGACACCCCATTCCTGAGATCCGTTCGGAGAAGTTTGGACAGTCGTCGGCAAGTGGACAGTCTGCCATACGGCGTACTACCAGTGGTGGCGTTAAACCGTTTCCGTCTCGAGGATCGAACCAGCATCAAGAAGAAACGCTGGTAGCGCTTACCCACTATACGATAGGAGACGTAATCTGATAGTGGATGACCGATAACGTTGGTAAATGAACTGCGCGTATCTGAAGGGGCGTTTCGAAAAGGTTTACGGTACGGACGTTGCAGTGATTGATGATGAAAATCCTCGTTACGGTCAAAGAAGTCGCGACCGTGGAAGACGAGTTCGAAATCGAGGGAACTGAAATCGCAGACCAGTACCTCGGTGCCGACCTCAATGAGTGGGACGACTACGCCGTCGAAGAGGCGGTTCAGCTGCAGGAAGACGGGATCGCCGACGAAGTCGTCACGGTCACGATCGGTCCGGAAGAGTGTGAACAGACCATCCGACAGGCCCTCGCGAAGGGTGCCGACCGCGCCGTCCGCGTCTGGGACGACGCCCTCGAGGGCGTCGACCTGCTCGACGTCAACGCGAAGACGGAGATTCTGGGCGCCGTCGTCGAGGCGGAAGACCCCGACCTCGTGCTGACGGGCGTGCAGGCCGGCGACGACAGCTTCGGCGCGACCGGCGTTTCGCTGGCCGAAGAGATCGGTGCCCAGTGGGGAGCCGTCGTCAACCACCTCGAGCACGACCTCGAGGACGGCGTCGCCTCGGTGCGACGCGAACTCGAGGGCGGCGTCGAGGAGCTGACCGAGATCGACCTGCCCGCGGTCTTGACGATTCAGACGGGGATCAACGAGCCACGGTATGCGAGCCTGCGTGGCATTCGTCAGGCCCAGCGCAAAGAGCTGGACGTCCAGCACCTCGCCGACATCGGCGTCGACGAGAGCGCCGTCGAATCCGAACTCGAGCTGACGGAGATGTACGAACCCGAGAGCGAAAGCGACGTGACGGTCTGGGAAGGCAGCGCCGACGAGACTGCCGCAGAGCTGGGTGAACTGCTTCGCGACAAGGGGGTGGCACAATGACGGACGTCCTCGCAGTCACCGACCACCGCCGCGGCGAACTGCGCGACGTTAGCTACGAGATTATCACCGCGGGCCGAGTGCTCGCCGACGAAACCGGCGGCGACCTCCATCTGGCCGTCATCAGCGGCACTGTCGACGAGTTCGCAGACGACCTCAACCGCGAGGGTGTCGACGCCATCCACACCGTCGACTACGGCGAGGAGTTCAACCACGACGTCTACACGCAGGCGACGACGCAGCTCTACGACGAACTCGCCCCGCAGTACGTCCTGACGCCCAACAGCGTCAACGGGCTCGACTACGCCCCCGCCGTCGCCAACGACCTCGATCTCCCGATTGTCACCGACACGATCGGCCTCGAGACCGACGGCGAGACGCTGATCGCCACCCGCGAGATGTACGGTGGCAAAGTCGAGACGACCAACGAACTCGAAGGAGAGGCCGTCGTCACGATCCGAAGCGCTGAGTGGGCCAAAGCCGAAGGCACCGGCGACGCCTCAATCGAGGCGTTCGACGCCGAGATCGACGAGGACGCGATCGGCTCGACCGTCACCGGCTTCGAGGAAGTCGGCGGCGGCGACGTCGACATCAGCGAGGCGGACGTGCTCGTCTCCGTCGGTCGTGGGATCGAAGAGGAAGACAACATCCCGCTCATCGAAGAGCTCGCGGAGGCGCTCGATGCGACGGTCTCCTCATCGCGCCCGATCGTCGACAACGGCTGGCTGCCGAAGAACCGCCAGGTCGGCCAGTCCGGGAAAGTCGTCACGCCCGACGTCTACATCGCCATCGGTATCTCGGGTGCCGTCCAGCACGTCGCTGGCATGAAAGGCTCCGATACGATCGTCGCGATCAACACGGACCCCAACGCCCCGATCATGGATATCGCTGACTACGCGATCGTCGACGACCTCTTCGACGTCGTGCCGGCGCTGACCGAAGAGTTCCAGTAAGTCAGCGCAGGCGGCTCTCGAGAGCGAGCGGTTTTTGATCCAGATGTTTCGAGGACGGTGAGCGAAGCAACCCCGACGAAAAAGGTGGAACACGGTCACGAAAACGTGAGTATCTCGAGCGAACGCTTGGGTTGTGATCCGTCACCTACTTTTTACCCCCGTCCTAAGCGCTGGCAATGGAACGTCTGGAGCGTCGTCGGGCGCTGATCGAAGCGCGTCTCGTCGAGGTAGTCGACGGCCTCGAGCCGGACACGCTCAGGGAGGAAGTCCGCCACACGGCGCTGTCGGGAGGCAAGCGCGTTCGGCCGATGGTGACGCTGTTAGCCTGCGAAACCGTCGGCGGGACGGCCGAGGAAGCGGTCGACTTCGGTGTCGGGATCGAACTCGTTCACAGCGCGTCGCTGGTGATCGACGACATTATCGACCGCTCGGAACTGCGCCGCGGGACGGCCAGCGCGTGGAGCGAGTTCGGCTACGGGCCAGCGATCGTCTCGAGCGACGGCTTACTCGGCGAAGCGTTTGCGCTCTTTTCGGCCGATCCGGATGCCATGCAGGTCGTCGCCGAAGCGATGGTCGAACTCGGTGTCGGCGAAGCGACCGAACTCTCGGCCCAGCCGGCGAACGAAGCCGAATATATGACGCTGGCCCGTCGAAAGACCGGGGCGCTCTTTCGGGCCGCCGCCGAACTCGGTGCTATCGCCGCTGGCTCGGATCCGGTCACCGTCGAAGCGCTCGGAGAGTACGCCGAACGGGTCGGAATCGCCTTCCAGATCAGAGATGACGTCCTGGATGCGGTCGCGGAACCCGACGAACTGGGCAAGCCAACCGGCCACGACGCCGCCTTAGAGCGGCCGTCGGTCGTCCAGGTAACCGATCTCACCCCTGATGAAGCCAACACCCGCGCTCGAGCCGAGTCCGATCGCGCGATCGACGCCTTAGATCGGGTCGAGGTCGTCGATCCGGCAGCGAGGGCGTATCTGGTCGAGCTCGCGGAGTTCGTCGTCGAACGCGAACGCTGACTCACACGCGACCTAGCTGTCGCGTCTCGCTCTCTGCCTCCTGTTCGTCGTCTCGCGGGTCGGAAAACTTGGATTCGGCGACCGCGAACGTGAGCGTGCTTACGATCCCTAATAGCGTACCGGCGGTCAGCGCCGTCGCCAGATAGCTGATCCCGACGTCGTCGAGGAAGAAGGCACTGACGGCGTGGAGGACGACGGCGATCGAAAGCACGTAGAACGGTGCGTTGAGATACCGCCACTCGAGCGTGCCGGCGATATACTCGTCGGTGATCTGGCCGAGACTGGTCGTCACGCCCGCCGCAGCGAGCCACTGCACCGAGCCGGAGACGACTGCGGCGAGCATGACCGGTGCGCCGACGTCGCCGGCAGTCGCGGCTCGTTCCGCCTCGAGGGCGTTCATCCCACTGACGCCACCGAGGACGAGCAACGCGGCGGCAACGACGTAAGCGAGGAGCGTCGTCCGGCCGGCGTACAGCGATCGTCGGGCGCGCTCGACGGCGTTATCGAGGCGTTCACCGAGTCCGAGGCCACGAGAGATGAGATACAGCCCGAGCAGCGCGGAGGTCGTCCCGAGCACGAACCCCGGCATCTCGAGGACGGTCCCAAATAGCGCAAGCGGGTAGATGAGCAGGAGGATCCCGAGCGGGATCAACACCGTCCCGCGCGTTTCGGGATCGTTCAACACCTGTTTGATCGTGTAGTACATCGACTCCAAGTTCTGGGCCTGCCGGACGACGACCCGACGAACGCCATCGATCGGCACACGCGAGCGGATGATCGGGATGACGGATTCGTCCTGTGCACCGTCGGTGACCACGAGTGCCGTGACGTCTTCAGCGGTCGAGAGGCTCGCAAGCACGGTGTCGACTTCGTCACCGACCTCGCGGTTGGCGTTGACGTCACCGTCGTCGTTGCCCGTGACGACAGCGACTTCGACGCTCTCGTCGCGTTCGTCGAGGTCGTCGTAGATGTGCAACCCCTGAAAGATCACGTTGACGTCGGAGTCCTCCGGGTCCGCAGTCGCGAGTGCGACGGCCGCCTCTTCGACTGGCTCGCGGCCGATAACCGGCGTCGAGAACCCGGTTTTACGACCGAGGTCGTCGTCGAGATCGACACAGAGGACCAGCAGCATTAGGCCATACGTTCGAGTGCAGGGTATTTCCATCTTCTGGGGACGACAGAATTTCGCGCACTCGAGGCCGCCGGACTCGGTAAGTCGTTTCGCACGGCTTTTGTGAGTCGGCCCAGTACGTGGTGTTGAATGATCTCGAAGGGCTGTGAGCAGTGCGCGAAAGGTGGCAAGATGGTGCTGTTCGTCTACGGATACTGCGACCAGCGTGACTGCTTTTACTGCCCACTCGGTGAGAACCGCAAGAACGTTACCGACGTCTACGCCAACGAGCGCCGCGTCGAGAGCGACGACGACGTCCTCGAGGAAGCCCACCGGATGGACGCACTCGGCACGTCGATCACCGGCGGCGAACCACAGGAAGCCCTCGAGCGCACCTGTCACTACCTCGAACTGCTCAAAGACGAATTCGGCGAGGACCACCACACGCACCTCTATACGGGGATTACGGGTGGCCGCGAGAACATGCGCCGGCTCTCGGAAGCCGGTCTCGACGAGATTCGCTTCCACCCGCCACTCGAGCAGTGGGGCGACCTTCACGGCACCGAGTGGGAAGACATCCTCTATATCGCCCGCGAAGAAGGACTCACGCCCGCGTTCGAGATTCCCGGTATTCGCCCCGAAGAGGAGTTCCTCGAGTTCCTCGACGAGGGTGCCGCGGAGTTCTGTAACGTCAACGAGTTCGAGATGAGCGACGGGAACTACCGCCGCATGCAGAAGGAAGGGTACGAACTCAAGGAGGACCACATGAGCGCCGTCGACAACGACCGCGATGAACTCCTCGACGTGATGGGTGACCACGAACGGGTCTACTTCTGTACCTCCGTTTTCAAAGACGCCGCTCAGCACCGCCGTCGACTGAAACGCATGGCCCGTAACGTTCGCCGAGAGTTCGACGACGTCACCGACGACGGCACGCTCGTCTACGGCAAGACGTACGCTGACCCCGAGCGCTTCGAGGCGCTTGGCGTTCCCGAGGAGTTCTACACCGTCAAAACGAACCACGTCGAGGTCGCTTGGTGGCTCCTAGAGGAGATGATCGAAGAAGGCGACCTCGAGGACGGCGAGATCGTCGAGCAGTATCCGAGCTACGACGGACAAGTCGTCGAGCGGACGCCGCTGGCGTAGGTTTCAGACCACGAGCGAGCAAAGCGAGCGAGTGGCTTTTTCGCGTAGATTTTTGGAGGAGGGTGAGCGAACTGCGCCCAGTGAGACGATAGCGATCGATCTGTCCCGGTGTCGAGAGAGCCAACAGTTCCAGCAAGTGGACCCGATGGGGGCGAACGTCAGTTGACTTCTGTCGGATCGACGTCCGGGAGCGTAATGAGGTTCTCGCGACCGATCCGTAGTTTCTCGATCTCGCCGTCCTCGTCCATCTGAGAGAGCAGTTGCGAGACCTTAGCGTTCGACCAGCCAGTCTCCGAGACGATCGACCCCTGTTTCATCCGACCGTTGTTTTGCTTGAGCAGTCGAAGGACGCGTTCCTCGTCACTCAACAGCTCGGGATCGATCCCGTCGTCGATCGTCTCGTCGTACTCGAGTTCCATCCCGGACCCGGTCGAGGCGACAGCGCCGATAGGATCGGCCCGCTCGGGTGGTGACTCGATCGAACCGCCATCGGTCGGGACCGACTCGTTGCGCGCCTGCTCATTAGACGTCGATACGTCGAGTCGTCGAACGAGCGGGAGGGTCACGACACGCTCACGAAGTCGGGCGATCGGCAGCGGCAAGTCGCTGACTGGACGTCGGCGCGCGAGGAGATAGCTTCCTACGCCGACGGCGACGACGAGTGCGAACACACCAGCGACCAGCCAGTCCGGAATGGCGGGCGTCGGGACGCCCCCATTGCCACCCCCAGCGCCAGCGCTGGGGACGAAGATAATCGGGAAGTCGCCCTCACTGAACTGATACGGACCTTCCCGCTGGAGCGTGGTCGAGCCCTGTGCGCTGACGGCGTAGCCGGATGGCGATTCGATGACGAGGCGCTGGCCCTCGGTCAGTGAAAACCACGAATCAGCGCCGGGCTGGAAGGCATCGCCGAAGTGGATCTGACCGCTGTCGACGCGTGAGAAGTTCGTCCAAGTAAACGAGTAGGCGAGGACGCCGACACGAACTGACGAGGTGTTGTCGGTCTCGGGAATCGTATCGAGACCTGCATCCTCGGGGGAGATGACCCGCGGCTCGTCCCAGCCAGCGTTCTCGAGCGTCATTTCGCGGCCGGTCGCTTGCTGGGCATCCTGCCGGAACGAATCGAACCGTTCAACGTCGTCAGGAACGTCTCGTTGGCTGCTTCTCACCTCGTCGGTGTAGTCGATAAACGCCGCTTCGTCGTCATCGTCGACGAGGAGAAAGCGACTTTCGATCGTCCACGTCGCGTCGCCCGTCTCGCTGACGTTGATCCGGATCACCTGCTTCGGATCGGTGTCGTCGAATCCGGACTGAGCCGCTGCGAAACGCGGCGTCGGAGCAGTCGTCTGTGAGAGGGTCGTCGAAGCAGGGTCCAGCAGTGGCTGCTCACCGACGGCGTCCGTCCGTGGCTGCTCGGATGCAGCGACGGCAACAGCCGGTGTCGCGACCACCGCCCCGACGAGAGATGTCGTGAGGAGGGCTGTAAGGGCGAGTGTAATGGCGGTGGATACCCGCATACGTACCAACAGGGTGGTCCCCCCGGGGAAAAAACCCTTTCCATCGAAAAATAAAGGATTACCCGTGGCTGTGAAGAGTCTCCGCAGGACGGACGAGACCGCGAAACGGGACGAAACGACGGTAAAACCGTATTAAACTGACGGTAAATAGTTGTTACAACTGCATCTTCCAGTGCGACCGGTTTTTGTATCAAGAGTTCATACAGTGGGTCGATGAACAGCGCGACCCCCGCCCTCCTCGCGTTGCTTCTCGTCTTCTCGCTCGTCGCGATCCCGGTCGCAGCGGGTCCCGGAGATGGGATGCAAGCTCAGTTGCAGACGGAGCTACAGGACCAGACGGTCAACGATACGGCCGCCGACGAGACGACCGCGCGGCTCGAACTCGAGGGAGAAATCCGAAGCGACACCGTATCGTACGGCCCCGATCTCGGGGTGGTACTCACGGCGACAGACGACGAGTTGCGAACGGATTACGCCCAGTACACGATCGTCGAGCACGAGTTCGAAGACGCGAGCCAGAACAAACGAGAAGTGCTGGTCGAAGACGCGTACGATCGGATTACGGACCGATCGGACGAACTCGAGCGACGGGAGAGAGACGCCGTGAGAGATCACGCTGCAGGCGAACTCTCAACGACGGAACTTCTGCAGATCCTGCTTCGGAACCACAACGAGGCGGCAGTGCTCTCGGATGCACTCGGCGACCTCGATGATCGAACGGATCGGATTCCCGGCTACTCGCTGTCAGTACAAGACGAGCAGAACAGACTCGAGATGCATCGAACGCCGGTTCGAACGCGCCTCGAGCTTGCGGCTCACGGGAGCGGAGACGAAACGGACGTTGTCGTCCAGACGTACGAAGACGGATACGCACTTTCGATCCTCGACAGCGAGTACGTCCGCGAGGCGACCAGATTCGACAACCGTGAGGCTGCCTGGGGAAGCGAGTTCAACGATATCTCCGACGCCTACGAGTACGCCGGTGAGCTGTACCCGTGGGTCTTCGACAACAGACAGTCCGCAGGAGCGAGAGAGCACACGACGGTGAACCTCTACCAGATCCAGGCCATCCACGAGCAGGGTGAACTCGAGGCGTATCTCGACGGGGGAACGGGGAACGTCCACCGTGAAGTGCAAGTGCTGAGCTACACCTCGCTGCCCACGGAGACCGAAACGACCTGGACGGACGGCGAGCGCCGTCTCGCGCTCAACGAGACGCCGGCGAACGGACCGGCCAAGCTCACGGTGACCGGTCTCGAAAGCGAGCGTCCCGAGACGACGGTCACAGTCGATGGGTACGAGGTCGGCGAACTCGATAGCGACGGAACCATCTGGTTCGTCCCGCCAGCTGAATCGTACGAGCTGACCGTAACGACCGAAAACAGCAGCACTACCGTCACTGTCGGCGACTAACCACGCGTTTTTTGCAGTTGTTCTCGAGCAGTGAGGCCCACTCGAGTCGTTCCTCGAGCGCTGGTGGTGGCAGCCGGACATTTATATCGGAACGGGCAGCCAGAGCAGTGCGTGACCGACTGTTCGGACGGGAGCGTGACGTGCGAGCAGCCAGGCGCAGATCGTGGAATCAGCCCGGTCGTCGGCATCGTCGCGTTGCTCGTGCTCACCGTCAGACTGGCCGCCGTCGTCGCCGTCGGCGTCGGGGCGTTGTCACTGGAGACGGGCGCGCCGACTGCGGCGTTCGAGCTCACGGTCGATGGTGAGACGGCAGCGGTCACGGTCGAACATCTCGGCGGCGATTCGATCGATGTAACGGAGCTGTCGGTGATAGTTGCCGTCGACGACGAGGAACTGACGAACCAGCCACCCGTGCCGTTCGTCGGTTCGAGCGGGTTCGACGGCGCGCCAACCGGACCGTTCAACGCGGCGACGGACTCCGAGTGGCGGGCCGGAGAGCGAGCGACCGTCGTCGTGGCCGACACGAACGAGCCGACGATCGACACCGGCGATGCCGTTACCGTCACGCTCGTCGTCGACGACGCTCGAGTCGCGGTGCTCGAAGAGACGGCAAACTAACACTTGCAAAAACGCGGCGGGACGCTATTTCGGTGCGCGGCCGATCGTCGTGATCGCGACCTCGGGGTCGTAGGATGGCCCCTGGAACATGTGCTTGACGTCCTCGAAGCCGGCCCGCTTGAACATCCGGTCGGCCTCGTACTCGTCGTAAAAGAGCATGATCGAGTCGGCGAGTTTCTGTGCGATGACGTTGTCGGGGTAGTTTGGACCAACGACGAGCACCTGTCCGCCGGGCTTCAGTACACGACGGAACTCGCGAAGCGCGAGGATCGGGTTCGGCCAGTATTCGATCGAGCCCGACGACCAGACGACGTCGAACGTGTCGGTCGCGAACGGCAGCCGTTCGGCGTCGCCGCGGTGGAAATGAACCGGCGGTGCCTGCTTGCCGAACTTCGCGTACGCCTGCTCGAGTTGGTGTTCGCTCTGGTCGATGGCGTACACCTCGTCGACGTGCTCGAGCAGTCCTTCGGTCGCGAAGCCGGTGCCACAGCCGACGTCGAGGACGGTCATGTCGGACTCGAGGTCGAGCAGTTCGAGGGCGTCGGCTCGCATCTCCTCGTTCCAGATGAAGGGGTTGATCTGGTCGTAGACCTTCGAGAGGTACTTATAGAACAGTCGAGCCCGGGCCTTGTTCTCGAGGATTCCCATTGTGAGTCCGTTTCGACCGGACCGGGATATGTCTGCTGTTCCGGTCGATCGGGGACCGATGATGGGCAGACCGAACCGCCCCAGCGCTGGTGGGGTTGTGGATGACTTTCGCAACTACCATATACCGCTCTGGTAAACATCCGTCTGCTTAGAGTATGCCTAGGCCAGAGGTTCTTGAACGAATTAAGTCGGCGGAGGAGGAAGCCGACGAGATCGTCGCATTGGCACAAAACGACCGCGACGAGCGAATAGCCGAGGCCCGGGAACGTGCCGAGGAAATTCGCACAGAAGCGGAACAAGAAGCGCGGGATCTCAAAGAGCGCCGTCTCGAGGAGGCGCGAGAAGAGATCGATGCGGAAAGCGAACGCGTCCTCGAGGACGGTGAACAGGAGCGCGAGGCACTCGCCGAGCGCGCCCAAGACCGGGTCGACGAAGTGACCGAACACGTCGTCGAACTGTTCCAGGAGGACGTCCATGCTCAGACCTGAAAAGATGAGCAAGATCTCGGTGACCGGTTCCAAGGGCGTCATGCCCACGGTCATCGAGACAGTCCACGGTCTGAACCTGGTCCATCTCTCGGACTACGACGGCTCCTGGGAGGGCTTTGACAACGGCAACCCGATCGAGGGTGCCGACGACGCCTCCGAGAAGCTGGTGACGGTTCGATCGCTCGAGAGTACCCTGGAACTGTCGGCCGACGACGCCGAACCAGGGACGATCGGCGACGACTGGGAAGACCAAATCGAAGGGATTCGGACCCGAGTGAACGAACTCGACGACCGACGCTCGGAGATCCGTGACGATCTCCGAACGGTCGACGAAAAGATCGACCGCGTTGCTCCCTTCGCGGAGTTGGGGATCGACCTCGATCTCCTGTCGGGGTACGACACGGTCGACGTCGTCGTCGGCGAAGGAAAGCGCGACGAGATCGAAGCGGCGATCGACGCCGCGGACGAGATCGACGCGTTCGAGCTGTTCACCGGTGGCGATGTCGTGGCTATCGTGGCCGCGCCCACCGATGACGCCGGCGAAGATCCACTCGGCGACGTACTCGTCGGGATCGAGTTTACCCGCCACCCGGTGCCGGAAACCGACCAGACGCCGAGTGCGTACGTCGACGACCTCGAGGAACAGAAACGCGAACTCGAGTACGAACTCGAGGACATCGACGCGGAACTCGAGGAGATCAAACAGAGAGAGGGGAGCTTCCTCCTGCGGGCTGAAGAGGAACTCTCTATCGAAGTCCAGCGCGCGGAAGCGCCGCTGCAGTTTGCGACGACCGATCGTGCGTTCATCGCCGAGGGATGGATCCCGAGCGACGAGTACGAGCGGTTCGTCGCCGCGCTCGACGACGCCGTCGGTGACAGCGTCGAGATCGAAGAACTCGAGCGAGCGAGTTACGACCGCCACGGGGCCCACTCCCACACGGAGGACGTCCAGAAGGGCGCGCCCGCGGCGGACGAACCAGCCGAATCGGACGACCAGCAACAGAAGGCCGTGACCGATGGTGGATCGGCGGTGACGATGAGCGACGAACCGCCGGTGATCCAGAACAATCCCGGCCCGGCAAAACCGTTCGAAACGCTGGTGCAGGCGGTCAACCAACCGAAATATACCGAACTGGATCCGACGATTTTCCTGTTCCTGACGTTCCCGGCGTTCTTCGGGTTCATGATCGGGGACGTCGGATACGGGATCGTGTACGTCGCTATCGGCGCGTACATGGCCACGCAGTTCGACAGCAAAGGAATCTCGAGTCTCGGCGGTGTCGCCATCTGGGCCGGCCTGTTCACGATCCTCTTCGGGATCATCTACGGCGAAATCTTCGGCCTTCACGTGCTCGGCGAAGTGCTATGGCACGATATCTTCAGCTCGGAACTGCTCCCGCTGAACAAGGGACTCGAGCCGGCAGCCGCCGACTTCGCGCTTGGCTGGATGGTCATTAGCGTGCTGGCTGGGATCGTCCACCTCAACATCGGGTACATCCTGGACTTCTACGAGAACATGAGCCACGGCGTCAAAGACGCCCTGTTCCACAGCGGCTCGTGGATCCTGATGCTCAACGGTATCTGGATCTGGATCTTCTCGGCACAGGCTGCGGGCTCCAAGCCCGACTTCCTGTTCACGACGTTCGCCAGCGACGGACCGTTCCCGATTGGATTTACCGGATTCCCAGAGTGGGGGCTGTTCGCTTTCCCCGAGGCGATTCCGGCACTCGGCGGGTTCCTGGTGACGGCCCCGCTGCTGATCTTCCTGATCGGGCTCGTCATGCTGATCGTCAGCGATCCAGTCGAAGCCGTCGAAGCACTCGACGTCGTCGTTAACGTCTTCTCGTACACCCGAATGGGCGCAGTCCTGCTCGCGAAGGCCGGCATGGCCTTCGTGGTCAACCTGCTGTTCTTCGGGGCCTACGAGGACCCAGACGGCGCATTCCACTTCCTACGCACTCACGAGCCGAGCTACGTCGCCGAACACTACGGCGGCGAAGCGACCGTCATCTTCGACGGACTCATGCACTCCGGTACTGCCGGGTTGCTCGGCGGACTTGTGATTCTCGTTCTCGGGCACATCGTCGTGTTAGTTCTTGGCGTGACAAGCGCCGGCTTACAGGGCGTGCGCCTCGAGTACGTGGAATTCTTTAACAAGTTTTATGAGGGCGGTGGGGAGAACTACGAACCGTTCGGAACCGATCGAAATCACAGTGAGGACTAATCAACAATGATTGAGCAAGCACCTGAACTCGCGGAAGTTGCACTGCAAGCAGAAGAAGTTGCCGGACCAACTCTCGAAAACTCTGGCGCAGCGGCGATCGCGGTCGGTCTCGCCGCACTCGCAGCGGGTTACGCCGAGCGCGGTATCGGCGCTGCAGCCGTCGGCGCAATCGCCGAGGACGACGACATGTTCGTCCCAGGCCTGATCATGACCGTCCTCCCAGAGACGCTCGTGATCCTGGCGCTGGTCGTCGTCTTCATCGTCTAAACACCGCCCCCCTTCTCTTACCAATGAGTTTGGACACAGTCGTAGAAGACATTCGAGAAGAGGCCCACGCGCGTGCGGAGGACATCCGTGCTGAGGGCGAAGCGCGCGCCGAAGAGATCGAATCGGCCGCCGAGGAGGACGCCGAGGAGATCGTCGCCAACGCAGCGGACGAGGTCGAACGCGAGATCGAGCAGCTGCGTGAACAGCGCCTCTCCAGTGCAAAGCTGGAGGCGAAACAGAAGCGTCTGGAGGCCCGCCGTGACGTCCTCGGTGACGTCCACGAGCAGGTCGAGGCCGAACTCGCCGCCCTCGAGGGAGACACCCGCAAAGAGCTGACGCGGACACTGCTCGAGGCTGCAAGCGAGGAGTTCGACGAGGGTGACGACGTCAGCGTCTACGGTCGTGCCGACGACGAGGACCTCCTCACGGACCTCCTCGAGGAGTACGACGGCTACGAGTTCGCCGGCGAGTACGACTGTCTCGGTGGCGTCGTCGTCGAGAGCGAACAGTCCCGGCTCCGAGTGAACAACACGTTCGACTCGGTGCTCGAGGACGTCTGGGAAGAGAACCTCCGGACGATCAGCAACCAACTCTTCGAGCAATGAGTATAGGTGCCTCGAATCCGGAATACGTGAACGCTCGCGTTCGGTCACGCCGAGCCTCGCTGTTCGCGGACGAAGATTATCGGAAGCTGATCCGGATGGGGCCGAGCGAGATCGCACGGTTCATGGAAGAGACGGAGTACGAACGCGAGATCAACGCACTCGGGTCACGGTTCTCGGGTGTCGATCTGATCGAGTACGCGCTCAACCGCAATCTTGCAAAACACTTCCATGACCTGTTGGACTGGTCGGAAGGACGACTGTACGACCTGATTTCGCGTTACCTGCGAAAGTTCGACGTCTGGAATCTCAAGACGATCATCCGCGGGATCTACACCGACACCGATCCCGAGGCGATCCGAACGGACCTGATCCGAGCCGGTGAACTCGAGGAGGCGACGCTCGATCGAATGCTCGAGACCGACACGATCGAGGATGCGATCGAGATTCTCAACCGGACGGATTATTACGATCCGCTCACCGTCGCATACGAGGAGTTCGAGGAGACCGGTGCACTCGTTCCGCTCGAGAACGCACTGGATCGAGAGTTCTACGAGCAGTTGCTCGAGGACGTCAGTCGAACAGCGAGTCAGTACGAGCCACAAGAAGGCCCCGAGGCGAAGTACATCGAGTTCCTGCAGGCCGAGATCGACTTTCGGAACGCCCGGAACGCCCTGCGACTCGCTCGCAGCGGTGCCGATCTCGACCCCGCCAGCTACTACATCGAGGGCGGCGTCCTGTTCGACGAGTCGGAACTGAGCCGACTCGTCGGAAACTACGATGAACTCGTCGACCACATCGCCGAGAACAAACGCTACGGCGACCGGCTCTCGGGAGCGCTCGATCGGCTGCGCGATGCTGACAGCCTTATCCAGTTCGAGCACGCACTAGACGCTGCGTTGCTCGAGTACGCGGATACGCTCTCGAGTATCTACCCGGCCTCCGTCTCGGCCGTGCTGTCGTATATCCTCGCGAAAGAGCGCGAGGTCGAAAACATCCGTGCGATCGCGCGCGGTCGAGAGGTCGGCCTCGAAGAAAGCGAGATCGAAGAAGAGCTGGTGATCCTATGAGCCAGGAAATCGCAGTCGTTGGCAGTCCGGAGTTCACGACCGGCTTCCGTCTTGCGGGCGTCCGCCGGTTCGAAAACGTCCCGGACGGCGACAAAGCGGCGGAACTCGACGATGCCGTCACCGACGTCCTCGACGACGAGGGCGTCGGGATCGTCGTCATGCACGACGACGACCTCGAGCATCTGTCGCGGTCTGTTCGCCAGAACGTCGAAACGAGCGTCGAACCGGTCGTCGTCACCATCGGAAGCGGTACGGGTGGCGGCGGACTGCGCGACCAGATCAAACGTGCGATCGGTATCGACCTAATGGAAGAAGACAGCGAGTAACACTATGAGTCAGGCACAAGACACCGAAACCGTCCAGGAGGACGGTGTTATCGAAAGCGTGAGTGGTCCGGTCGTGACCGCCACGGACCTCGACGCCCGGATGAACGACGTCGTCTACGTCGGCGACGAAGGGCTGATGGGCGAGGTCATCGAGATCGAAGGGAACAGTACGACGATTCAGGTTTACGAAGAAACCTCGGGCGTTGGCCCGGGCGAACCCGTCGAGAACACGGGCGAGCCGCTTTCAGTCGACCTCGGACCGGGTGTGCTCGACGCCATCTACGACGGCGTCCAGCGTCCACTCGACGTTCTCGAGGAGAAGATGGGAACGGCCTTCTTGGACCGTGGAGTCGACGCACCCGGTATCGACTTCGAGACGGAGTGGGAGTTCACTCCGACCGTCGACGTTGGTGACAGCGTCGACGCCGGCGACATCGTCGGCGAAGTCCCGGAGACCGAGAGCATCACCCACAAAGTGATGGTCCCGCCGGATTACGAGGGCGGCGAAGTCACGTCGGTCGAGAGCGGCGAGTTCACGGTCGACGAAGTCGTCGTCGAACTCGACTCCGGCGAGGAGATCACGATGCACCAGGAGTGGCCCGTTCGACAGGCCCGTCCTGCAGATACGAAGGAAACGCCGACGGTGCCGCTGGTCAGTGGGCAGCGGATCCTCGACGGTCTCTTCCCGATCGCCAAAGGTGGGACCGCTGCGATTCCCGGTCCGTTCGGCTCCGGGAAGACGGTTACTCAGCACCAGCTCGCCAAATGGGCCGACGCGGACATCGTCGTCTACGTTGGCTGTGGTGAGCGTGGCAACGAGATGACCGAGGTCATCGAGGACTTCCCAGAACTGGAAGACCCGAAGACCGGCAAGCCGCTCATGTCTCGGACGTGTCTCATCGCGAACACGTCCAACATGCCCGTCGCAGCCCGTGAATCCTGTATCTACACGGGGATCACGATCGCGGAGTACTTCCGCGACATGGGCTACGACGTCGCACTGATGGCCGACTCCACCTCCCGGTGGGCAGAGGCCATGCGTGAGATTTCGAGCCGACTCGAGGAGATGCCCGGCGAAGAGGGGTATCCAGCATACCTCGCTGCGTCGCTCTCGGAGTTCTACGAGCGCGCCGGAAAGTTCCAGCTGATGAACGGCCTCGAAGGGTCGGTGACGGCAATCGGTGCCGTCTCCCCACCCGGTGGCGACTTCTCGGAGCCCGTGACCCAGAACACGCTGCGTATCGTCAAGACGTTCTGGGCACTGGACGCAGACCTCGCCGAGCGTCGACACTTCCCGTCGATCAACTGGAACGAGTCGTACTCGCTGTATCGACAGCAACTCGACCCGTGGTTCCGCGACAACGTCTCCGACGACTGGCCGGAGGTTCGTCAGTGGGCCGTCGACGTGCTCGACGAAGAGGACGAACTCCAAGAGATCGTCCAGCTCGTCGGGAAAGACGCGCTGCCGGAGGACCAGCAGCTCACACTGGAAGTCGCACGCTACCTGCGTGAGGCGTGGCTCCAGCAGAACGCGTTCCACGACGTCGACACTTACTGTGAACCGAAGAAGACCTACCGGATGCTTCTCGCGATCAAGACGTTCAACGACGAGGCCTTCGATGCACTCGAGGCCGGCGTCCCGGTCGAGGAGATTCAGGACGTCGACGCCGTTCCACGCCTGAACCGGATGAACACGTCCGATGAGTGGAACGAGTTCATCGACGAGCTCGAATCGGATCTCAAAGAACAGATTCGGAGCCTGTACTAATCATGAAAGAGTACCAGACAATCACTGAGATCAGCGGCCCGCTGGTGTTCGCCGAAGTCGACGAACCCGTCGGTTACGACGAAATCGTCGAAATCGAAACGCCACAGGGCGAGACCCTGCGCGGTCAGGTGCTGGAATCGAGCGAGGGACTCGTCTCGATCCAGGTGTTCGAAGGGACCGGCGGTATCGACCGCAACGCGTCCGTTCGGTTCCTGGGCGAGACGATGAAGATGCCCGTCACCGAGGACCTCCTCGGTCGGGTGCTGGACGGGTCCGGACAGCCGATCGACGGCGGTCCGGAGATCGTCCCCGAGTCCCGTGAAGACATCGTCGGCGAAGCGATCAACCCCTTCTCCCGAGAGTACCCAGAGGAGTTCATCCAAACCGGTGTCTCCGGGATCGACGGGATGAACACCCTGGTCCGTGGTCAGAAGCTGCCGATTTTCTCCGGCTCCGGACTGCCCCACAACGAACTCGCACTCCAGATCGCCCGTCAGGCGACCGTGCCGGAAGAAGAGGAAGGCGACGACGAGGACGGCTCCGAGTTCGCAGTCATCTTCGGTGCGATGGGCATTACCCAGGAAGAGGCGAACGAGTTCATGGACGACTTCGAGCGCACGGGCGCACTCGAGCGATCGGTCGTCTTCATGAACCTCGCGGACGACCCCGCAGTCGAGCGGACGGTCACGCCGCGACTCGCGCTCACCACGGCCGAGTACTTGGCCTTCGAGAAGGACTACCACGTGCTCGTCATCCTCACCGACATCACGAACTACTGTGAAGCGCTTCGTGAGATCGGTGCCGCACGTGAGGAGGTTCCGGGTCGACGTGGATACCCCGGTTACATGTACACTGACCTGGCACAGCTCTACGAGCGTGCCGGTCGAATCGAGGGCAAGGAAGGATCGGTCACGCAGATTCCGATTCTCACGATGCCCGGCGACGACGACACCCACCCGATTCCGGACCTGACTGGCTACATTACCGAGGGCCAGATCGTGATGGATCGGGACCTCAACAGTCAGGGTATCGAGCCGCCGATCAACGTCCTGCCAAGCCTCTCGCGGCTGATGGACGACGGGATCGGCGAGGGTCTGACTCGCGGCGACCACGCCGACGTCTCCGACCAGATGTGCGCCGCCTACGCGGAGGGTGAGGACCTGCGTGACCTCGTGAACATTGTCGGTCGCGAGGCGCTGTCTGAACTGGACAACAAGTATCTCGACTTCGCAGACCGCTTCGAGACGGAGTTCGTCCAACAGGGGTACGACACCAACCGGACGATCGACGAGACGATCGAGCTCGGCTGGGACCTGCTGTCGGACCTCCCGAAAGAGGCCCTCAACCGTATCGACGAGGAACTCATCGAAGAACACTACCGCGAAGACGAGACTGCCGAAGCCGTGCAGGCCGACTGATCGAGGCAGTTCTTTTCGACTCGGTCTTTCGACGGCTGGAATAACGACCCGGCCAATGTGACATCCTGACCCGACGCCAACTCGAGTCGCATCGCGCGTAGAACGCGCGGCGATGGCTGGAGTGGATGGCGAAACCGTGTTGATCGCTGTCTCGTAAAACACATAATATGGATTATAAATCGAAACAGTCGTATACGCCGTCGATAAATCATGGTATGTATGCACAAACCACTGCTCGTTGCGGAGTTCTTAGACCGGGCACGAACGCACTACGGCGACGACGAGGCAGTCGTCGCCACCACGGGGGAACGATTCACGTACGACGAACTCGGCGATCGCGCCGATCGATTCTCGGCTGCGCTCCAACAGCGGGGGATCGAGAAAGGCGACCGCGTCGCCGTGTTGGACCCGAACACGCACTACCACCTCGAGGCGGCGTACGGAATCATGCAGACGGGGGCGATTCACACGCCACTGAACTACCGGCTCACACCGGACGACTTCGCGTATATCCTCTCGGACGCCGGTGTCGACGCCATCTACGCCGATTACGAGTACGCCGAAAACATCGAGGCGGTTCGGGACGACGTGCCGACGGAGACGTTCATTACGAACGACGTCGACGCTGTCGAGGGTGAGTGGGAGTCGTTCGACGCCGTCCTCGAAGACGCGGGCACCGACTACGACCGGCCCGAGATGGACGAAGACGAGATCATCACGATCAACTACACTTCGGGGACGACGGGCGATCCGAAAGGCGTCTGTCGAACGCACCGCGGGGAGACGATCCACGCCTATCTGACGGTCGCCCATCAGGAGATCAGCGACGACGACGTCTACCTGTGGACGCTGCCGATGTTCCACGCCAACGGCTGGGGTCACATCTTCGCCGTCACCGGGATCGGCGCGACGCATGTCTGTACGCGCGGGATCGACGCCGGCGAAATCTTCGAGACAGTTCGCGAGGAGAACGTCTCGTACATGTGCGGCGCACCGACAGTGTTGAACATGCTCGTCGACTACTACAACGACCACGACCCCGAGACGACCGGCGACGCGCCGGTCCGACTTGCGACTGCCGGCAGTGCGCCGCCGGAGGCGACGATCCGGACTGTCGAAGACGAGTTCGGCTGGTACCTGAAACACGTCTACGGGGCGACTGAGACGGGACCGCTGATCACGACCTCCGACGCTGCGCGCCACTTCGAAACGGATAGCGACGACCGGTTCCGGATCAAAAAACGGCAAGGACTTGCCTTTCTGGGAACCGAGATCCGCGTCGTCGACGAGGACGGCAACGACGTCCCACGGGACGACGACACGCTCGGCGAGGTCGTCGTCCGCGGGAACCAAGTCATGGAAAAGTACTGGGGGAAACCCGACGCCACCGAGGAGGCGTTTTCCGACCGCGTCGAGGGCTACTATCACACTGGCGATCTCGCGACGATCGACGAACACGGGATGATCGCGATTCAGGACCGCAAGAAGGACATTATCATCTCGGGCGGCGAGAACATCTCGAGCATCGAACTCGAGGACACGCTGTTCGACCATCCCGAGGTGGCTGACGTCGCGGTGATTCCGGCCCCGAGCGACGAGTGGGGCGAGACGCCGAAGGCGTTCGTCGTGCCGGCGAGCAGCGACCCCGACGAACCCGGTGTGTCGGTCGACGACCTCGTCGCGTTCACGCGCGAGCACCTCGCCGGATACAAGACCGTTCGACGGATCGAGTTCGTCGACGAACTGCCCACGACGGCAACGGGCAAGATTCAGAAGTACGAACTCCGGCAGGAGGAGTGGGAAGACGAAGACCGGATGGTCGGCCAGGGGTGATACTACTTCGGCAGTATCGAAAGGGGCCCGCTCGAGGTCAGCTCGAGGGGCGGTCGGTGGTGGATGAGCGGCGCTGATGTGGGGGACCGACGCAGAAAACTGTAAACAGTTATCCGGCTGGGTGCGCAATCCCCCCACAAGATGGCCAAGGACGTCAAGCCCACCCGCAAGAACCTGATGGAGATCGAGGATCGGATCGAACTCTCCGAGCGCGGGCACGGCACCTTAGAGAAGAAACGGGACGGGCTGATTATGGAGTTCATGGACATCCTGGACAAAGCCCAGGACGTCCGCGGTGACTTAGCCGACGACTACGAAGCCGCCCAGAAGAAAATCAACATGGCGCGGGCCATGGAAGGCGACGTCGCGGTTCGCGGCGCTGCCGCGGCGTTGCAGGAACACCCCGAGATCACCACCGAGTCGAAAAACATCATGGGCGTCGTCGTCCCTCAGATCGAGTCCTCGCGAGTCTCGAAGAGCTTAGATCAACGTGGCTACGGGATCATGGGCACTTCCGCCCGTATCGACGAAGCCGCCGAAGCCTACGAAGACCTTCTGGAGAGCATCATCCTCGCCGCCGAAGTCGAGACAGCGATGAAGAAGATGCTCCGCGAGATCGAGACGACCAAGCGTCGTGTCAACGCACTCGAATTCAAACTCCTACCCGACCTCTACGAGAATCAGGAGTACATCGAGCAGAAACTTGAGGAGCAAGAGCGTGAGGAGACCTTCCGCTTGAAGAAGATCAAAGAGAAGAAAGAACAACAGGAGAAAGCAGAGCGGGAGGCCGAAGAAGAAGAAGCGGCGGAAGCCGACAGCACGGCCGAGCCAGACATGGAGCAGTCGACTGCAGGCGGTATTCCGGGCGGCGACTGAACTCGCCCGCAACGACCCACTATGGCCTGTGCAGCGTGTGACGCACCGACGATCGTGTTTTCCGTTCCGGAGCGGTATCGAGCGTACGCGCCGGACGAATCAGCAGCAGCGACGCTCTGTACGCGCTGTCTCACTGTCGAATCAGCGGCCGCGTCGATCGACTCGAGTAGCGAGCCGGAGTTTGCCCGCGTCAGCGATGCGTTTCCGACGACGGCGGACGCGGCGGTGCCGCTTTCGCTCGTGCTGGGGCTGTGTTCCTCGCTTGCGACCAATCGATCGGCGATCGAGACGCTACTCGAGGCCGTCGAACGGGCGGGCACGGACCCGCTCCTGGTCCTCGATCGACTCAGTGCGGATCCGTCGATCGAGCCAGCGATCGACCTCGAGCGACGCCGCCACCAACTCGAGCAGTTGTTGTACTGAGCGCCGTCGTTGAGTGCGGTGGTCGAACCGCTTCGGGTGAACGGTCGATTTGCAACCCAAGAGCCGAGGCTATCCAAGTAAGAGACGATGCGCGGGCGCGGTGCCCGAGAACTGAACGTCGTACCTGAACGCCTTACTTCGCGGTTGGCGTGACGCCGTTACTGATAGCCTGTTTGACCTGCAGTGCGGCGCTTGCAGCCAGTCCGCGGGCGACTTCGTCGCGTTCGGCGGCCGTGATGACCTCGTCTGCGGCCGCGACCTCGTCGACGTCGGGCGTAAACCCGGCGCTGACGGCGTGGCCAACCGGCGGGCGGACAGCGACGGTGACCTGCGGACCGGTGAGTCCGCTCGAGATCTCCGAGTCGACGACGTACTCGTCGGGGAGGAACTCTCGTGTGCGGGCGGCGATCCGCGAGACGTCGCGGTGAAGCAGCCGTTTTTGCGCCCTCGAGAGGTCCGGAACGTCCGCCGCGGCACGCTGACCAGCACCCGTTTCTCCCGGCAGCCCTGCGTACGGCGTATTTCCGTTCATGAGAAGTGTGTACCCGGACCAACGTACCGACAGGTGAAAAGGATTCGCCTTCGGACAATCCGGACAGTCGGACTTGTCACTGGTTAACAAATCGGCTCGCTTTCGCCGTAAACAGCCAGTACGAGTGCCGTCGTGTACGTTCCCGATTTCGCCTGTTCGCTCTCGACGACGACGTTCGGGTCGGTGAACTCCCAGTCGCGAAGTTCTTGGCCTGCACGCAGCCCCTCGTGGACGCGTCGGTCGACGTCCTTGGCGTCCGTCTCGCCCGCAACTTCGTAGAACAGTCCCGGCCCGTCGTCGGCGGCTTGCGACCACGCGAGCGCGGCCGACACCTGTCCCGGGCCGGCTGTGGTGGCCCGAGCCTCGACGACGGTCAGTCGCTCGCCGGCGGGGCCGAGGTCTGGTGCGGTGCCGACGGCTTCGACGTCGGTTGCCGCCGGAATCACGGAAGAGACAGAGACGAGATTGTAGTTCTCGACGCCGGCCGCTGCGAGTGCAGCGTCGTACGACGCCATCTCGGTCGGCGCAGACGCCGATCCCCAGACGACTCGAATCAGACTCATACCTGTGTTCGGGGATGAACAGCGTAAGATGTTGCGATCTAGCGGAAAAACGCTTCAGCAGCCTTACTGGTAGAAGTAGCCGGCCGAGGAGATGACGTCGCTCGAGTCGTCGTTTTCGATTTTCTCTAGGGCCTCGAGGAAGTCTTCGTGGTGGACCTCGTCGCGGTCGTCGCGGATGGCAAACATGCCGGCTTCGGTAGCGAGACTTTCGATTTCGGCCCCGGAGTAGCCTTCGGTCTCTTCGGAGAGCGTCTCGAAGTCGACGTCGTCGCTGACGTTCATGCCGCGGGTGTGAATCTGGAGGATCTGCTCGCGACCGTCGCGGTCGGGTTCGGGCACCTCGATGAGGCGGTCGAACCGGCCCGGGCGGAGGATCGCGCGGTCGAGCATGTCGAAGCGGTTCGTGGCGGCGATGATGCGGATCTCGCCGCGGGCCTCGAAGCCGTCCATCTCGCTCAAGAGTTGCATCATCGTCCGCTGAACTTCGGCGTCGCCCGACGTTTTGGACTCTGTTCGTGTGGTGGCGATGGCGTCGATCTCGTCGATGAAGATGATCGCTGGCTGGCGTTCGCGAGCCATCTCGAAGAGATCACGGACGAGCCGGGAGCCTTCGCCGATGAACTTGCGGACGAGCTCCGAGCCGGCCATCTTGATGAAGGTGGCGTCGGTCTCGTGAGCGACGGCTTTGGCGAGCATCGTCTTCCCGGTGCCCGGCGGACCGTAGAGGAGCACGCCGCTTGGCGGCTCGATGCCGACCTCGTCGAACAGCTCGGGTTCGGCCAGCGGTTGTTCGACGGCCTCGCGAACCTCGCGGACCTGGTCGTCGATCCCGCCGATGTCGGCGTAGGTGACCTCGGGACGCTCGGTAATCTCCATCGACTGGGCGCGCGCGTCGGTTTCGGCGTCAAGGATCGTCTGGATCGCAAACGAGTCGTTGACGGCGACGCGGTCGCCCGCCGTGACGTCCTCGAGAATCTGTGGTGAGACGTCGGTGAGCACTTCCTGGTTGTTACCGTGCTGTTTGACGATCACTTCGTCGTTCTCGAGGACGTCCTCGACGGTGGCGATGTACAGCGACGAACTCTTGAGCGCCTCGTTTTCGCGCTCGACGCGGTCGGCGCGCTCGCGCAGTTTTTGGCGGCGTTCGTCGGCCGCCTCGAGTTGGTCGGAGAGCTGTTCGTTGACGTCCACGAGATCGGCAAAATGCCCGCGGAGCGCCTCGAGCCGCTCATCGTCGGGGAGATCGGGATCGATATCGCGGTGAGGTCGGTCGGGAATAGACGGGCTTCGAGACATCCTGACGTACGCTGGTAAGTCCCCCACGATAAATGTGCCTTTGGGTCGCGGACGGTTTTCGCGTGCTACTCGAGCAGCGCTTCCATCTCGTCGAGCCGTTCGCCGTAGGTCTCGAGGGCGCGATCGATCGGCTCGGACGTACTCATGTCGACGCCAGCGATCCGCAACAGCTCGAGCGGGTACTCCCGGGAGCCACGCCGGAGGAACTCGAGGTAGTCCTCGGCGGCATCCCGGTTGGGTTCGTCGCTGGCACCGTTCGGAAGGATCCCGTCGACGATCGCCAGCGCGGCGGAGATACCGGTCGCGTACTGGTAGACGTAAAAGGCCCGGTAGAAGTGCGGAATGCGCATCCACTCGCGGGCGATGCGGTCGTCGATCGCGGCGGGCTCGTAGTAGTCCGCTTTGAGCCCCTGATAGAGGTCGTCGAGTCGGTCCGCCGTCAGCGGTTCGCCCGCCTCCTCGAGTTCGTGGGTCTTGTGCTCGAACTCCGCGAACAGCGTCTGGCGGTAGAGCGTCGAGCGCACGCGCTCTAGGAACTCGTTCAAGACATGTTTGCGGAACTCGGGGTCGTCGACGGTCTCGAGGAGGTGGTTCGTCAGCAGGGCCTCGTTGACCGTGCTGGCGACTTCGGCCACGAAGATCTCGTAGCCGGAGTAGACGAACGGCTGTTCGTCTTTCGTGAGTTCCGAATGCATCGAATGGCCGAGTTCGTGGGCCAGCGTGTACATCGAGGAGATGTCGTCCTGATAGTTCATCAGGATAAACGGCTGGGTGTCGTAGGTGCCGCCGGAGTAGGCACCCGACTGTTTACCCTCGTTCTCGTAGACGTCGACCCACTGGGAATCGAGTCCCTCGGCAACGCGGGACTGGTACTCCTCGCCCAGCGGTTCGAGCGCGTCGACGACGTACTCGGTCGCCTGCTCGTAGTCGACGTCCGGCCCTTCGTCGCCGGTGAGGGGCATGTAGACGTCCCACATCTCGAGGCCGTCGACCTCGAGCGCCTGGGCTTTGAGGTCGGCGTGACGGTGGAGTTTGTCGAGGTTGTCGTGGACAGTCTCGACGAGCGTATCGTAGACGTCGACGGGGACGTTGGGCCCGTCGAGGGCGGCCTCACGGGCGGTGTCGTAGTTACGCGCCTGGGCCGTCTTCACATCGGCTTTGACGCTGTTCTTGTAGGCGGTCGCGACCGTGTTTCGGACCGACTCCCACTCATCGTAGTAGGCGTCGTAGACGCGCTGTCGAAACTCCCGATCGGGGCGTTTGAGCAGGTTCACGAAGTTGCTCTGGGTAATCCCGACAGCCTCGCCATCAGGGTCCTCGACGGTGGGGAACTCCATGTCGGCGTTCGAAAGCATCGTGTAGACCTCGCCTGTCGCGCCCGTGACCTCGCTCAAATCCGCGAGCAGCTCCTCGACTTCCGCCGATCGGGTGTGGGGTTTCATCCGGAGGACGTCGTCGACGTAGTGGTCGTAGGTTTCGAGGGTGGATTCGGCCTCGACCATCTCCTCGAACTCCTCGCGGGTCAGTTCCTGAATCTCGGGATCGATAAACGAGGCAGCGGATTGTGCGTCGGCCGCCAGCGACTGGGCTCGCGCGGTCAGTGCCTGATACTCCTGATTGGTCGTATCCTCATCGCGGCGCATTCGAGCGTACGCAGCGACTGTCGATACCTCGCGCATGATCTCGTCGCGCAACTCGAGGACAGCACGCAACGTCTCGGCGTCGTCGGTGACCTGTCCCTCGTAAGCGGCGAGCTCGTCGACGCGCTCGGCGACCGCTTCGTAGGCGGCCTCCCAGTCGTCGTCGGTCGCGTAGATGCTCTCGAGGTCCCAGGTGTACACCTCGTCGACCTCGGAGCGGTCGGGAACGGAACTCATGGCTGCGATTTCGCAACGAAGGTGGTAAAGCGTGTCGAACGCCGAAGGTATCGGAACGAACCGTCCTGTCGGCTACCGGAAAAACGTACGACTGACGGCCACTCAGAACGGGACGTCGTCGGAAATATCTCGAGGCGTTCCCTCCGTCAGGCCGTCGAAGCCGGTCGTCACCGAGACGCGATCGATCTCGTCGATCTCGCTCGGCAGTCGGCGCTGGATCGCCTGGGTCGTCATCGGGCTGACGCCACAGCCGCTGCAGGCACCACTCAGGTTGATCGAGACGTGACCTGCCTCGAGGTCGACCTCGGTGATCGACGAGTCGCCACCGTGGGCCTGAATCTGTGGGAAGTTCCGCTGGAGGAACAGGGAGACAGCTTCTCTAACGGCGTCTTCCGGGGACTGGGTATCGGCGGAGTCACTCATGGGAGAGCGAACGGACTGGGCGGATAAATCTCTGTCCACCGCCGGAGTCGGGTCGCACCGACGCCGGAGTCATGTGGCATCGACTCGAGCGAGTGCGTGTTGAAAGCACCTGCCGTAGCGCGGTCACCCACGCATCTCGGCGTCGACAGCGGTTCGGACGACGCGAGCGACGCCGAGCATCGCGACGAACGCGCTCACGACGACGGTGGCCACGAACAGGAAGAGCCCGAGTCCGACCGCACCGGCGTTGGGATGGGAGAGAAACGGAGACGTGACGCGCGTGCCGAGCACCGCGATCACGATTCCTGCAGCGACGTAGAGCGATGCCCGCCAGTACGCGCCGTACTCTTCCGGCGACAGTTCCATGCGCCGAACAGTCGGCCCCGGCGATAAAAAATCATCGTCCACTCACCGAACGCCGTCGGCGATCTGTCCGGCGACCCGTGCACCGGTTCGACGGTCGATACAGCGCGTTTCGAAGAGCTCCCGCGCACTCGAGGCCGCCTGTTCGTCCACGACGAACTCGAGACCCGGATACTCGACATCGGCGAGCACGAGCGGTTCCGGCGGCGCGGGCGCGATCCCTTCGTGGCCGGGCAGCGACTCGGACTCGAAAACCCGCTCGATCTTTTTGAACGTGGCCGCGCCGGTGGCGACGGCCCGAGCGAGCGAGACGAGTCGCCGAACGAGTTCGCGGGCGAAGCCGCCGGCGGTGACGGTGAGGACGAGGTAGTCGCCGTCGCGGGTCGCCTCGAGCGTCGGCGAGCGCTCGGTGTTGTGGTCGTCCGGGGTGAGGTTGTGGAAATCGTGGGGACCGGACAGGGCCTCACAGGCGGCGTGGAACCGGTCGTCGTCGATCGACTTCGAGACGGGCCGTGAACTGTTGCCGCCCGCGGCTGGCGGCGCGTAGAGGTGGTACGTGTACGTTCGCCGGGTCGCGTCGTGGGTAGCGTGAAACGAGTCGGGGACGTCAGCGAACGCCCAGGCGCGGACGTCGGCGGGGAGATCGGCGTTGAGCGCTCGCGGCCGCAGCCAGTCTGGGCTCTCGAGGGTAATCGTCTGGGCGAGTGCGGAGACGCCGGCGTCGGTGCGGCCGGCGGCGGCGTACCCAGCGGGCTTGTCGACATCGGGCGCGAGCACCTCGAGCGAGCGTACGGCGTCGAAAATAGCGTCCTCGACGGTCGCGACGTCGGGCTGGCGCTGGAAGCCGTAGTAGCCGGTGCCGTCGTAAGCGATCCGAAAGGCGCGCATCGGTTTTCGCTCCAACTGAGGAGCGCGGCCGTGTTAGGGCCGTCGAACCCGCGGGGTGTCGACGGCCACGCCGTAACAGCCTACGTATTTCCCCAGTAGTGACAGTAGACGAGGACGATATTCGGCGGGTCCATGATGCCTGGTGTATGTGAACGGCGAGAGTAAGCGTTCGGAGGGATACAGACGCAAGGGTGTCTCTCTGGGACGACTATCAGGCTTTGGTTAGGTCGGCGTAAGTGATCGATACTGTCAGCTGTCCGTTGGTCTGATGGGGTTCCCCGACGATATCGGCGCATCTGAAGCCGAAATAACAGACACGATACCTGCATACTCCGGGCTGACACCCTTCCCCTCGAAAGGTGGAGTTGTGGCAACCATGGCGGAATCCAACGGACACGATTCAGTGTCGGCTAACGGACGTGACCCGGAGTCACATTCGACTGTGCGGAACGTCGTGCTCGTCGTACTCGATACGGCCCGGGCGAAAAGCACCGGCCCGGAGACGACCCCGACGATGACCCAACTCGAGGCCGAGGGCACAACCTTCGACAACGCCTTCGCAGCCGCCCCGTGGACGCTGCCCTCCCACGCGTCACTGTTTACGGGAACCTATCCCTCCGAGCACGGCACTCACGGTGGTCATACGTATCTCGATGCGGACCTGCGCACGCTCCCCGAAGCGTTCGCCGACGCGGGATACGAGACCATCGGCGTCTCGAACAACACCTGGATCACCGAGGAGTTCGGCTTCGACCGTGGGTTCGACGAATTGCGAAAGGGCTGGCAGTTCATCCAGTCCGACGCCGACATGGGCGCGGTCGTCCGTGGCGAAGACCTCCAAGAAAAACTGCAGGCGGCCCGCAACCGACTGTTCGACGGCAACCCGGTCGTCAACGCGGCGAACATCCTCTACAGCGAGGTGTTCCAGCCGGCCGGCGACGACGGGGCCGACCGATCGACGACCTGGGTCGACGGCTGGCTCGAGGAACGGTCGGAAGACCGCCCGTTCTTTCTGTTCTGTAACTTCATCGAGCCACACGTCGAGTACGATCCGCCGAAGGCGTACGCCGATCGGTTCCTTCCCGAGGGCGCGAGCTACGACGAGGCGACCGCCATCCGGCAGGACCCCCGCGCCTACGACTGTGAAGACTACTCCCTTTCCGATCGGGAGTTCGCGCTGCTTCGCGGCCTCTACCGGGCCGAACTTGCCTACGTTGACGACCAACTCGCCGCCCTTCGGCGGGCGCTCGAGGACGCCAATGAATGGGACGATACCCTGTTCGTCGTCTGTGGCGACCACGGCGAGCACATCGGCGAGCACGGCTTTTTCGGCCACCAGTACAACCTCTATGATACCCTTCTCAACGTTCCACTGGTCGTCCACGGTGGCCCGTTTACCGGCGGCGGCCGACGAGCCGAACTGGTCCAGTTGCTCGATCTCCCCGCGACGCTGCTCAAGACCGTCGGCATCGACGACCCCGAACTCGACGAGCAGGGCTCGAGCCGATCGCTGCACCCGAACTCGGCGGCGGAACCGCGCGACGCCGTCTTCGCCGAGTACGTCGCGCCCCAACCCTCGATCGAGCGCCTCGAGGCGCGCTTCGGCGACGTCCCTGACCGGGTCCAGGCGTTCGACCGGCGACTGCGGGCCGTCCGCACGCGATCGTACAAGTACGTCCGCGGCGACGACGGCTTCGAACGACTCCACGACGTCGAGACCGACCCGCTCGAGCACACCGATATCGCAGCCGAGGAGCCCGAACAGGTCCGGGTGCTCCGCGAGCGCCTCGAGGAACGGTTCGAACCGCTCGCCGAAGCCGCGACGGCGGACGATGTCGAGATGCGCGAGGGGACGAAACAGCGACTCGCGGATCTGGGCTACCTGTAAGACGACCGCGTCGCCGTCGCGACGGTGTCTGCAGAGCCTATTCGGCCGGCAGTCCGCGTCGCCGGATGCCGACGCACGTCGCCACGCCGGGGACGACTCGAGCGACGAAACGAGCAGCGACCGTCGACGCTTCGACCGATGACATTCCACACTGTCCGACTCGAGGAGGGCGGGTTCGTCCCGTTCTTTCGATCCTACACGAAGACGTGGATCCACGCCATCGCGACGGCCGGGCTGACCGCGTTCGGGACGCTGACGATCGTCCACCGCTGGTTTGCCGGCCTCGCAATCGCAGCATACGTCGTCCCGCCGATCGTGCTCTATCTTCGGCGACGAGGCTCCCTCGAGGACGGTGGAACCGACAGCGAAGCACAGTCCGCGGAACCCGACGCTGATGCGGAACCGATCGAAACGCCGGATGGAACGGGACGTGAACGGCCGGACTCCGCTGACGACGGCACACGAGGCGAACGCGAACGGCGGCCCGACGAACGGGGTTCCGCGGTCGTCGGCTGGAACGCGGTCGAGACGCCGACGGACGCGACGCTGCACGACGTAACCGTCACCGGGTCGAACGGCGGCTACGCCGTTGGCGACGGCGGGGTCGTCCTCGCGAGCGACGGCGCCGAGTGGACGCCCGCCCTCGAGGACGGGCCGGGAGCAGGAGGCAACGACCTCCGTGGCGTGGCTGCGACGGCGGACGGCGAGGCGGTCTGGATCGCCGGCGACAGCGGCGCGCTCGGGCGAATCGACGGTGAGACCGGCCGTCACACGGACTACACGGCCCCCGAAGACATCACCGACAACTGGCTCGGCGTCGCCGTCGGCGGCGCGAGCGGCGAGGAGACGGTCCTGTTGATAACCGGTTCCGGCGGCATCGTTCGCGGCGCGTACCGCGAGGGCGATCTCGAGTGGACCGGCCCCGACAAACCCGGCAGCGGCTCGAGTCTGAGCGGCGTTTCGCTCGCCGACGGCGGAGTCGGCTACTGCTGTGACACTAACGACAGCGTCTTCGAGACGACCGACAGCGGCGAGTCGTTTGAACGGATCGGCCTCGAGGGAGCTGACGGGACGCTCACCGACGTCGCAACGGCGGGGCGCGGGGACTGCGTCGTCAGCGACGACGACGGCGTCGTCCACCGCTACGACGGCTCGCGATGGACTCCCGAGCGCGTCGTCGACGGATCGCTGTCGGGACTCGATCGACACGGGGACCGAACGGTCGCGTGTACGACGGGCGACGGCATGTTCGAACGGCTGTCTCCGGAGGCTTCGTGGGAACGGTTCGACACCGACGCCGCCGGCGGGCTGCTGGCCGTGTCGCTCGGCCCCGATCGAGCAGTCGCGGTCGGCGAGGGCGGAACCGTCGTCGAACGAGGGCAACGGTAAGCGGCTGGCCGTCGGCCACAGTTATTGTCCTCGAGCGCGCTATCTCGACTCGTGAGCGATCAGCGAACGGACCACGACCGCTGTCGCCTCTGCGGGACAGCGATCACCGAACCGCCCACCGAGACGGGCTCTGAAACGGTCGCGGACGGCCCGTTCTGTTCGTCGGGCTGTCGTGACGTCGCCGCTGCACTCGGACCAGTTGACGGTGCTGTCGGCACCGTCGAGCACGTCGACGGCGATACCGGCCCCGAGAACTCTAGCGATTCGGCTGCCTCGCAGACGCGCACGTTCTTCCGGGTCGACGGGATGCACTCGGCGCTCTGTGAGGAGTATCTCGAGTCGGTCGCCGACGGTATCGACGGCGTGTCGGACGCCGAAGCGAGCTACGTCACGGAGGCCGTCCGAGTCGACCACGACCCCGACCGCGTCTCGGCGGCGACGCTCGAGGACGCGCTGACGACGACCGGCTACACGGCGTACCGTCGCGACGAGGCGGCGGACGCGGAGACAGACGACGCCACGACGGACGACTCGAGTACCACGCGTCGATCCCGCGAAATGCGCGGGCTACGAAAACGCCGGTCGGAGGACGTCCTCGAGGTGCGCTACATCGTCGGAATTCTCTTCGGCTCGTTTCTGCTCGTGCCGTACGCCTCGGTGTTGTACCCGGTGTATCTCTCGGCGTACACCGACTACTGGCTGTTCGAGCGCTATAGCGGGGCGTTCGCGAACTTCGAGGGGTTGCTGTTCCTGCGGACCTTTCTCGTAGTGACCGGGATCGTCCTCTATTTGACCGGAATGCCGCTGTTGCGCGGCGCGTACATCAGTCTAAAGCTTCGGCGGCCGAGTACACATCTGTTCGCGGCGCTCTCGATCCTCGCCGCGTTCGGCTACGGGACGCTCTCGTTCGCCCGCAGCGATCCCCACATCTACTACGATCTGACGATCCTCATCGCCGCCACCGTCATGGCCGCGGTCTTCTACGAGGAGTCGATCAAACGCACGGCGATGAACCGACTCACCGATCTCACGGTCTCGCAGGTCGGGACGGCTCGCGTCCTCGAGGCTGACGGCTCGACCACCGAGACGCCGGTCGAGGAGGTCGACGCCGACGACCGCCTGCTGGTTCGGGCAGGCGAGCGAATCCCGGTCGACGGAACGCTCGCCGAAGGGGAGTGTACGGTCGACGAGGCGGTCATCACCGGCGAGTCGCTCCCGGTCTCGAAATCGGCCGGCGATCCGGTCGTCGGCGGCTCGGTCGTGACGGGCAACGCCGCCGTCGTCGCTGTCGGCGAGCGAACGACGAGCAGCATCGACCAGCTGACGCGCACCGTCTGGAACCTCCAGAGCGCCGATCACGGCGTCCAGCACCGGGCGGACGCCCTCGCCGGGCGACTGCTCCCGGTCGTCGCCGTCGCCGTCGTCGCCGCCGCGCTGGGATCTGTGGTGTTGGGCAACGGGCCCCTGACGACCACGACGGCCGCACTCGTGGCGATCATCGCCGTGAGCCCGTGGGCGCTCGCGCTCGCGACGCCGTACTCGATCGCGACCAGCATCCGCGACGCGCTCGAGGCCGGCATCGTCGTCTTCGACGAGAGCGTTTTCGAACGGCTCCGCGCGGTCGACGTCGTCGTCTTCGACAAGACCGGGACGCTGACGACCGGCGAGATGACCGTCCTCGAGGCGGACGCTCCGGACGACCTCCTCTCGGCGGCCGGGGCGATCGAACGACGCGGCGCACACCCCGCCGCCGCGGCGATCGAAGCCGCCTTCGCCGACGACGGAGCGGACTCAACGCGGACTGACGGCGGCGTCGCGGACGAGGATGCGAGCACCGGGCCGGGAAGCGGGCGAATCCGGGCGTTCGAACGCCACGCGACCGGCGTCGAGGGCGTCGTCGACGGCCAGCGCGTGCTCGTCGGCCATCCCGACCTCTTTCGCGATCAGGGGTGGGCGATCGATACCGACCTCGAGGAGCGCGTCGCAGCCGTCCGATCGGACGGCCACCTCCCCGCCGTCGTCGGGCGCGACGGCCGTGCTGAAGGGGTCATCGTCGTCGGCGACGAACCGCGCGCGGAGTGGAAAGAGACGGTGACGGCGCTCGCCGATAGCGGCGTCGACGTCGTCATCCTGACCGGCGACGACGACTCGGCGGCAGCCCAGTTCCGGGCGCACTCGAGTATCGACCACGTCTTCGCAAACGTCTCTCCCGCGGCGAAGACGGCGACGATCGAACGGCTACGGGCCGACAACCGCGTTGCGATGGTCGGCGACGGGACGAACGACGCGCCCGCCCTCGCCGCCGCCGATCTCGGCATCTCGCTGGGCGGTGGGACGGCGCTCGCCGCCGACGCCGCCGACCTCGCGATCGTCGAAGACGACCTCACCGCCGTCGAGCGGGCGTTCGCGATCGCACGCGGCGCTCGCCGGCGCGTCGTCCAGAACGGCTGGCTCGCGCTCGCCTACAACGCGCTCGTGATCCCCGTCGCGCTGGCGGGACTGTTGAGTCCCGTCGTCACAACTGCGGCGCTGATCGTAAGCGGCCTGCTGATCGTCGGCAACTCCTCCCGATCGCTGCTCGGGGCCGACCGCGAGTGAGCAGGGTACGACGCGTCCCACAGGCGCCTCGTCGACGGCATCGTTTGATAGCACTCCATCCCGTAGGAAGCGTATGGCTGCCCTCGAGACGGCTCGCTCGCGAGCGCGGATCGTTCTGGTCGACCACACACGCCGACCGCGTCGGGGTGAGCGGTGATGGCCCGCGTACTGGTCGCGTTCGGCTCGAACGAAGGCCAGACGGCGACGGTCGCCGAACGAATCGGCGACGTCCTCGAGACGGCGGGCCACGACGTGGTGGTCGTCCACGCGAAACACCCGCCGGCGGAACTCGATCCGGGCACGTACGAGGGTGTGATCGTCGGCGCATCGATCCACATGGGGTCACACCAGTCGTACGTCGAGTCGTTCGTCCGCGAGCACAACGAGGCGCTAAACCGGCTCCCGTCGGCGTTTTTCTCGGTGAGCCTGACGGCGGCCCACGACGATCCCGCCGAGCGCAAGCCAGTTCGGGATCTGCTCGAGGAGTTCCTCGAAACGACGGGATGGGAGCCGGACGCTACGTTGCTCGTCGCGGGCGCGCTCAAGTACCGCGAGTACGGGCTGCTCAAACGGTTCATGATGCGCCGAATCGCGGGGAGCGAAGGCGGCGACACCGACACCTCCCGGGACTACGAGTACACCGACTGGGACGAGATCGAGTCGTTCGCCGAGGAGTTTACGACGCTGCTCCCCGACGAGCCGTGATCGGCCACCGGCCGAAACTCGAAGACACTGTCGTTCTATACGCGTTGCCGGCGTAGGACGGTGCCATGCTCGCCCCACTCGTCAAGACACTGAACCGGCGTCGAGGCGACCACGACGCGTTACGAGTTGATGACTCGCTACTGATCGATCAGTATCTCCCGACGTACGATGCTACACAGCGGCGTCATACCGTCGTCGACGCCGCACCGGAGACGACCTACGACGCGATGCTCGAAGCTGACATGATGGATACGGGCCCCGTCGTTCGCGGGCTGAGTCGGCTCCGGGACCTCCCGGCTCGACTCGAGCGCTTGATTCGGGGCACTGAACCGGCACAGTTCCCGGACGAGTTGACGATCGAACGACTCGGTGAGAGCGACGAGTGGGTCCTGATCGACGAACGAGCACACGAGGAGCTCGTCTTCGGCACCGTCGGAACGTTCTGGAAGCCGTCGATCGAGTGGCTCGAGATCGACCCCGACGACTTCGCGACGTTCGACGACCCGGGGTATGCGAAACTCGCGGTGAGTCTGTCGGTCCGGCCGTACGGCGAGCACCGAACGCTGCTCACCTACGAAGCGCGGACGGCGACGACCGACGACGAGTCCCGACGGCAGTTCGAGCGGTACTGGCGGGTGATCGGCCCGTTCGCCGGCTACCTGATGCAGCGCGCCCTCGATCGAATCCGGACTGATGCCGAGGATCGGGCACGCGACCGGGACACGACGCGGCCGCGATCGGCGACCGACGACGCAGCGGGCACAGCGAGCGGGGACGGCAACGCGGCCCGGACGCCGGTCAGTGTCCCGCGCCGCCGATGGCCGTGGCTCCTTGCTGCCCTCTCGATAGGCGGCGCGTATCACACCCGCGTGCGACCATGGCACCGGCGGTGGGGGACGACGCCCAGAGAAGCCGTCGGCGCACTGCCGGGCGACGAGTTCGTCGACGAGCCCGCCAATCAGGTGACACACGCGATCGAGATCGACGCGGCTCCCGACGCGGCGTGGCAGTGGCTCGTCCAGATCGGCCAGAACCGGGGCGGGTTCTACAGCTATGATTTCCTCGAGAACCTGTTCGGCGCGGACATCCACACCGTCGATCGAATCGTTCCAGAGTATCAGACGCTCGAGGAGGGAGACGTCGTCCGGTTGGCTCCGGCGGACTCTCCGATTTCGACGCCGGAGAGTGCACCGGAGGTCGTCTATCTCGAGACACAGCGAGCCATCGTTCTCCGGCCACCCATCGACGGGCCGACGTGGACCTGGGCGTTCGTCCTCCAGGAGCCCGAAGAGGAGAAGACGCGGCTCGTCGCCCGGATGCGGTCGCCCACGTCGTCAGGGCTCGAGGCCGCGGTCGACTACCTCTTCTGGGAACCAGCCCACTTCGTCATGGAGCGACGGATGCTTCGAGAACTCAAACGGCGAGCGGAGGTGTCCGAGTCCGCACGCTCCGCCGTCGAAACCGACGCGGCGTGAGAACGGCCGTCAACGAGTCGGATCAAACGACGCCGACGACACTCGCGACGAACACGAGTACGAACAGCGCAGCGAGGACGGCTCCCGCCGCGAGCGCCGGGTTTTCCATCGCCTTCTCGTGGACCGGCATCGCCTCGTACTCCTCGCGGAACGCCTCAAGGTTCGCCTCGTCGTAGAAGTACTTCGTCTTGAACGCGAATCGCTCGGTGACGGCACAGCCGGTACAGACCGGCTTACCCTCGAGTCGCTCCGTTTCGATGTGGTCGTCGCAGTTGATGCTCCCGCAGTTGGCACAGTAGATGTGCGACTCGTTCGGGCCGGCGGTCTCACAGTGGACACACCGCTGGAGGTCGTTGGTCGTGGTCGACCGCGAGGGGCCGGCGGCGTAGTAGCTGTATTCGTACTCGTAGGAACCGAGCGAGAGCAGCGAACGGACGTGTGGGACGTAGACAGGATCGATCTCCTGGATAGAGATATCCGAGCGCGTCGGCGTGCAGGTCTTCTCGTAGTCAACGTTGTTCCCGCCCGTGTAGTGGATCGTCGTCGTGTGTGCCTGCCGGAGCCGGTCGATCGCCCACTCCTTGTAGGCCGTCTCGGTCTGGCCGAATCGCTTGCGCTCGACGCCGTCGAACATCGACTCGAGCGCCGCGTCCTCGAAGTCGACGCGGGGTGCCGTTCGGGTCACGACGAGGTTTCGCACGTCACCAGTCGCCACGGCGGGCGCATCGCGGTCGGCGTGAATGACGAACTCGTTCGTCTCGTCGATTCGGTGGATGACACCGACGGAGGTCTCGAACGTGGCATCGGTCTTCGCGCGGACGGTCACCATCGGCTCGAGAGAGACCGTCGTCTCCGGCGTGGGGATGGTCACGGCCTCGAGATTATCGATCTCGCGGACGGCCTCGAAGACGGGGGCGTCCCGGCCGGCGGTGGGGTGGACCGGCTGGAGGGTTTCAGTACAGAGGATCTCGATCCGGCCGTTGTAGAGGTCCATGCCGATCTCCTCGCCGATCGCTCGGAGATCCTGCCCGTCGAGGAGTTCGACGCCGCCGTCACCGTCACCCAACTGGCGGGCGTACTCGCGGGCAGGGTCGGTGAATCGGCCGGTCGTCGCCACCATCCCCCGGACCGGGCCGTCGTACTCGTAGGTCGTCGCCGCCGAGTGGAGTTTCTGGATCATCGGGCGACTCACGGTGGCCGTGTGTTTGCACTCGACCACGACCGCCCGCCGGGTGCCGTCGACGACCTCCTCCATCAGGATGTCTCGCCCTTCGTCGGCCGTCCGTCTCGACTGGCGGACGTTCTCGTAGCCGAGGTGTCGAAACACATCTTCCATCAGGTCCTCGAACTCGTAGCCCGAGAGGTCGTCGAGTATCGCCATCGCGTTCACGATCGACTACCGAGTCGACCGCTGATAGCGTTTCGACTCGAGACAGTCTCGACAGCCGAACATCGGCACCCATTGCCGCGCCTGAAACGACTTTTCCTCCGTTCGTGGTTCGGGACGTATGACGACCGACCCCGACGACCTCGAGTTGAGTGACGCCGAAGCCGAAGCCCTCCACGACATGCAACTCGGTATCGAGTACGTCTATCGAGCGTACGGCAACTTACTCGAGTTCCACCACGAACTCGGCCACGCGATGGACCGGATGAGCGACGCCGAAGACCGGCTTCGCGAGGCCGGTCACGAGGAGTGGGCGAACGAACTTCGGGACGACCACCTGCCCGCCGGTGCGGTCAGCGACCAGTGGACGTTCGAACTCGTCGAGGAGTTTTCGACCGCGTTTCTCGAGGAGGTCGACACGTTCGAAGACGAAGTCAGAGACGAACTGGCCGACGGCATCGACCACGTTACCGAACGCCGTCAGAAACGGCGGTTGCGCGAACGGGCCAAGAGAGACGACAACTGACGTCCAGTAGTTCGCCTCCAAACGAGGTTTACAGAAATCCACGAAGGAAGCCACGGCGTTAGCCCTGGGAAGAATCCGACGCGCGCTGGTCGTCGACCAGCGTTTCACGTTGGTCCGCGGTGGACTGCTCCGGCTGCGTTTCACGATCGCCGGTGGTCGACCCGTGATCAGTCCCCGCGAGCGTTGCCAGATCGGCGTTGGGGCGTTCCAGCGGTTCCGATGCTTCCGATATCCGTCTCGATCGATCCGGACACGACCGTCAAGAACGAGAACGAAACGGAACTGGTGATTCGACTCGAGAAGTGACGGTCCGACGCTGGCTGTTAGAGCCACTCGATAATCTCGTCGGCGAACGTCGACAGCGCTGCTTCCGTGTCGTCGTTCTGGATGCCGATGATCGCGTGATCGAGGCCGTATTCCTCGAGCCGCCGGAAGTAATCCTGGAACCACTCGACGCCGGCGTGAAAGCCGAGGTGGAGTGGCTCTGGCTCCGCCGTTGGGTCGTCGGCCAACTCGACGCGGATCGCGATCGCGAACGGTTTCTCGCCGGCCGACTCGCGCCAGTCTACGAGATAGTTCTGCAGGGTGCGCTCGGGCAGGTGATAGAACAGCCAGCCGTCGCCGTGGTCGGCGATCCACTCCCGCGATTGGCGGGCGTGGCCGGTCGGCAACAGTGGAATCGTCTCCGTCGTCGGCTTCGGGACCACGTCGAGGTCGCCCTCGAGTCGGCCCCACTGGCCCTCGAGTTCCGGGAACTCCTTGCGCCAGACGGTTCGCATCGCTTCGACGGACTCGCGGAACAGTTGGCCCCGGTCTTCGCGGTCGACGTCGAACGCCGGAAACTCGGGGTCCCGGTCCCCGGAGGCGACACCGAGAACGAGTCGGCCATCCGAGAGGTGGTCGACCGTCGCCGCGGATTTCGCGACGTGTAGCGGGTGACGAAGCGTAAGCACGACGCTCGAGGTGCCAAGTGCGATGTCGTCGGTGTGGGCGGCGACGTGGGAGAGCCACGGCCAGGTGTCGAACGTCTGGCCCGCGTCGCCGAACTTCGGCCAGTAGGTCGGAACGTCGCGGGCCCAGAGGCCGTCGAAGCCGACCGATTCGGCGTGCGTTGCGAGTCGAAGTTCCTCGGTGACGTCCGGCGTCGATCGGTTCGTTCCCGTCAGCGGAAAGCCGGCTCCGAACGTCAGCCCGTCGGTGTCGAACAGCCGTCGATACCCCGCGTTTTCGAAGTCACGTTCGCCGGTTGCCATTCGAGTGGGCTATCGGGCGCGGCCCTATGACACTGCCGTTGTCGGTGCGGTTTGCTGCCCCGGAACCGACGGATAGCGGTTCGTCGGATCGCTGTGGGTGTCGCCACGCAGGGAACGATAGAACGTGGCGTCGCTCGAGCGACGAAAAAAGCAGAAGATCGAAGCCGGATGTCGATCAGTCGTCGGCGGGTGCGGCGCCGCTGCCGCCTTCGGCCTGTTCTTTCGTCCAGGCGAGTTTGCCACCGGCGGCGAGGATGTCGCGCTCGCGCTCGGAGGCGTCCAGCGTGGCGGTGTACTCCTCGTCACCGACGCGGACCGTGAACTCTTCCTGCCCACTCGTGACGGCCTCGTAGACGTCGTCGACGATCTCGATCTCGTCGCCCTGATCGATCGACTCGTAGGTCTCCTCGTCGATCGTCAGTGGGACGATCCCGAAGTTAAAGAGGTTCGCACGGTGGATGCGTGCGAAGCTCTGTGCGAGGACGCCCTCGATACCGAGATACATCGGACAGAGGGCGGCGTGTTCGCGCGAGGAACCCTGGCCGTAGTTCTCGCCGGCGACGAGGAAGCCGCCGTCGGCCTCGAGTGCGCGCTCGGCGAAGGTGTCGTCGACACGGCTCAGCGTAAACTCGCTCAGTTTGGGGACGTTCGACCGGTACATCAGGATGTCCTGCGTCGCCGGGATGATGTGGTCGGTCGTGATGTTGTCCTCCATCTTGAGCAGCGCTTCGCCTTCGATTTCGGAGCCGAGCTGGTCTTTCAGCGGGACGTCGCCGATGTTCGGGCCCTTGATGAGCTCGTCGTCGACGGCCTCGTCGGGACTGATGAGGTCCGTCTTGGAGCCGTCGTACTCGTCGGGGAGCTCGACGCCGGGTGCCTCGAGGTCGTCGAGTTCGTCGGCGAGGTTGCGTGGGTCAACGATCTCGCCTTTGAGCGATGCGGCGGCGGCGACCTCCGGTGAACAGAGGTAGACGTTGTCGTCTTCGATCCCCGAGCGACCCTCGAAGTTGCGGTTGAAGGTGCGCAGCGAGACCGAATCGGAGGCTGGGACGTGACCGATGCCGATACAGGCGCCACACGTCGCTTCCGAGAAGTTGACGCCAGCGGCCATCATCTCCGCGACCCAGCCCTCACGGGCGAGCATCTCGGAGGCCTGCTTGGAGCCAGGGGCGACGATGGTTTCGGTCTCCATCGAGGTCTCGCGGCCCTCGAGCATCTTGGCAACGGGGAGGATGTCCTCGTAGCCACCGTTCGTACAGGAGCCGACGATGACCTGCTCGACGGATTCGCCCTCGACTTCACTGACGGGGACGACCTTGTCAGGCATCGACGGCTGGGCGATAAGCGGCTCGAGATCCGAGAGATCGACGACGATCTCGTCGTCGTACTCGGCGTCGTCGTCGGGCTGGAGTTCGACGTACTCCTCGCCGCGGCCGACGCGCTCTAAGTAGTCCTGGGTCTGCTCGTCGGTTGGGAAGATCGACGTCGTTGCGCCGAGTTCCGTTCCCATGTTGGTGATCGTCATCCGCTCGGGGGCGGTGAGCGTCTCGACACCGGGGCCGGTGTACTCGAGAATCTTGCCGACGCCGCCTTTGACGGAGAGGCGACGGAGCAACTCGAGGATGACGTCTTTCGCGGTGGCCCACTCGGGGAGTTCGCCCTCGAGACGGACGCTGACGATTTCGGGCATCTCGATGTAGTAGGGTGCGCCACCCATCGCGACGGTGACGTCGATCCCGCCGGAACCGATGGCGAGTTCGCCGATTCCACCGGGCGTTGGGGTGTGGCTGTCCGATCCGAGCAGCGTCTTGCCGGGGGCCGCGAAGTTCTCGCGGTGGACGTTATGACAAATGCCGTTGCCGGGGCGAGAGAAATGAGCGCCATATGTGCCGGCAGCAGAGCGGAGGAAACGGTGGTCGTCCGTGTTTTTGAAGTCGAACTGGTAGGTCTGGTGGTCACAGTACTGAGCGGCGATCTCTGTCTGGACCTCGTCCAGTCCCATCGCTTCGAACTGGAGCCAGACCATCGTCCCGGTCGTGTCCTGTGTGAGCACCTGGTCGATCTCGATCCCGATCTCCTCGCCGGTCTCGAGTTCGCCCTCGACGAGGTGATCGTCGAGAATCTTCTCGGTGAGAGTCTGTCCCATAGCACTAAGAAGTGGGCCGTCCGTCCTGATAAATCCAGCGTGTTTCTGTCAGGAAACGGCCGTTTCGAGGCCCCCGTCGGAAAAGTCTTCGTGTTTCGTGAGATTGTTGCCATCGGCATGGACAGGTGTCCGGGAAGCGGCGAATCCGTTTGACGAGTCGAGAAAACCGGCCGTTCGTCGACTCGAGCGTGATGGATTGTGGCGTGTACACGTCCCGAACGGGCCGTCATGAACGGATACCCTTTTCTCCGCCCCGGCGCGTTGTCACTGTATGTTCCGTTCCGGTGCGTTCGTTGCCGACCACGTTTCGCCGACGGCTGTCGAACAGGTACAGCCAAACGGCGTCGACCTCACGTTAGACGTCGTCTTCGAGCAACTCGAGCCGGGTCGTATCGGTCGCGACGACAAACAGATCGGCGACCGGATCGCCCGCCCACTCGAGGAACTCGAGCAGAAAGACCCCGATACCTTCTATCTCCCCGAAGGGGCCTACGTCGCCCGCTACGGCGAGCGGATTCGGATTCCCGAGGGGCATGTCGGTTTCGTCTACCCGCGCTCGTCGCTGATGCGAAACTCGTGTATGCTGAATACGGCCGTCTGGGACGCCGGCTACGAGGGCCGCGGCGAGGGGCTGTTGCAGGTCCACCACGACGTTGAGATCGAACGCGGGGCCCGGATCGCCCAGTTGGTCCTCGCCGAAGCCAACCACGAGGACGTCTACGACGGAAGCTATCAGGGCGAGAACCTCGAGTAGTCCCACGAACCACCGGTTCGCGTACTGTTTTAGCCGTTCGAGTCGGATAGTCCAGTGATGATGGCGACCACGCACGTCTTCGCCGGACTCGCCGTCGTCGCGCCGGTCGCCTACGCCCTCCCCGACTTCGCGGCCCCGCTCGCGATCGGGGCGATCCTCGGCGGCCTCGCGCCCGATTTCGACCTCGTCGCAGCCCATCGGCGGACGCTGCACTTCCCGGTCGCCGGGCTCGCGGTCGCCGTTCCAGCGGTCGGCGTGGCGATCGCGGTTCCCTCGAGTGGCACCGTCGCAGTCGCGGCGTGTGCCGTCTCGATGTGGATTCACGCCGCAAGCGACGCGTTGGGCGGTGGTCCGGAGATGGACCCCTGGAACGACCAGAGCGACCGGGCCGTCTACGACCACGTCCGCGGACGGTGGCTCCGGCCGCGCCGGTGGATCCGCTACGACGGCGCCCCCGAAGACGCCGCGCTCGCCGTCTCGTTGGCGGTACCCGCGCTGGTCGTCTTCGACGGCTGGGTACAGACAGTGGCCGCCGTCTGTCTCGCCGTCTCGCTCGCGTACACGCTGGTCCGACGGCGGCTGGTAACGTGGTTGCCGGACTGGCTCGAGTGAGTCCGGCGACCGAGACGGTCGGAGGCGGATGCGAGTCGGAACGCTGATACTGCACCTCTCCATGGAACTCGGTATGGTTGATATATTCCTCGCCCAGACGATTCACCTCATATTCGCCGCGCTCTGGGCCGGTAGCGTCTGTTTCGTCGCGCTCGTCGTCTTGCCACTCGCGCGCGACGGCGCGTTCAACACGACGAAGCCGCTCGAAGTCATCTCGGGCAAACTGACGATGATTTCGCGCGTGAGCGCCCTCGTGTTATTGCTCTCAGGAGGTCACCTTGCCGGAATGCGGTACACGACCGAGAGCCTCTTCGGGTCGACGAACGGCCACCTCGTGCTCACGATGGTCGCGCTGTGGGCGATTCTGGCCGGTCTCGTCGAGGTCGGCGCGAAGCGCTTCGAGGCGGGACTCAACGGGAAGAAACTGCGCGAACCGGCCGGCGATGCCTTGCCACTGTATCGGATCGCCGCAGTCGTTTCCATCGCGTTGCTCGTCGTCGGTGGGATGATCACGACGAACGTCGCGCGACTCCTGTAAGCGTCGTTCTATCGTACGTCTCGGCAAACATATTAGAAAACAATATTCTTACGAAAGATACTTAGTCAGTTACTGTAACGTACACCCATGATGATCAGGGGAAAAGATATGGCGCTGTCGGTGCTCGCGGTCGGCGCGGCTGCAGTCGCCGGCTACGTGCTTCGCTCGGGCCACCGGGCCGACTGCTCGTCACGATCGAAGGCCGATCTCGGTGCACGAATCGTTGGGCACGACGACGTTCCCGACGGTGCTACCATCGTCGACAGCACCTCCCGTCGGCTGAGCGATATCCCCGGCGTGCGGCGTGCGATCGACCGCGCCGTTCGAAACGACGCATACGACGAGTGGGAACACGTCACCATCGAGCACGATGGTGCCTGGTCGGTCGTCGACTCGATCCGCGGCTCGCTGCCGTACTACGACGGCGATCGCGGTGAGTACAACGGTGTCTACGTCCACTACAACGATCGAATCGTCGTCCTCGATGCGATCGGCTGGGCTCGACTCGAAGAGCCCCTTCACTGACACCCACACACGGACGTCTCGGTTTTGCGCTGTGCGGTACTGTGGCGATCCATTCGAGCGGTTGCTCCGGCTTTTATAACGGTTCGACCCCAGTGGTTGGCGAGGAGCACAAATCACAACCACTACCTCTCACCCCCGCCGAGTGACCCCCATGCAACTGGGCGTAATCGGACTCGGACGTATGGGACAGATCGTCGTCGACCGCACTCTCGAGGCAGGCCACGACGTCGTCGCCTTCGACCTCGAGCCGGAGGCCGTCGCGACGGCTGCCGACGCAGGCGCGGAACCAGCCGACTCGGTCGACGACCTCGTGGACCGACTCGGCGACGACAAACACATCTGGCTGATGGTCCCGGCGGGCGCAGCCGTCGACGCGACGCTCGAGGAACTCGAGGGCCACCTCGACGAGGACGACGTGGTCGTCGACGGCGGCAACTCCTACTTCGAGGATTCCGTCCGACGAGCCGAGAGCTGTGCAGCGGCGTATCTCGACTGCGGAACCTCGGGTGGGCCCGCGGGCGCACACCTCGGCTTCTCGCTGATGGTCGGCGGCCCCGAGTGGGCCTACGACGAACTCTCCCCCGTCTTCGACGCCGTCGCAACCGGACCCGATGGCCACGAGCGCATGGGGCCTGCGGGCTCGGGCCACTACGTGAAGATGGTCCACAACGGCGTCGAGTACGCGCTGATGCAGGCCTACGGCGAAGGGTTCGAACTGCTCCACGAGGGTCGCTACGACTTAGATCTCGAGTCGGTCGCGTCGGTCTGGAACAACGGCGCGGTGATCCGTTCGTGGCTGCTCGAACTCTGCGAGGAAGCGTTCCGCGAGGAAGGCACTGATCTGGGCGACGTCGCGGATCGTATCGAAGGCGGCTCGACGGGGACCTGGACCGTTCAGGAAGGCCTCAAGCAGGAAGTCCCGCTGCCGCTGATCTACACCGCACTCGGCGAACGCTTCGGCTCTCGAGCCCACGACGGTCGCTTCTCGCGCCGGCTGGCGAACCGACTGCGGTACGGCTTCGGCCGTCACGACGTCCCGCGTCGAGAGTAAGGGTGCTTCGAAGCCGAGCGAGCGTCGCTCGCTGGGTATCGATAGCGTTCTGAACGAGTCGTACAATACTAGCCCCCATCGCTGCAGGCGTACTCTATCACAAATATCCAATAGCAGGAGCCAGCACGAACGATATCACACGAAATCGAACTGTGATTTTCTGTGTCCGACTCGGGGCGAAATATTGGGGTATTTTCTTTACTTCTGGTGTCGACGACCTCAGTAATGGACGCTCAGCACTCGATGACAGTGACGGCTGCAGATGAACAACGGCCGAGCATGGCCGTCGTCTCTCTTGTCGCAACGGTCACCGACACCGATCCACTCGAACTCGAGCCGCTCTATGACGCGGTCGATCCCGAAGCACTCGACTCGCTCTGTACGCCCACCAACGGCGTATCCTCCCTTTCATTCGAGTATGCGGGCTATACCGTCGTCGTCGAACGGGCCGACGACGGCATCGACATCTCACTCGAGTCGGTCACGGTCGGACTCGAGAGCGCTCGCGGGGTTGCCGACTCCGGGCCGTCGGCGTAACGCTGGGTTTGGCGGCACGTACGAGATTCCGTCGGATCCGACACGGCAGCGACCAACGGTAGTCGAGTCGCCGTTCGTCGTACAGCGTTCGCTCCTCCGCTCGAGTGATCGTCTTCACCGTTCGACCCCGATCCCGTCTCGGACTGATCGTCGCGATCCACATTTATAAACACAAAAGATTCAACTATTCTTATTCTCGATACTGTGATGTGAAACGACGGAACAAGCTCCTCTTCGTCGGCGTCGGGATTCTATTGCTCCTCGGCACCCTAGGAGTGACGGTGATGAACGCGTCCGCAGAGTTCGTTACACCAACGGCTGTTGACGACGGCGAGTACGAGGGCGAATGGGTTAATCTCGAGGGCCAAGCGACTGACATCGAACAGACGGGCGAGGAGATCAGATTCTCCGTCTCGGACAATAACACGTCGGTTGATGTTGTCTACGAGGGCACGATGCCCGAAACGATGGCCGAAAACCGGATCGTCGTCGCGAAAGGAGCCGTCGAGGATGGGACACTTCAGGCGACCGAACTCTCGGTCAGGGCCCACGACGACGAAGACGGCGACCCACCCGAAGAACACGCCTAAACCGATGGCATCGATTACCGCTGAGGGAGTCACGAAGCGACTCGGTTCGACGGTCGCCGTCCGCGACGTCAGCTTCACCGTCGAATCAGGCGAACACGTCGGACTGTTCGGTCCGAACGGCGCCGGCAAAACGACGCTGATGCAGATGCTAGCCACGCTTTCGTTCCCGAGCGACGGCTCTATTCGGATCGGTGGACACGACGTAACACCCGATGCGACGCGCGTCCGACGAAATCTCGGTGTCATGGGCCACCGACCGATGCTGTACGGCACCCTCACTGCCCGTGAAAACCTCCGTCTCCACGCGCGCCTCCGAGGCGTCAGTACCGACCGCGTCGAGGAAGTCCTCGAGCAAGTCAATCTCCGGACGCAAGCGTCGACGCGCGTCGAAACGTTCTCCCACGGGATGACAAAGCGACTCGCCATCGCTCGCGCAGTGTTACACGATCCGACAGTGTTGTTGCTCGACGAACCCTATGCCGGGCTAGATCAGCGCTCGGCTGCGGATCTGCAACGGATTCTCGACCAGTTCGACGACCGAACGGTCGTGCTCGCGACCCACGACTTAACACGGGGCGCTACCGACTGTGATCGCGCTCTCGTGCTCGTCGACGGCACCGTTTCGCGTGACGTTCGAATCGAAGATTCGACGACGGACGAACTCGAGACCATCTACCGGCGCACAACAGACCCGGCTACACCACGATGATCGACGGCCTCCGCAAGTACACCCGCGTCGTGCTCGAGGTCATCCGCAAGGACCTGCTCATCGAGTTGCGCTCGAAGCAGGTACTCAACACGGCGGTCGTGTTCGCGTTGCTGGTCGTCGTCATCTTCGCGTTCAGTTTCGCCCGATCGTTCACGGACGTCGGCGTCGTCGGAAGCGGCGCGCTCTGGATCGCGTTCATCTTCGCGGGGACCTTCGGCGTCAGCCAGAGCGCAACGGCAGAGACAGCCGACGCGGGACTCGACGGCCTTCTCCTGTTGCCCGTCGACCGATCGGCGATCTACGTCGGAAAAGTGCTGAGCAACACCGTCTTTACGACGGCCGTTGCGGTCATCACGTTCGTCTGTACCGTCATTTTCCTCGAGTTTACGGTCCCACTCGACGTCGTTCCGATACTGCTGGTGGTCTTCGTGCTGGCTGCGTTCGGATTCACGTCGACCGGCGTCCTCATCGCGACGATGACCGCCCGGGCTCGGCTTCGCGAACTCCTGTTACCCCTCTTGCTCGTGCCGCTCGTCGTTCCCGTGTTGCTCGCCGGTGTCGAACTCACGCGTGTGCTTACGGAGGGCTATGTGACGTGGCAGTGGCTTCAACTTTTGCTCGTGTACGATGGACTGCTGTTTCTCACCGGATTAGTGACGTTCGAATACGTGGTCGAACGTTGACATCCTCCACACGACTGAAGTCGTGGGCTTTCTCCTCGATATTCTGTAACTACAGCCGTCGGTACGCGAGCAGTCCTACGACCACGATTCCGACGAACGCAGCGCTCAAGAGCCCGACAGGTAGCTCATCGCCCTGCGAGTCGTCTCCCCGTTCGTCGCCGGCGACCGCCCCGCGCTCATCGATGCTCACAGCGATCCGTTCGTCCGCTTCGAGGGCGTTGGTGTTCATCACCATTGGCATCGGCGCGTCCGCTTCGACGAGGTTATCCGAGAACTCGACCTGACTCAGGTCGTACTCGACAAACGAGATGGCAAACTGCTCGACGTCGTATCCGACCGGTTTCTCGAGTTCTTGGTCTTCGAGCCGGTAGAAGACCGAAACATCAGCCTTCTCGCCGGCATCGATCGAGGCGTCGACCGTTGCCGTTCCGTTCTCGACGGTGACTTCAGTACGCTCCTCTTGAACCATTCCCGTGACGACTTCGGCATCCGACGGCACCGCAAACTCGACAGGACCGGCGTAGGGGCGGTCTGCACTGTTCTCGAGCGAGACGGTTTCGACGACGAACAGTCCCGACCCGTTCTGGGTGGGTCCGACCCGCAGCAGGTGGTTCACGGGCTGTCCACCGCCGAGGTGTAACACGTCCCGGTCGGCAGTCGGCTCCGGAAGCTCGTACGTGGCGTCGACGGATCCATCTCCGGTCGAGAGCGTCCGCTCGTAGACAGCGCCGTTCGCTTCGATACGAATCGGATACGTTCGATCGGGCTGGAGTGGCTCGAGGGTAAACGAGCCGTCATCGACCGTCAGCTGATCGACCGGCGGCCCGTGCTCGCTCGTGACGTTGATGGTCGCGTTCGAGACTGGATCGCCGTCCTCGTCGACGAGCGTTCCGGTTGCCGTTTCGTTCAGGGTAATCGTCGGCTCCTGACCGTCGGTGACGAGTTCGTAGTGAGCTGCACCGGCGTGCTCGAGTTTGATGAAGTACACTGACGCGTTGTCGGCCCGCTCGTAGCTGAACGAGCCGTTCTCGATGGTCGTCTCGGTTGGATCATCGACTGCGTTGTACCCCGCATCGAGCGGCGTAATGGTAATGTTGTCTCCCTCCGCGGAGCCGTCTGCGACGGTCACGGTGCCGGAATACGACTCCTCGGCGACAGCGCCGGGAACCAGCGCGATCGAGACGAGTGCGATGAGTGCAAGCGATGCGAGTACTGTAACAAATGTATGTTTGTGTGACATGTATTAGTCGTCGGATGGCGTTTCGGTGGTGGTTGGCTGTTCGGTTCGACGTGACCATGCGCGAACGAGCCCGTAGGCCGGATCGAAAAGGATGATAACCAACATTCCTGCGAGCAATACGCCGGTACTAATGCGCATGAGATTCATCAGTGGAATCTGCCGAATCGTCAGTGAGGCGGTTCCGTCGTCGACCGCTGCGATGACGTACGTGTCGTGGGCCAGTCCACGATCGACGAAGACGTTTCTGACCTCCATTCCGTCCTGCTGGAGGTAGCGCTCCTGGCCGGCTTCGCCGCTGGCGAGCCGTTCACCACCCTCGTAGACGGTGAGTCCGACGGCACTGCCCTGAACGCGCGTCTGATCGAGCGCAGCAGGTGGGTTCGTCATCGTACCGATGTCCGCCGGGTCGGTGACGACGACCGCATCGGTTTGTGATAACTCCGGAAGGTAATCCCACATCACGTAACCAACGCCGACGACCCGATCGCCCTCGGAAACGTCAACGTCCGCCTGCCCGTCGCCGACGACGCCGAGCCAGATCTGCGAATCGTCGAGTTGGACGATCGTCGCCTCCGGCCCCTGATTAACCTCCGTTACCGTTCCGTACACAGGCTGTACCGTCTCGTGAATCGAATCACCTCGAGCAGTCACTTCGTCGACCGAGAAGGCGACGTTTCGAACGTCTGGATCCTCCGGACGCTGATACTCACGATAGTCGGACACTTCGACGGCGTAAGCGGAGTCTGGGACGTCGTGGACGCCGGAGTCGTCCAGTGCTGCCTCCTGTTCGGCATCGGCGACAATCACCGACGACTGCGCGGTAAACAGATAGGAGAACGCGACGGAAACCACGAGGATCACGAATCCGATGTGAACCATCGCGACGCCCACCTGTTTGAATTGATAGTTGCGACTCGGCGAGCCGGGAACGTACTCGAGTGCACGATTGATGACCGTGAGACAGACGTACGCCGCTGGCGGGAGCAGCGAGAGAGCACTCACACTGCCAATGAGTTGGTAGAATAGCGCATCGTTCGTGTCACTCGTTGCGAGCAGCCACGAGTCGGTCGGCGCGACCAGCGCAGCCAGAACGGTTGCCGTCGTGAAGACGCCAAGCGAGAGCAGTGCACGGCGGCGACCCTCGACATCGTAATCCATGTAGAACCCGAGGAGCAACAGCATCGCGAGCACGATTGGATAGCTCCAGAGGTTGTAGTAGTTGCCCGTCACTTCGACTTCCATCCCCGTGATGTAGCTGTTGAGGACGGGGAACGAGAGCCCCCAGACGGAGACGAAACCGAGCAGTCCGATACCGAGGACGGCGAGGTGTAACAGATTCGCTCGAGTGAGCCATGGCTGTGAGTCGTCGGCTGACTCGGCTGGCTCTCTCAGGAGCCAGTAGCCAAGCGGAAGACAGACGCCGAGTATCGTCGTCGCTGCAAGCAACACGAGCAGCGCCAACCCGATACCGTCGTCGGCAAACGAGTGAACGCTGCGGAAGACGCCACTTCTGACGATCGCCGTCGCGTAGATGACGAGAGCGAATGTCGTCGCCGTCATCGCCGGTGCAAGCGTTGCGTACGTCGATCGTGACCGGTAGTTCATCACGGCGTGTAACGTCGCAGTGAGGAAGATCCACGGGATCAACACGGCAGTCTCGACGGGATCCCACGCCCAGATCCCACCCCAGCCGAGGACTCGATACGACCACAGCGACCCGAGGACGATCGCGGCAGTGAGAAAGAGCCACGAGACGCGGAGCCAGCGCGTAATGCTTCCGATCCAGTCGCTGAACAGCCCTCCGTTACCACGAATCGTCGAGATGAAATGGGCAACGGCGATGGCAAACGGCATCGTCAGAAGGGCGTAGGCGATGAACATCACCGGAGGATGGATCGCCATGTACGGATCGATCAGAAGCGGATTGAGTCCCGTCCCATCGAGCGGCGCGACCCCTTCGCCCATCTCGGGGAACTCCTCGGTAATGGAGGTGAAGGGACTATCGAAGAACAACATGGCCGCGAAGTACGTGACAATCCCGACCGTCAGTCCCTGCACGAGTTTCGCATCGGACGACGCAATTCCGCGGCGGGCAGCCGACCAGAAGGCGACGACGGCGGCCAGTGCTGCCCACAATAGAACGGAGCCTTCGTTACCCGCGTAGACGCCGGTGATACGATAGAGGAGTGGAATGTAGTTCGCCGTGTTGTTCCAAACGTACGCGTTCGTGTAATCGGTGACGACGAACTGGTACGTGAGATAGCCGAGTGCGACGACCAGCAAACCAGCAGTGACACCGATCAACGGTGTGATGACGGAAACGTAGTCGTTGTCTCGGCGAAGATAGCCACGAAACAGGAGCACCGTCGCAACGAGTCCGGTAAGCATCGAACCGGCGATGAGCGCAGGTCCGATCATCGACTCTCCCACTCCGATTGTGCTTCGTCGAGATACGCGATGAACGAGTCCGTCTCGGCGTATCCATTGATTTCTACCAACAGTTCTCCGTCGGGCGTGATCGCGACGTGCTGGGGCGGGTAGTTCGCGTTGTATCGTTGCTGGAGATCTTTCGCCTCCGGACTACTATCGTCGAGATTCACCGCGAGGAGAACGAAGTCGTCGAGCCGGTCGTTGACGTCCGGATCGACGTAGGCGTTCTTGTTGTAGTCTTCACAGTAGGTACACCACGTCGTCCAGAAGTAGACGAGGACCGGTTTGTCTTCCGCGGCAGCGGTTTCCATCGCTTCGTCTACATCTGTTTTCCATGCAGTGTCTCCATGATATGTGTGTGATTCATCACTCAGTACGGATGCTGTATTCATCGAATAGTATCCAATCCCGAGGGCCATGATAAGAAGTGCGATCGTGAGGGTTTTTCGTGGTGTCACGGCTTCGGTGGGTTCAGTAGTAACGGTTTGTTTGACGTGACCATACGATGGATGCTAATTTTCCTATGAGATTCCACTGACCATAAATCTTTAATCATTAGTTTCCGTCATTGCGATATATGCCATATAGTGCATTATGTAGAACGCATTCGAAAATCGGGTTTGATAGACCATGAAGCGGAAATTACTCATCCTGTCAGGAGTACTCATACTGGCCGTTCTGGCCGGTTGTTCCGCTCCGACAGCACCCGATGACAGCGACGACGAAACGAGCGATCCGATAGAAGCACCGGCAGAATGGCCGGATCGGAACGTGTTGGACGGCGATCTTCGAGAAGGCGAGTCGAAAGATAACCTCGAGTACCGGAACGAAACGGCCGGCGAAGAGATTCAGTTCAGCCCCAAGGAGATGAACGAGTCGACGCTTCCCGAGAACGAAAACGAGCGAGAACTCGTCATCTACGGGCGCGAGATCATGGAAAACACTTCCGAAGAGCTCCCAGAGCACGTCGGCAACGAACTGTCGTGTGCGAGCTGTCACGGCGGCAGCGAGCTCGGCATGTCGCAGGGAATGGTCGGCCAGGATATCAACATGATTCCGCTCGTCGGAACCCATGCAGACCTGCCCGAGTGGACCAGCCGGCGCGACCGGATGCGCGACAGTCGCCAGCGGTTGATGGGCTGTTTCGACCGGAGTATGAACTCCCAGGACTCCGAGGAAGGTACACCCGAGTACGACAGCAGGGAGATGCAAGCCATGGAGGCGTACATGCAGTGGCTGAGCGAGGGCGTGCCGACGAAAGGTCAGCCGTACTGGTCACACCTGAACAAAGCAGAGGGTGACGAGCGCGTTCCAGTCGAAGAGATCAACCCAGTCCGGGGTGCGGAACTCTACCTCGAGAACTGTGCGTCCTGTCACGGTGACGACGGACAGGGAATCGAGGACACTGCCACAGCACTGTGGGGCCCTGACTCGTTCAACGACGGTGCTGGAATGTCCCGCATCTACACGTCGTCGGCGTTCATCCGCGAGGCCATGCCGTACGGCGCACCGCACACGCTGACTGACTGGCGTGACGTCCAAGACATCGCCGGGTTCATGAACGGCCACGACCGCCCCGAGTTCGTCGGCAAGGAAGACGACTTCCCGACGACGGGTCCACCGGAGGAGGGAGTCTACTACGAACGGACGCAGGAAGACCTCGGATACGATATGAACCCGATGCAGAAGAAACTCGAGTTAGCCGGCATTCCGACGGGAACCGAGTCGCTTAGCGAGGACGACATCCCGGACGACGTCGATCGGTACGACCAGCCGCTCCGGGAAGAGTCGCTCGACGAGACGGACGACTGAACGAAGCCGTCGAAGATTCACCACGTTCTTTATTTCCATCTCGGAATATAGAGTCATCAATGCTCGAGACGCCGGGACTGGTTGCAGTTTTCGTCGCAGGGATACTCACTGCACTCACACCGTGTTGTCTCCCGATGATCCCCCCGTTACTCGCGGGAAGCACCGGACACCGGTTTCGGCCGCTTGCGATCGTCGCCGGGAGTATCGCGTCGTTTACCGTGCTCGGAATCGCCACGGCGCTGGTCGGCTCGCTGACGCCCGATTCGTTTCGGCTGCCGTTCGTGGCGATGATCATCGTCTTCGGTGCGGTGATGGCCGATGACGATCTCCACACCGCGTACACGACGTACGCGTCACGAGTTACCGGATCGGTAACGCGGTTTACGACCGCCATCGAAACGTCTCATCACCCACTCGTCGGTGGCTTCGTGCTCGGACTGTTTCTCGGCGTCATCTGGTTGCCGTGTGTCGGACCCGTACTCGGGAGCGTGCTCGCGTTCGTCGGCGCGTCCGGCGAGACAACACAGAGTGCAACGCTACTTTTCACGTACGGAGTCGGTTTCTCCGGACCGCTGTTGGTCGTCGCATACGGCGGAAAACGGGCCGGCAGTGTGCTGACCGGCCACGTACAGTCGCTCGACCGGCCCGCGCTAGTACGACGGCTGAGCGGGTACGCGCTCGTCGTGACAGGCATCGGACTATTGTTCGAACTCGACAAGGCGTTGCTGGCAGCACTCATCCAGTAATTGTTGAAAAAAATTAAGTCATACTCGTTGAATGCATGCTCATATGCGCACACTCTCGAGACGACTTGGCACACTCATCGCGCTGTTCGACCGGATCATGTGGAGCCGGTTCGTTCGATGGGGCGCGTTTGTTCTCGGTTTGACGTCGTTGACTCTCATATTCGGATTTGCCTCCCGAACGATGTACGGCATCGACCACGGAATTAACCTCATCGCCTACTGGCACATTCCGTTCGCATTTCTGACTGCCGGCGCGCTCTCTGCGACGTTCGTCGGGAGTGTGCTCTATCTCAAGTACGAGGGCCGGTTCTGGAACCGACTCGCACACAGCGGCGGTGAGATCGGATTCCTGTTTGCAACACTGACGCTCGTTACGGGAAGCCTGTGGGGACGCGTCGTCTGGAACTCGTGGTGGGAGTGGAGCGACGTTCGACTCGTCACGTTTCTCATGGTCTGGTTCATCTACGCGGGATATCTCGTCGTGTACGCCTCGACCGAACGCGGGGCCGACGAACGATTCGCGGCAGTCTACGGAACGGTCGCGTTCATCACCGTTCCGATCACCTACACTGCTGGCCGTCTCTGGACGCCGACCTTTCACGAACCGACCGTGGCAAACCCCGACGTGAGTGCGAACATCGACCCACTGACACTCGGCATCTCGTTGCTCGCACTGGCACTGCTCTACATCTACCTGATGGCGATTCGTATCCGCCTGCACGAACTCGAGGACAAAGTCGTCTTCAAGAAAGAGGAGGTGGCGTAACGATGGAGCCGTTCCTCCTCGCCGGCTACGGTGCGATATTCATCGCGCTGTTCGCGTACATCCTCTACATGCAGCGTCAGTTACACCGCCTCGAGCGACAACTGCGAGATCTACAATAACACCCGGTTGCATCCCGGCCGAATACCGCCTTCACTGACTGTCGCTGCAGTCCACACGACGGCCGCGTGTCGGGATAGTATCGGTCGCGCGTCTTTGGATCTCGGTGCTGACGACACCGAGAGCACGCGACGCGGAAACCACAACCGTGTTGGCGCTGCTCTCGCGAGTAGGGCTCGATGACGACCGGATCGGAGAGACGAGCGACGCTGTGGGTAATTCTGGCATCGGCAACGCTGACAGTGATGGCCGGGGCGATCCTCGGGCCGATCGTGCCGGCGATCCAGTCGAGCCTTGGGATCTCGGAGTCGAACGCCGGACTCATCATCACGACTCACGGGGCGCTCATCGTTCTCGTCAGCCCGATCGCGGGGGCGCTCATCGACCGCGTCGGCCCTCGTCGTCCCTTTATCATTGGCCTCCTGTTGTACGCGGCCGGCGGCGGGGCCGGGCTGGTCGTCGACTCGTTCGGCCCGCTGCTCGCCTCGAGAGCGGTGTTAGGCGTCGGCGTCGCCTTCGTCTACACCGGTATCACGGTGCTCATCTACGAACTCTACGAGGGCCAACGGATGGAGCGGGCGCTGGGATTGCGAAGCAGCGCCAACAGCGTCGGCGCGGTCATCTGGCCGCTGGTCGGCGGCGCGCTCGGCACCCTCTCGTGGCAGGCCCCCTTCGGCGTCTACCTGATCGCCCTCCCTCTCGGGCTGCTCGCGATCGTGACCGTTCCCGAGACGGGGATTCGGGGGACTAGCGCGAATACAGACGGGAAAAGCGGTGTTAGAGGCGTTCTCGACATCTTTCGACGCCGTCCCGGACTCCTGTCGGTCTACCTGTTGTACTTCGGTGCAAACGTCCTGCTCTACAGCATCGTCGTCTTTTACCCCCAACTGCTGGCAGGGCTAGGGATCACCTCTTCACTGTCGATCAGTCTCTATCTCGCCGCGAACGGGCTTGCCGGCGGCGTCTCGGCGGCGGTCTACGATCGGCTCGTCGAACGGACGAGTCGACACGCACTCGTCGCGACGGCGCTTGGCCTCTGGATCGTCGCGTTCGCGGGTGCGACCGTCGCGGGGTCGGCGCTGATGGCCGTCCCGTCGGTGGTCGCGTTCGGGCTGGGGCTGGGGCTGGTCTTTCCGTCGGCCTTCGCCTGGATCGAAGCGCTCGCCCCCGCCGGTCGACAGGGCCAGTTCAGTTCGTATCTCGCGTCGGCGGGCTATACGGGTCAGTTCCTCTCACCGGTGCTGTTCGGGCCGCTGGTCCCGCTGTTCGGCGTTCGTGGGGTGTTCGGCGCGGCGGCGACGGCGGCCACGCTCGGAATACTCGCACTTGCGGCGGCTCGCGGACGGTGAACTACCCCTGCCTACTCGGCGGCTTACGCCGCCTCCTTGAGGCAGGGGCTTCCTGCTTCGACGACGCGACTTGCAGACACACTATAGGTGTCCACAGCGGTCGCAGTCTCCACAGGCGTTGTTGCTTCGGAGTGAACCACTCCTATATCCTCCAATCCTCGAGAAAAGACGTTCAGCGCCGCGTTCCAATCCCGATCCAACTCCAAGCCGCACGACGGACAACTGTGTTCCCTGACCCACAACGGCTTCACCGTCTCCGCGCCACACCGACTGCACTCCTTCGTTGTCCCCGCTGGTTCCACCTCCACCACGTGACACCCGTGCTTTCGACCATGATGCTTGAGAACTCGGATGAAATCACGCCACCCAACCTCCGCCTTGTTTCGCGCGTTCCCACCGTTTTCGAGCATCCCGCGCACGTCGAGGTCTTCCACGAAGACGGCATCGTACTCACGAGTGTAGAAATGCGCGAGCTTGTGCTTGAAATCACGCTTCTTGTTCCACATATCTATATGCACTTCCGCAACACGCCGGCGTTGCCGCTCCCAGTTCTTTGACTCGTATTCTTTGCGTGACAGGGAGCGTTGCTCGCGCTCCAGTCGCTCGCGGTCATCGGACAGGTCAAGACGGTCGATTGACCGGCCGTCCGAGTCGTGGATGAAGTTCAGGACACCGAGGTCAAGACCCACTGCATCCGCAGGGTCAATATCCTCAACATCGGGTTTCTCGGGGTTCTTGTGTTCGATGTTGAACGACGCGTACCACGCACCGGTGGCTTCCTGTTTGACGGAGACGTGTTTCACCTCGGCGTCATCTGGAAGGTCTCGGTGCAATCGGATCGGGATTTCAATTGTCTCGCCACGCACTTTCTTGAGGATCAGGCGTCCACGGCCATCGCGACCACTCTTTCTGTCGAGTTCGAAGCCGCGTTGGCGGTACGTGAAGCTCTGAAATTCGCGTGGTTTCTTCCAGTTCAACTCTCCGATTTTGTGGCCGTTGTCACGTTGTTGGGCGAGGCCGGTGATGCTGTGGTAGATGCGCTCCACGGCAGCTTGGAGGACGGTGGAGTACACGTTGCTCCACTCCGGCCACTTGTCCTTCCACGTGGGGAGTTCGTCGCGGACGTGCCAGACTCGTTGTCGGACGGTTTTGTCGGGTTGTTCGGGGAGTTGGTTGAGTCGGTGGAGTGCGTGGTTGTAGACTTGGCGCACGGTGTTTCGTTGCCAACCCAACAGTTCTCGCTGCTCCGTGGTTGGCAGGAGTCGGAACCGTGCGCTGTAGTCCATCCGTAGTTGTCGATTTCTCGTGCGGGATTGTAAATATCTGGGTGTTGGCTGTGCGTGCGGGCGGTGTATCCCCGCCCTACTCGCTCACGTCGCTACGCACCGTTCGCTCCTTGAGGACGGGGGCTTACCGCCCTCAATTTCCGCTAAAATCAGACGACCTCGCGAAGCGCCCAGACATCCTCGGTCGGCTCGAGTCGATGCGGCTCCGCTCCTCGCGCCGTCAGAATCCCAGCGTGGTACAACATCGCCTTCAGTTGGAAGACGGTCGGCGAGTGATAGACGGTGCCATCCTCGAGCGCCGAGCGCCGAAGGTCGCCGTCTTCGGTCAGGACTCGTCGTCGAACCGCCTCGTCGCCACGGATGAAGAGTTCCACGGTGAACGTCGGATGGAGTTCGTGCATGTGGACGACCAGATCGACGAGCGAGGGCTCGAGCTGCCAGTCGTCGTGCATCGTCTGGAGTTCCGTGACGAGCAGCTCCGTCGCAGGGTACTCGAACAGGATTCGCCGCGCCAGCCGTCCCCACGCCGGCGCGGCGTCGACGAAGCGCTTCGATGATCGGTACCAGTTCTCGAACTCGGCGAGTGCCGCCTCGACGGAGCCGTACTGTGCTATCGCGAATCGAACGACCTCCTGGCCGAGCGACGTCAGCGCCGGGACGGGGCCGGGTTCGATCAACCCGAGAAAGGCAGCGCCGCGTCTGGCATCGTCGACCGCGCCGACGACCTTGTACGCCGAGAGCAACGTTTCGGTGTCCCCATCTGCGTACTGTACGAGCGGATAGCCCAAATAGTTCTTCGGATGATTCAGTCCGAAGGAGGCGTCGGTGACGCCCTGTGCGCCGGCCTGAAATCGCAGCGCCGTCGCCTCGCTCGAGGTCCGGTTACCGACGACACGAGGTACCTCGAGGGCGTCGACCTCGCCCGACGCAGCGACGCCGAGGACGCCGACGTTCAACTCCCGCGCGAGGGTGCGGTCGGTTTCCGAGATCGCAGCCGCTGGTGCGGCGAGATACGCCGCGTTCGCCTCGTGGAGCCGATCGTAGGCCTGCACGATCCCGAGTTGGGTGTCGACGCCGCCGCTCGTCTCCCCTTTCGCCTCGATGGCGATCAGCGGTGGCTCGTCGCCGAGCCGGTCGACGGCCAGCAGGTCGGACTCGAGGGCGCGCACGCCGACGAGATCCGGGTAGCCGCCGCCGATCTGGACGTGATTGAATGGCGCGAGACAGTCCCGAACGGCCGGATCGACGGGGTGGCCGGGAAGCCACTCCGATTTCGAAAACTGCGTGTCGGCGACCGCGTAAGACGGCGAGTCGTCGTCGACCCGGTCCGGAAAGAGCCGTCGCTTGGTGTGGGCTAGCACCTGTGGTTCCGACAGCGGCTCTGCCGCGGTGCTCATGGATCTTGATTCGGGACAGCGATCAAGAATGTTCTGGCAGCGGGATCGGTCGGGCCGGACGCCACCGTTCGAGTGGCCTCGGCTCGAGGGACGGCTCAGTCCATCGGCGCGGTCGGTGTCGCCTCCGACTCGCTCGAGTCATCGAGCAGGGCAACCGCGATTCGGCCAGCGACGTACGCAAAAGCGTTCGAAAGGTGGAAGAACGCGAGTCCGAGACCAACCCCGAGCACCACTGCGAGGGCTGCTTCCGGGAGTGTGTCGATCGTCCAGGTGATCGGCTCGTCGTTGATCCTGAACAGTTCTTCCGTGTGTGGATACCGGAACGGCACGGTGAGAAACGAGAGTGCGGTGACGAACACGATGAGCAACACGATCGCGACGAACCCGAACCAGAACTTCACCATGAGAAAGCCCAGTCCGCGCCAGGTCGAGGGAGCGTCGAAATATCGTCTCATCGTCGCCAGCAACCCGTCTGACGAGAACCGAACGCCGTTGGTCGTCCCGAGATCGACTGAAAGCAACGCGTTTGCGAGCCATCGTTCGAACCCCGCAAGCAGTCGAGAGCCGATGACAGTGCCGATCAACAGCAGAACGCCGATGCCGAGCACAAAGAGGACGGTTCCGAACCCGAAACCGACGAGAAACACCACTGAGTACACCATTCCGAGTGGAAACGCCACACTCAGATAGCAGAGGTTTTTGTACGTCTGGCGCTCGGCGACGACGCCGACGAGATCGGCGACCGAATAGCTACGCTCGCGGTTCGGCCGGTCTGCAGATGACATTTCGACTGACTGTTATCACACGCGGATAAAGAGGGTCGCGTTCAGTTACAGAAGCAGAAATCGCGTGACGAGCGGTCCAGCGACGGCAACGGCCTGATGGCGACCGAGCCAAGCGCTCGAGGACTCAGCCGACACGTCGGCCGCCCCACCCCGATCACTGTCTCGAGGGGCTTCGGACAGGCGTTTGTGCCTCGAGTCCGTCAGCGTCGCGTATGACCGAGCCAACGCTCGTCTACGACGACGATTGTGGGTTCTGTACGTGGTGGGCGGACTACATCGATCGACACGGCGAACTGCGTATCGTCGGCTTCAGTGACCTCTCGACCGAACCCGAGCTCCGCGAGCGGCTGCCGACCCACTACGAACAGTGTTCGCATCTCGTGATCGACGACGCGGTTTACTCGTGTGGGGCATCGATCGAAGAAGCACTCCGCCAGACGACCGCCAACAGCACCGTCCGCGACGTCATCGAGTTCGGTCGCCACTTCGAGGAGTACGAACGCGTCCGCGAGTGGGCCTACCGGCAGGTGGCGAACAACCGCGAGACGTGGGGACAACTTGTCTCGAAGACGCCGCCGGCGAGGCGAGAGTCGGAAAACGGTAGGAGCCGCTGAGAGCCCGGTAAGCTACCCAGCCGCCACATCACGTGCCTGCTCTGGCCTGTTAGTTACCATCGTACTCGTCGAGCCACGACTGTACCGTCCCCTGCAGGGCACCGGTGGTGCTCCCTAGATTCAGGATCTGGTAGCCTGATTCGGCCTTCTCGTTGACGTCGTCCATCCCGAAGCCGAGTCCGCCGAGGGGGACGTCGGCCTCGAGCGCCGCGTCCCGAATCCGCTCGACGTGGTCGCCGACCTTCTCGTGGGTCGGTTCGCCCGGATGGCCGAGCGACACCGCGAGATCGAGCGGGCCGGCGAAGACGAAGCCCAGCTCGGGCACCGCGAGGATGTCGTCGATGTTGTCGACCGCCGTCGGGTTCTCGATCGTTACGCCGAGGACGATCTCGTCGTCTTCGGTGCCGGCGTAGTCGTCGGCTGTCCCCCAGCGACTCGCACGGGGACTTGCGAAGCCGCGTCTTCCGGGGTCGCCGTCGTACTCGAACCGAGACGCCTCGAGCGCCTGCCGGACCTCGTCGGCCGTCTCGATCCGCGAGACGAACAGTGATCGAACGCCGGCGTCAAGCGCCTTGCGGATCATCCCCGGATCGGGCTCGGGCAGTCGAACGAGCAGTTCCGTCTCGGTCACGTCTGCGGCCCGAAGCAAATCCTCGAGTCGGTCGCCGTTCCATGGACTCGGCCCGGCATGTTCGAGATCGATCCAGACGAAGTCGAGGCCGAGGTCGCCGTAGAACTCGACGAGCGCCGGACTGTACGTGTTTTCGAGGACGCCGAGGGCGACGCCGTCACCCTCGATCGTTCGTTGAAGCCGGTTGCTGCGGGGAGTGGTCGGCATAGACGACGGACCAGTAGTACGTCAATAAAACTTCGCGGTGAGTCAGCACCGTCGGCTCGAGCGGTCGGCACCGATAGTCGGCCTCTATCGAGACACGATCGGCGACCGAAGGACGCTACCGGGTCTCGTATCGCAGCATGGTTCCGGCGAGGACGACGACGAGTGCACCGGCCGACAGCATGAGCAGCCCGGGAACGAACGAGCCCGTCACGTCGTGGAAGACGCCGATCAGCATCGGACCGAAGAAGCCGCCGATCTCCCCGACGGCGAAGATGAAGCCGACCGCTGTCCCGGTCAACCGCGCCCCGATTCCCTCGAGAGCCGGGGGAATCGCCCGGACGAGCGGTGAGACGCCGCCGATCCCGAACCCGGCGAAGACGATCCCGACGGCGACGCCGATTCCGACCTCGCCCAGGATCATCCCGGCAACGCCGAGGAACGCGACGCTGCCACAGCCCATCAGGGCGAGTCGCCGGGCAGTGAACCGATCGGCCAGCGCGGGAACGACCAACACGCCGACGACGTAGGCGCCGATCAGTAGACTCGTGGCCTGCCCGGCGATGCCGGGCGAGAGCCCGCGCGACTCGAGCACCGTCGGCAACCACCCTTGCAGGCCGTGGTGTAACAGGAGGTACATCGTCCCGATGACGACGACCAACCGAAGCTCACGGTGGGAGAGCACCAGCCGCAGGTCGTCGACGATCGACTCGAGGGAAAACGAGTCGGTGTCAGCCATCCGGCCGTCGATGTCGACGCGCCACGTAACGAGCAGCCAACAGAGGCCGTAACCGACGGCGACGACACCACTCCAGAAAAACAGCGGTCGCCAGCCGCCGAGCCACGGTCCCAGCACCGGGCGTCCGACTGCGAACACGAGCGCAGAGCCAGCCGAGGCCCCGATGAGATAGATCGCGGAGGGCCGCCCGGTCGCCTCGGGCGGGAACAACACGCCGACCAGTTTCGGAAGGCCGAACGTTATAGCGGTCGCGCCGACGCCGAGAAGGAGCGTCGCGGCGAGCAGCGACGGAAAGCCGGCGGCGGAGCTTCGAACGAACTGGGCGATGCCGTAGATCAGCACGCCGACCGCGAGGCTTCGACCGGGGCCGACTCGGTCGACGGCGAGCCCGGAAAACAGCGCAAGCGGGATGTACGTCAGCGGCACCGCACCCGCGAGGATCCCGGCTTGCGTACTCGAGAGATCGAGATCTGCGATAATCGCCGAGAGGAACGCCGGCAGCGAGAACCAGACGAACATCAGACAGGTGTAACTCCCCGCCGCGAGGACGACGAGGCTGTACTCCTGTCGGTATCCACTGCCATTAGTTCCCATGAAGTCGGGGGTGTGTGCTGACACACCGAGTAGGTTGTCATACCGGTCGTATCGACCGGATGGCACAGCGATCGCATTGTCGTCGTGTGATCGGCTGTGCAGTGACGACCAGTGGCGGCGGGAACTACACCCACGTGGGAATTATATCGGTTGTCGCCGTAGTTGGCGTATTCGGCGGAAGTGACAACCCGTGACATGTACCAACTGCGGAGCGACGGAGTACCCCGTCCAACGCTATCACGTTCATCTGTCCACAGGCCAAGTCGTCGAGTTTGTGCTCTGTGAAGGGTGTCGCCACAAGTTCGTCACTGCAGAGTGGGTCGAGGCTGTGGTTTGACGGCAGTGACCAACGACAGTACACAGTGCTATGGGGAGTACACCAACCGAGCGTGCAAGCGCGGACGGACACCCAGCTGCCGGTCGTCCACTCCCGGAGTTCGTCGACTGGCTCTTCGGAGTCGTCATTGCGCTGAGCGGGCTGTTTCTGATCGTCGATGGGAGCGTGCTCGCGTTTACGGTCGACCGAGGACTCCTCGCGGAGGGCATCGAAGACGGAACGATCACGGTCGCCGTCGGCACGACCGAACTCACCGATGCCGAGTCGATAACGGTCGCTGACGCTGTCGTCTCGTGGGTGGGTCCGGGGCTGCTCTTGACCGGCGGCGGGCTGGTTCTGTTCGCGATCGGATACGTCGTCGTGAGACACCGCGCTCACCGTCGAGCCCGGACAGGCGAGTCCGTCAGCTCGTTTGGCACGTTCGCCGTTCTCGGCGCTGTGACTACCGTCGTGCTTTCTTTCATCCCCGTCTCGCCCGTCTCGCCCGCCGTCGGCGGTGCGCTGGCGGGCTACCTCGAGCGGAACGAATCCGATCGGACGGTTAGCGTCGGAGCGCTCGCAGGGCTGTTGCCCACGCTGCCACTCTGCTCGACTCTTTTGTTCGTGTTCGTCGGCCTGCTGTCCGGACTGTTCGCCATCGGGCAGGCCGGAAACGCGATTGTCGTCGGAACGATCATGCTCCTTTCAGTAGGACTCGTCGCGACCGTCGGTGCCGGTCTCGGCGCTCTCGGCGGGTACGTCGGTGGTCGACTCGCAGACCGCCGAGGGGCGACCGACTGACCTCCGCGTTTCGTCTCCCGAGTCCCATCTCACGGGAGAGGCTGGCACCGCTTACACGGAGACGGTCTCGCCGAGTTCTGGTGCACTCGCGTCGAATCCCTCGGCCTGCAACTCGTCGGCGAACGCCTCACAGCGGTCGCCGTGGTTGATCAGAACCGTACTGTCGCGGTAAGACTCGAGGAACGCGCGGATGCCGTCTCGATCCGCGTGGGCTGAGAAATCGTACTGCTCGACCTGCGCGCTGACGGGCATCACTCGGCCGTCGATTTCGGCGCTGCCGGTCTCGAGGAGGTCGCGACCGGGGGTCCCTTCGACCTGATACCCCGTCATCGTGATTTTGTTCACTGGATTCCGGCGGATTTCGGGGATGTAGGTCATTGCTGGCCCGCCCGAGAGCATCCCGCTGGTGGTGATGATCGCGGCCGTCTGGTCGACGATCCGCTTGCGCTGGCCGTCGCGGCCAGTGACGAAACGAGCGTGTGAGATCGCCCGCCGAAACGCCTCGCCGTCGCGGACGTAGCTGGGATACTGGCGCAACATCTCGGTGACCTGTGTCCCCATCCCGTCGACGTAACACGGGATGTCGTGGGCCGCACAGACGAGCATCAACTCCTGCGTTCGACCGATCGCGAACGCAGGGACGACGACCGTGCCGCCGTCCCAGAGCGTCGTCTCGACGCTCTCGACGAACCGCTGCTCGACGATGGCTCTGTCTTCGTGTTCGACGTCGGAGTACGTACTCTCACAGAGAACGATGTCGGCGTCCGGCCGCGCGGTGGTCCCCGCGACCAAGCGCTGCCCGCTTACTGCGTTGGTTTGGCCGGGTGCGTCGCTCGAGTCGGTGTCGATGTGGAAGTCGCCGGTGTAGAGCAGTCGGGTCTCCCCGTCGTCGACGAGGACGTGAGCGCTGCCCGGAATGTGGCCGGCGTTGTAGAACGTGATTTCGTGGCCGGCGGCCTCGAACGACTCCCGATAGCCGTGGGTCTCCGAGACCTGCGTGACGCGCTTGAGATCCGTCTCGGTAAACGGACAGTTGTACGAACCACCGTGGAGTTTGAGCGTGTCTCGAGCGAGCGTGCGCGCGAGTTCGGCCGTCGGTGGAGTCCAGTGGATCAACGGTCGCGCATCACCCGAGAGGAGGGCGGGAAGCGTTCCGACGTGGTCGAGATGGCCGTGCGAGACGACGACCGCCTCGGGATCGGGCGTCTCGAGGGGAAACTGGGGCGGGTTGGCGGTCAGCATCCCGAAATCGAGCAATAGCGCGTCGTTGACGAGGATCGCGCTGCGTCCGACCTCGCCGGCGCCGCCGAGAAACCGAATGTCCATTACTGACGCTGCGTCCTCGAGCCGTTTTCCTCCATCGCTTCCGGTCGTCGGCCGGCGACCGATCACGCTCGTCCGAGCGCCCGGCGAACCGGGATCGACACCGCTCGGTCGGCGATGTCGAGCACTCCGAATCGGGTGACGGCTCGGCACCGAAAAGGAGTAGGATGGGCTACGTCAAACAGACGCATAGATGAGTACGACACTGGACGAGCGCGACGTCAGGATCATCTTCGCGATCGCCGAACAGGAGACCGACAACACGGAGGTCATCCACGAACAAACGGGGATTCCGAAGTCGACGGTCCACTATCGCTTGCAGAGTCTCAAAGAGGAGGGCGTCATCACGAACGAACTGTACGAACTCGACCTCGAGAAAGTCGGTCTCGGCATCACGATCATCTCCGAAATCTGGGCGGAGTTCGGGGAGGGGTACCACGAGCGGGTCGGCGAACAACTCGCAGATATCGAGGGCGTCAATCAGGTCTACTTTACGATGGGCGATACGGACTTTGTCGTGATCGGGCGGCTCACCTCACGGGACATGGTCGAAGACCTCGTCGACGACTACGAATCGATCGACGAAATCCGGCGCACGAGTTCGAAGTTCGTCATCTCGACGATCAAGACGAACACGGGGATCGGCACGCTGCGTGATTACAGCCAGCAGTCGCTGCTCGATTTTCACCAGCTATCTGCCGACGGCGAGTGACATCCTCTCCGCCGTAAACGGCGGAGCTTCCCACAAGCCGAAGCTTGCTGAGTTGGGAGATTTACGGTTTCACATCCCCGAGGGAATGCTGGCAGTGCCACGCTACCGTTACCCCTATCCACCGTTGAGAAGACGGGGATTCGGAGTTATCTTGTGCTTCCTGCACCCTGTTCGTCTGATGGAAGGGGTGCCTTCCACGACGAAAGGGCGAATCCCGATACAGTCTCATTGGGATAGGGCGGATAGACCGCCTCGGATAGCATTCAGTCCGCCGTAGAACCTCTTAAAAATACGTGCGGGCGCTGTATCCCCGCGCTGAAGCGCGAGGTTTTAGCGCCCTACTCCGCTTGATAACCGTCTCGTCACGCCGGAGTGGATGCAGTGCAATCGCCACCCGGCGCAGTCTCGGGCAGCCTCGAATGTAATACCGTCTCGAGGCGTTCGAGTGGGTTATTCGTAGGCGGCGATACCGGTCAGATCCTCACCGAGGATGAGGGTATGGATGTCGTGGGTCCCCTCGTAGGTGTAGACCGTCTCGAGGTTCGCCAGGTGGCGCATCGGCGAGTAGTCGGTCGTGATGCCGTTGCCGCCGAGCATCTCGCGAGCGATGCGAGACTGGTCGCGAGCCATGCGGACGTTGTTGCGTTTGGCCATCGAGACGTGCTGTGGCCGCAACTCGCCGCGTTCTTTGAGTTCCGTCAGCCGGTGGATGAGCAACTGGGCGAGGGTGATCTGGGTGGCCATCTCCGCGAGTTTGTCCTGTTGGAGCTGGAAGCGCCCGATCGGGCCGCCGAACTGCTCGCGATCTGTGGCGTACTGGCGAGCCGTCTCGAAGCAGTCTCGGGCGGCACCAACGGCACCCCAAGCGATGCCGAAGCGTGCCTGTGTGAGACACGACAGCGGGCCTTTCATGCCCGAGACGCCGGGGAGGACGTTCTCCTCGGGGACGTGGACGTCGTTCAGGCCGATCTCGCCCGTGATCGAGGCGCGAAGCGACAGCTTCTCGGTGATCTTGTTGGTCGAGACCCCGTCGCGGTCGGTCTCGACGAGGAAGCCCCGAACAGGGGTGTCCTCGCTCGAGCGATCACGCGCCCAGACGATCGCAACGTCGGCGATGGGGGAGTTCGTGATCCACGTCTTCGAGCCGTTGAGGACGTAGCCGTCGGCGTCGCGTTCGGCGTACGTCTCCATCGCCGTCGGGTTCGAGCCGTGCTCGGGTTCGGTGAGACCGAAACAGCCGACAGCCTCGCCAGCGCCGAGTTTCGGCAGCCACTCCTCCTTTTGCTCCTCGCTGCCGTAGGCGTGGATCGGGTACATCACGAGCGCGCCCTGTACCGACGCCATCGAGCGCAGCCCAGAGTCACAGGCCTCGAGTTCCTGCATCAGCAGGCCGTAGGCCGTCTCGGAGACGTTCGGCGAGCCGTAGCCCTCGAGGTTCGGCGCGTAAAAGCCCATCTCGCCCATCTCGGGGATCAGCTCTTTCGGGAACGTGCCGTTTTCGAAGTGTTCGCCGATGTCCGGGCGAACCTGTTCGTCGACGAACTCGCGTGCCGTATCGCGGATCAGTCGTTCTTCGTCGGTAAGCTCTGCCTCGAGGTCGAGATAATCAAGCATTAGTGTGAACCCTCCGTCGTCGCACGAACGGCCTCACAAAGGACGTCCATGCCGAATTCCGCCTGTTCGTGGGTGAGAACGAGCGGCGGGATGAGCCGCAACACGTTCCCATGTCGGCCGGCGCTCCAGACGAGAACGCCGTTTTCGTAGCAGTGCTGCTGAATCTCCTTGACGATGTCGGCATCCGGACTGCCGTCCGCATCTTCGAACTCGACGCCGACGAACAGTCCCTTCCCGCGCACGTCGACGATCTCTGGGGTCGTCTCTGCGACTTCGGCGATTCGGTCTCGGAGGTAGCCACCGAGTTCCGTCGCGTGTGCGAGCAGGTCGTGGGATTCGATGTACTCGATCGCCCGCAGACCACCGGCCATCGCGGGCGCGTTGCCGCGGAACGTGCCGACGTGGCCGCCCGGCCCCCACGTGTCGAACTTCTCGTGGTAGAGCATCGCACCAATTGGGAGGCCACTGCCACCGAGTGCTTTCGCCATCGTGATCGCGTCCGGCGTCACGTCGAAATGGTCCGTAGCGAACCACTCGCCGGTTCGGCCCAGTCCGGTCTGGATCTCGTCGACGATCAACATCGCGTCGTTGTCGTCCGCGATATCACGGAGCCCCTGCAGGAAGCCCTTCGGAGGAACGACGACGCCGCCTTCACCCTGAATCGGTTCGACCCAGATGCCGGCCGGCGTCTCGTGACCGCCGTAGGGGGCCTCGAACTTCCGTTTGACGGCGTCGAGACAGCGCTCGCAGGCATCCTGACTCCCGACGCCCGCGTTGCGGGTCGGGTACGGGACGTGGACGGTGTCCGCGAGCAACGGGCCGTAGCCCTTCTTGTACTTCTTGCCCGCAGTGAGACTGAGCGCACCGGCGGTCGTGCCGTGGTAGGACCCTTCGAAACCGAGCAGGCCGTGTCGACCTGTGTTGTGTTTGGCGAGTTTGATCGAGCCTTCGATCGCGTCACTCCCACTTGGCCCACCGAAGACGACGTTGCTCGCACCGGCCAGCCCGCCGGGGGCGATCTCTCGAAGCTTGTCGATGAGGTCGAGTCGTGCCTCGGTCGGGAAGTCGACCGTGTGCGCGACCGACTCGAGTTGGTTCTGCGTCGCCTCGAGGACGTACGGGTTGGAGTGTCCCACGTTCAAGACGCCGATCCCGGCGAAAAAGTCGAGGAAGGTGTTGCCGTCGACGTCGCGAACCGTCGCGCCGCGGGCTTCCTCGAGTGCGATCGGGATTCGTTTGGGATACGCAACGGCGCTGCTGTCGATCTCCTGTTGGCGGTCGAGAAGTTTTCGTGAGTTCGGTCCCGGAACCTCGTCGACTGATGGTTCCATCGCGAAATGTAGGTCTTCGATTGGCGGGCCTGCAGCCATACCATACTATTTCCAGCACCGCATATATATTTGATGCGAAATCTCACGTGGTTTGCGTTAGACAGCAATAATCTAAGATCGCACTCAGATATTGGATATAATCCAACAGAGTGGGATCACGACAGACGGTGGGCTACCGTCGTCGATGAAACTGTATTGAACTGACAACGCCCCACACCGTCGTCGGTCAATTCGCACGACTGAGAATCAAATATATTCGCCAATCTATATCTAATCCGGTGTCAACTACAGACATTATTCAAATTAACATTTGATCGTGCGGCGTGAATATTAGAAGTGTTTCGAAATTGCTGTGGCTGACGCAATAGAGTGGAAAGAAATCGGATCTAATCCACAATATGCTTCAGATTTTGCTGGATATACAATATCTACGAAAGATACATTAGGTGTCGTATTTATGGCCCATACGGTAACGAAACTCAAAGGGATAATCAATGTCAGATACAACTCAAAGTGGGCTGGAAAAAGCCCTGAATAGCAAAGAGATGCTGATCCTCGCGTTCGGTGCGATGATCGGCTGGGGGTGGATCGTTCTCGCTGGAGATTGGATCAACGAAGGGGGACCGCTGGGGGCGATCACTGCGTTCGTCGCGGGAGGGATCGTCGTCGCGATTGTCGCGATCATCTACAGCGAACTCGCGTCGTCGATGCCGCTGGTCGGGGGCGAGCACGTGTACAGTCTTCGTGCGCTCGGGCCTGTCGGTTCGTTCGTCTGTACGTGGGCGATCGTCTTCGGCTACGTGACGGTCGCTGCCTTCGAGGCCGTCGCGCTGCCGTCTGCGATGGCGTTTATTATTCCCGGGTTCGACGCGATCCCGCTCTGGAACGTCGCCGGAGAACCAGTGTACGCCACCTGGATCGTCGTCGGCGTGCTGGGAACGATCGGGATCACGTACCTGAACTACATCGGCATTCGCATCGCTGCCCAGTTCCAGATCATCATGACCGTCGTCATCGCGTTTGCCGGTGTCGTGTTGATCGCCGGCGCGGTGACCAACGGGCAGCCATCGCCCGATCCATCCTTCGGCGCCGGAACAGCCGGCATCTTCGCCGTCGTGTTGATGACACCGTTCATGTTCGTCGGGTTCGACGTGATTCCCCAGTCTGCAGAGGAAGCCGACATCCCGGCCCGCACGCTGGGCCTGTTGATCTTACTCTCAGTCGGTATGGCAGCGATCTTCTACATGGCCGTTATCTGGGGCTCGAGCCGTGCACTCTCGGGTGAAGCACTCGTCGACAGCACGCTGCCGGCGGCCCAAGCGATGGAAGTCCTGTTCAGCAGCACAGCCGCGGGACAGTTGATGGCACTCGCGGGTATCGCCGGGATCATGACGAGCTGGAACGCGTTCATCATCGGCGGCAGCCGCGCCCTGTTCGCGCTCGCCGAATCGGGAATGATCCCGAAACCGCTCGCGAAGGTCCATCCGGAACACAACACGCCGAGCAACGCGATTCTGCTGGTCGGTGGCCTCTCCGCGATCGCTCCGTTTTTCGGCGAGCAGATGCTCACGTGGATCGTCAACGCCGGCGGCCTCGGCATCGTCGTCGCCTGGTTCCTCGTCGTCGTCTCCTTCCTGGTGCTTCGCTACCGCGAACCCGAGATGGAACGACCGTACAAGGTTCCCGGCGGCCCCATCGTTGGAATCGCCGCGTTCGTGCTGACGGCGTTTTTCATCACGCTGTACCTGCCCGGCGGCCAGTCTGCGCTCGTCTGGCCCTACGAGTGGATCATCGTTCTCGGCTGGTGTGTGCTCGGTGTCGTCTTCTATGCACTCTCCGGTGAGACGTCAGTCGAGACGTCCGAAGAAGTAGTCCAGCGAATCGAAGCGCTGAACGACGACTGAGCGTCGATCGGCGGCTCGAATCGACTGTTTTCCTCAGAAGCCGTCGGAGTGCGACCCGTTCGGTGGCGTCCGTGCGGCCGTTCGTTTCGTCAGCCCGATTAGGTAGACGTCGAGCAGACAGACGATCAGGACGGCGAGCGGCACCGCGACGTCAGTGAAGCTGACCGAGTCGAACTGGAGTGCCGTCACGAAAAACGGCTCACCGATCTCGAGGGCACCCGACAGCGTCCGCGCGCTCAAAAACGCGAGCGCGAGCGCATAGAGGACGAACCAGGCTACGCCGCGTTTCCACTCGCCGAGATACCAGTGGCCGAGGCCGGCGACGAACGCCGACAAGGGGTAGGCCGGCCAGATCGGACGCGAGTACGCACTCATCGGTGGCGATCACCCGATTTGGAACGGGAGCCGCGTTGCTCGCTCGAGTCGGACGAGCGGGGACGACGCCCCGTCGAGTGGACGGCCGTCGGCGTCGTCAACGGCGAGCGACTCGAGGGCATCACGTGCTCGCTCGAGGGCGGTTGCGACGGTTGAGTCAGCGTGTTCCACGGGCGCTCGTTCCTCGACGACCCGCGTTCGCGTCGCCGGCCGGCCGGACAGCACGTTGACGGCGGTTGCTCGAGGGTGGAAATCGTCGGTCGCAGCCGACGACTGGGCGGCGAGTGCGCTCATTACGGCATAACTATACCGCCGCAGGCACCTGCGTGTTTCGGTCGTGCCACCGACGGCTGCTACGCCGAGTGCGCCGGCGACACCTGCACTCGTCGCTTCCGCGTCGACGCGCGGCGAAACCGCCGACTCCGTCTCGAGTTCGGAATACGACCGGCGGGCGAGCGCCGTCGAGCCACGAGTCAGCAGCCGGTAGCAGTCGACCAGCCGATCGTCCGGAATCGGTGAGTCGGCGACGGCTGCGTAGGCGCGGGCATGAAGATAGTCGCTGGCGAGGACGGCCGTATCTCGATCGGTCGTCGACCCCGCGAGCCGAAGCCTGACGTATCCCTCGAGGAATCTGACGGCCTCGCGGACCGGTTCGAGGACGGCCTCGAGTCGCGCTGCATCCGCGGTCAACCCGTGAGCGTCCGCGACGGCGCTGCACTCGCCGGCGACGGTACACAACGCCACCGGGAGCGACCGATCGAGCGGTGACAGCGCGTCGTCGACAACGGTCTGGATCGGTGACGGCAGGTCAGCCGTGGACGTGTGGGTACTCGAGCGGGCGAAACGTCGGATCGTAGTGGAGATGTGTTCAGTCATCTCAAGCAGTGAGTAGGTTCACGACCGACCCGTCGGTTAGGGGGACCACGAGCGGGGTCGGATTGGGGCACAGTCGAACGAAACGGGTTCAGCGAGAGGGCGACGACGTGACAACGGTGAAATAACTCGTTCGTACATGAGTGTACCTATCGTTCGATTGGACCGGGGCGGTCGTCGCCGGGACTCGTGTCGAACAGCTGTGAGTCGTGCAATCCGTCGAAATCGACGGCTTCGGGAAGTTCGACTGTCGGCTCGAGAATATCCGCGAGGATGTGCTCGACCGTTCCCGCGCGGATCGTCTCGAGGTACTCACACCGGTCGAGCGTGACCTGATGAATCTGTGCGCCGTCGAACGCTGCGAGCAACAGTGCTGCGACGGCTTGCGGGTCGTGGTCCTGAAAGACACCGTCCTCGAGGCCGTCCGCGAGGATCTCCTCGAGTGCGCGTCGGATTCGGTCGTCGCTTTCGCGCAGCTTCGCGCGGAAGACGTCGTTGTAGGGGGCTTGTGCCCGCAGTTCGAGTAACGCGGTGTGGAACGCCAACTCGTCGTCGTCTGGCTCGGAGAGAAACCAGTCGACGAACGCGGCGAGGCGCTCGAGTGCGGATCGATCCTCGATCGCGGCGAGTCGGGACTCGAACCCGTCGATGAGGTACTCGATGAACTCGGCGACGATCGCCTCTCTCGAGCCGTAGTGATAGAACAGCGCGGATTTGCTCCGTTCGGTCCGGTCGGCGATCGCCTGCGCGGTGAGATCGCTGTATCCCTCCTCACAGAGCGCTTCGTACGTCGCGGTCATGATCGCTTCGTGGACGTCGGGATCGGTCACTGACTGACCAATCAGTCAGCACTGGAAAAGCTGTTTCGGTCTCACTCCTTTCGATAGCGCCGGATCTCGAACTCCCCGTAGCCGCCGTAGGCAAGTTCGAGCGAGCCGATCCACCAGTTCCACCGCTCCGGCGGTGAGCCGTCGGGGGCATCCGACAGTTCCTCGACGACGGCGTCGGTGGTCAACGTCGCACCGACGTCAGCCTGATACTGGCCGGCGTCTGCGAGGTCGACGGCTTGCCGAACGACGACACGGACCTGTCCGTCCGTCCCGCCGAACTCCTCCCGCAGGCGGGTCTCGAGTCGCTCTGGGTCGATGAACACGGTCGCACGTAGGCGGGGGACGTACTTGACTGTTCGAGCCGACCACTGCACCGGTCGATATCGACCCCGATCAGGGGCGCTGGTGTAGGTCGTATCGATGTTCTTTTGAGCAACGGCCGTCTTCCGTCGGACATGGCAAGTTTCACTGTCGTCGTCGGCGATCCCGATTCCGGGTCGTCCTACCAGCTCGAGGCAGAAGAACAGGACGCAAACCGGTTCATCGGCAAATCGATCGGCGAGGAAGTCGACGGCGGGGCAGTCGGCCTCGACGGCTACACGCTCGAGATCACCGGTGGCTCCGACGAAGCCGGGCGACCGCTCAACCCTGACGTCACCGGCCCGAACCTGCAGGAAGTGCTGATGAAGGAGCGCCAGACGGGCTACAAGCCGTCGCGCGACGGTGAGCGCAAGCGCGTTACGGTTCGCGGAAGCGAGATCTCCGACGCCGTCGCACAGATCAACGCCACGGTCGTCGAGTCCGGCAGCACCGAGATCGACACGCTGCTCGGCGACGGCGAGGACGCCGACGAGTAACTCCGGCCGAATTTTCGTTTCGTCAATGGCAGACCGAATTTCGAGCGACCACCCGTCAGTGCAGACGGTCCGGTCGACGTGTACGGAGACGGCAACCGGCGTCCGTCTCGAGGTACCGGCCGACGATCGCGATGCGTTCCCGACCGACGAGGTCGTCCGAGTCGCCCTCGACGGCGACGAGTGTTTCGCGCGGGTCGAACGAGCGTTGACCGGTGACAATCTCTCGATCCCCGGCATCTACGAGACGCCCGATCAGGCTCGCGACCCGACCGGCGCGACCGATCGTCTCACTGACTGGGTCGACAACCACGACGTGGCGATGGGCGGCTCGGTTCTCGTCGACGTTATCGAACCCGAGTTCCTCTACGGACTCCGCTCACCGGGCGAGACCGTCTACTACGACGCCCACGAGCCACCAAACGACAGTCTCCACGACATCGCGAAAGATCTCGAGGACCAGTAATCCGAGCGCGGATTCGAGGTCACCGGTACCGACAGCGATGGGTATTCGACCGCCGACCGCCGTCAACTGGCGGCTGTTTGGAACCAGTATAGCGCCTTTTTTCCACCTCGAGCGGTAATTCGGAGCTATGAGTGAGTCACTCGAGGAGTTTCTGGCCGGAGATCGGCCGGACGACGTCGCGTTGTTTCTGGCCGACTCGTACGTCTCTGACGACCGCTTGGCTGAGTTCGGCGAGGCGGTCGACGACGGTGTCGTGATCGTCGTCGACGGCGAGCGCGGCCGGAACGCGTTTCAGGCAGCGACCGGGATGGAAGCGATGCAGTTCGCTAAATCCGCGATGGACCTCGAGGGGATCGTCGATGCGGACCTCGCTGGCGGAACCTGTCCCGAAACGCCGGGTGACGGCGACCACGAGGTCCAGTTCATTTTCGCCTTCGCGGAAGAACAGAACGAGGACGTCGGCGGGATCTACGCCGAGGGAGACGTGATTCACGCCTACGCGCAGTGTACCTGTGGAACGGCGTATTCGGACCGCTGGAACCCCGCCGACGCGTAAGCGGGAGGTCAAAACGGCGACACGGATACAGATCAGGCACAACGATCATACTTTTGCGACCGGACGCCGTACACTCGAGCAATGAGTTCTTTCGAAACCCCACACGAGACAGGCCGTGGCTTCGGCCTCTCGAGTCGCGAGGTACAGGTGATCGGCGGCGCGACTGGGCTGATGACGATCACCGTCGCGTTGATGTACGTCTTCGCGTCGACGCCGCTTGCAGTGATCAACGACTACCTCTTTGCGTTTCCGATCGTCGGCGTGCTCGTCTACGGGGCGGCGATCATGGCCGGACAGCTCCTCGCCGAGCGAGGGGTCACGAACGGCGATATGGGGATCGCGTTCGTCGGGATGGTCGTCTTGCAGCTGGCGTTCGGGATCTTCGGAGCCGGCGTCATCTCGATCGCACCACCGGAGACACAGCTAACGGTGCTTGGCATTACGGCGGTGGTCACCGCACTGCTGACGGCGCTCGTCTCGGGGTACATCTACGCGCGCTCGAGGACGTTCGAACACTGGGGTCGGTTCGCGAACTACGCGTTCCTCGGCGGTATCGGCACCATTCTCGTCGGCACGTTCGTCCTGCAGGTGCTGTTGCTGGTCGGTTTCGTCCTCGTCTTCCTTGGCTTTATTCTCCGGCTTGGCTACGAGATCTGGCAGGTTCGCGATCGGCGCAACGCTTCCGTCGGCCTCCAGACCATCGGTGTCTACATCGCCGTCGCTGGTGTGTTCGTCCACGTCCTTCAGCTCGTGATGCGGTATGTCCTCTCGCAGGATTAGGGCGGTGTCGGCGTCTCCCCTCGAGTCGCTCGAGGGGAGTTCTCAGTTCTGGGGTGGCTCTCGAGTCAGTTACTCGTCGGACTGTTCGTCGTCCACCGCGTCGGCCTCGGCGACGACGTCGCGGAACGCATCGAGGATGACCTGTTTCGTCACCGCGCCGCGGGTCGTCCAGTGGTTCGCATAGTCGAGCATATCGTCGTAGATGTCGGGTTTACAGCCCGCGGCCTTCGGGTGGCCGCCGCCGTTGACCTTGCCCGCGACCTCGTGACACAACTGGAACTCGTCGGTTCCCCGAATCGATGCCGAGCCGGCAGGTTTGACGATCACGGAGGCGTCGGCCCCCTGCTCGCGCATCGCTTCGGCGACCTCGTTTTGCGAACAGCGGCCGTAGGTGATTCCGACCGTGTAGCCGCCGATGTCGCGGAACTCCGAACGACCGACCGCCTGCTCGATCAGCGCTTCCTTCTCGACGCGGCGTTCTTCGAGGAACTCACGAACCCAGTCGGGCAGGTCGACGCCGTACTCGCGGACGACCTCGACGTACTCGGCGGGATCGGTCCAGTAGGCGTAGTCCGCGAGATCGTCGCTTCGTGGGTCCTCGCGCAGCCAGAGGTCGTGATCGCGCGTAACGGTCGCCAGTTCTTCGTACATCGGTCCGAACTCGTACTCGAGCGAGCGGTAGACGACGTCCGCGCTACACTCCTCGTCGGAGTCGCCGACGACCAGCGTCGCGCCGGCATCGCGAACCGCCGCGGCGACGTCGTCGTCCCACTGATGGTGGTCGTACCACTCGACGCTATCGCCGGTCTCGAGGGCTGCCTCGAGTTCGTCCTCGACGTACTCGTAGCGGTCCGGCGCTAGGTCACAGACGAAGATATCGATTCCCTCGTCGCCGTACTCGGCGACGCGGGCCAGCGCGTCCTCGACGTCGTGTGGGCTTGCGGGGATCAGCGCGACGGAGTGCGGCGTCGGTTCGGGTTCCTCGAGTGGGTCGTCGGCGTCGCCAGCGAGGACGGGTTCGGCGTCGTCGACGGCATCCGCCGCATCGGTTCGCTTGTCGACGGCATCATCGTCGTCGGGTTCGGGGACGTTCCGGACGTCGTCGTAGGCCTCTCGAATGAGCGCCACGCAGGCGAGGCCGTCGGCGTCGGAGTCGGCGATAACGGCTACGTCGGCACCTTCGAGGGCAGCCGCCGTCTGCTCGTCTTCGAGGTCTTCCTCGAGGGTGTCGGGCAGAAAAAAGCCGGTGCCCGGAAGAACCGATTTCCGGGCGAGCGGGAGATCACCACTGTCGATGAGTTCGTCGTACATGGTTCGTCCTGCGGGCCGGGTGGGGAAGTGACTTCCCCTCTCGAGCGGCGAGACAGGACGGCAGTCAGCGGCTCGCAGCTACTGGGCCGGTGCGTTCGCGTCGTCCTCGCCAGCCATCGGATCGAGCTGTCGAACGGAGAGCACGGGGACGGGTGAGGTCCGCACGATGCGTTCGGCAACGCTGCCGAGCAGGAGGCGGTTCTCGCCGTGGCGGCCGCGGGTCCCGGTCGCGACCAGGTCGGCGTCGATTTCGCGGGCGTACTCACAGATCTCGGCCGCGGGTCGGCCCTCTCGGACGGCGGTCGTGATCTCGGTCCCCTCCTCCGTGCGCTCCTCGACGGTCGCGAGGGCGGCGTCGGCGGTCGTCTCGAGGGCGGTTCGCAGTTCGTCCCGAAGCTGTTGGGGTGAGGCGTCAACCTCGCTGGCGTCGACGACCGAGAGCGCGTGCACCTCGGCATCGAACCGACCTGCGAGGTCGAGTGCGACGTCGATGGCCCGTTTGACGCTCTCGGAGCCGTCGGTGGCGACCACAACCGTATCGAACATGCGTGGTGATTACGACCGAGGCGGCTTAAACACCGGCGGCTCTTCTCCGGGGTCGACGGCGAGTGCTGGCGTCGACCACGAGCGATTGTCGGGTGGCTTTTTGACGACGGGGAACACACCACCGCGTATGGACGACAGCGAGCCGTTTACCGTCGATACCGTTCTCGCGCCGGTCGACGGGAGCGAGGAGTCCGCGACCGCCGTCGAGTACGCCATTGCGATCGCCGATCGCTACGACGCGTCGGTCCACGCCCTGTTCGTACTCGGTCGGGGTGTCGTACAGGGAATGAACGCCGGTACCGTCGACGAGGAGGCCGTTGCGACGGACACGCAGGGCTTTTTCGATCGGATACAGGTCATCGCAGACGAGGCGGACGTGCCGCTCGTCACCGCCGTCGACGACGGCTTCTCTCAGACGCGCAAAACACGTCATCCCGGCAACGTCGTCCTCGACACTGCCGACGCGATCGACGCCGACTTCATCGTGCTTCCCAGAGAGCCGGTCACCGATACCGCGTCGTCGGAAGTCCTAGAAAAGGCAGCCGAGTACGTTCTCGCGTACGCGAGCCAGCCGGTGCTGTCTGTCTGACCGGGCTGTGAACCCGGACGGGAGTCCATCGTCAGTGGTGACTCACTCGAGTTGGATCGCCATCTCCTGTTCGAAGCTCTCGGTGCCGGTCGACTCGAACCCGACGCGTTCGTAGAGCGCGATCGCTGGATTATTCCAGCGCTCAACGGTCAGCCACACCTGTTCGATTCCGATATCGCTCGCGTGGCCCAGCAGGTGCTCGAGGAGTTTCGTCCCGATCCCGGCGCGCTGGTAGTCCTGCAGGACGAAAATCGCGAGTTCCCACTCGATGTCGCCACGGTCCTCGATCGACGACGGATCGTCGGTGTCGGGGACGAGCGTCGCGTGGGCGACGACGTCTTCGCCGTGGCGGGCGACGACGTTGACGCTCTCGTCGGCGATCGTCTCGAGCCAGTTGCGAATGCGCGATTCACCGGTCGGCGGAATCCCCTGTGCTCGATCGGTCGGGTCGAAATGGGCGTACATGTCGACGACGTCGTCGAGCGCGTCCTCGAAGTCAGCTTCGGCGGTGAGTTCGATCGTCCGCTCCTCCCGGTCTTCGAACGTCGTCGGCGGCGAGGGAAACGGTCCGGCCGGCTCGTCGGGGTACGGTCGCGTTCCAACCATCGTTATCGCACCAGTTTGACCGTCGTCGGCGCGTTCAACAGGACGAACTCGGTGATCGGACCAAGCTGAATCTTGCCCATCGGACTCAAGGTGCCGCCGCCGATTACCAACTGGTCGTACTCGCCTTGCTCGGCGTAATCGACCAGCGCACTACCCGGGTCGCCCTCGAGCGTCGTGATCTCCGCGTCGATGTTCGCCTCAGAGAGGAGTTTGTCCGCCTGCTCGGTCATCGCTTCCTGTGAGCGTTTCGCCTCGGGTTTTTCGACGATAGCGACGGTGAGATCGTCGCCGACTTCGCGCGTGCGATCGATCGTGCGCCGAAGCGTCTTGATCGATTCGTCGCTGCCAACGAGGCCCACTAGGACGTTCATACACATGCGTGTGTACCGGTGGACGAAAACCGTTGTGCCACAGAACAGCTACTCGAGTGCGAGTAAGCGTATCTCCCGCATGCGTTGCGCATGACGACGACGTTAAGACCGTGTGGTGAATACGTTGACCGAATGAGTGATGCGGCGCTCGATGTCGTAGAGTTCCTGCTCACGACGAGCGTGTATTCGGACGATCGAACGCTGGATGAGAACGATCTCCCGCCGTCCGTCCGTCGGGTATACTGGACCGGTGGTGCCGACGACGACGGTGACGGGGGAGACGGACGCAAGCACGCCGGCATCAGTCGGCCGCTCTCAGCCACGAACAGTACCGCTCGGGAGGCGACGGGCGTTACCCAGCCCTGGGAGGCCATCTCGGATCTGATGTTTACCGACCGCGACGAGTTCTCGGGAACGATCACCCTCGTCGAAGACAGACTGGCCGAACAGTGGTTCGTCGAACGCGTCGACGACGATCGACTGCGCGAGAACCCGACGCTCGCCAAACACTTCACGACCCACGAGGAGTTCGGCGACAAATTCGACGTCACCCACGAGGAAGCCCGAGAGCAAAACCGCCCGATTCAGGCCGACCGGGTCTGGATCGACGGCCTGCTCGAGGAGTACTTCGACGAGGAAGAGGACGAAGAGATGCTCGACCTCGTCGAGGTCCGCGCGCCCGAGGAAGTCGACATGTCGCTCGAGGATCTCGTGCTCACCGACGATCAGGAGAACGAACTCGACAAGATTTCGAAGGCGATCGAACACCGCGACTACCTCGCGAACATCGGTCTGCGCGAGATCGGGAAACTGCTGTTCGTCGGGCCGCCGGGAACGGGCAAGACGTCGACGGCGCAGGCGCTCGCCCAGAACATGGATCTGCCGTTCGTCGAGGTCAAACTCTCGATGATCACGAGCCAGTATCTCGGCGAGACGGCCAAAAACGTCGACAAGACGTTCGAGGTCGCAAAACGGCTCTCGCCATGCATTCTCTTCATCGACGAATTCGATTTCGTCGCCAAGACCCGTCGCAGCGACGAACACGCCGCGCTCAAACGCGCCGTCAATACCCTGCTCAAGAGCATCGACAACATCTCGCTGATCGAAGACGACGTCTTGCTCATCGGCGCGACGAACCACCCCGACCAGTTAGACGACGCCGCCTGGCGGCGCTTCGACGAGATTATCAACTTCCCCAAACCCGACCACAACATGCGGGCGGACATCCTCGGAGTCATCACCCGGACGATGGACATCGAGGAGTTCGATCCACAGCTCATCGCCGACGTCACGCAAGGGCTAACTGGCAGTGACCTCCGGATGGTGCTGCGCGAAGCCGTCCTCGAGGCACTGACCGAAGACCGGACCACACTGACCCAGCAGGATCTGCTCGACGCCGTCGAGGAGTTCGAAGAACGGGATACGCTGAAGAACATGGACATGATGGGCGGCGACCACGACGCGCTCGTCGCCGGCGGCGACCTCGGCGGCGACGGCGGCCACTCACACGATCACGGGCACGACCACGACCACAACCACTGACCGGACCACAGTGCCGGGCGAAACGCCCAACTGCCAGCCCGGTGTCGTCGTCGTATGCACGATTTCCATACGCACACGAACTACTCCGACGGGCGGTTTCTCGAGGGCATGGTGGAGGCCGCCGATTCGACCGGACTCGAGGGAATCGGGCTCACGGATCACTGTACGGTCACGGCCCGCGATCGGCCGGCGACCGTCCGGAACGTCTACGGCTTCAATCTGGATTTGACCTACGAGCGCCGGCGGCGGGCGATCGATGAACTTCGTGACCGCAGCGACGTCTCGCTCGAGATTTACGACGGCGTCGAGATGGATTACGACCCGCGCGACGAGCGCGCGATTCGGGAGTTTCTCGCCGAGGCTGGCTTCGAGTATACGCTCGGCAGCGTCCACGCCGTCGACGGGCTGAACGTGCAGGTGCCGAGTAACTTCACGGGCCTGAGCGAGGCGAGACTGGATGCAGTCGTCGACGACTACTTCGAGACGCTCGTCACGATGATCGAGTCGGAACTGTTCGATGTCGCCGCCCACATCGATCTGATCGAGCGGACGCCGCCGTTGAGCGGCCGCGCCACGATCGACCACTACGACCGCGTCGCTCGAGCGTTGGCCGACTCGCGGACGATCCCCGAGATCAACGCCGGACGCGCAACAGCAGCGACGGCGCTCGTCCACCCCGACGAGGCGTTTCTCGAGGTGCTCCGGGAGTACGACGTGGCCGTCACCGTCGGGACTGACTCCCACCGCCCGGCCGAGATCGGCGAGCGGGCCGACTTTCTCGAGCAGTATCTCGCGAGCCGAGATCTCGATCCGGTCAGCCCGCCGGGCCTCGAGTGAGGCGCAGGCCGATACTCGAGGCGAGTCGTGTCCGGTACCCCACTGCTTTTGGCCACAGCAGCCGACGCTTCGGCAATGCCTACGGATCGGAACGTCTACGGAACGGAACTCGAGCCCTGCAGCACGGACCCCACGACCGGGTTTCTCCGAGATGGTTGCTGCCGTCGCGTCGAGGGCGATCGGGGTCGCCACGAGCTCTGTGCCGTGATGACCGAGCCGTTTCTCGAGTTCGGTAAGGCCAACGGCAACGACCTCATTACCCCGAAGCCCGAGTTCGAATTTCCGGGTCTCGAGCCCGGTGATCGGTGGTGTCTCTGTCTCGGCCGGTGGCTCGAGGCGGTGGAGGCGGACTGTGCCCCACCCGTCGTGCTCGAGGCGACCCACGAGGCGGTCTTGCGCGACGTCGAGCCGGACCTGTTGCGAGCCCACGAGTACGACGGCGATTTCGACGTGCGCTAATCGGCCGCGCCGCCGCGGGGAACATCCATATGCCCTGCCTGCCAATCGAGACTTATGAGCGATGAATCGCGAGACGAGGACGCCGTCGATTCGATCGCACCGTCCGGCGAGTGCAGAGGTGATCGCGAGCTGTGCGCGTAACGCTGCTCGGGACGGGCGATACGACCGGGACGCCGACCGTCGGCTGTGACTGTGACACCTGCGAGATGGCCCGCGAGCGCGGCGTTTCTCGAACCCGGTTTTCGGTCCACGTCGAGAACGACCGCACCGGCGAGTCGCTGCTGATCGACTTCAGCCCGGACTTTCGCGCGCAGTTTCTGCGCGACGACGTAGCCCTCCCCGACGCCGCCGTCGTCACCCACATTCACTTCGACCACCTCGACGGGTTGGGCAACGTCTTTCGGGTGTTCGACTCGCTGTCCGTCTACGCGGCCGACGAAACCGACCCCAAGACGGGCAACAGCGTCGCCGAAACCGTCAGCAACGACTATCACTACCTCGATATGCTCGAGGTCCATCCGACGACGCCGCTCGAGCCGGTGCGAATCTGTGGGTTCGACGTAACGCTGGTGCCGGTCGACCACCCGCCGCTCGTGTGTTACGGCGTCGCGGTCGAAGATCCCAAGACAGGTGCGAAGCTGTCGCTCTCCGGCGACACGAGCTACGACATCTCAGACCCCTCCCGCGCGGTGCTCGCCGATCCCGATCTGTTGCTCGCGGATGCGATCGTCCCCGCGCATCTCTGTGAGTACCATCCGCTGGGCGGTCGCCACGAGAACGAGGCCGGCGTCCCCCGAACGTTCGGGACGAAACACATGACGCGAGAGGGCGCCCTCGAGTTAGCCGACGACCTGAACGCCGAGCGGACGCGATTGGTCCATCTCGCCCACTACTATCCGGCCGACGAGGCGTTCGAAGAGCCGCTGGCGGTCGACGGCGAGCAGTACGATCTCTGATCTCGGGGCTGACACGTCCGAATAGACAGTTCTCGGCGACGAACAGGTTTATTCGACCCCCATGCATAGAGCAGGAACGTCTTGCCGAACTCGAACACCACCGACCGGATCGACGTCGGCTCGCGGTTACAACTCAACATCTGGCACCCCGACTGCTGGACGCTCGAGGTTACCGCGAACGCGGCCGGCGGACTGCTCGGCCACGGCGTCCACCAGATTGACGGCATGGCGACCGGTCGGTTTACCGCCTACGCGCGGTCGACGGCGGAGCTCGAGACGCTCGTGGACGCAATCGAGGCGTCGTCGCTGATCGATTCGGTCTGGTCGGTCGACCAGCATCGAGCGACGGTAGCGGCGACACCCCGGACGGAGAACGCGACGACCGGACTCATCGTCCAGTACGATCTCGCGAACAGCATCAACGACGCGCTCGTCTCCCGCGGGTTCATCCCCGACGAGCCCGTCCGCATCACTGACGGCCGCGAGTACTGGACGGTCGTGACCCACGAGGACCGGGACACCGTTCGGCAAAAACTGGACGAGATCCGCGACGAACAGTCGGCGTCGATTACGGTGGAACTGATGACGGCGCTTCGCAACGACGTCGTGAGCGGAATGTTCCGGACCGATCGCCTCTCGGAACGCCAGCGGGAAGTGTTCGAACTCGCCCGAAGCCGACACTACTACCGCTGGCCGCGGGAGGTCTCGGCCGCCGACCTCGCCGCGGAACTCGACATCGCCGAGTCGACGTTTCTCGAGCACCTCCGGAAGGCCGAGGCGAAGCTTCTCGATCCGCCGGAGTGATTGATACGGACTCCTGTCCGTCGTTCCCGGTGGGCCCGCAGGACGGTCGCGGGCCCACCGGGACATCGGTACAGCAGACCGTATGACTGGCCGCCACCCCCTGCGTATCTAGGGAGGGGACATAACCTAGGTGGGCATTGATAGGAGATATATGTCAACAGGTAACTCGAAATCCGATCGGAGTCTCTCGCGGGACGTCGGTCCGTTCGCGGCGATCGCGACCGTGGTCGCCGGGACGCTCGGTGCCGGACTGTTCGTCACGCTTGGGACCGCAAGTTCGACCACCGGTCCCAGCGTGATCCTCATCATCGCCCTCTCGGGACTCATCGCGATGTCGATCGCCGTCAACTACAGCTGGCTCGCGACGATCTTCCCCGCCGCGGGCTCGACGTACTCCTACGTCTCTCGAGCGTTTCGGAACCGGTTGGGCGGTTTCGTCGCGACGTGGTCGCTCTGGCTGGGGTATATGGCCGCCGTCGCCGTGTTGGCTATCGGATTCGGCAGCTACCTGCAAGTGTTTTACGCCGGCATCGATCCGCGACTCGCCGGTGCGGGGTTGATCGCGCTGCTGTTTCTGGTGAACATGCTCGGTATCCGCCGGTACAGCGTCTCGCAGAACGCGATCTTCATCCTACTGGTCGTCTCGATCCTGGTGCTCGTGGTACCGGGCTCGTTCACCATCGAGCCCGCGAACTACACCCCGTTCTTCACGGGTGGATTCGACGGTGCACTCGCCGCCGCAGTGCCGCTGTTTTACGCCTACATCGGGATCGCCGTCGCGGGCGAGATCGGTGCGGAGGTCAAAAACCCCTCGCGGAACCTACCGCTGGCGATGATCGGCGGGACGTTGATCCTCGTCACACTCTACATGTGGACCGCCGCCGTCATCTACGGCGTCGTCGGCGACTACACGGTCCTCGCGAACTCGGACCGGCCGCTGGCGACCGCTGCCGAGACGTTTCTGCCGTTGAACGCGACTGCCGTCGTCGCGTTCGGTGGCCTGCTCGCGACCGCCTCGAGCGTCCACGCCGTGATGGCCGCGGGCATCAAACTCCCCTACTGCTGGGGGTGGGACGAGGTGTTCCCGGCGCGGTTTTCCGAAGTCAACGAGCGCTGGCAGACGCCCCACTGGTCGCTGTTCACCCTCTTTGCCGTCTCGATCGGCCTCACCTTCTGGACCAGCGGTCTCGATCAGGTAATCGCGATCTCGACGTTTAGTTATCTGATCGCCTACGGTGCGGCGTCGCTGACCGCGATGTACGTCTTCGTCGCGAAGCCGACGCTGCGGTCGAAAGCCGCGTTCGACCCGGGTGCGTTGCTCTTCGTGCCGGGCGTGATCGGCCTCGGCGGGTGTCTCGTCTTGCTCTCGCAGGCCTACCAGGGCTCGCTTTCGATCTTCGTACCGTGGCTCGCCATCGGCCTCGCCGTCTTCGGCGTCTACTGGTATCTCGGCCAGCAGTCCGGCACCGACGTCGACGCGATCCTCGATACGCTGCCGGGCGTGCCCACCGACGAGTACGACCCGAACATCCGCGGCGACCTCGAGTCGACCGACGATTCGACCACCCCTGACGGCCACGAGCCGGCCGACGACTGAGAACGATGACAGCTATCGACGACGCGATCGACCCGACGGAGACGATCGACCTGCTCCAAGAGCTGGTCCGAATCGAGAGTCCCTACTTCGAGGAGGACGAAATCGTCGACTTCGTCTACGAGTGGCTCGCGGACAACGGCCTCGATCCCGAGTACCACCCGGTCTCGGAGCCGGAGCTCACCGGCTACGAGGGCAACAACGTCATCGCCCGCCTCGAGGGCAGCGATCCCGACGCCCCGACGCTCTTGCTGAACGCCCACGTCGACACGGTCCAGTTGGTTGACGGCTGGGACGAAGACCCGCTCTCGGGACGACTCGAGAACGGGAAGTGCTACGGCCAAGGGGCTTGTGATATGAAAGGCGGGCTCGCGGCTGCGATGGTCGCGTTCCGGGCGCTCGCCGAGGCCGACGTCGATCTGCGCGGCGACGTGCTCTTCACTGCGGTCGTCGACGAGGAAGGCCCCTACGGCCTCGGGACGAACCAACTCCTTCGGGACGGGCTCACCGACGACTGCGACGCCGCGATCGTCACCGAACCCGGCCCCATCCTCGCTCAGTCGAACCTCGAGAACCCTGCACTCCTGCTCGGTGCTCGCGGCCGATTTCTCTACGAGATCACCGTCCACGGCCGCGCTGCACACGGCTCGAAGCCAGAGACGGGGACGAACGCCGTCGTCGACGCCGGGAAGGTGGCCACCGCGCTATCGGAGATGGACGTCGGCTCCCACCCGAAACTCGGCGCGGGCTCGGTCTGTCCGCTGTTGATCGAGGGCGGCAGTGAGACGCTCTCGGTCCCCGACGAGTGCCGGCTGCTCGTCGACCGGCACGTCGTCCTCGGTGAAGGACCAGAGGACGTCCTCGAGGATGCAAGAACCGTCGTCGACGACCTCGAACTCGACTCCGAGGTCGAGATCGGCTTCCGCGACGCACCCGCGTCGGACGTCTACTGCGGCCCGTATCTCACCGACGAGGACCACCCGCTCGTTCGCTCGCTCGAGGCCGGTACCGAGTCGGTCACCGGCACGAGCCCCGCGATCGGCTACTTCTCGAGTATCGGCGACTTCAACTACCTCGGCCACCGGGCCGACCTCCCGACAGTGATTATCGGCCCCGACGGCGAGAACATCCACGGAACTGGTGAGTTCGTCTACACCGACGAGGTCGTCGACGTCGCTCGTATCCTCGTCTCGTCCGTGGCGGAGTTCGTTGGAACGGCGTAGCGTAGCAGTAGTCGATACCACCGTTTCGTAATTTCGAAAGAGGCGTGAAACTCGCGGTAAGTACAGGGCAAGCAGTTACCGAAGCGGCTATCGATCTGTCCGAACTATGTCAAAAGCCACCTGCTGAATATAGAGGATGGATCCAGCAAACTGGTTCTGTTTGTTTCGGGAACCCTACGATGAATAAGCCGGTCAAGAGATCTGCGGAGTGACTACTCGATTTCTAACTGACCACTTCCGCTACCCTCCTCACCGTCGTTCTCGTCCCATTCGAGTTCGAACTCGATACTTCGTTCAGTCATATTGCCAGCCGGGCCTTCGCGTTCAGCTTTGACCTCGAAGGTTGGTCGGGCAGGGGGATTCAGCGTTACAGACTCGGAGCCTGCTTTCAGGCTGATAGCGTTTCCGCTGTCGAGATTATCCGCGACTTTCCGAAGGTACGATGCGATCTCTTCTCGACTCTGATTGCTTTCCGATTTGAACAGGACTTCTTCAGGCATAATATACGATACGTTGCCTGCACTCATAAGTGAGTCCCCCTATACTGACCACTGGAAATCACCTCTGATCGGTACTCTGGAATGCTGACTATGCGCTTTGTATTCATTATAACTCTTCGAACAGATACGCTGATTGGTAGGAATCCCAGCGGTCAATAAGCAGCTGTAGTTACCGAACTGCAGCATGTCGTAAACGACCGCGGGCGCGGTGGCCCGCGGCTTTTGTAGTTCCCTCAAGTTTAGCTGTGAAGCACTCCCTGTGAGGCGATCTCGTGGGATGAGGTTGGACGGTTTACGTCCACGCCACCACAAGAGGTGGTGGTGTGGCGTCCCGACCCGACCCGGCGCACCCGCACTTGAGGCGGGGTTTTGCGAGGTCGGTAGTTATCCGCGCTGCTGTGACTGTCATCGCCAGTCTCTGTTTTCGCAATCCATCGTACCGCAGCATTCACCGACGCGTTTCGATCCGAGTGATCTTGCTTGAGAGCACACGTATCGTTTTTGCACGTGAACCGTCCACCGTTCCGAGAGCCTTTCTCGCCACACATCGAGCAACGCTGTGAGTTATACTCGGAATCGACATGCTCGACCGGAGCGCCGTGACGGTGGACTTTGTACGTGACTTGCCGTTCAAACTCCTGGAACGGCAGCTTGTGCAATCGGCGGTTCATATAGCTACCGTAGTCGATGTCGTTGCGAATGCCATCGAGCGACTCAAACACCACAACCGGGTTCGGGAACCATTGTACGTAGTGTTCGATGACTTTGCTGAGTCGGTGTAGCGTCCACTCAGTAAAGTTCACCACATGGTTCCCGATTCGGTGAACCTCGCTGTGTTTGCCGTGTTCCTGGCAGCGACGTTTGATGTCGTAGTATCGCTGGCGCTTTTGCTTTACTTGGCCGTAATCGATGGCGAGTTGCGCGAGCGTTTCACGCGACTCTCGGTCGAGAACGGTGGTGGTGATGTTGCGTTCGTTGATGTCGATGGCGATGACTGACTCTGCGTCTTCCGCAGCGTCAATTGTGATGGGGTGTCGTATCGGGACGTGTAGGTAGTACACGCCCTCTCGATACACAACCTCAGCCCGACCCACCTCTAAATCACTCGCGGAATCTAGCGCATGCTTGACGCGATCAAGATCCTGTTTTGCCCCGCGAAGAAACCCACGTACCTTCTCCTTGTATGGCTGGGCACTGATGCGATAGCCAACACGGTTGTCGTCACGAACTTGCAGTTCGTATCCTTCGCCGTGGTTCATAACGAGCGGGAACGCTCCCCATGAATCAGTCGACGGCGGCTGTGGCTTCGGTAACTCGTCGCGGTTGTCGCTGTTACGCCACTTCTTCAACGCACTTTCGTACGCGTCGTAAGCGTCACAAGCTTTCCACACAACGGCTTGTGCGTTATTTTTCACGAAGTCATTCTCGGTCGGCATGACTTGCTTTGCAATCTCGGTCTTACTGTATCCGAGTTCACGCATTGCCCAGGTGTGATTAGCGATGGGCCGAGCGTCGAACCGAGCCTGTTTGAGACGCCAGCGCTCCCCACTCTCTATGTGGAGGCGGAAACGTAGCGTCTCAACAAGCTCATCCATCGTTACATCTAACTCATCAGACCAATTCAAGTTAAAACCACGCACCAGCGCGACGTGGGTTGCTCATTAAGTCGACGGCATTCACCCCCGGGCACGGTGGCCCGGGGTACTCTGCCTGCTTTTATTATAGAATACGTCTCACCACCTCTACCTAGCGATTATACAGCTCGCATTCATGTGTATTCTGTAAATCTCGCCAGTCGTAGGTTTTGTTCAAGAGAGAGACAGCGGATAATGGCTGTTGAGAACCATTGTATGACACGCTCGAACTGCCCTATTCAGTTTCAAGGGCTTTGGTGAATCGCCATACAGCGTCGGGATGTAGTGTCTCACTGCCTTCCTGAGATCGGTCACTTGGTTCGTTACCGCCGGATTCTCGAGGATGCAGTCACGATCGTTCCAGCGTGACGCCTCGAGTGACGCGATTCTTCATGGTAAGTCGCCGCAGTCTAGTGATTCACCAGAGCCGTTTCAAGCATAGTTCTAAAAAAGCCTCGGGCCACCGCGCCCGAGGTTGTTTACTTAAGGACATAAGACCACTTTCCACTGGAACTCAGCCGAACTGATCCAATCCCGACTGCTGGCGGCGTTTGCCTGCCGGATCGGCCACCCACGGTGTTCGTCGGTCACGTTCGTCCTCGAGATCGACTTTCAGGACTTCCCCGGGCTCGTAGCCCGGACACGACGGCCCACATTCCGTGCTGGCGTCGACGACGCGGTCGTATCGCTCGCAGTAGGGTAGTGTCGAGCCGATCGAGTCGGCGGCCCGACAAGCCCCACAGTCGGGGAACCCGTAGGTTCGCCACCCCTTGCCGTAGGCACGTTCGGCGATCCGTCGCCGTCGCTGGGCTTTCGCCTCGGGGGAGACGACGGCGATATCGGTCCGTCCCGGCTGGTACTCGAGGGGTTCGATACCCGACTCGTCGACGGGCAGCGGCGTCGGCTCACGAACGATATCGATCTCGAGGTCGTCGTCCGCCGTGGCGTCGCGATGCACGCGCCAGACGCCGACTTCGTCGGGAATGCGGTGGAGGTGCGCCCGCGTGACGTAGCTCTCGGTCGCGAGGACGATCTCGTCGACCAGCGCGAGGCTGACGTCAGTTCGTAGCTGGGCCTCGAGGTCGCCGGGTCGCCCGAGGTCGGGTTTGTTCTCGATGCCGACGAGGCGATCGTACCAGTCCGGATAGCGCGCGACCTGCCGGACGTACTCGCGGCCCTTTCGTCGGTCGCGTTCGAAAAAGCCGATCTCGCAGGCCCGGTCGGTGGCTCGACGGGCGTGATCCGGGTGACAGTCGAAAGCGTCTTTCCAGTAGCGTGCCCGGCCAGTGCCGACGTTGGATTCGATCGCGGCGTCGGGAATCGACGCACTCGTTAGTTCGAGGCGATCTGCGAAGTTGGGCCCGGGCTCGAGACAGACGGTGTCGAGAATCCGCCCGCCGGGCTCGGCGACGCTCGCTCCGAGTTGGCGGGCGACGAGCCCCTCACGGTGAGCCTCGAGGTGGGCACATAACTCGAGTTCGAACGCGAACTCACTCACGGGCGTCGAAAGGGGGCGAACGGTCAAAAATCTCTTGTCGGAGCACCACTCGACGGTGGGCGGGACTACAGAGAAAGCAGGAGAGAGCCCACGACTTTAGTCCTGTCTCTTACCCACATGTTCGCGGTGTTCCAAACAAGCGTTTTAGACGCTCACAACTTCGATTTGCGACCGGAAACTCGAGGTGAGGATCGATTCGGGTGGCAATCTCAGCGGAGAGGGTGGACGAATGCGGATATTCGATATCGTCGAAGTCGATCCTTAAGGCTGATCAGGCCCGTGAATACCGGGAGTTGTGGTTGTATTCACCGATCCGTTTTCTCACTACAGCGGCTCCATTTGTGGGTAAGAGACAGGACTGAAGTTGTGGGAGGGGGTCAAGGTCGTGGTGCGGCCTTCTGCAGTGCCGTCTCGGCGATGTTGCCGCCGTAGTCGGCGCTTCGGGAGAGCGAATCGAGGATCAGACCGAGCGATTGGGCCTGTACGGAGTCGAGTTCGCGGAGCATGTCGTCGATGGTCCGGGTGTGTTCGTCGATATCGAGGACGGACTCGAGGGCGTCGTGCCCAAGCTGTGCCGCCTCGTCACTGTCGTCGGCGAACAGCGCATCGAGCGATTTTTCGAGGATTGCAGACGCGTCGGCGTTGAGTTCGAGCAGTGCGTCGGCGACGCCTTCGGGGACGTCGCCGAGTTTGCGCGCGAGTTGGCTGATCTTGACGGCGTGGTCGGCGACGCGCTCGAGTTGGCGGGCGCTCGAGTGGTAGTCGAAACAGTCCTCGCGGGAGACACCGAGGGCTTCCGCGGCACGGGGGGATCGCAGTGTCGCACGGAAGATCCGCGAGACGACCAGCCAGAGCCGGTCGACGTCGTCGTCGCGGTCGATCACGTCGGCGGCGATCTCGTTGTCGTTCTCAACGAGCGCACGGACGGCGTCCTCGAGCATCGAGGTCGCAATCAGCCGCATTCGGGTCACGGCGTTGACGATCGACAGCTCCGAAGAGTCGAGCAAGTCCTGGATGACGACGCTATCGGTTCCTTCCTCGACGACTTCGACGCCGATCAGCCCTTGAATCGCACTGCGAATCGACCGTCGCTGTGCCGTCGAGATCTCACTGGACTCGAGCTCGATGATGTCGAATCCGCTGACGTACATCGTCAAAACGGCACGCGTCAACTGCTCGCCCTCGAGTGTGGAGACATCGAGGTGACCTTTCTGGTGGGTCGTGTCTTGCTGTGGTGTGACGAACAACATGTCGTCTTCGGAGTATATTTCGACGGTCGTGCCACTGCTGACGTCGTTGTCGAGTGCCCACGTCTTCGGAAGCGACACTGTATACGTCGATCCACCTGTCACCTGGACCTTGCGTGTCTCCATATGGCTCGCTTTCTATGGGGAGGTCATAAATCTACCCGAACATATATAGAGTGCCCTATGTCCGCGTATTTCTCCTCTAATTGCCTATAGAGCATGGTTTACTGCACATATCGACACATAACTATACACCAACAACAATATACAAACATAGGCCTATATAGCAGACATAGTGGAGTATTTAGTTGATGCAATACTACCAGGACTCGATGGGAACCGACGCACAGCACGAGCCGCCTCAATCCAGTTCTAGCGACTCATCGGACGCGGGAGCCCAGACGGATGGGCGGATGGTCTCGGAGTCGGACGACCGATCACACTCGGAATCGGTCGCGCTCGAGTCCCGGGATCTCGACGTGTACTACGGCGACGATCAGGCGCTCCGGAGTATCGATATGAAGATTCCCGAGGGCCAAGTGACGGCACTCATCGGGCCCTCTGGCTGTGGGAAATCGACGTTCCTGCGGTCGATCAACCGCATGAACGACCTTATCGACGTCGCACGCGTCGACGGCGACCTCTACTTCCAGGGTAAAAACGTCTACGACGACGACGTCGATCCGGTCGCCCTGCGCCGGAAGATTGGCATGGTCTTTCAGAAACCGAACCCGTTCCCGAAGTCGATCCGGGACAACGTCGCCTACGGCCTCCGCGTGCAGGGGAAAGACGACGGCGACGTCGACGAGAAGGTTCGCACGGCACTCGAGCGTGCGGCGTTGCTCGAGGAAGTCGAAGACCAACTCGACTCGAGCGGACTTGACCTCTCGGGCGGACAACAGCAGCGACTCTGCATCGCTCGCGCGATCGCGCCCGACCCAGAAGTGATCCTGATGGACGAACCAGCGTCGGCGCTCGACCCGGTCGCAACCTCGAAGATCGAGGACCTGATCGAGGATCTCTCGAAGGAGTATACGGTCGTCATCGTCACCCACAACATGCAACAGGCCGCCCGAATCTCCGACAAGACAGCCGTCTTCCTGACTGGCGGCGAACTCGTCGAGTTCGACGACACGAACAAGATCTTCGAGAACCCCGAACACGACCGCGTCGAAGACTACATCACCGGCAAGTTCGGGTAACTCCCATGTCGCGAACCGAATTTCAACACCAACTCGAGCAACTGCGATCCGACGTCTACGAGATGGGCACGCTCGTCTGTCGGCGGCTTCGACAGGCTCTCGAGGCGTTCGAAACGAACGACGACGCCCTCGCGGCGGACGTCATCACGGGCGACGAGGAGATCAACGACCGCTACCTCGAGTTGGAACAGGCCTGCGTCGAGCTGTTCGCGCTCCAACAGCCCGTCGCGGGAGACTTGCGGTTCGTCGCGTCCTCGTTCAAGATCCTCACGGATTTGGAGCGAATCGGGGATCTCGCGGTCAATCTGGGCGAATACACACGTCAGACCGAATACCGCCGCTATTCGGACATCGACATCGCATACATCGGCGACCGAACGGTCGAGATGATCGAAGACGCGATGGCTGCCTACGAACGCGGTGACGCGACGTCGACACACGAAATTGCGGCGGCAGACGACAATATCGACACGCTGTGTGAAGGGGCAAGTGAGCTCGTCGTCCGTGACCTCCTCGAGATCGAGACGGGCACCGAGTTCACAGAGAACACCGACGCGCTCCTCGAGGACGTCTCGCGGATGTTGCTGACGATTCGCGATATCGAGCGCGTTGGCGATCACGCGGTCAACATCGCGGCGCGGACGCGCTACATGGTCGACCATGACGACGAACTGATCTACTGATACGGACTCTGTGGTGGTGCCATCGGACTCGCATCTGTTCGGTTTCTACACCAAACTATATATTGGATCCAATGTAGGACGGGTTCTGAAAGGGCCTTTTTCCCGCTCACAAGGCCGTATATCGAGTACATAGCTATGAATCCGACGAAGACCCATATCGAGATATATAGCTACGTACGGATATATATTAGTCATAGCATCGTTTTTCTATAATCTGTGGCACCCTTCTGTTGATGGCAGACAACCAGTTCGGACGGTCGATCGACGCGTTATCACGACGGAAATTTATCGCGACGACCGGTGCAGCAGGTGCGCTTGCGGTCGCAGGGTGTACCGAGAACGAAGCAAGCGAGGAAGACGGACTTTCCGGCGAGGTCGTCATCAAGGGATCCAGCACGGTGTTCCCGGTCTCGGACGCGATGGCCGAGCGGTTCATGGAGGAACACGATGGCGTAAACGTCACGGTCGACTCGACTGGTAGTGGTGGCGGCTTCGAGAACCACTTCTGCCCCGGCGACTCCGACATCAACGGCGCGTCGCGCCAGATTAAGTCCGAAGAGCAGGACCACTGTGCGGAAAACGACGTCACGCCGATGGAGATGCAAATTGCGGGTGACGCGCTGACGATGGCCGTCAGCCCCGAAAACGACTGGGTTGACTGCATGAGCTTCGATGAGATGTCTCAGATCTGGCAGGAAGGTGGTGCCGAGACGTGGGCCGACGTCAACTCCGACTGGCCCGACGAGGAGTTTTCGCTCTACGGTCCCGACACGACTTCGGGGACGTTCGACTGGTTCACCGAGAACGTCGTCGGCGAAGGCGGCAACCACCGTACCGACTACGAGCCGACAGAAGACGACAACATCATCGTCGAAGGCCTCGAGGACGACCCATACGCGATCGGGTACTTCGGCTACGCCTACTACGAAGAAAACAGCGACCGCGTGAAAGCGCTCGAAGTCAAAGAGAGCGAGGACGGCGAATGCGGCGAACCCAGCCTGCAGGCCGCCCAGGCGGGCGACTATCCGATGGCTCGACCGCTGTTTATCTACCCCTCCGAGGAAGCCGTCCAGCGCGAAGAGGTCTACGAGTTCATGAAGTTTTACCTCGAGAACTCGAGTGCCGAGTGGATCGCGGACGAGATCGGCTACGTTCCGTCGAGCCAGGAAGAGGCCGACGCGAATCTGAGCGCGCTCGAAGACGTGGCGGGCAACTAACGCCACGGGAGCGTATCACCGCCAGACGCCCGTAATCACCCATTTCTACACATGAGTACTGATTCAGTAGACGCTGACCTCACCCGGTCAGTTGATGGACGAATCGCAAAAGAGCGGCTGTATCACTGGCTGCTGTTTGGCTGTGCGGCCTTGACTATATTTGTCACAGTCGGTATCGTTGTGACACTGGCAGCCGATGCAGTGACGTTCTTTAGACAAGTCGACGCGCTCGGATTTCTCACCGGCACGACGTGGGAATCGAGTCGGGGCACGTTCGGCGTGCTCCCGCTCGTCAGCGCGACGCTCATCGTGACGGTCGTCTCGGCGATGGTCGCGATCCCGATCGGCACTGCAGCCGCGGTCTATCTGAGCGAATATGCGAGCGACCGCATGCGCTCGGTGTTGAAGCCGGCCCTCGAGATCCTTGCGGGCATCCCGACGGTCGTCTACGGCTATCTCGCGCTCGTCTACCTCACGCCGTGGCTCCGCGCAGCCGGCCTCGAGTTGAACCTGTTCAACCTGCTTTCGGCGTCGATCATGGTCGGTATCATGATCATCCCGATGGTGTCGTCGATCAGTGAAGACGCGATGAGTGCGGTTCCCGATTCGTTGCGTCAGGCCGGCTACGGCCTCGGTGCGACGAAGTACGAAGTGTCGACGGGGATCGTCATCCCGGCCTCGATTTCGGGGATCTTCTCGTCGTACATTCTGGCGCTGTCGCGAGCGATTGGTGAGACCATGATCGTCGTGATGGCAGGCGGGATGCAAGCACGGATGTTCGACATCACCAATCCGTTCGCGAATCTGTTCAACTCCGGCCAGACGATGACGGCCGCGATGGTCCACGCCGTGACGAGCGACGCCACGGGCGGGACGCCGGAGTTCTACTCGATGTTCGCGATCGGGTTGACGCTGTTTTTCATCACCTTCGCGATGAACCTGCTGAGCAATCGAATCGCTATGCGCTACCGAGAGGAGTACCAATGAGACACGACACGACGAACGCAACCACGAGCGAGCGACCACCACGCACTCTCGCGAGTCGAATCGACCATCGATCGCACGGACGTCTCGACCACGGATACCTGCTGTCGGAGGTGCCAGCATAATGGCGACCGCAGACGAGTCCAGCGGGAGTTGGTTCGGTGCTGACGGACAGGTCAGCCAGCGGCGCGGACTGCTGTTCAAACTGAGCTGTCTCGGCGCGACGCTTCTCGCGTTGCTCCTCGTGTTGGTGTTCTTACTCTACGTCGCCAACGACGCAATCCAGCCGTTTACGGCTGACTCGGGGTGGCTCGCCACCGTCGCAGCGACGGTCGTGCTTCCGGCACTCGCGCTCGCTGCCTACTACTATCGCGACGCGGGGCCGTCGGGAACCGTCGCGTACATCTCGCTTGGCCTGCCGATCGCTACGACGTTGCTCACCGGGGGCGTTGTCATTCTCTTTAGACACGTCATCTCACCGCACGGCTGGCTCGCACTCGCCATCGCCGCCGCGGTCGCGGCTGCCGTCCTCGAGGCCCACGCACGCACCCGAACCGCGAGCGCACTCGAGCGACTCGCGGTCGTCGTCCTCGTGCCGTGGTTTGCCCTGATCGGAATTCCCGGCTTCAGCGTCGATTATACGGTCAAAACGCCGCTGTTAGGACAGGAGCTGTTCGACCTGACGATGTCGGTCCCCACGTTGGTGCCGAGCCTTCGGGGCCTGATCGTCTCGCTACCGGTCCTGCCGACGGCAGCGTTGTCGCTTTTGGCATCGTTTACGCTGCCGATCGCCGCGGTCGCCGCTATGTACGTTCGGCGCGTCCGCGAATCTGACCGTGCCGGCGCGATCGGAGGCGTTGCAACGCTCGTCGCCGCTGGGCTCGGTATGGTCGCGGCACCCATCGCCGGACTTGCCCCGGAGACGGGCGTGATTGCGGCGACCGTCGTCGGCACGCCGGTTGGCCTGTACGTCGAGTCCGTCCAGCGACGCGGTGAGGGGACGGCTGGACTCGCTTTCCCCGTCGTGATCGGTGGCGGTGCGGTCCTCGCAGCCGTTCTCGTCAACGCACTTGGGTTCGCCGGCCCTGATCTCTGGCTCGACTGGCAGTTCTTGAACAGTTCGCACAGTACGACGCCGGCGGATGCCGGGATCTATCCCGCGCTCGTCGGCTCGGTGATGATGCTCACCGTCGTCGCGGTTTCGGCGTTCCCGATCGGCGTCGGCGCGGCGGTCTATCTGGAGGAGTACGCGCCGAATCAAGGACGAGCCGGACAGTTCGTCGAGTTCATCGAGATCAACATCGCCAACCTCGCCGGCGTGCCATCGGTCGTCTACGGTGTGCTCGGCCTCGCGTTGTTCGTCCGGACGGCCGGCCTCCAGAGCGGGATCGTCGTCGTCGGCGGGTTTACCATCGCGTTGCTCATCCTCCCGATCATCATCGTCTCCGCACAAGAGGCGATCCGCGGCGTGCCTGATTCGATGCGACAGGCGTCGTACGGGATGGGCGCGACGAAGTGGCAGACCGTCCGGAGCGTCGTCCTCCCGCGTGCGATGCCGGGCATCCTGACGGGGACCATCCTCGCGCTCGGTCGCGCGATCGGGGAGACGGCACCGTTACTGATGGTTGGCGTCGCCGCCGTCGTTCGGATCCCGCCGAACTCGTTTTTCGGCCTGTTCAGCGCGATGCCACGCCAGATCTACTCCTGGTCGCGACTCATCTCCACTGACTTCCGGTACGGCGTCCTCGCCGCCGGCGTGTTGACGCTGCTGATCGTCATGTTGATGATGAACGCGAGCGCGATCGTGCTTCGGAACAAGTACCAGCGAAACAGCTGACACTGCGGCCGTCCGCGTCTCGAGTCCCCAGCGATCCGCCATCGATCGTCGACCGTCTAACCACCCTCGAGACGTGTTGTCTGCGTTTTCCGTGTATCCGTATCGATACGCTCGCCGCTGTCCGTAGCGGTGTGTCGCCCCCGACGACTGTCGACCGGTACTGAGCCCTATATATCAGACTACAGGACACATATAAACGGCTTATCCGAGCCCCTTCGAAGCACCGCTGAGTAACCCGTGACCACAGCTAGTTCTTCGTTCAACGACGGACTCTCGTTCGACACTCGGTACCTCGAGCTCGACGCCTACGACGATGTCTACGTCATCGGTGACGTCCACGGCTGTCTCGAGACCCTCGAGGAGTTGCTATCGACGCTCGACCTCGGACCGAACGACCTCGGCATTTTTGTCGGCGATCTGATCAGAAAAGGGCCAGCGAGCGACGGCGTTCTCGAGCGAGTTCGAACCACCCCACAGCTGCTGTCCGTCCGCGGGAACAACGAACAGAAGGTCATCGACGGGCGCGCCACGCTCGAGTCGCTCGATGACCGCGCCCACGCGTATCTCGAGTCGCTGCCGACCGCGATCGCCTGGGAGGGCGGCCTCGTCGTCCACGGCGGCGTCGACCCGAATCGGCCGTTGGCCGCACACTCAGATGCAGACGTCATCTCGATGCGGGCACCCGACGGTGACGGCTACGACGGCCCGTTCTGGTTCGACGAGTATCAGGGACCGCCACGGATCTTTTTCGGCCACACCGTGCTCGAAGACCCCCTCGAGCGCGAGTGGGCGGTGGGACTGGATACGGGTTGTGTTTACGGCGGCAGTCTGACGGCTTACGACGTCCGCAAAGACCGATTCGTGCGCGTCTCGACGGACGGTCACAAGGATCGTTCGGACGACAAGATCGTCGACGCCGACGCGTGAGCGAGGAGAGACGAATGTGCGAGTCAGTATCCGACGACGAGCAGACGGGGGAGGGAAGCGAGACGACGACAGAGGCAGGGAGTGAGACGACAAACGACCACGATGAGCGACCGCTCGACAACGGATCGACGAGCGATGACGGCGGCGAAATACCAGCCGACGAGAACGAGGCGACGTCATCGCTCGAGTCGGACGAGCGGGAGTCATGGGCGACAGTCAACGAGGAGTTGCGGTTTCGCTCGAGTGCAGCCGGATTCGGAACGCTCGAGGACGGAGACGAAACGGAGACCGACCGAGGGACGGTCGAGACGGAATCGGACGACGATCGAGAGACAGCCGAAATACCGGCGATTTCCGACCGAGAGGCGGCAGAAACGGACTCAGACGCCGACGTGTCGGCGGTCGACCTCACCGAGTCGCGCTACTATCTCAATCGTGAACTCAGCGAACTCGCATTTCAACGGCGCGTCCTCCACGAGGCCATCGACGACACGAACCCGCTGTTAGAGCGAGTGAAGTTTTTGGCCATCCTCACGACGAACATGGATGAGTTCGTCCGCAAGCGCATCGGAGGACTGAAACAGCAGATCGCCGCGGGGATCACCGAGGAGACGCCCGATGGACGAACGCCGGCCGAGCAGTGGGAAGCCGCCCTCGAGGAAGCCCGGCCGCTGTTCGACCGACAGAGTCGGTGTTATCGAGACGAGATCCGGCCCGCGCTTTCGGACGCCGGAATTCAGGTCGTCGACTACGACGACCTCTCGAAAGCCGAACAAGCGCAACTGCGGACGCAGTTCGAGAGTTCGATCTTGCCGACGCTGACCCCGCTGACGTTCGACCCGGCCCACCCGTTCCCGTTTATTTCGAATCAGAGCCTCTCGCTTGCGGTCCTGACCCGAGAACACCCCGACGCCGAAGTCACCTTTTCGCGGGTGAAGATCCCCCGCAATCAGCGCCGGTTCATTCAGATCGGCGACGAGACGCGGTACGTCCTGCTTGAGGACATCGTCCGATCGAACCTCGAGTTACTGTTTCCGGACGTCGAACTCGTCGAGACGGCGCTGTTCCGGGTGACGCGAAACGCCGAGGTGCGACGCGACGAAGACGTCGCCGAAGACCTAATCGAGCTGATCGAGGAGGTGCTTGAGGAACGCCGCTTTGGGACCGTCGTCCGGCTCGAGATCGAACGCGACGCACCGGACGCGATCCGCGACGTGCTCACGCGGGAACTCGACCTCGACGATCGGGAAGTGTTCGAGCTCGACGGCCCGCTCGATTATCGGGACTTCATCGAACTGACGGCGCTGGATCGGCCGGCGCTACAGGTGCCCGAGTGGACGCCGCAGCCTCACCCGCGACTCGGCGCGCACGAGGATGGGACGAACATCTTCGACAGCGTTCGCGAGCGGGACGTCCTCGTCCACCACCCCTATCACGCCTTCGAAGGGACCGTCCAACGCTTTCTCGAGACGGCGGCGAACGATCCCGACGTGTTGGCGATCAAGGCAACGATCTACCGTACGGCGAGCGATTCCCAGATCATCGAGAGCCTGATCGAGGCCGCCCGGAACGGGAAACAGGTCGCCGTCATGGTCGAACTCAAAGCTCGCTTCGACGAGAAGAACAACCTCGAGTGGGCGAAGAAACTCGAGGAGGAGGGCATCCACGTCGCCTACGGCACGGTGGGCTACAAGACCCACACGAAGACGTCGCTGGTCGTCCGCAGGGAGGACGACGGCGTTCGACTCTACTCACACGTCGGAACCGGCAACTACCACTCCGAGACCGCAAAGCACTACGAGGACCTCGGATTGCTGACGGCCGATCGGGACATCGGGCAGGACCTCGTCAGGCTGTTCAACTACTTTACCGGCCACTCGATGCACCGCGAGTATCGAAAGCTGCTCATCGCGCCGGGGAACATGCGCGAGCGGTTCACCGACCTGATTCGGGCCGAAGCCGAGCGGGCGCGAGCGGGCGAGAACGCTCGGATCGTCGCCAAAATGAACCGACTCGAGGACCCCGAGATCGTCCGGGAACTCTACCGGGCGTCGATGGCCGGCGTCGAGATCGATCTCATCGTGCGGGACATCTGCCGGCTCCGCCCGGGACTCGAGGACGTCAGCGAGACGATCACGGTTCACAGCATCGTCGGCCGCTTCCTCGAGCACTCCCGGATCTTTTACTTCCGGGCCGGCGGCGACGAGCGCTACTACATCGGCTCGGCCGACTGGATGGCGCGCAACCTCGACAGCCGCGTCGAAGCGATCACGCCGATCGAGGCACCGCCGCTGCAAGCGCGCCTCGAGGACATCCTCGAGACGCTGTTGAGCGATACGGAAAACCGGTGGATGATGCACTCGGATGGACGCTACGAGCGGTGTGCGCAGATGTCAGACTCGAGTCTGGACGCCCACCAGACGTTTATGCAGGCGGCGAGCGAGCCGAATCAGGAGTGAGCCGCCGGTCGCGGCCGTCGCGATTCGAGATCACCAATCGGCTATCTTTCTGCGAGGAGAGCGAGGCGGAGGTCACCTCCACTCCAGCGGCAGTCTCAATAGTTCTATGAGACACCACACGGTAGTCCGTAAGGCTCCTAGAAACGGCCTTGTACGGCCCGGTTGTGGTCGAAACTGGATGACGACCGCGCCCTCGAGAACCGGCGTCGGAGCCAGCAGTCATCCCGATCGCGATCGCCGATCCACGCGAGCGAGCATCGGGCAACAACCAGTACCGTCCCACAGTTCCACACCCCACATACCATCCATGTCCACCCAGACTGACACCTGTCCGCTGTGTGCGTACACCGGCAAGACCAACACCGACGTGTACAACCACTTGCTGACCAGTCACCGAAAAAGCGCGATCAGCAACCGGTTGCTCGAGCGCCAGTCCGATTCCCGACAGCGCTGAGCGCCGGCGGAGCCGCCACGTTGTGGATCCTCCTCTTTTGTCAGTACACAGCTATCGCGCGTCGTTGCCGTGCCGACGCGGTCGCTCACACACCAAGCCGAGTTCCCATCGCTATCTGGCTGTTGTCAAGTAGCCGTCGACACGCGCCAGCGTCCGCTCGAGCCGATCGCCGTACGCGGCGAGGGCGGCGAGTACCGGATGCGTCCGGTCGCACTCGCCGTAGCAGTACCGCTCGAAGACACCCATGTCGGCGATCGTGAGCTGTCGCCGTCGCCAGATCGTCTCCTGACGGGCAGCGGCGAACTCATCACACCGGATCCGAAGGTTGGTGAGGCGCTCTCTCGTGAGCCGGAGCGCGTTGAACTCGAGTTGCGCCAGCGGCTGTGCGCGAAGTGACTCGAGATCCGCACGGAGTGTCGCGAGGGTCTGCGTCGCCGTCTCGAGTTCGGCGTGTTCGTCCTCGATCGCATCGATGAGCTGTGTTCGGGCGTCGATGGCGTGGTCGGTCGCCGCGATCACCGACTGTTTGATCGGCGGGTGTACCTGCGAACTCCCGTCGATCGCCGCCGCCAGCTCCGCGCCGAGTTCGCCGGCCATGTGCTCGCGGCAGGGTTCGGCGTACACGTCGTCGTAGTGCGGGATGGCCATCACCGTGTCGCGATAGGCGTCGACGATCGACTCGAGACCGCCAACTCGGGGCGTCGAGTGAGGGCGAACGGCTATCGGCGAGCCGACCGTGTGCGATGCCACTGCGGCCGTACTGGGTGCAGCCGTCTCGAGTCGTGCGACACGCGAGCGAAACCGTTCGAACGCGCGTCGTTCGGCGGTCAACTGCGTGTGTTCGCGGTCAAGTGCCGCGGTTGCCGACTCGAGAACGGCCCTTTGAGGTGCGGACACAGCCGGAGCGGGGGCCCGCAACAGGGTAAATCACGCTATTAGCGCTCTAGCGACGACCGGGCAGGTACCGAGCGGAACGTACTGCTACAGAGCAGGCGCTCGAGGAAGGGGACCGACGGCCGTCACACCGGTAATTCGCTGCCATCGCGCCGTGTTAGCCACTACCGGTCGATACTGATCGCCTCGAGCAAGTATGGAGTCCTCAATACGGCAATTAGCAGCGGTTTTGTGGGTTTCCGACCGAGAGGAAACTACCGTGTCCGAGGTTACCAACCCATGAGCGGTTCCGCAACTGGTCACGACGATCGAAGCGTTAGCGACCGATTGGCCACCGCTGCGGCGAATACGGAGCACGCACCCGCACTCGAGTGCGTCGTCGTCCGGTATCGAGATCGGCCGGATCGCTGTACGATCGCCCCACGCGAGTGTACGGAGGACGAACGGTTGACCAACTGGCTGTCGGCCGATATGGCTGCGGTCGTCGACCTCGACGACGCTCGGTGAGCACGGATGCTCGGCGTCCGCCGTGCTCGATGGCGACATCCGCCCGACGACCATCGTACTCGACGGTGACACTCGAGCGCGGCTGCTCGAGTCATCGCCTGCAGGAAACCGTACTACGGGACGGGGGGACCGTAGTACAGCAGTCGAATACGGACGAACTGTTATCCTCGAGGAATCCATACGGCAACGTACAATGTGGACGCGACGGACATTCGTCGGCGCTGTTGCCGGTACAGCAACCCTGCTTTCGGGCTGTCTCGGGGACGACAACGGCGACGATGACGAGGGTGAAGACGACGACGATGAGGGGGTCGGGAGCTACGACACGCGACTCGACGAGATGGACGACTACGATCTGATCGACCACACCGGAGAGTCCGAAGTGGCGATCCAAATCTCGCCGAACCGCGACCCGCCGTTCGATCCAGACCCGATCGTCGTCGACAGGCTGACGACGATCACCTGGCGATGGGGCGACAGCAGCGGCGAGGTGTATCCGATCGAGATCCCCAGCCCGTGTCAGTGGTCCGGCAGCGACGGTGGCACCAGTCACTCCTGGGAGTTCCCGTTCGAGGGGAAATACGACATCGGCTACACCGCAGCGGACGTCGAGGAAGTCACTGGTACGATGTTCGTCGTCGATCCGAACGAGTGAGAGTACGGGGCCACGACGCGCCCGAAACCGTTCAACTGGATGTGACAGTCCCCGAAACGAAGGCAACTCCGGGAATCGAATCGCCCTCAGAACAGTAGGTTTATCAAGCGCACGACGGAACCCTTATCTAAGATTACTCACCGTCTTATGGCAGGAAATCAACAACCGGAGGTGAACATCGGGCTCGTCGGTCACGTCGACCACGGCAAGACCACGCTGGTACAGGCCCTCAGTGGATCGTGGACTGACCAGCACTCAGAGGAGATGAAACGCGGTATCTCCATCAGGCTCGGCTACGCCGACGCCACGTTCCGTCACTGTGCGGAGCTGGACGAACCCGAGTGTTACACCGTCGAAGAGGAGTGTCCGGACGGCTCGCCGAGTGAGCCGCTTCGGACCGTTTCGTTCGTCGACGCCCCTGGTCACGAGACCCTGATGGCGACGATGCTCTCTGGTGCGTCGCTGATGGACGGCGCCGTGTTGGTCATCAGTGCCAGCGAGCCCGTCCCACAGCCTCAGACCGAAGAGCACCTGATGGCGCTCGACATCATCGGCATCGACAACATCGTCATCGCCCAGAACAAGGTCGACCTCGTCAGCGGCGACCAGGCCCGACAGAACTACGAGGAGATCCAGGAGTTCGTCGAGGGCACGGTCGCCGAAGACGCACCCGTCGTCCCGGTCTCGGCCGGGCAAGAGGTCAACCTCGACCTGCTGATGCAGGCGATCGAGGAGGAGATTCCAACTCCCGATCGAGACCCTGACGCCGATCCACGAATGCACGTCGCCCGCAGTTTCGACATCAACAAACCGGGGACAACCCACGAAAACCTCGCTGGCGGCGTCCTCGGCGGCAGCCTCGTTCAGGGTGAACTCGAGGTCGGCGACGAGATCGAGATCCGCCCCGGCCGCGAAGTCGAGGAAGGCGGGCAGACCGAGTACGTCCCGATCCAGACGACGATTCGCTCGCTGCAAGCCGGCGGCGAGACCGTCGACACCGTCACGCCGGGTGGCTTACTCGGCGTCGGGACCGGGCTCGACCCTGCACTGACCAAAGGCGACGCACTCGCCGGACGGCTGGCAGGCCCACCGGGGTCGCTGCCACCGACCTGGGAGCAGTTCACCATGAACGTCGACCTGCTCGACCGCATCGTCGGTGCCGAACACGGCGAGACCGTCGACGAGATCAGCACTGGCGAGCCACTGATGATGACCGTCGGCACCGCGACGACTGTCGGTGCCGTCACGAGCGCTCGCGAGGGCGAGTGTGAGGTTAACCTCAAACGGCCCGTCGCCGCCGAACCGGGCGCAAAGATCGCGATCAACCGCCGTATCGGTGCTCGCTGGCGGCTGATCGGTCTCGGAACGCTCAAAGAATAACACCGACAGCGACGAGCATGACATCCCCGACGCAGGTCGCCCTCGACACGAGCGCGCTCATGATGCCCGTCGAACTCGACGTTCGACTGTTCGACGAACTCGATCGAGTGGTAGACGGGTACGAGCTAGTCGCGCCACAGGCCGTCATCGAAGAACTCCGCCGACTCTCGGAGAAAGGTGGCAAAGAGGGAACGGCTGCAAACGTCGGGCACGATCTGGCGACCGAGCGCTGTCTCATCGTCGATACTGAGGCATCGTACGCCGACGACGCGCTGGTCGAACTCGCCCGCGAGGGCGTCGCCGACTACGTCGTCACGAACGATCGCCCGCTCGGCGAGCGGGTACGCGAAGTACGCGTACCGGTAATTGCATTACGCGGGAGAAACAAGTTAGCGATCACTCAACCATAGATGTACAAACGGGTCAGATTAAAAGACACGGTAGAAGTACCACCGGAGGAACTCGGCGACGTCTCGCCGGACCTCGTGAAGCGACTGCTACAGGACAAACTCGAAGGCCGCATGGACGAGGAAGTCGGCAGCGTCGTCTCGGTCACCGAAGTCCACGACATCGGTGAGGGGACGGTGCTGCCGAACCGACCGGGCGTCTACTACGAAGCGGACTTCGACGCTGTCACCTTCGATCCGCAGATGCAGGAAGTCGTCGACGGTACCGTCGTCGAGGTCGTCGAGTTCGGCGCCTTCGTCGGCATCGGCCCCGTCGACGGGCTGCTGCACGTCTCGCAGATCAGCGACGAGTACCTCGCCTTCGACGGTGAGAACCAGCAACTCGCCTCCAACGAATCGAACCGCACCCTCGGCGTCGACGACGCCGTCCGCGCCCGCATCGTCACCAAAAGCATCGACGAGCGCAACCCGCGTGACTCCAAGATCGGCCTGACGGCGAAACAGCCCGGCCTCGGCAAGCACGGCTGGCTCGAGGAAGACCACGAGAAACGCGAAGCGGCGGCGGGTGAATAACCATGGCTTCGGACCGTCTCGTCTGTCGCGAGTGCCACCGGGTCAACGATCCGGACAACGAGACCTGCGACGCCTGTAACTCCTCGTCGCTGACCGAAGACTGGGCCGGCTACGTCGTCATCGCCCATCCCGAAGACAGCGAAATCGCGACGGAGATGCAGGTGACCGAGCCCGGCGCGTACGCACTGAAGGTCCGGTAACGTGACTCGCGACGACGACCGCGCGGCAACCGCCACCGACGACGAGCCACTGCTGGTGCTTCCTGACGACCTCCGACACGAACTCAAAGAGCCGATGGGCCCAATCGAAACCGACGCCGATCGACTCCTCAAGGCCGTCGACGGCCCGCTGATCGCCGTCGGCGACGTCGTCACCTACCACCTGCTCGAGGCGGGGCGGCCGCCGGACGTCGCCGTCGTCGACGAACGGACCAAACGGAAGACGGTCGACGAGGAGATCCGCGAGACCGTCACCGAGGAAACGACACTCGAAGTCGCGAACCCGCCCGCCGAACTGTCTGCGGCGATGATCGAGGCACTCGTCGACGCCCTCGCTCGCGACGAGCCAACCACGATCCTGGTCGACGGCGAGGAGGATCTGGTCGCGCTGCCAGCGATCGTCGCTGCCCCCGAGGGGGCAAGCGTCGTCTACGGCCAACCCGACGAAGGGATGGTCCACGTCAAGGTCGCAGACGACCACCGCGAGGCGATGCGCGACCTGCTCGAGCGCTTCGAGGGCGACACCGAGCGGTTCTGGTCGCTGCTCGAAGGGTGCTGATCGGCGATCGCGCCGCTCGCAGTCTCGGTTTCCCTCCTCGTTTCGGTTCTCACGTGCTCACTGGAAAGCGGCTGTGCCCTGCTTTGTTACAGACCCCAGATGAGGACGATTCCGGCCGTCGTAACTCCCGCCAACAGGAGCTGTAGCGGGCCACCGACTCGGATAAAGTCGGTGAACTCGTAGCCGCCGGGACCGTACACCATCAGGTTCGTCTGGTAGCCCACCGGCGTCATAAACGACGTTGCGGAGGCAAACATCACTGCGAGCAGGAACGAAAACGCCGACGCGCCCAGACTCGTCGCGGCATCGATCGCGACGGGGCTCATCAACACGATCGTCGCGACGGGTGTGATGACGTTCGCGAGCAGCCCCGTCACGATCGAAAACAGCAACAGGACCGCCACGAGCGGGAGATAGCTCGCCGTCGACACCAGTCCGGCGGCGATGAGCTGTGAGCCGCCAGTCGCCTCGAGAGCGACTCCGAGCGGGATCACGCCGGCGAGCAGGAAGATGACGTTCCAGGAAACGGCGTCGTAGGCGTCGCTGATCGAGAGACAGCCCGTAACGACCATGAAGAAGACGCCGGCGAGCGCACTGATGACGATGGGGGCGATTCCGAGGGCAGCCGCGCCGATCACCCCCGCCATGATCGCGACGGTGATCGGCGTTTTCGGCGACAGCGGCGCGAGGTCGTCGACGTTGTCTTCGAGGGGGCGATCGAACGCGTCCGCTTCGATGACGACAAGATCGCTCGAGTCGGCGAAGTGGCGAATCGAACTGGGGATCGTCTGGAGCAAGAGGACGTCGCCGGGTTCCAGTCGGTGGTCGCCGAGGTCGGTCCGGAGCAGGTTGCCGTCGTGGCGGATCGCGAGCACAGTCGTGCCGTAGAGGTCTCGAAGGCCGGTTTCAGCGACGGTTTCGCCGACGAACGACGATTCGTCGGGGACGATCGCTTTCGCGAGCGAGTCCTCGCTGGTCGAGTCGTCGAACGTCTCGTCGGTCACCGGTTTGCGGACGAGTTGCTGAAGGCCCTGTTCTGTGACGAACCGATTGACCGCTTGCAGGGTGCCGTGGACGGTGAGCACGTCGTCCTCGCGAATGCGCTGGTCGGTTCTCACTGCGACGTACGACTCGCTCACCGGGCGGCGCTGGTCGCTGTCGGGCGCGTTGGTCACGGCCGACGCGTCGGACTCGAGCGGGCTGTTGCGATCGCTGGCCTCGCGGAGTTGCTGGTCGCGGCCGCTCGCTTCGGCCGACCCGTCGACGGCGTCGTCGTACTCGAGGATCGATCCCGTCTCCGCCGACCGAGGCTCGAGGTCGGCCTCTCGGCGAAGCTGGAGAATCCGCACGTTCGACTCAGCGCGGGCCTCGAGGTCACTAACCGTGTGGCCGACGGCGGTGGATTTCGAGCCGACGCGAACGTGAGCGAGGTGGTCCTCGAGATCGAACTCCTCGACGAGGTCCGCATCGGCGGGGATTCGTGCCGGCGTCAGCCAGCGGCCGACGGTCATGAGGTACGTCAGGCCGACGAGCAGGATAATGAGGCCGAGCGGCGTGAACTCGAACATCCCGATGGGGTCGCGACCGAGCAACTCGACGGCGAACTCGCTGGCCAGCAGGTTCGTCGAGGTTCCGATGAGCGTCAGGGTGCCGCCGAGGATCGCCGCGTACGACAGCGGCAAGAGGAGTTTCGACGGCGAGATGCCGGTCTTCTCGGCGAGTTCGGAGATCATCGGAACGAAGACCGCGACGACGGGCGTGTTGTTGATGATCCCCGCGAGCGGTCCCGTGGTGGCGACTGTCGCCGCCAGCGCGCGCGTCTCGCTGCCCTTCGTGACTTTCGCGAGCGAAAGACCGAGTCGCTGGACCAGTCCGGTCCGCTGGATCCCGGCGCTGAGCATGTACATGGCGATGATCGTGATCGTCGCGGTGCTCGCAAAGCCCGAAATCGCCGCCCGATAGCCGACGCCGGTCAGCGGCTCGAGGGCGGCCAGCGAGACGATGATCCCAATCGCCGTCACGTCGGTCGGGATCGCTTCGGTGACGAACAATACGAGCGCGGCACCGATGAGCGCGAAGACGACCAGCGCGCCGGTCGACACGCCGGCGATCATCTCACTCCGTGCTGGGGAATCGTCTCGGGTTCCAGTGCTGTTCCGATCCGGCCAGTCGTCACGGGCGCTACTGAGCTCACGTTCACACTACATTGAGGACGGACAATTCACAAAATAATACCTGTTCACAGAGCGGTCTGTTTTAGCTGAAGGAGAGGACGCTAAGCCCCCCTTCCTCAGGGTGCGAACGGAACAGCGTGGAGTGAACGAGCAGGGAGGAGATACAGCGCCCGCTCGATTCTCTACCACTCTAATCAGAGTGTTTAATACCGCCCGTCGCTGGAACCCGGCGAGCGAATCTCGAGAAACTATTTACTGCCCGCCGAGTACGTGACTGATATGTACGATTTCGTCGTCGTGGGCGTCGGCCCGGCCGGGGCACGCTTCTCGCGACGGGCCGCCGAACAGGGGTACGACGTGCTCGCCCTTGAGAAAGGGACAGTGGGGACGCCACTGGCCTGTTCGGGCCACGTGAGTACGGACATCTGGGAGTTCACCGGCGAGGGAGCACGCGAAGCGCTGTTCCAGAATGAGATCTACGGCGCGCGCTTTCACGTCGGCGGGCCACACAGCGATGCCTATCCCTTCTACAAGGACGAGGTCGCCTCGAACGTCATCGATCGCGTCGGCTTGGATCGACACCTCGCCGACCTCGCGCGGGAAGCGGGCGCGGACGTCCGCGAGGAACACACTGTCACGGACGTGGCCGAACACGACGACCACGTGACCGTCGTTGCCAGCGGCCCCGAGGGCTCCCTCGAGTTCGAAACGAAGCTCGTGGCCGGCTGTGACGGTCCTCGGTCGCGGGTCCGCGAGGCGCTGACGCTGCCCGAACCCGACGAACTCCTCCACGGCGTGTTGGCCTTTTCCGACGAGACCGACCACCAGAACTTCGTCGACGTCCACCTGACTGCACCGACGTTCTTCGCGTGGCGCATCCCCCGTGGCGATGCCGGCGTCGAGTACGGGCTCGCGGCCCCGCCGGGCGTGCAGGTCACAAAACACTTCGAGGAACTGATCGACGGCTACGAGATCGACGTTGCCCATCGCTGCTCGGGGGCGATCCCGATCGGCCCGCCGCGTCGCGTCACGAGTCGCCGCGGCTTTCTCATCGGCGACGCGGCCGCCCAGACCAAACCCTTCACCGGTGGCGGCATCCTCTATGGCATGACCTGTGCCGACCACGCTGCCCGCGAGATCGATCCCGATCGGCCTGCAACGCTCGCCGCCTACGAGCGCGCCTGGCGCGACGACTTAGAGCGCGAGATGACGCTCGGCCACTCCCTCCGACGAGCCTACTCGTTTCCCGAACCCGTCCAACGGATCGGCCTCGGCGCGCTCTCGGGCGAGATCGGCGTCCACATGGACCGACCAACCTCGCTCGTCTCGCCGTCTCATCTCAAGGCGATGCTCTCGAGGCTACGGCCCTAACTCGAGAGCGAAGGCAACGACGCGACACGAATCGGCAGCCGACAGACCGAAGCCGTCACTCCCGAAACCATCACTCGATGACAGGCCGGCAGGCGGCAGCCGTCGCGTTCCTCGCCGAGACGCTCGAGCGACTCGGCATCATCGACAGCGAGAGGTTTCGGCCGACGGTCGATCTCGCGTGGCCACGGATCGTCACCGGCTTTGCGATCATGTCCAAGCAGACGGCCGACCTCGCGATGGTCGGCATCGCCGTCGGGACGGCCGGCACAGCGGGGCTTGCCTTCGCGCTCGCGTTCTGGGAGGTCGTGACGATGCTCGGGCTCGGGCTGGCGGGTGGGACCGTCAGCCTCGTCTCGCAGAACTACGGCGGCGAGCAGACCGACCGGGCCACGCTCGTGGTAAAACAGAGCATCCTGCTCACCGTGGCGCTCGCAGTGCCAATCGCGGCCATGTTCGTCTTCTTTGCCGACTCGTTGATCGGGCTGTTCGGTTCCGGGCCGGAGTCGCGCATCCACGGGCGCACCTATCTCGTCTTCGTCGCGCCCGCTGTCTTATTCGAACTGCTGAATCTGATCGCCAGCCGAACGTACACGGGCGTTGGCGACACGTTCACGGAGATGGTCGCCCGCGCCGGTGGAGCCGTGCTCAACGTCGTCCTCAGCGCCGCCCTCATTTTCGGGGCCGGACTCGGCGTCGCCGGTGCGGCGATCGGCACCTCCGTCTCGACGGGCTTCGTCACGGTCGTCCTCGCGTGGGGGATGCTCGGACGGTCCTACGGCATCCTCGGGATGGAACCCAGCCCGGTGCCGGTGACGCTTTCGGGGCCGTGGCTCGAACCGACGCTGTTGCGCCAAGTGGTCGAAATCTCGACGCCGGAGATCGGCCGCCGACTGGCACAGGGGATCGTCGTCTTCCCGCTGTTGTGGATCGCCGCCACCTTCGGCCCGGTGGTCGTCACCGCCCTCGAGGTCGGCCGGCGCGTCCGGAGCCTAATCAACGGCGTCAACTGGGGGCTCTCGCTGGCCGCGAGTTCGCTCGTGGGCCAACACCTCGGCGCGAACGACGAGGACGAAGCCGGCGCATATGGTGCGGCGATTATCCGGCTCGCCGCCGTCTGTTACACCGCGCTGGCCGTGCTAGTCGTCGTCTTCGCCGAACCGATCGCGAACCTGTTCGTCTCCGGGAGCGAGGAACTCGCGCTGGCGGCCACGTTCGTCGCCGTCGGCGCGGTCAGTTCGATCGGCTTCGGGATCGACGGCGCTGCCGCGGGCGCATTGCTCGGGGCCGGCGATACGCGCCTTCCCTTCGTCGCCTCGCTCGTCGGCCGGTACGCCTTTGCGCTCCCGGCGGCCGCGCTGGGACTCGTCACGCCACTCGGAATCGGCGGGCTCTATCTCGCCTTGCTGCTCGAGACGGCCGTCCCCGGCGGGATCACCTACTGGCTGTTCCGGCGGGGCCGCTGGAAGGTCGTCAGTCGGCGCTATCGGCCAGCGGCGGAGGCCGACTGACGGCGGCCCACGGAGGCTGATACTGTCTGCTGTACGTCATTTCCGGTGGGACTGCGATCCCACCGGTAAATCGGTACAGCAAACCGTCTGACGGGGTCAATTGTCGGCGCTGTTGCTGGCCGACGGGGCGATCGTTCCGAACAGGTTTTCGGGATCGTATTTCGATTTGATCTCGAGCAGTCGTTCGTAGTTATCACCGAAGCGCAGTTTCACTGGATCTTCGTTCATGCCCGGGAAGTTACCATAGCTTCCCGACGCAACTGCCAGTGCCGCCACTTCGGCGATTCCCTCGCGGCCCCAGGTCACGTTCGCGTCGTCATCGGCTTCGTCCTCCCAGTTGGCCTCGAAGTTGAGCATGTACGGCTTGTCCCGGTGCCAGAACGCGGTCGCGTCCTGTGGCACCTCGGCAACCGCTCCACCGAGATGCCAGAGATCGATCGTCGAGAGCGCCGACGGTGCTGACTCAGTGTACCGGTCCATGATGTCGACGACCTCGTCGGTAACGTCGGTCAGGAAGATCGACTTCCAGTAGTAGCGCAGCCCATCGGGGTAGTCCTCGTCGAGCATCGACTGCAGGTCGGCGTACGCCATCGGCCCGCTGAGATCGGCGGTCGGCGTCGCACTCGAGCGCAGCGGCTCGAAAACGTCGTCGGCCTCGAGGTCGCCACGGGACGAGCCGAGCATCGCGATAGCGGGCTCGCCCCACATCTCCTCGGGGAACTCCTCCAGTTCGGGGACGTGGGCAGTGAAGACGAGCACACCCGCTTCCCGCGGCGCGTCGTCGGTCCACTCGAGGAACCGGGTCATCACGTCGGCCATGTCGTCAGCGTGGAACCAGACGAAAAAGGCGTCCACTTCGGGGCCGACCTCGTGAAGGTCGAACTCGAACGAAGTGACCACACCCAGTGTACCGCCACCGCCGCGGAGTCCCCAGAACAGGTCTGCGTTACGGTCGGCGCTGGCGGTGTGAACCTGCCCGTCGGCGGTCACGACGTCGACGCTTCGCAGGTTGTCCATCGCGAGCCCGTACTGGCGACTCAGGTGGCCGTAGCCGCCGTTGAGTGTGAGCCCCGCGACACCCGTCTCCGAGACGGCTCCAAGCGCCGTCGCCAGCCCGAACAGCTGTGTTTCCCGATCAACATCGCCGAGCGTCGCGCCACCCTCGACGCGAACGGTCCGTCGCTCACGGTCGACGCGCACGCCGTGCATCGCCGAGAGGTCGACGACGAGCCCGCCGTCACAGACGGCCGTCCCGGCGACGTTGTGGCCGCCGCATCGAACCGCGAGCGGCAGGTCCTGTTCGCGGGCGAACGTCACTGCCGAAACGACGTCGGCAGTGCCGGCACAGCGGGCGATGATCGCCGGGTACTTATCGATCATCCCGTTCCAGACCTGTCGTTCCCGTTCGTACTCCGGATCTGCTGGAAGGATTACGTTGCCGCCAATCCCCGTTTCGAACGACCGGACCGCACCGCCCGGTAGCTCCGCGAGCGCTTTCTCACCCGGGTGTTTGCCAACTTGTGCCATGGTACGAGCTATGCCGTCAGTGACGATAAACCAGTTTTACTGCAGACACGACGGTCCACCGCATCGACGTGACGATCGCACGACGGATCGAGAGTCGACGGTGAGCCTCGAGTCACAACCGGATCGGACGATTTTCGAGTCTCTCTCGGCTCGAGTTATATTAATTATTAATCGTGATATGTATATCTTCACTGGCGACGTACTGTCTCTGAGGGACAATGGCAGCCACTACCACACCCGTAGACGACGGTGCAATAGACGGATTCGGCGAGGGGCTTCACGGTGAGTTGCTCCGTCCCGAGGATCCGAACTACGACGAGACGCGAGCAATCTGGAACGGCATGATCGACCGACGGCCGGCACTCATCGCTCGAGCGATGGGTGTCTCGGACGTAATCGCGGCGGTGAACTTCGCCCGGGAGCAAGACGTGGTGCTCGCGATTCGCGGTGCCGGACACAACATCGCGGGGAACGCGGTCTGTAACGACGGCCTAATGCTCGACCTCTCTGCGATGCGGTCGGTGCAGGTCGATCCGGAAGGGAAGACGGCTCGAGTCGAGCCGGGGGCGACCCTCGCCGACGTCGACCACGAGACGCAGGCGTTCGGGCTGGCGACGCCACTGGGAATCAACTCGACGACCGGCGTCGCGGGACTGACGCTCGGCGGCGGATTCGGTTGGCTCACTCGTACGTACGGCATGACCGTGGACAACCTGCGGTCGGTCGACATCGTCACCGCCGACGGCACGCTGCGTCACGCGAGTGAGGACGAGAACGAGGAGTTGTTCTGGGGCGTTCGTGGCGGCGGCGGCAACTTCGGTGTCGTCACCGCCTTCGAGTTCGACCTCCACGAGGTCGGGCCGGAGGTCCTCGCCGGATTGGTCGTCTACCACGGCGCGGATGCACCAGACGTCCTCCGACACGTGCGGGACTTCAACGAAACGGCACCGGACGAGTCTGCCGTCTGGATGGTCCTGCGCAAGGCACCACCGCTTCCGTTCCTCCCGGAGGAAATCCACGGTGAGGACATCCTCGTCGTGGTTCCGTTCTACGCCGGTGACGTGGCAGAAGGCGAAAACGTGCTCGCCCCGATCCGGGAGTACGGCGAGCCGATCGCCGATGTCGTCAGTCCACACCAGTACGCCGAGTTCCAGCAAACGTTCGATCCACTGCTCACCGAGGGATCCCGGAACTACTGGAAGTCACACAATTTCGGGACGCTCTCGGACGAGGCCATCGAGACGGCAATCGAGTACGCACAGGAGTTGCCGTCGCCGCAGTCCGAGATCTTTTTCGGACAACTCGGCGGCGCGATGAAACGCATCCCGGCGGACGCGACGGCCTACCCACACCGGGATGCGGAGTACGCGATGAACGTCCACACGCGCTGGGAGGATCCAGCGGATGACAACCGCTGTATCGCCTGGGCTCGAGCATTCTTCGATGCTATGGCCCCGCACGCGACCGGCGGCGTCTACATGAACTTCATCAGTGAGGACGAAGGCGAGGAAAACCTCGCCTACGGGACAAACCAGCAACGGCTGGCCGAGGTCAAGGCCGCGTACGATCCGAAGAACCTGTTCCGGATGAACCAGAACGTCAAGCCGGCGACGTAACCCCGTTTTTGCGTACGTTTCGATGGATTCGATCGAACGGTCGAGGCCAGACGACTGCCGTCAGTCACCAGTGTCGCCGTGTTGCTCGGCGACGATGTACTGGACCTCGACGACCAGTGACTCGTCGCTATGTTGGCTGATCGCCGTGTGGAGCCGCTCGGCGAGCCCCGGCTCCGGTCCCGGTGTCCGTCCGGTGACCGTGATGACGATCCGGTCGACCGACTGGATCGGATAGTTGCCGTCGAGTTCGACCACGACGTCGTCGACCTCGCGGGTCTCGTACTGTGGGTCGGCGAGCACTGCCTCGGCTTCCTCCTCGGCAACCGACTCGAGTTCGGTCGTGTGGAAATCGAGCAGAGTGATGCCAGCCAACGGGGCCGCCAACACCAGCAGCGCGATCCCGAAGATCGCCGCGTAGGTGTACGTCGGCGTGCGGGTCGGTGACACCTCGAACAACCCCTGCGGGCGGTAGCCGGCGATCCACAGGGTCGCCAGCGCAGCGAGGTTGATCGAGAGGACGTTGACGATCACGAGCACGGCGGCCCCGGTCGCCGCGCCGTACATCCCCCAGGCGACGGTGATGCCGACCGCGGCCGACGGCGGGATCAGTGCAGCGGCGATCATCACACCGACGATCGCCTCCGAAAACCCCCGCGTGAGACTCAGAATGCCGGCGATCCCGGCCCCGAGTGCGACCGCGAGCGAGAACAGATTCGGCGCGACCCGCTCTTGGAGTTCGGTGGCGACGACGATGTCGACGCCGGCAGGTTCGAGTCCCGCGAGCCGGGCGATCGCGGCGAGGGCGATCGAGGCGACGATCACCATCGTCACCCCGACGATCTGGTAGCTGAACCCGGTCGATTTGAGCCGGTCGTCGCCGGTGACGATGCCGACGTTGGCGGCGAGCGCCGGCCCGAGCAGCGGTGCGATGACCATCGCGCCGATCACGACTGCCGGCGAGTCGGCGAGCAGCCCGGCGGTGGCGACGACAGCGCTGATGAGCAACATGACGGCGTAGATCGGAAACGGCGGCGTGAGTTCGTCGGCTTTCGTTCGCAGGACCTGCCTCGAGGTGCGCGAACCAGCCTGTCCGCCGTGACTATACTGCTCTCGAAGCGTCGAAAACTCCTCGGAGATCACCGTCTCGGCGTCGATCACGACGACGCTTGCATCCTCGCTGATTCCGGCCTGCCTGAGCCGATCGAGCACCGGTTCGACGGCCCGCGTCGGCAGTGGAAACCGGACGACTGCGGTGTATCCCCGACCACTGGTTTCGTCGCTGACGACGTACTCGATGCCTTCGTCCTCGAGAATGTCGATGACAGCCTGTCGTTTCCCTTTCGGGACCGTCACCTCCAGATAGCGCATACAGGACCGACCATGGTACTCCAGATAATACTGCGGGACGGGCAGGTTGTGGTGAACTACCCCTGCCTACTCACTCGCGGTGGCAGCCGCTCGTTCCTTGAGGCAGGGGCTTCCTGTTTCAACGACGCGACTTGCAGACACGGAAACAGTGTCCACAGCAGTCGCAGTCTCCACGGGCGTTCGAAAATCGTCGGACGATTTTCGCAGCCCATCAGAAGCGCCATGCGATTCTGAGGACGTTCCTTCGGACTAACGAAAACCGTCTCGCTGGCTACCTACTGATAGTCGGGCAGTCGGCCCGACTGATCCGAGCCCTCGACGAACGGCAACGCGGTGACGGTGGCGGGCATCTCCTCGCCGCCAACACGAACCGTCAGCGCCTCGCTTTCGAGGCCGTAGTCGACGAGCGCGAGCGCGATGACCGTCTCGAGTGATGGGCTCTCGCCAGCCCGCGTAACCTCGCCGACGGACGCGTCGCCGTCGAAGACGGCTGCGCCGGATTCAGGGACCGCGGCGTCGTCGTCCGTCTCGAGCGTCAGGCCGACGAGTTTCCGGCTGGGCTGGCCACGGTTCTCGACGCGGGAGACGACCTCCTGACCGACGTAACAGCCCTTCTCGAAGTCGAGGGCGGTTCGCAGGCCGAGGACGTTCGGGAGCGTTCCCTCGAGTTCCGTGTCAAAGAGCGGTGAGCCGGCCTCGAGCGCGAGACTCTCGAAGGTTCGGTAGCCGAAGGGGGCGGCGTTCAACCCCTGATTCAAGAGGGTATCGTAAACGGCCTCGGCGTCGTCGGCCGCGCAGATGACCTCGTAGCTCTCTTCACCGGTGAGGGCGTCGGTTCGGATGACGGAGACGCCCTCGTCGCCCATCGTCCCGCGGACGAACGAGTAGCGCTGGTCGGGCGAGGCAGCTCCGTTGAGGACGCTAGCGATCTTTTCCGTCGCCTTGGGACCATGAATCCCGAAGATCGCGTAGTCGTCGGTCGCAACCCGAATCTCGACGTCCTGAATGAAGATTTTCTCGGACCACTCCTCGGCCAGCGGTTGAGCTTCGGCCGGCGGCGTAAAGAGCAACAGTCGCTCGCCAGCGTTGTAGACATAGAGTTCGACCTCGATCCCGCCCTGTGGATCGAGGACGAGCGCGTAACAGCCCTGTCCGTCTTCGGTGGGGACGCGGTTCGAGACGACGTTGTCGACGTACTCGAGGCGATCATCGCCCTCGACGACGACCACGCCGTAGGCGAGTTCGAGAAGGCCGACACCGTTGCGAACCGCGAGATGCGTTCGCTCGGGCCGTCCGAAATGTTCGACGATCGTTCGCCCGTCGCGGTCGCCGAACGTCGCGCCGTGGTCGGTATGGACTGACTCGATGACGCTCATGCCTACTCTCTCGGGCCTGAACGTATCAGGCGTTTCGATTCAAAAGGGCAACCGCTCGCGGAGCCACTCCCCGATAGTCTGCTCGTCGTTTTCGTCGGACGTGATGTCGGGGATCACCCGTTCGTCGGGTTTGATGACGGTTTCGGTGTGATCGGACTCGACGACGATCAGCTCGTCTTCTTTGAGCGTCGAGAGGGCCTGCTCGAGGTGGTCGATGTCCTCTTCGACGGCGGCACGGAGTTCGAAGACGGTCATCCCGTCATCGGCCCGATCGACGAGTTCGTCGAGTACCGCCACCTCGGTCGATTCCCGATCCCGGTACTCCCGCTTTGCTCTCATCCGTCTTTCTCTTCAACGACCGGGGATTTGACGTTTGCCGTTCTTTCATCCGGTCTGCTGGCCCCACGGCCCGGTGCACTCGCGAGTGCACCGACCTAACTACCAGGAGTCCGTATCACCGGTCGACGACGCGACTGGCGATCGGGAGTTGCCGACTGTCGGACAGCAAACGAGGAACGTTGTTGTCACGACGACGGTCTGGCAGGCAGTACGTTTTTTATGCGATGACTGGGAACGGTGGGACAATGGTCCTGCGATGTTCGTTGCTCGGACACGACTACGGCGAAACCGACGTCGAACGCGAGCGCGAAGAACGGGGCAGTGAGGTCGTCGTCACCGTCCAGGAGTACGAGGAGTGTATCCGCTGTGGCGAGCGAAACGTCATCAGCGAGAACACCGAGATCACGAGTCTCTCCATGGAGACGGCCGCCTCACGGCCCACCGAATCCGATCCCGAGCCAAACACGACCGCGACAGCCGACGCTGCTGAAACGGTCGAAACACCCCCGGATGAAGCCGCCGACTCCGGCGACGGCGACGATGCCGAGTTCATCGACGCCGACGCAGCGGACACCGAGTTCATCGACGATTCCAAGGTCGGGTCTGCCGAGTCGGCCGACATCGCCTTCGACGGCGACGATGAGGACGACGACTTCGACGTTCCAACCGACGAAAACGGCGAGCCTGTGACCGACGACGGCGAAATCTTAGACGACTCCGAGTCCCAGCCCGACCGCGACCGCGAACACGGGGAGTGGCCGGAGTCAGAAGACGTCGGCCCACCGGTTGGCGCGGCTGACGAACCGACAGCGTGGCCGGACGACGACTCGGACCCCGATGACGTCGACGCAGCCGCCACAGAAGCCGACCGCACGGACGCTGAGGTAACCGACGATGCGATCGTCCTCGAGGACGACACGGGCGCTGCACCGGGCGAATCGGCTGCCGCAACGGAGGCCCGAACGCTCACGACGGAGCCGCCGACGGCTGACTCGAGCGACGACGAACGCACCGAGACGCCGGTGGAGAGCGACGCCGGTAGCGGCATCGAGCGCGCGGGGTCGGCACCGGTCCCCGGCGAAAGCACCGCCGACCAGTCGGACGTGCCGACCGAACTGTACTGCCCACGGTGTGAGTACGTCGCGGCTGGTGCCCGGACCTCGCTACGCACCGGCGACATCTGTCCTGACTGTCGAAAGGGCTACCTCGGCAAACGAGAGCGGCGCTGAGCGATCCCGGATCGCACTGCACGCGATCGCGTTCGTCTCGCTACTCTCACCGGTCGAGATGGACGGACCTGTCGCCTTCCGAGACGAAGACGAAACGGGTCTCCCCGTCTCAGACCCCCGTCTGTCGGCTGCGCCGGCTATGAAAAGAGGTAAACGGTCCCCCGTGTATCACCAATCCATGAAAGAGTACAAGATGCGCCGCGGTGAGTATCTCGAGGAGCGAATCCCCGATATGGAAGCCACCATCGAGGACTACTTCGGCCCGATCACGGGCACAGAAGAGTACAAAGGGAGCGAGCTCTACGTCATCGGCGAGCCCGACAATCCCGTCTTCGAGAAGGTCGTTGCCGGGGCCGTCGAGTATTCCGGGAAAAAGGACAAACTCGGCGTCGAGTTCTACGAGCGCGATCCCACCGAGCTCGGTCCCGATGAACTCGAGGCCGCCGGTGAGGCCGTCGACGCGAAAAACGACTTCTTGCTCGAGGCGACGGGTCGCGACGCCAAGTCCCGCCGCGAGTCGATGAAACGCCAGGTCGAAGACGACCCGGATCACGACTTCTAACTCGTCGCGTTCGACGACGAAAACGGCTTCGCAGCGTTCGGACAGTGTCCCAATCAGCTGCGGTTTTCATGTGACTCGTGCACTGAAATGAGTCCCGCACCGGAACTTCGGTAGACGATATCGGCAATATCACCGGCTTCGAGGTCGTTGAAATCCGCTCGGACGAGCGTCGTCTCTTGGCAGTCGTCAGTGCCGACGTCACAGCCGCGAACCCGGTACTCGACGACCTCGAACTCGGAATCGAGTCGCGCCGCGAGTTCCTCGCTGATTTCGAGTGGGTCGTCGGGTCCGAGTTCATCGGCCAGTTGCTCGGCGGGCGTGTCGTGGTAGTACGGCCCCTCGTCGGGATCGTATCGTCTCACGGCGGCGTCGATCGGGTCGCCTCCGTCTCTGGGGTGGACGCGGACGGACTTCTCGCTGATTTCGACGCGGTCGGCGAGTCCGAGCCGGGTCACACAGCCGGCGAGGGCGATCGCTGGGAGAGCACCGAGGAGCGCACGTCGGTTCACGACCTCGAACTTCGGGGACGAGCGTCGAGTACCTTTCCCCGGCGCAGTCCGAAACGGCTATGATGGCGACGGAAAATTTCCGGATAATGGACCTCGCAGGCTTTCTCGCCGCGACGCTCGTCGCACACACCGGCTTTGCGATCTTCGTCGCCGGACACGCCACGTTGACGGACACCGACGCCGGCAACTGGCCGTACCTGACGCTGCTGTTAGGGCTTGCAGGCGTCGCCGGCTACTTTTTTTACGACGAGACGGCGGACTCGGGTCGGATCTGAGCGTCAGTCTGACGTCGCAACGGCGTCGTCGGGCTGGTCGGTCGGGACGTCACTCCAGACTCCGTCGGTGAGGTCGATCCCGTCGGTCCACTTGCCGACGACCGAGGCGACGGCGAGATCCCCGGTCACGTTGTTCGTCGTCGCAATCCGGCCGAGGATCGGATCGACGCCGGCGACGAAGCCGACGATCTCGAGGGGCAGGCCAACGGCGTTTAGAATGACGGTGAGCATGATGAGCCCGGCACCGGGGACGCCGGCCGTGCCGATGCTGATCAGGATAACGGTCGCCAGGACGATCACCTGATCGGCAAGTCCCAGCGAGACACCGACCATGTTGGCAGCGAAGACGACCGTGACGGCCTGTCTGATCGCCGCGCCGTCCATATTGATCGTCGCCCCAAGGGGCAGGCCGAAGCCGTAGACCGACTCGTCGATGCGCATGTTCTCCTCCGCGTTGGTGATCGTCACCGGAAGGGTGCCGCTCGAGGAGCGGATCGTAAACGCCGTCACCATCGCGTCTTTCGCGCCGTTGAGAAACGCCAGCGGCGACTGGCCGAGGATGCCCATGGTCATTACGCCGAGGTAGGTGACGCTCATGTGGACGGCGATGCCGACCGCGATGACCGCGACGAGCGCGCCGAGTTGGACGATTGCACCCAGTCCCTCGGTGCCGATGGCGGCCGCCATCAGCGCGAAGACGCCGATGACGCCGTACTCCATAACGCCCCAGACGACCTTGAACAGGGCCTCGGTGCCGGCGTCGATGAACGCGAAGAAGCCGTCGATCGCGTCCTCGGTTGTCTCCTCGGTCGTCGACTCGCGGACGATCGTCAGCGCCAACCCGAAGACGATCACGACGAAGATCGTCGCCAGAATGTCGCCCTCGACCAGCGCGGCGAGCGGGTTCGCAGGGACGATTCCGAGGATGACCTCAGAGACAGTCGGCGGTTCGGCCTGCTGGGCTTCGCCGCCGGTGAACTCCACGGCCGTGCCGGGATCGAACAGGTTCGCGACCGCGAGGCCGATCACGGCTGCGACCGTCGTTGTCGCGGCGTAGAGCGCGACGGTCAGCCCACCGACCTTGCCGAGTTTTGACGGCGTCAGCCGTCGCATCCCGCCCAGTAACGTGAAAACGATCAGGGGGATGATCAGCATCTCGAGTAAGCGCAAGAAGAGATCGCCCAGCGGCGAGACGATGGCGGCCCGTTCGCCGCCGATCGCGCCGACGGCAGTGCCGAGGATGAACGCGAGCGAGATGCGGTAGATGATCGGAACGGATCGATACCGATCCCAGACGGTTCGCGACGTGGAAGCGATAGTGCTCATCGACTCACCGTAAGAGCAGGGACAATCAACACGTGTTGCTATCGGTGAGACTCGCCCGTTTCTACGACACGCGGTCGAAACCGGGACACGACAGCGTCGTCCTCAGGCGAGGAAGACGTGTCGTGGTCGGTCGTCGAGGACATCGCGACCGAATTCGACGGCATCCGAGAAGGCGTCACTGCGGAAGAACTGCATCGCGTCCTCACGGGAGTCCCAGCGGCTGGCGATGAACATGTCGTTTTCGTCCTCACGGTTGACCAGCAGGTCGGTCTTGCGGTGACCGTCCATGTCGGCGAGCAACGCTTCAGCATCGTCGAACACACCGGTGAAGTCCCCGCGGTGGTCCGGCTTTACGGTGTAGAACATGCCCATGGTGCCCCACGAATCGTCCTCGTCGTCGCCCGCCTGCCGGACGACTTCGGGGAGGTCAGCGAGGAATCCGGCGGCCGTGTTCGCGGCGCGTTCGGTGTCCCAAAGGCTGACGACTGCGGCCTCGCTGTCGTCGTCTCGAGGCTCATAGACGGCCGTCTTGACGTGCGTATCGTAGTGATCGAAGTTCGTTCGCAGCCCGTCGACCTCCTCGAACAGGTCGTCAGTGTCGGCTTCGGAGTAGAGCACGACCGCGTGGACGTCCTCGCCGTGTGGCTGGCCAGCGTAGACGCCCATGTCATCGAGTTCGCTCCGGACGTCATCGTCGTCGCCGTGGTGACCGTCGGAGTCGCCGTGAGCGTGCCCGTGATCGCCGGACTCGCCGTGGCCGTGTGGATGGCCGTGGGCGCTGTCAGCGTCGTCCTGTGGCACTCGCTCGCCGGCGAGGAACGCACTGAGGTCGGCCGGAGACATCCGGCGGGCCGAGAGGAACCGGCCGAACTCGGCGAAGCGCGAACTCGAGGGATCGAAGCGCATCTCGTAGAGCAGTTCCTTGACGTCGGTTGGATCGTCGCCAAAGAGGGTGATGCCCCACTCGTAGTCGTCGAGACCAACGCTGCCGGAGATGATCTGGGTGACCCGGCCGGCGTAGTCTTTACCGATCTCGCCGTGATTCGAGAGGTAGTCGGCACGTTCGTCGAACGGCAGTTCGTACCAGTTGTGGTCGGGGCCCCGGCGCTTGCTCATCGGGTAGAAACTGAGGAAGTCAGTGTCCGGAATCTCGGGTTTGAGTCGAGATTCGATGTAGTTGGCGATCCCGGTATCGGCGGTTTCGCCCTCCTCGAAGTACTCCTGAGACATGTAGCCCGAGACCTCCGTCACCGACAGATACGAGTCGGCGCGCTCGGTGAACTCGGCGAGTGCCGTGTGTTCGAACCGTCGCTCGAGTGCGTCGATGTCGCCGAGCGTCGGCCGCAGGTGGAGGACGAGCAAATCGGCCTTATGCCCGAGGACGGCGAACGTCGCCGAGTCGCCCTCGTCGGCGTCCGCGACGGATTCGGCGGTCGAGAGGTACTCGCGTCCCTCCTCGATCGCTCGCTCGCGGCGACGCTCGGGTGCGTTACGCCAAGCGTCCCAGTCGATCGACCGGAAGTCGTGCAGGACGTACCAGCCCTCTTCGGTCTGTGGCGGCTGTCGTCGTTCCATACCCGCGGGTTAGAACGGAGACGCTAAGAAGCACCGGGTTTCGATCCGAGAACGGATGCGTGTCGCATCGCCATACTGACCCGAAACGGGCCATATAAGGGGTTTCGAGGTACACCGAGCCAGCGACGCGACGACCGTTCGGGCCGCCGGTTCAGAGCAGGAACGGGACGAACAGCATCGTCATGAAACTGACGAGCATCGTCAGCCCGATCGTCGTCGTCACCGTTCGGACGTGGCCGCGGGTCGCCTCGATGGGCAACCTCGAGACGACGGCTTCGGTGCTCGTTCGCAGGATGTGCCCCCCATCGAGCGGGAACGCCGGAATACAGTTGAAAAAGCCGAGCTGGACGTTGATCCAGCCGGTCCAGAACAGCAGGTTCGCGAGGATAAACACCGTGCTGTCGCCGAGTGTGGCGAGCGTCCCCTGCACCTCGTAGAAGTTCTCGATCCCGCCGGTGAAGCCGGCGAAGTTGAACGGCAAGAGGCCGATGACGCCGATGACCGGGAGGAAGATCGCCAGCCCGATCTTCCCGAAGAAGGAGTCGGTCGCCCCACCGTCGCCGCCGTCACCGCCGAGAATCGACAGATACTCGCCGGCCGGGTAGAGTTGGACCCCGATATCACTGACTTCGAAGCCGGAGATTCCGGGGTTGGCAAAGATCCCGAGGAAGCCGCTGTCCTCGTTCGGGTGCTCGCCGAGTGTCACTTCGTACTCCTGGCGGTCGTCGCCGACATAGCCCACGATCGTCACCTCATCGCCTGCCTCGCTGTCCTCGAGCAGCGCGCTGAGTTCCTCGTAGGAGCGCGTTCGCTCGCCGTCGAACGATGTGATGACGAACGGCTCGTCGATCGATCCAGTGGCAGTCTGGAGCGGCCCGTCGTCGCTGACGTCGACAGCGGCACCGATCGGTACCTCGTGCTCGTCTCGCTCGCCGGACTCGGTCTCGACCGTCAGCGTAACGCGTTCGTCGTCGTCGACGGCCTCGAAGAAGGCGCGCTCGGTCGCGACCTGCTGGCCGTTGACCGCGACGATCTTGTCACCCGCCGAGACGCCGACCGGACCGTCGTCCATCGCGGTCGTGACGAGCAACGATCGATCGACTGCGACGGTCTCTTCCTCGTTGAGTTCGATCGTAACCTCCTCGCCGGATGCGGCCTCGAGGCGATCCGCGAGGTCGTCGTTCGTCTCGACGGCCTCGCCGTCGACGGCGGTGATCCGATCGTTCGGTTCGATCCCTGCGGCGTCGGCCGAGGAGTTGGGTGCAACGCCGCCGACGGCAGCGCCGGGTGCGACGGCGATCGAACCAGCGATCGGTCCGAAGAGGATCGCGAACACGAGCAGCGTCACCGCGAAGTTGTTCGTCACGCCGGCGGCAAACATGCGAGTCTGGCCGCCTCTCGAAGCGTTTTGACTGCTCTCTTGATCGGGTTCGACGAACGCGCCGAAGGGGATGATCGCGAGCATCGCGACGCCCATCGATTCGATACCGATGTCTTCGACGCGACAGAGCAGGCCATGGCCGCCCTCGTGGACGACGAGGCCGACGAGGAGGCCGACGACGATCCCGGGCGTCGCGGACAGCGGGAGGAAGTCGTTGACGCCGGGGAACGGAACGACGTTCCGGGGCTGCTGGACGGCCGAACCGCTCGGTTGCGGGGATGTCACCGCGGAAATCGCCGCGAGGAGGAGAAGGACGAACATGGCCACCATCACGACGATCGCGATGCCGACACCGAGATTTGCCCAGGCACGCCAGAATCGTTTGGGGCCTGCGAGTCGGTCGAGAAAGTCACGTCCGCGTTTCGTGTGGAAGGTGAGAATCGGGCCCTGCGTCCCGACGTACTCCGGCAGGAGGTCGGCTCGCTGGAGTGCGATAACCCCGAGCCAGTAGACGAACAGGCCAACAGCGGCCCACGTCGCAAGCTCAGAGCCGAAGAGTTCGGGAACCGAGACGACTGCGGGGAGACCGTAATCCATCGATCGTATGTCAGGGAGGCATTCTCAAAGGGCTTTTGTCTACCGAGCCGACGTGATACAGGGTGAGCGCCGTGTTAGCGCTCTCGACGGAGTCGGTCGACGACGAACGCCTGATCGACTTTCGCGAGGAACGGACCGAGCTTCGGACCCTGCTCTTCGTCGAAAAAGAGCCGGTAGCCCGCACTGAAGAAGTCACCAACGTCGACGTCGTGTCGTCGCGCCGCCTCGTAGATCTCCCCCTGGATCTCCTCGGGATCGTGACCGTCTTCGATGAAGTCCGCGAGGTCAGCGAGCGCCGCTTCGGTCGCGTCGTCGAAGTCGTGGGCCGGAATCGCACTCCGTTTGAGTTCGTAATCGAACTCGTTTTCGGTCCGACGGGCCCAGTTTCTGGCCTGTTCGACGCGCTCGAGCGCGCCTTCGACGGCCCACTCGGGAGCGTCGTCGGGGATGTGGCCCTCGCGGCGCGCTATTTCCTCGCGCAGATCGGGGTCGTCGGTCATCCCCAACACCGCAGCGAAGGTGTAGGGCAGTCGGATGCGCTCCTCGCGGGGTTCCTCGACTACGAGCGGGTAGACGCGCTTCGCGAACGCCGTCTCGTCCTCGCTGGCGTCGATCTCGTCGAAGTAGATCGCCTCGAGGCGGTCGAACTCGTCGACCAGTTGGTCGAGGCGCTCGATGCTGAAGTCTCGAGCCTTCGACGGATCCTTCGCGAAGAAGTAGCGCAGGACCTCTGGCTCTAGGAGTTCGAGCACGTCGGAGACGAGAATAACGTTTCCTGCCGAGGACGAAAACGGCTCGCCGTCGAGCGTGAACCACTCGTAGACCATTGGGACGGGTGGCTCGATCTCGAGGACGTTGCGTGCGACGTCTTGGCCACTCGGCCATGAGCCTTCGGCGTGGTCCTTGCCGAAGGGCTCGAAGTCGACGCCGAGGATCTGCCACTGGGCGGGCCACTCGAAGCGCCAGGGCATCTTGCCCTCGCGCAGGGTCGCCGTGCCCTCGTGGCCACAGCCGTTGATCGTCTGGTCGCCGGCATCCATATCGGTACACTCGTACTCGACGGTCGGCGGTTCAGCGTCCAGATCGACGCCAGTAACGGTCTCGGTGACCTTGCCACACTCCGCACAGATGGGGTTGAACGGGACGTAGTCCTCGTCGACCTTGTCCTGATACGCGGCGAGGACCTCGCGGGCGCGATCCTGATTCTCGAGGACGAATCGGGTCACATCGTCGAACTCGCCAGATTCGTACAGTTCCGTGTTCGAGACCAGTTCGATCGGCACGTCGAGTGCGTCCGCACTGTCCTGAATGATCGTCGAGAAGTGTTCGCCGTACGAATCACAGCAGCCGAAGGGGTCCGGAATGTCGGTGTACGGCGAACCGAGATTGCGGCCGAGCGCACCGGCATCGACCTCACCGAGGTCGACGAGATTCCCTTCGAGGTCACAGAGCGTTCGCGGGAGCCCACGCAGCGGGTCGCGGTCATCGGCGGTGAAGACCTGTCGGACCTCGTGGCCGCGTTCGCGCAGGACTTCGGCGACGTAGTAGCCGCGCATGATCTCGTTGACGTTCCCGAGGTGAGGGACGCCGGATGGCGAGATACCGCCTTTGATGACGATCGGCTCGTCGGGGTCCTCGCTCGCGGGTCGTTCCTCCCCGCTCGTCCCTTCCGTAGCCTCCCGACGGTCGGCCACGCGCTCCTCGACTCGATCCGCGACGGTATCCGCCCAGAAGGCATGGCGTGCGTCGTCGCCCTCCTGCTGGAGGGTGTACGGACTTGTGACGTCCCGGTCGGTCGGAGACGCCGACGCGTCGTCGTCGCTAGTCATCTTCGTTCTGTGCCCAGTAGGTCGGCTCCTCGCCAGCCCCCTCCGGAAGGATGTCGGTCCCCTCGTGGTCGCCGAAGCGAACCGCACGCGCAATCCGTTCGGGATCGGTGCCGTCGAGGACGATCGTTCGCATCCCAGAGCGCTGGATGATCTTCGCCGCCAGCAAGTCGACCGGGGACGAGGCACCAGCGTTCATCTCGAGGTCAGCGATGACGTCGACGAGTTCCGCAGCGGAGAGTTCCGTGAACTTGGTCGCATCGTCGTTTTCGTTCGGATCGTCGCTGTAGACGCCCGGTACGCTCGTCGCGTAGACGAGCAGATCGGCGTCGACGTACTCGGCGAGCGCTGCACCGACGGCGTCGGTAGTCTGAGCCGGCGCGACGCCGCCCATGACACAGACGTCGCCTCGGCGAAGCGCCTCGCCGGCTTCGTCGTAATCCTTCGCCGGTGCTGTCACCGAATCTTCGTTCAGTGCAGTGATCAACAGGCGCGCGTTGAGCCGGGTGACGTCGATCCCCAACTGATCGAGTTCGATTTCGTTCGCCCCCAAATCGCGTGCGGCATTGATATACTCTCGAGCGACACCACCACCCCCGACGACGGCACCGACGCGACAGCCGTCCTCGACAAGGTCTTCGACGACGGCGGCGTGTTCGGCGACCCGATCCGCTCCGAGTTCGGGCACGAGCACGCTGCCGCCGATAGAAACGACCACTTTCATGCTACAGCGGTGTAGCCGGGAGCCAATCTTAAGGGTTGCCAACTGGCCGGCCCACGTGTTCCACACCATCACGGGAGAGATTCTCGAGGGACCCGGTCCTTACTCGAGTGCCAGCACAAGTGCCTCACCGTCGCGGTCGAACTCGGTCCCAAACGGCTCCGATAGGTTTTGCATCCGCTCGCGGGACCATTCGGCTGCACCCGGACTCGCCTCGTGGACCGCACAGTCGTCGATCTCGGTCGGGAGAAGTCGCAGTTCCGTCGGCGTTCCGTCGTCCGTAATCGACAGCACGAACAGAAAGCTCCGATTGTTTCGCAACTCGGGATCGACCACGTAGTCGTCGACGAAATCGCCCGCATCGTAGATGATCGGCGCTCCCTCGTGGACCTCGAGCGCCTGAAACACGTGGGCGCTGTGGCCGTGGATCAGATCGACACCCTCGTCGATCAGCCACCGGGCGAACGCTTGAAACGAGTCGGGTGGCTCCGTGACCATGTTCGGCCCCCAGTGCAACGAGGCGACGAGCAGATCGGGGTCGGTCTCGCGTGCCCGTCCGACAACGTCTCGGACCCGCTGACGAGTCCGCTCGTCGGCGACGGCGTCGTCGGACTGCGTTCGACTGCTCGAGTCGTGTCGCCAGTCGTCTATGTCGATCCACGCAGTTCCCGGGGATTCCTCGTCGGCTGCGTACTCCGGCGTGTTGTCAGTCAGCGAGACGACGGCAACGCTGAGGTCCCCGACCGAGAACACTGCCGGTTCGAGTGCCTCGTCGATCGTCTCACCGGCCCCGGACCGTGCGATACCGGCCGTATCGAGGTGCTCGAGCGTGTCGCGCAGGGCGATTTCCTCGTAGTCGAGTACGTGGTTGTTCGCGAGCGCACAGGCGTCGACGCCGGCACGCTCGAGCGCGGGGATCGCCCAGTCGGGATCGGCGCGGAAGTGAAACGGTCGATAGGTTCGCTGCCACTGTCGCCCGCGCGTCGAGAGACAACACTCGAGGTTGACGACGAAGCCGTCGAGTCCCCGTAGTCGCTCGAGAACAGTTCCCCAGACGGCATCGACGGCGCGAGTGCGCTGTCGCTGATCGATCAGCCGACCGAGCATGACGTCGCCCGTGAAGCCGATTCGACGCGTCATAGTGGCCCCGTCACGACGCAAGTGCAAAGTTCTACCACCAGATTCGACCGCTGTGGCGGCGAGACGCCCGTACGAAACGGTTCCAAACGCCGACAGCTACAAAGTCCGACGACGCCATACTGCAGACATGCACGTACTCGGTATTCTCGACCACGGCGCACGCGACGACACACTCGAGGGCGTCGTCGACCGAATCGTCGACCGACTCACGGCGGCGGGTCGCGTCGGCGTCATCAGATACGACGCGACGATCGCGGACGGAATGCACGCCCACGAACCGACGGCGGTCGGCGGCGACGTCATCTACGATCTGGGCGCCGACGGCGACTGGACTGCCACCGGAACCGGACTGGACGTCGCGGACGCACTCGATCAGTTGGCACCCACCTGTGACTACGGAGTCGTCGTCGGCGTCGACGACGTTCGCTATCCGAAACTCGTCGTCGGCTCGAGCGACGCCGAGGGTGACGACGTCCTCGCAGCCGTCGACACCCCCAGTACCCTCGACGTCGACGCCGTCGTCGATGCCCTCGAGGACACGGAACCCCACAAGACTCTCGAGTCGCTGGTCGAGCAGGTTAAACGGTCGCCGAAGGCGGACCGATCGGGCGCGATCGCGACGTTCACGGGTCGGGTTCGCGCGAAAGAGGACGCGGACGACTCGCGCACCCAGTATCTCGAGTTCGAAAAGTACGAGGGCGTCGCGGACGAGCGAATGGCTGCCCTCGAAGAAGATCTCGAGGCGCGCGACGGCGTCCTCGAGGTCGAACTCTACCACCGGACGGGTATCGTCGAAGACGGCGAGGATATCGTCTTCGTTGTGGTCCTCGCTGGCCACCGCGAGGAGGCGTTTCGAACCGTCGAGGACGGCATCAATCGGTTGAAAGACGAGGTGCCATTGTTCAAAAAGGAAGTGACAGTCGACGACGAGTTCTGGGTTCACGACCGTCCCTGAGACGGACGCGATGACACGATCCGAGGCGCCATTGCCCTGCCGACCCAGCCCGTCAGACGATATATTCGAGAATATAAAGTTTGAAATATCGGTCGCGAGTAGAACGATGATGTTCTGCCGGTTGCGGATCGCTGATCACAGATAACACGTTAGAAAGGGTTATAAAACGTCTAACTGTTTCTGAAACAGTAATAAGGGATGTGGTAAACACGGGTGAAACAATCGGGACCCCCCAAATAGTTGAACACAAACGAAACGCCGCTAACCATCCATCCTTTATAACAGATATCCCCCACAATGAACGACTGTCGATGAGCACCACAGCCCAACCCTCCACGGAAAGCAAAGAACACCGCCTGAAGCGCTACCTGCGCAACCGCGCAGAGGACGGCGAACTGTACTTCAAAGGCAAGTTCATCGCGGATGAAGTCGGCATGTCCCCAAAAGAGATCGGCGCGCTGATGGTCAAGCTCTCGGAGTCGGCGACCGACCTCGAGATCGAGAAGTGGTCATACACGAGCGCGACCACGTGGCGTGTCGAACCCGTCTGAACATCAGTCGTGTGGTGTGTGATACACAGTTAGAAACACGGTCGCCGTAATCAGGATTCTCTCGATAGCCGGCGTCGAGTGGATAGCAATGCACCCTTCCGACGACAGTCGATTTATACGGCGTGATCCCTGAATAGCAAGTAATGGACGACGTCGAATCGCCCGGATTCGGACCGTCGCGCTCGAGCGGGCCGTCACTCGAGGACGGGCCGCCGCTCGAGCGCGTCGAGTCGGTGTTTGCGATCTACGAGGTTCGGTCCGAGGGCGACCGACTGGTGTACTACGGCGACCCACGGATGCATCCCGAGCAGGCGATGCAAGAGCTGTGGCCCGCGTTTCGGGAGGCCGGCTACGAACTCCAGTTGACGAGACGCTACGGCGAGTACGTCCTCGTCGCCGAGCCGATCAGTCTCGGTATCGAGACGATTCCGTGGACGAACATCCTCCTGCTCGCTGCGACGATCTTCTCGACGCTGTTCGTCGGTGCCCTGTGGTGGTATCCGTCGATCGATCCGTTCGCCGACCCGGCGACGATCATCCACGCCTGGCCGTTTTCGCTCGCGATCCTCTCGGTGCTCGGCATTCACGAACTCGGCCACTACGTGATGAGCCGGTATCACGAGGTCGACGCCTCGCTGCCGTACTTTCTGCCCGTACCCACGATCATCGGGACGATGGGGGCCGTGATCAAGCTCAAGGGGCGAATGCCGAACCGAAAAGCGCTGTTCGACATCGGCGTCGCCGGCCCGCTGGCCGGACTGGTGGCGACGGTCGTCGTGGCCGTGATCGGCCTGCATCTCCCGCCGGTGACCGTGCCCGAGTCACTTATGCAGCAGTCCGACGCGGGCGGGCTTCGGCTGGGGATTCCGCCGCTGCTTGAGTTGCTCGCGGCGGCGGTCGACCAGCCACTGTACAGCGACGACCCGACGCGAAACATCAACCCGGTCGTCATCGGGGCCTGGGTCGGCATGTTCGTCACCTTCCTCAACCTGATTCCCGTCGGTCAACTCGACGGTGGCCACATTCTTCGGGCGATGACCGGCGAGTTCCACGAGACGATCAGCGCGCTCGTCCCGGCCGTGTTGTTCGGCCTCGCGGCCTACCTCTACTACGTCGACGGCTACGGCCTCCAGACGGTGTTCATCTGGGTGTTCTGGGGGATCCTGACGATGGTCCTCGCGTCCGCCGGCGCGGCCCATCCGGTCGCCGAAGGACGACTGGGAACGTGGCGATTCGTGGTCGGGGTCGTGACCTTTGGGCTCGGACTGCTCTGTTTCATGCCAGTGCCGATCGAACTCATCCAGTAGCGATTCTGACGACCGTCAATCGCCGTGCGTGTAGCCACGGTCGGCAAGCGGCTCGCCGCCGAACGTGATTCCGTGTTCGGGATCCGTCACCCGCCCGACCACCGATAGCTCGACGTCGATCGACGAGCGAACGGCCTCGAGTGCGGATTCGGGCAGCGTGACGACGAGTTCGAAGTCCTCGCCGAAGGTCGTCGCTCGCTCGAGGGCCGCGTCAGGTGCCACCTCGCGGAGGGCGTCGGCAATCGGTACCTGATCGGCGTCGACCGCGAAGCCGCAGTCGCTGGCGTCGGCAAGCTGATGCAGCGAGCGGGCGAGCCCGTCGCTCGAGTCCATCATCGCCGTCGCGTGGGAAGCAAGCACCCGGCCGGCCGCGACGCGCGGCTCGAACCGAAACAGCTCGTTCGCTCGCTCGAGGGCCGCGTCGTCGCGGCTGCGCTCGAAGTACTCGAGTGCGGCTGCGCTGCGCCCGAGCGTGCCCGTCACACAGAGGCAATCGCCGAGGCGAGCACCGCTTCGGAGAACGGGGTCGTCGGTGCGGCCGATCGCCGTCGTCGTCACCGTAAACTCCTGGTGGCCGTCGAGGTCGCCGCCGACGTACTCGGCGTCGACGCGCTCACAGACGTCGCGTGCACCGCGTACGAACGCGAGCAGTTCCTCAGGATCGAATTCGGGGGCCGCGTAGACTGCGACGGCCGCGGTCGCCTCGGCACCCATCGCTGCCACGTCCGACAGCGACGCGCCGACAGCTCGCCAGCCCGCGGTGTAACGGGTCGTTCCATCCGGGAAATCCGTCCGGTCGTGGAGCATATCAGTCGTGATCACGAGGCCGTCGATGATGGCCGCGTCGTCGCCGGCAGCGTCGAGTTCGTTCGCTAAGAGCGCCAGAGCGGCGCGTTCGTCCATGCCCCTCGTTTCGAGTCGAGGACGAAAAACGATACGGGCCGACGCGGCGGAGTGCGGGTCGGTGACGCGAACGCTGGCGCCGATACGATGCTCTTAAATGCCGCGGACGGGAACCACACGCCAATGGCTACGATGTACGACGTTCCGGCGGACGACCTCATCGAGGCGCTCGCCGACGAACTCGAGGACCGACTCGACGAACCCGACTGGGGCAAGTTCGTAAAGACCGGTGTCGATCGCGAACTCCCACCAGAGCAGGAGGCGTTCTGGGCGACCCGCGCCGCGAGCCTCCTTCGCAAGGTGGCAGACCGCGGCCCTGTCGGCGTCGAGCGACTCTCGACGGAGTACGGCGGCGCAAAGGGCGGCTCGAACCGCTACCAGGTTGCACCCGACAAGCGAGCCGACGGCTCGAAGAACCTGATCCGAACGATCCTCCAGCAGCTCGAGGAGGAAGGGCTCGTCGAGACCGCCGAAGGGGAGGGGCGACGCATCACGGCTGACGGACAGAGCCTGCTCGACGATACCGCCGGCGCAGTCCTCGAAGACCTCGACCGTCCGGAACTCGAGCGCTACGCGTAGACGACGGGATCCATTTTCTCGCCGACACGACCGCAGAGAGCCGTCAGTGGTCGCGTTCGTCCGTAATCATTTTCCGCCGTGCGACGGTAGACTCCTGTAGCTATGAGTGGTTCACCCGACGAGGAGAAACTCGAGGAACTCCGGCAGAAGAAGATGGAACAGCTCCAGGAACAGGCCGAAAACCAGCAAGGCAGTGCCTCCCAGGAGGCGGCTCAGCAACAGGCCGAAGCCCAGAAGCAAGCCGTCCTGCGGCAGCACCTCACCGACGACGCCCGCAAGCGGCTCAACACGGTCAAGATGAGCAAGCCGCAGTTCGGCGAACAGGTCGAACGGCAGGTCGTCACGCTCGCCCGCAGCGGCCGCATTCAGGGCAAGATCGACGACGACAAGATGAAACAGCTGCTCCAGGAACTCAAGCCCGATTCGAAGAGCTTCGATATCAAGCGCCGCTAATGGAGCTCGGCGTGCTTTACAGCGGCGGCAAGGATTCGACGCTCGCGGCGCTTCTCCTAGAGGAGTTCTACGATGTCACGCTCGTGACGGCCCACTTCGGTATCACCGACGACTGGAAACACGCCCGCGAGACTGCTGAGGCAACCGGCTTTGCGTTCGACCGACTCGAGCTGGACCCCGACGTCGCTCATGACGCCGTCACTCGGATTCGCGAGGACGGCTTCCCCAGAAACGGCATCCAGGAGATTCACCACCACGCCCTCGAGCGACTGGCCCGACAGGAGTTCGACGCGATCGCCGACGGGACCCGGCGCGACGATCGCGTCCCAACGGTCTCGCGAGCGCAAGCCCAGAGTCTCGAGGACCGCCACGACGTCGACTACATCGCGCCGCTGTCGGGATTCGGTCGCACCGCCGTCGACCGGTTGGTCGAGGATCGACTCGAGGTGACCGCCGGCCCGAGCGAGGAGATCGATCGGGCCGACTACGAGGCGGAACTGCGGGCGCTTATCGCCGAAAAAGACGGGCCAGCAGCGATCGGGGATCTATTCCCGGACCACGACCAGACGTACGTGACTGGCGTCCACCGCGGCTGAGCGCGACGCGGCCACGCACTGGGCGACGGGCGCCCACCACGCAATAAATAACAGGATAGAAGTTCGCCGTCCACCAATACTGGGTCATGTACGACGGCATCAAGGGTTTTCGTGACTTCTATCCCGGAGAGATGGCCGCCAGACGGGCGACCATCGACACCTTAGAGGACACAGCCCGCAGCTACGGCTTCCGCGAGATCGGTACCCCCGCACTCGAGCGGGCAGAGATGTGGACCGACAAGAGCGGTGACGACATCGTCGACGAACTCTACTCCTTCGAAGATCAGGGCGGACGACACGTCACGCTCACGCCGGAACTGACGCCAACGGTCGCGCGGATGGTCGTCGCCAAACAACAGGCGCTCTCGAAGCCGATCAAGTGGTTCTCGACGCGGCCGTTCTGGCGCTACGAGCAGGTCCAGCAGGGCCGCCAGCGGGAGTTCTACCAGACCAACGTCGACATCTTCGGCTCGAGCGAGCCCGAAGCCGACGCCGAAATCCTCGCCTGGGCCGCCGACGCACTGACCGGGCTGGGACTGACCGGCGAGCACTTCGAGTTCCGCATCTCCCACCGAGACATTCTGGAGGGCGTCCTCGAGAGCTACGAGGCCGACGTCGACACCGAAGCGGCGATTCGGGCCGTCGACAAGTCCGACAAGATCTCACAGGTCGAGTACCACGACCTGCTGATCGGTGCCGGCCTGACGGCAGATCAAGCCGTCGAGTTCGCCGATCTCATCGCCGGCGGCGACCTCGAGGAAGTCAAGGCATTCGCCGACACCGAGCGCGTCACGGCAGCCGTCGAGAACCTCCAGAACGTCCTCGCGGCCGCCGACGATTTCGGCGCACGCGAGTACTGTACGATCTCGCTCGAGACCGCGCGCGGACTCGATTACTACACCGGCGTCGTCTTCGAGTGTTTCGACTCCGCGGGTGAGGTCTCGCGGTCGATCTTCGGCGGCGGCCGCTACGACGACCTCATCGAAGGCTTCGGCGGCCAGCCGACGCCCGCGGTCGGCGTCGCCCCGGGCCACGCGACCCTGCCCCTCCTGATGCAGCGCGCGGGCGTCTGGCCCGAGGAGGAAGTGACGACCGACTACTACGTCCTCCAGATCGGCGACACGCGGTCCGAAGCGGCCCGGATCGTTCGCGATCTCCGCGACCGTGGCCACGTCGTCGAAACCGACGTCGCCGGCCGCTCCTTTGGCGCGCAACTCAACTACGCCGACTCGATCAACGCCGAGACGGTCGTCATCGTCGGCGAGCAGGACCTAGAGAACGACGAGGTGACGATCAAGGACATGGAATCCGGCGACCAGACGCAGGTTCCGGTCGACTCGTTCCCCGGCGACCTCGAGCGACCGACGTTCGACGACCTCGAGTAGAGATTCTCGTTTCGACCGGCCTCGAGCGATCCATTGCGGGCAAAGACGTTTGCCCTTCGTCGGGCTATCTCGCCCATGACCGACCGAGGAGAGCCAGTCGAGTCGTTCCCGATCCAGCGCCGCGGGACCGTTGACTACATGCGAGCGGCCGGCAGACGGAGCGTCGTCCACGGACTCGTCGAGTTCGACGTTACCGAGGTGCGGCAGCGCATCCGGACCGGGGAAACCGAACGCGGAGAGCAGCTTTCGTTCACGGCGTTTCTGGTTTATTGTCTGTCGCAAGCCCTCGAGGACCACCCCACGCTCCAGTCGTACCGCGACTGGCGGGGACGAATCGTTCGGTTCGACGACGTCGACGTGATGGTCATCGTCGAAACGCAGGTCGACGGCGTACAAACCGGCGTCCCACACGTGATCAGGGCAGCAAATCGGCGGTCGTTACGATCGATTCACGACGAGATTCGCACCGCCCAGCGCGATCCCGACGAGGGGCGACAGTCCAAGTTGGCGTCTCTGGGTCTTCGACTCCCTGGCCCCGTTCGACGGCTGTTCTGGCGGCTGCCCCAGTTCTTTCCTCGGCGCTGGAAACGGATTGCAGGAACCGTCGCCGTAACGTCCGTCGGGATGTTCGGCACGGGCGGTGGCTGGGGGATCAGTCCGACGAACTACTCGCTACAGCTGACAGTCGGTGGCATCGAACGGAAGCCAGGCATCGTCGACGGGACTGTCGAACCCCGCGAGTACCTCGATCTCACGGTGACGTTCGACCACGACGTCGTCGACGGTGCTCCGGCCGCGCGGTTCGTCCAGCGGCTGAAAGAACTCGTCGAGGACCGGCAGGGAGTCGAGGCAGCACTCGAGTCGTCGGCAGCAGGAACTGACTGATCGGTCGCGTCGAATCCACAGCAGGCCCCAGCATTAACTACGGCGTCGGTGTACGACGGTCGATGGCTGACGCCGATACTCAGAGACCGAACATCCTGTTCGTGCTCACGGATCAGGAGCGATACGACTGTACCGCGCCGGATGGCCCACCAGTTGAGACGAAAGCGATGGATACGCTCTCGGAGGACGGAGTGCGCTTTACACACGCGTTTACGCCGATCAGCATCTGTACGAGCGCCCGCGCATCGTTGCTGACCGGACGGTATCCGCACAGCCACGGGATGTTGAACAACAGCCACGAAGCCGACTCGATTCAGCCGAACCTGCCGGATGGCATTCCAACTTTTTCGGAGATCCTGGCCGAGAACGGCTACATGTTGAGCTACATCGGCAAGTGGCACGTCGGCAACGACCAGACGCCGGAGGACTTCGGGTTCTCGTATCTCGGCGGCAGCGACCGTCATCACGACGACATCGACGAGGCGTTTCGCGAGTACCGGCGGAAACGCGGCGTTCCAGTCGAGGACGTCGACCTCGAGGAAGAGATCTACACCCACGGCGACCCGCGTGACGACAGCCAAGGGACGCTCGTCGCGGCGAAAGCGCCGATTGACGTCGAAGACACCCGCGCCTGGTTCATCGCCGAGCGAACCATCGAGGCGATCGAGGAGTATGCAACCGGGCAGCGAGACAAACCGTTTTTCCACCGGACCGACTTCTACGGTCCACACCATCCCTACGTCGTTCCCGACGATGCACCTGACCCGGACGAAGTCTGTCGACCCGACCCCGACCCGTATGCTTCGATGTATGATCCCAATAATATCAAACGACTCAAAAACTACAACGAATCCTACGAAAACAAGCCGAGCGTCCAGAAGAGCTACCTCTTTTACCGTGGCGTCGCCGAGTTCGACTGGGACCTCTGGGCGGAGGCCATCGCGAAGTATCGAGCTTTTGTCACCCTTATCGATGATCAGTTGGGACGAATCCGCAAGGCGCTCGAGGAACACGGTCTCCACGAGACGATCGTCGTTCACGCGTCGGATCACGGCGACTTCGCCGGCGGCCACCGGCAGTTCAACAAGGGGCCGCTGATGTACGACGATACCTATCGAATCCCGCTGCAGGTGTACTGGCCGAAGTATATGGACAAAGAAGGAGAAACCAATTCGGGAACATGTGTAGAAACAGAGCAGGAAGAACGGACCATCGATAAACCCGTCCATCTGCACGACCTCACGGCGACGTTTCTCGAGATGGCGGAGATCGATGAGATTCCTGAAAAATTCGAAGCCCAAGAGTACGGGAAATTTACTTCGCGGAGTCTCGTGCCGTTTCTCAAGCGCAAGAGGAAGTCTCCAAAGGACATAAACATAACTAACGGCAACGTCGGCAAATCAAACTTCTGGCCCAGTTCGATCTTCGCCCAGTACCACGGCGACGAGTTCGGCCTCTACACCCAGCGAATGGTCCGCACTGACCGGTACAAGTACATCTACAACGGGCCGGATATCGACGAACTGTACGATCTCGAGGCAGATCCTTCCGAGCTAACAAACCTGATCGACGACTCCGAGTACGTCGAGACGCGCCAGGACATGCGACGTCGTCTGATCCACTGGATGAACCGAACAAAGGATCCGAACCGGAAGTGGGTCCCGGACGTGCTCCGAGCCGCGAACGAGGACTGAGCCGCATCGTTCGTCACTCGAGCACGATCGCCTCGCGTTCGAACCGGTCGTCGTCGGCCCGCCAGCGCCACGAGCCGACCTCGCGTGGCTCGAGGGAGACGATCAGATACGAGCGGTCGGGCCAGGTCGCCTGCGCGACATCGGTCTCGCTCGGCCGCGGCGGCCCGCTGGGGTGGGAGTGATAGAAGCCGACGATTTCCTCGCCGCGGTCCTCGAGGCGCTCGAAGATTTCGAGTTGGGTCTCCGGATCGATCCGGTAGCGCGTTCGTGGCGTCTCGGCGACGTTCTCGGCTGGGTACTGCGAGCGAACGCGACTTCGCCCGTCGGGGTCGTACTCGCCGCCGAAGACCCCACAGATTTCCTCGGGGCGGCCGTTGTGAGCCCGCTCAAGGATCGCGTCACGGATCGCGGTCGGGACGACGAGTTCAGAGTCAAGCGTCATCAGATGGGGAACTGTAGATAGTAGCACGGGTTCGCTATTCAGAATACCGCTTGGAACTGAATTGGATGGTTCGGTAACTATGTATATAAACTGATTATTTCGTGCCAAACCATTTATCTATTTTATAGTTATCAGCTACTGGTTGGCGTCCGTCTCGAGTCGCGCGGAAAGCGTCTCGAACGGAACCGCGATCCCAGAAAGCGGTTCCGGCGGCGTCCCCTCGTCGAACAGATCGGGCTGGACGATCGGTGCCAGCGCCTCGAGGGTGTCGACTAGTCGCGGGCCGGGCCGATTGAGGTAGTGGTCGCCGTCCATCGCCCAGACGCGACCGTTCTGGACTGCAGTAAGCTTGTCCCAGTCCTCGCGCTGCGTGAGATCCGCCGCGTTGGCAGCGATCTGCTCGAGGCCGAAGCCACAGGGGGCGACGATCACGAGTTCGGGGTCGTATTCGCGGATCTCGTCCCACTCGCGGGGCCGCGAGCGCTCGCCGGCGTCGGCTAGGCCGTACGTGCCGCCGGCCCACTCGGCGAGTTCGGCTGTCCAGTGGCCAGCGATCATCGCGGGATCGGTCCAGTCGAAGATAGCGACCCGTGGCCGGTCTTCAGCCTCGAGATCGGCCGTTCGTTCTCGGATCACGTCGATTCGGGACTCGAGGGCGGCCCGAACCTCGCGGGCGCGTTCCTCGAGATCCGTCGCGCGACCGACCCGCTCGAGATCGTCGAGAACGTCGGAAACGCGGTGGGGGTCGGTCGTCAGGATCTCGGGAGCGGCCTCGAGGTCCGCGACGGCTTCGGTGACGACCGTCTCGTCGACTGCACAGACGTCACACATTCCCTGCGTGACGATCAGGTCGGGTTCGATGTCCTCGAGCAGTTCAGTATCGATCTCGTAGACACCTCCGTCGTCGGCAGTATCGAGCACTTGACTGTCGATTTCGGCACTCGAACCACTGGTATCGATTCTGGAGGAGGTGACCGACGGCAGCGACTCGACGCTGGGTGGGTAATCACACTCGTGGGAGACAGCGGCCGGGTTGAGATCAAGAGCGGCGACGGTTTCGGTCGCCGAGGGAAGTGTCGTAACGATTCGCATAGGCGATCGTAGGGAGTGGACAGGCAAAAACGGCGGTGTTGGGGACGCAAACGTGCTGACTTGATGGCACTCTTGGATCGCTATCAGTGGGTGAACACTGCTGAGAGAGACTCGAGTGAAGAATGCGATCAACAACTCCAGTGACAGATTCAATCGAACTGCGCTGGCACCACAGATTTCCACAGCCACCCCAGCTGATTCGTTCACTCCCGTCGGTTGGTCACGCATTTCTCGCACAGTATCGTCGACGCACCTTCGCGGCGCTCGAGCGCGTTCGACAGCATACGCCACCGCGCGTGAGGTGCATCAGAGACGGGAAAACGCCGAAACGCGGCTACTGGAATTTGACGCCGATGTCGTGGAGATCGGCGTTGTACTTCGCGATGTTGATGACCAGCGGGGTGACGCTTTCGACCTCGGCGGCGTTCGCGAGCGGGCCGACGTCGAGAGCGCGCAGCCCGTCGATCTCGTTTGCGAGGTTGCGGACGGTCTCCTTCGCGTCGTCGTCGTTCGCGACAAGCAGGGTGTCGAGGTCGAGGTTGGTGTTGAGATCCGAGAGCGCGTCGGCCGCGAGATTGTGGAACGCGCCGACGACGGGCACCTCGTCGGGCGCTCGCTCGGCGACGAGTTCGGTGACGCTGCCGGTTCCCGGCGGGTGGTAGTGGAGGCCGTCCTCGTCGCCTTTCATTCCGACTGCGGGGGTGACCAGGATCGTGTCCTCGTCGAGAGTGTCTTCGACCGATTCGACGGTGTCGGCGACGTGATACGGCGGCACGCTGAGGACGACGATGTCGGCCCGGTCGGCCGCCATCTCGTTGATAAAGCCCTTGATGTTCGAATCGACGCCGCGGTCCTCGAGTTCCGCGTCGTAGCTATCGACCGCCTCGCGGGCTTTTTCAGGGTCACGCGAGCCGATCAGTACTTCGTGGTCCGTATCGCGCGCAAAGCGCAGGGCCAGTCCCTGCCCGATATCTCCGGTTCCACCGAGTAGTGCGATTCGCATACGCGACTCTCGGGACGGCATCCGAATAAAAGGGTGGGAGGTCGGCCGATCTCGCCGGGTTTTCGTGGAAGTTTACGGCGCGTCTTCGTCCTTCGGATTCATTGCCGCCCCGAGCTCGCTATCGTAGGCGTCGCGATTTTTCACTTCACGAATCCGTTGCTCGAGGCGGTTTTCGAGCGCTTTCCGGCGATCGTCGTCGACGGACGGATCGGTCTCGAGAGCCTCGAGTTCGCGTTTGGCCGTCCGTAACTCGTCGACAGCGGCGTCGGCCTCGAGATCCGTCGCGCGGTCGAGGGTGTGTTCGATGTCTTCAACTGTGGTGTCGGTCATGAAACTGGCTTCGGACGCGAGTGGGGTTACTGCTGGCCCGTCAGGTGTCGGGTCGGGTCACCAAATGCGTACACACTTCTGACTATGGTCTCACCATCCGGTATGGAACTCTCGATCGTCGATCTCGCACCGATTCCGGAGGGCGGCAGCGCGACAGAGGCGTTCGAACACACAGTCGAGCGCGCCCAGCAAGCCGAACGGCTCGGCTACTCGCGGTTTTGGGTGGCCGAGCATCACGACTTCACGGACTCGGTTGCGAGCACGACCCCCGAGGCGCTGATTCCTTACGTGGCCGCGAAGACCGACGATATCCGCGTCGGCTCCGGCACCGTGCTCCTCAACCACTACAGCCCCTACAAGGTCGCGGAGACGTTCGGCGTTCTCGACGCCCTCGAGCCCGGCCGCATCGACCTCGGTCTCGGTCGGGCGACGGGTAATCCGACGAGCGACCTCGCCCTGCAGGACGACCGCAGTCAGCGTCGGCGAAGCGGCAGTGATCACTCTGAGAAGGTTGACGAGGTCGCGAAGTACTTCCATGACGGGTTCGACGACGATCACCCGTTCAGCGATCTCGAACTGGCCCGATCGGCCGACTCGGTCCCGGAAATCTGGATGCTGGGCTCGAGCCCCCAGAGCGCAAAAATCGCCGGTAAACTGGGCCTGCCGTACTGTTTCGCCGCGTTCATTCGCCCGGAGCCAGCGGTCAAGGCGTTCGAGGTCTACCGCGAACACTTCGAGCCCTCGCCCTATGACGCCGGGCCGGACGACCCCACAGGCATGTTGTCGGTGAATGTCACCTGCGCGGAGACTGACGAGGAGGCGGCCAGGCTCCGCGCGACCACCGAGGCTTCCTCGAGATTGCTCCGGAGCGGTCGGGTCGATCAGTTACCGATCCATTCCGTCGAAGAGGCCATCGAATTCCTCGGCAGCGTCCCCGAACCGACGCGACTCCCGATCGAACCCGGCGAGTGGCCCCGAGCGATTTCGGGGAGTCCAGAGACGGTCCAGGAGCTGCTCGCCGAGTTCACGTCACAGCTCGCCATCGAGGTCGATGAGGTGATCGTGCAGAACCAGATCGCCACCCCTGAGGACACGCTTCGCTCACACGAGTTGCTCGCCGACGCCGTCGGGCTCTCGCCGCGCTGAGAGCAGACAGCGACCGTTACATTATCTCAGCGCCCATTGTCCGGTCATGGCCAGTCCTGCCGTGATCGCCCACCGTGGCTACGCCGGCGTTGCCCCTGAAAACACCGTTGAAGCGGCCATCCGCGCCGCCGAGGACGACGAGACGACGATGCTCGAGATCGACGTCCAGCCGGCGGCCTGTGGCACGCCGGTCGTAATCCACGACGACCGACTGGAGGGCAGCCGCGATGGCCGCCCGCTCACCGACGCGTCGGGGCTCGTCTGGGAGACTGGTCTCGAGGACCTCCGGGCGGCACACGTCCTCGGGACCGACGAGACGGTACCGACGCTCACCGAGTTCCTCGCGGCGATTCCCGAGTCCGTCGGCGTCAACGTCGAGTTGAAGAACCCGGGCACAACCGAGCTACGATTCGCCGACGCGCTCAGTGCCGACGAGCGAGCCGAGCGCCGCAAGGTCTGGACGCCGTTCGTCGAGCGCGTCGTTGACGCCTGCGAGTGCTTCGACGGCGAACTCCTCTTCTCGTCGTTCTACGAGGGTGCGCTCGCAACCATCCGAGAGCTTGCACCCGACTACGCCGCCGCAACGCTCGTCTGGGATGACCTCGAGGCAGGGCCCGAGATTGCCCGTCGCTACGACTGCGAGGCGATTCACCCGCCGAGAAACACGGTCGCCGGAACGGGATTAGCGGAGACGTCGTATGCTGGGTTTACGGGCGGTGAACCCGAGATCGACATCCTTGAGGTGGCCCACGCCGAGGGCCGAACGGTCAACGTCTGGACAGTGACGAACTGGCACCAGTTCGACCAGTTGGCAGCCGCGGGTGTCGACGGGATCATCGCCGACTATCCGGGGCTGGCTGTGGACTCGAGTGAGCACTGACTCACTCTCTACCCCGATCGGACGCAGGCCGACGGGTTGGCAAGTCGTCGGTCGCCGGCCCCTCGAGCACCTCCCCGTCGAGTCCGAAGCGCGAGCCGTGGCAGGGACAGTCCCAACTGTGCTCGGCGTCGTTCCACTGGACGAGACAGTACATGTGGGGACAGACCGCGGAGGACGTATGCAGCGTCCCGTCGTCGTCGCGGGCGCAGGCGATCGGTTTCCCGCCGCGGCGGACGACTCGCCCCTCACCGGGCGCTAAGTCCTCGAGGTCGGGTGTCAGGAGAGTGCGGGCCCAGTCGGTTGCGAACTGGCTCGCAGCGTCCGCGTTCTCGGTGAGCGTGCTACTGAGCGAAGACTTCGGCGTGAAGCGAAGCGGGGAGAACAGATCGCGTTCCGGCGGGCGTTCACCGACGATGAGGGCAGCCAGCAAGCGACCAGCGGCGACGCCGTTGGTCATCCCCCAGCCGCGAAAGCCGGTCGCGACGAAGACGTTCTCCGCACCGGCACCGACGCGGCCGACGAAGGGGACCTTGTCGACCGGTTTGTAGTCCTGTGTCGACCACCGGTAGTCGATCGACGCGACCGGAAACCGATCGCGCGCCCAGCGCTCGAGTCGCCGATAGCGGTCGGCGGTCGACCCGCCCTGTCCCGTCTTGTGATTCTCACCGCCGACGAGTAACAGCGTGCCGTCGGAATCGCGATGGGTTCGGACCGAGCGGTAGTTGTCGCCCGATCGGTAGTACATCCCCTCGGGTGGATCGCCGTCGAGGCGTATCCCGAGTACGTAGGAGCGTTTGGGATGCATGCGGGCGAAGTAGCCCGCCCGGTCAAGGATCGGGAATCCGGTCGCGAGGACGACGCGCTCGGCCGTCACCGTCGCCTCGCGCGTGTGGACGCGACACGGCTGACCCGGGTTGACGTCCGTCACGCGAGTGTGTTCGTAGACGACCGCATCGTCGTCGTTCCGGAGTTCGTCGGCAATCCCGAGGAGGTACTTCCGTGGGTGAAACCATGCCTGCTCGTTGAATCGGACGGCTGCTTGTGCACGCTCGAACGGCGGCACCGAGGTCACGTAGGTCGCTTCGAGTCCTGCAGCCTGTGCAGCGTCTGTTTCGCGCCGGATCTCGTCCGGTTCGGTGCTGTAAAGATACGACGGCTGGCGTTCGAACCCACACTCGATCCCTAACTCGTCGATTCGCTGCTCGACAGTGTCGATCGCGTCCTCTTGTACCTGCGCGTACTGGGTCGCCTGCCGGCGACCGAACTCCCGGCGCAGGTGGTCGTAGATCCGCCCGTGCTGGCTCGTCAGTTTCGCCGTCGACTTGCCGGTGACACCCGTCGCCACGCGGTCGCGCTCGAGGACGGCGACCGACTGGCCCCGGTCGCGTAGTTCGACCGCCGTCGAGAGCCCAGCGATTCCGGCCCCGACGACACAGACATCGACCGTTCGATCCGCGGAGAGTCGCTCGCCGTCTGCGGCCGTCTCCGATCGGGCGCGCTCTGTGTCAGGGTGCTCGGCCTCGAGCGTGCTCGCCAGCCAGACCGAGGTCGGTTCGCCGGGAAGGTCGCTGTCGGAGAGACGGTTGCCCATGGGAACTGCCGCGGGCTACACCAACGAGCGGCAAAAAACGGCCGGACGGACGGATCCGATGTGTCTCGTTCCAACGTAACTCAGATGACCACGTCATTCATCCCCGAGACGACCGTACCGAGTCTATGGTCCCCCCAGACGAAGATACAGTGACGATACTGCTGGTCGAGCCGAATCCCGGCGATTCGCGGTTGTTCACCGAATCGTTCGCGGACGCGAGCATCGCAAGCGACATTCACACCGTCGCCGACGGGGATGCGGCGCTCGATTTCGTCCACCAGCGAGCCGACCACGCCGAGAGCCCACGGCCCGATATCGTCCTGCTCGATTTCCAGCTCCCGACCGTCAGCGGCGAAGACGTTCTGTCGGAGCTCAAATCCGAACCCGAACTGCGCTCGATCCCCGTGATCGTCCTGACGAGTTCCGACTCCGAAGAGGATATCGCTCGCTCGTACGACCTCCACGCGAACGCTTACCTGCAGAAGCCGGTCGATCCCGACGAGTTCGTCGATCTCGTTCGCTCGTTCGAGGAGTTCTGGCTGACGTTCGTTCGGTTTCCCCGCGACAACGAGTAACGGGACGCTCGAGTGACCTTCATCCACTCGAGTGTCGCGTTACTCCTCGAGCAATGCCGGCAACTCGGTGATCGACTCGAGAACTGCCGAGGCGTTCTCGGTCTCGTACTTCCGTCGTCCCTCCTCGCCCGTGAGCCCGCCGGTGAGCACGCCAATGCCGTGATACTCGCGGTCTGGATCGGCGTCGTCGGCGTTGGTGGCCGTCCGAATGTCGTCTAACGTGTCGCCGACGAAGACGACGGTGTCGGCGTCGAACCGCTCGGCGAGTGTCATCAGCGCTTTCGGATGCGGCTTCCCTTCCTCCCAGTCGTCCATCGTGAACCGACGGTCGGCCGGAATCGAGTCCTCGAGGCCGACGCGCTCGAGGGCGATCTCGGCTTCGGCTTCCGGCCGGCCGGTCACGACGCCGACGTCGTAGGCCTCGAGCAACGCCTCGCGCGTCTCGTCGTCGAGCAATACGGGTTCGTCGTGGATGAAGCCCCGGCTCTCGATGTCGGGCTCGCCGCCCTCGAGGCCACGATAGAGTTCGGCACCGAGGTACAGCTGCTGGAAGACGTCGCGGAGCCGGTCGCGATCCAAGCGATCGGTCACGCGTTGCGTTGCCCGCGCGCCGAGTGTGTCCCGAACGGCGGCTTCTGCTGCCTCGAGGCCGCCGCCGTTCTCGGCGATGGCGTCAGTAAAGGTCTCGATCGACTCGTCGTACCCCTCGCCCGTCGCGAGAATGTACAGTGCGGCCGCGTACGTCAGCTCCCAGTCGTTGTTGAAGCCGCCGGCGTCTTTGAACTGCTGGATATCTGCTTTGCGAATCGTTCGATCGTAGACGCGATCGACGGATTCGACGATTGCACGGCGGTAGGAGTCGGCGACGTCGACGAGCACACCGTCAATATCGAGAACGACGGCATCGGCACGGATGGTCATACGCGGGGTAACGAACCGCTGGGAATAAAGGGCGACGAATCGGGAACCGTCGAGACACGGGCTGAGAAAAAGTGGGCGCGATCACCGTCAGTCGGTCGACGTCGCCGGACGAGAGCTGTCAGACGCGACCTGTTCGTGAGCAACCCACAGCGACGGTGTTTCGACCGCGGCATCGACGACGACCGTCTGCCCGTCGCGGTAGATCGACGGCTCCGTCAGGGAGCGGTCACCAGACGTGGCCTCGTCGACGAGCGTCCGGATCGTCTCCCACGACAGTCGATCGGGACCGGTGACGACACCGTACCGGAGTCGGGACCGAGCCGACCCAGCCTCGAGCGCACAGCCGAGCGCGTCGGCTGCCTCGACGACGGCGGCAAGCGAGTCCGAGACACCCGCGGCGCGGTTGGCGAGTGCCGACCGGGTGTTCGGGCCGAGCGCCGCGTACGCGACGGCATCGCCATCGAGCAGCGACGGGAGTGAGCCGTAGCTGGCTGTCGGCTTGCTCGACCGAGACTTCCGTGAATCGGCCTCGAGGACCGCATCCAGCTGTCGCAGGGCGTGCGCTCGCGTCCGGCCGTACCCAACCCGAAGCGCCGACGACTCGAGAGCGATCGCGTACGGGCGGTCCGAGGCGACCAGCCGGTCGGCTGTGCCGGCGTTCCGTCGGGAGTCGGCCCTGACGAACCCGCGTTCGGCATTCCGCAGTTCGGTTTCGATCGCCCGGCTGTCGAACGAGCCGGTCGCGACGGCACAGCCACCGACGACGGTGGTACCGTCGGCGGCGAGACTCCCGCGGACGGCGTCGACATCGTCGAGCGAAACCGATGGCACTCGAGCGCGGCCATCCGCGGGAATCGACTCGAGCGAGGGCGGAACGCCGGCGGAGTCGACCACCGTGGGATCGATCGCTGCAACTACCGTCGTCTCGCTGTCGGCGACTGTACCGGCGTCGGACAGCCCAACAGCCGGGGCTGACGCCGTCGCCGTTGCAACACCGGTCGACAGGACACCACCACCGACGAGTGCGAACGCGTTCCGAACGAGTGACCGTCTCGAGACCATTGGATGATGATTTCGTCAGATAGCACATAAATAGAGAATACGACATTCTCGTTCAGAAAACTCACTTGTGAGATTACATATGCGGTATGAGAACGCCACCAGTACATGGTACTTCGTCAGTGGAAGCGACTTACACGTCGACAACAGGTCGCCGCGGTTGCGCTGATCGCGATCGCGGCAGGTGCCCTCGCAGCACCGCAGGTCTACGCGCAGGCGAACGATTCAGATGCACACGTCGCGGTGATCGAGATCAGCGGCGTGATCGACTCGAACGAGGCACAGGACCTCGAGGATCGACTCAGAGAGGCTCGCACCAACGAGTCGATCGATGCGGTCGTTCTCGACGTCGACAGTCCCGGTGGTCAACCTGCCTCGAGCGAGCGAATGTACATGGCCGTTGAACGGACTGCGGCGAAGATGCCGGTGGTCGCTGCCGTCGATCAGATGGGGACTTCCGGTGGCTACTACGCGATGTTGCCCGCCGACGAGATCTACGTCGCGTCGTCATCGGGAGTCGGGAGCGTCGGCGTCATCGGTCCCGCACCGACCCCGACTGGCCCGAGCGAGGAGCGAACGGCGCCTGACAAGGGAACCACACACCCCGACGACGCTCGAGCGGACACCGAACTGATCAAACGAACGTTCGTCGAGAGCGTCTTCGAACAGCGTGGAGACGACCTCGAACTCACGCGCGAGGAGGTCTCGCACGCACGAACCTACTACGGCACCGAAGCAGTTGCCAACGGGATCGCAGACGAGATTGGAACGGTCGACGACGCGGTCCACGACGCCGCAACAGCCGCCGGTGTGGAGTCATACGATGTCGTCACCTATCGCTCCGAGACAGCCGACAGTGGACTTTCGCTCGGGCTCGAGGCCGAAACCGTTCGCTCGAGCACGACGCTCAACCCGTATCAGCCACAGCTCGTCGCCCCCGAAGTGTGGTACGACGAGGTCGACGACGCCGACCCCGACGGCACCGACACACAGTCAGCGGCACTGACCGTCGAAGCCGGAGGTGAGACGGAATGAGCGGCCGCGGGCGGCTGTTGCTCGCCGCGTTCGTCGCAGTGTTCGTGCTGACGGTCGGCGTCGTCTCCCTCGGGACTCTGGCACTCGATGAGAGAGGAACCGAGCAGCCAACGGTCGAAACGGCCCACTTCGAACCCGAGAACGCACTGCCCGACGAGACGGCCGACGGCGGCGAGATTACGATGGACAGCAATGAATCTGCGAACACTGTCGTCGTTCACACGGGCGCCGCGGCCGCAGCCGGTCAAGTGCCACCGCTGTTTTCGGCCGGTACAGACGCCGAGCGAGCGGTGTCGACCGGCACCGCTGGCGGTCCAGAACGCGGCGTCGGACCACTCGCGACCACGCTCGCCGCGAACGGTCACGACGTCGAGTTCTACACCGACGAACTCGAGGACGGGCCGCTCCAGCAGACGCTCGGCGACGCCGATGCGTTCGTGACGACAGCGCCGACACAGCTGTCGGCCAGCGAGCGCGAGCAGGTCCAGTCGTTCGTCGACGCCGGCGGTCGCGTCGTGATCGCCGCCGATCCGGGCAGCGCCGAGAGCGTCATCGACCTCGGCTCATCGGCCGGTATGTACGCCGAACCGGGCTATCTCTACAACCTCGTCGAGAACGACAACAACTACCTCAGTCTCTACGTCGAGCCGACCGACACCGACCCGCTGACGGACGGCGTCGACGAAGTCGTTTTCCGAAGCGCGACGGCCCTCGGGACCGCACAGGGCGAGCCAGCGCTGACGACGAGTGCCGACACCCGACACTCGATCACCCGCGAAACCGACAGCTACACCGTCGGTGTCCACCACGAGGACCTCGCGGTAATCGGCGACTCGAGTTTCCTGGCCCCGGAGAACGCCTATCGGGCCGACAACAACGTCCTCATCGGCAACATCGCTGAGTTCCTCGTGACCGGCGAGAAGCCAGAAGAGATGGACGTCGACGAACCGGCAGGAACCAGCCCCAGGACGCAGCCACCGGAATCGGAGCCGATAGAACCCGAGCCGGTACCGGACGCACCACTGCCGGACAACGATAGTAACAACTGAACCAATTCACACACCCATCGCACAGCTATCGTGCGATCAGGTGTGCAGTGGCGTTCAGCGACTATTATACGCTGAACAGGCGCAATACCACGCCCTTCAGGGCGTGGATACGCGCCGTCAATTGATGCAACAATCCACCGCCTGTTGCATGGCCGGATATTCTATACTGAATCGGTTCTATTATGTTCTCGGGTTTCATAACTGGTTATGAGTCCAGAATCCGATGCGAACCCACCGAACATTCGAGGCGTCGATCACGAACCCACGGCAGGTGAGTGACGACCTCGATCAACTCGGACGGGCTGCATCGAAGCTCTGGAACGTCGGTCGCTACTACGCACAAGAGCAGTGGGACGAAACGGGCGAGATCCCCGATGACGGGGAACTCAAATCCGAACTCAAAGGTCACGAACGCTACACGGACCTTCATTCTCAATCCAGTCAGCGCGTTCTCGAAGAACTCGCTGAAGCGTTCAACGGCTGGTTCGCAAAGCGTCGGAACGGCGATAGCCGTGCCCGACCGCCCGGCTACCGCAAGCGCGGTGATTCCCACCCGCGTTCTACTGTGTCGTTCAAAGCGGCTGGCTTCAAGCATGATGCACAGTTCACCCGCGTTCGCCTCTCGAAAGGACGGAACCTGAAGGAACACCGCTCGGACTTCGTGCTGTGCGAGTACGAGCTACGTCCTGACGTAGACCTCTCCGAGTGGGACATCCAACAGGTTCGGGCCGTCCACAAGTACGACGAGTGGCGACTCCACTTCATCTGCCGAAAGTCGATTGATCCCGAACCACCGGGAGACGAAACTGCCGGGATCGACCTCGGCATCTCGAACGTTGCCGCGCTTTCGTTCGGTGGTGAATCAATCCTCTTCCCCGGAAACGCGCTGAAAGAGGACGAATACTACTTCGGACGGCTCTGGTGAATCGCTAGACGGCAGCGACCTTCGGAGAGCACTCACGTCACTCGAGGCGTCACGTTGTAACGATTGTGATCGCACCCTCGAGTGTTGAACTGAGTAGTGAGATACTCATCTGTCTTGAATAGAGGAACGGGATTCTCTATATTGGGCTCTGGTGAATCGCCAAACTGCGTCGGGATGGAGTGTTTTGCAGTCTCTCTGAGATCAATCAATCAATCGGGTCGTCACCACCGGATTTCGTGAGGGAACGGTCACGATTGTTCCAGCGTGACGCCTCGAGCGACGTGAGTTTGCACCGGAGGTCGTCGCATTCTAGCGATTCACCAGAGCTCTTCGGACGAAAGAAAGCGAAGTGCGACGACAGCCGGTCGAACGAGCGGCTTCGGTTGGACCGTAAGCGCACGGAACGCCGAACCCACTTCTTGCACACCCTCTCAAAACACATCGTTTCGGAGTGCGTCGAGAGGGGTGTCGGGACGATCGTCATCGGTGATCTCGGCGGTATCCGAGACGACGATAACGGCGAGTCCTGCAACTGGGGCAAACACGGAAATCTCGACCTTCACGGGTGGGCGTTTGACCGCTTGACGTCGATACTCGAGTACAAGGCGGAAGCCGAAGGGATCGACGTAACGGTGGAGTCCGAACGCGATACCTCAAAGACGTGTTCGGCCTGCGGAACGAAGGACGGCAACCAGCGTGTTGAACGCGGGTTGTACGTTTGTGAGGAGTGTGATACGGTGGCGAACGCGGACGTGAACGGTGCGGAGAACATCCGCCGAAAAGTAACTCCGAGTCCTTCTGAGGATAGGAGTAACGGCTGGTTGGCACAGCCTTCAGTCCATCTGTTCGATCGTAACGAGGGCCGTTTCGCCCCGCGAGAACAGGTCGTGGACTGTAAACCGTAATATCTCAACGGCGGTCGGGATTCCACGTCGTTTACGGCGTGGAGGATGTCAAAATCATGTCACGTCGGACTCACTCGAATCCGCCCCAGCGTCTCGACAATCGCACTACGGGCAGCGGTTTCAAATCGGCAGCACACTGACCGCATAGAAGGCGGTGACGCCGAGTGCCAGTGCGTAGAACACGTCAGCCCAGAGCCACGAGAGCAGATTCGCGACGTAGATCACGAGGACGACGGGAACCCCGAGCAGGACGATCGGCGATCGTCGCCACTCCGACCGCGAGCGAACCCAGAGCGTGTTCGCATCGCCGGTGCTCGGAAACGCCTGAATCCCGACGGAAAGGCCTAGCCAACCGAGCACGACTGCGAGGACGAGCATCTCGCTCGAGGCCGTCTCGAGGCCAGCAAGCAAGTCGACCGAGACGTGATTCCCGACGACCGCGGTCACGAGCACAGCGAGAGCGAAAAACGCGGCGAACGAGACGACCGTGTTGACGAGAAACGGCGCCACGCTGATAACGAACGACTTGCGGTACTGATCGGGATGGGCGTGACGGACGTACCCCGGCGGATCACCGAATCTGAAGTATGCGACCTCGATGACGGGGACGCCGACAAGATCGCAGGCCTGCTTGTGTGCGAACTCGTGGACGACGACGCCTGGGAGCGTCAGCAGTTGCAGTCCAACCCAACACAGCGTCCCGATTCCGATGACTGCTATCGCGAGCACTGTGAGTGCGAACACGACCGCGACAGCAACGAGGACGGCATCGGCGGACATCGATACATCAATTCTCGTGACTACTCCTAAGATACTGTCGGACGGTGGTCAGTGATCGCCGTGCGCGGCATGTGGCCCGTGCTGTGCCCCCTCGACAGCAGGCGAGGCTGGCTATCGGTCACCGCTCGGTCGCTCGAGCCACGTACACTGTCCCCGACTCGATGGTTCGGCGCTCGACCGGCACCATCGGCTGGTCCCCACCCAGTGTCGTAAAGAGGAAATCGGCGTCGGCCGCGCGGGCAACCTCGAGCGCCGGCTGGTGAAGTTCCGGCGGGAGATTCAGCGCGTAGATCGCGTCCGCGTCGGTGTAGACCGATAGGTCAGGATCGACGATATCGTCGCGGACGAATCGAGCGCCGTCGGGCACGTCGCGGTCGTGAACGTCGGTTGCGGTAACGGAGACGTCACGTGCGGCGAGTGCCGCCGCGATGTCGGTTCGGCGACCTATTCCAACTTCTATGACGCGGTCATACGCGGCGAGCGAACCGAGCAACGTCTCCACGTTCCGGCGAGAGTGTACCACGGCGGGACGTTTATGCCACCCGCGGACATAGCACTTGCCATGCTCGTCGATATCGTGCCGGTCGGCAATGTCTCCGCGAACGTCAAGCGGGCGGCCTCGGCCGCGTTGCGATCGGTCTACGACTGCGACGTCACGATCAACGACGCCCAGTCAGTCCCCAACGGCGCATACGATGCCGACCGGAACCAGTACACCGCCGAAACGTTCATTCAACTCGCCGAACGTGTCGGTCGTGGTGACAAGAACATCGCGATCACGCCACATGACCTCTTTTACCGACGGCGAAACTACGTCTTCGGACTCGCTTACCTCGACGGCAGCGGCAGTGTCATCTCAACCTACCGCCTCCAGACCTCGAGCGACGGCGGCTTCTCAAACCAGAGCGCCGTCGACATCTTCGAGGATCGCGTCCGCAAGGAAATCGTCCACGAAATCGGCCACACCTACGGCCTCGAACACTGTGACAACAACCGCTGTGTGATGAACTTCTCGCCGACGGTTCGCGAAGTCGACATCAAAGAGGAGAACCTCTGTGGGAGCTGTCAGCGACTGATTAGCTGACAGGACGAACGCCACCCGTCACCCGGACTACTGTTGCCGAGTTATGTGGGGACACAACACCACCGAGTAGCGCGGTTAATTCTCACACTGACGACGCAGTTGTGCTGTCGGGATCGATCGCAGGAAGGGGGTGGAACAACCGTTTACTGCATGGACACCGTAGGCTGGTCATCTGATTCGCCGTGCTACGAGAGGACCTACTCCAGGCGACCGATGTGCAGCCTTCGGCTAGTCACGGCACTCGTCGACGACGACGGAGGTGAAACCGATGACAGGGCCAATTGACGACGACGAAATCGAGATCGAAATCGAACGCGAGACGTGGTCGGGGATGGACCGACCGGCTCACGACGGCCGCAAGCCTGACCATCAGTCCAGCACGGATGGCACAGCCGACACCACCGCACCCGAACGCGCCCTCGAGGACGAACTCGGCCGGATCGACCTGCTGACGACGCCGGACGGGTACGTCGAAGGGCGCGTGACCGGCCTCGAGTCGATCGACGAGCGGACGGTTCAACTGGAGGTGACGCTCCCACACGACGACGTCACCGTCTTCACGCTCGAGAAGCCGATCCCCTGGTCCGAGCGGTTCCTCCTCGCACGGATCGTCGAGGACGTCGGCTACGACGCCGCGTCGATCGGCCACCTCGTCGGCGAACCGATCTATCTGGATCGAATAGACGATGAGCCACGGGCGGACGACAAGGAGTGGTGGGCGACCCCGATTCGAACCGCCAGCGACGCTGTCGTCGCCTCACTGCTCAGCGACCGATACCGACTCGAGAAGAACACGGCTCCAAGATGGCGGCTGGTCGATCCGCTCGAGCGCCCCACCGAGGAAGACGAGCGCACACTCGAGAGGGCGTCCAGCGTCATCGCTGCCGGACTGGTCGTCCTCGGGAGCATCATCGCGGCTGGCGGTGCCGTCGTCGGTGCGACTGGTGGACTTTCGGTCTCGAGTACCGTCCTTGGCTTCGCCCTGCCGGGGCTCATCCTCGTCTGGTTCGGACTCGCGGTGCTCCTCGGCGAGTGAGGCGTGCGATTCGAAACGTTCGGCAGCCGATCGGCGACGTCGTGCAGCCTTCGGGCCCGAGATCCTAGCTCAGGGCGCGTAGTAGTACTCGCCTTCGCTTTTCTGTTGGCGGTCGAGTTGCGAGTCGGGTTTGTTGATCCGCGGGCGCGAGGTTCGCTCGTCGCGGCGGAACGTAACGTCGAGGTTCGCGAGGAATTCGTTCATCCCGTCGCGCATCGGCTGTGGCTGACCGGCGCGACCGGCAACGGCGGGTTCGCCGTCGAAGACCATCAGCCGATCCGCGAGTAGGTCGATCGTGTAGATGTCGTGGTCGATGACCATCACGGTCGCGTCCTGCTGTTCGGCGTACCGTCGGATCGCACTCGTCGCCTGCACGCGCTGTTCGACGTCCAGATGCGCGGAGGGCTCGTCGAGCAGGTAGAGATCCGCCGAATCGGAGAGACAGGCCGCGATGGCGACCCGCTGGCGCTCCCCGCCGGAGAGATCCGAGAGGTTCTGCTCCATGATGCGCTCGAGTTGGAGCGGCTGGGCGATCTCGGTGTTCCAGTACGACGAACCGAACTGGTCGGTGATCGACGAGAGGAAGGCGTCGACCCGCATCGGCTGGTCGATGGTGACGTACTGGGGCTTGTAGGAGATGTCCAGATCGAGGTCGGTGTCGCCGGCATCCGACTCGAGGTTGCCCGTCAACAGCTTCGCGAACGTCGATTTCCCGATCCCGTTCGGACCGACGATGCCGAGCACTTCGTTCTCGCGGATCTCGCCGCCTTCGACCTCGAGGGTGAACTCGCCGTCGCCGTAGCTCTTGGTGAGGTCGGGGTACTCGACGAGCGTGTCGCCTCGGGATTCGGTTCGCGGCGCGTGTTCTTCGAACTCGATCGGGTTCGGCCGAATCCGCATGTTCTCGTTGTCGAGATAGCCAGCGAGGTACTCGTTGATCCCGTTGCGGACCGATTTCGGTGCCGTGATGACACCATAGGCACCGGGCTCACCGTAGGCGACGTGGAGCGTATCTGCGAGCAAATCGAGGATCGCCAGGTCGTGCTCGACGACGAGCATCGACTTGTTCTCCTCTTCGGCGAGGTCGCGGATCAGTCGTGCCGCCGTGACCCGCTGGCTCATGTCGAGATACGGCGTAATTTCGTCTAAGAAGTAGAAGTCCGTGTCTCGAGCCAGCGTCGCCGCGAGGGCGACCCGCTGGAGTTCACCACCGGAGAGGTCGTCGATCGACTGGTCCATCACCGGGCCGATCTCGAGGCGTTCGACGAGGTCCTCGAGGGCGTCACGCTCGTTCGTCCGTTCGAGGAGTTCGCGAGTGTTGCCGTCGAAGCTGTTCGGGATCTGGTCGACGTACTGGGGTTTTCGGGCGACGGTCACTTCACCGTCCCGGACGTCTGCGATGTAGTCTTGCAGTTCCGTCCCGCGGTAGGCCTCGAGCACTTCGTCCCAACCGGGCGACTCCTCGTGACGGCCCAGGTTGGGCTCGAGTTCGCCCGCGAGAATTCGAACGGCGGTCGTCTTCCCGATCCCGTTCGGGCCGAGAATACCGGTGACCTGTCCGTCCTGTGGCGCGGGCAGTCCGTACAGCGAGAAGGCGTTTTCGCCGTAGCGGTGGGCTGGATCGTCCTGCAACTCCTTCGGGAGGTTGATGATCTCGATCGCGTCGAACGGACACTTCTCGACGCAGATCCCGCAGGTCTCGCCGAGACAGATCTCCTCGGAGATGTGGATCTGCTCGGGCTGGCCCTCAGTGGTCTCCTCGCCGCGAAGTGTGATACACTCCTTGCCGGTGCGGTTCGGCGGGCAGTAGTTCTTACACTCGTAGCTACAGCGGTCGGGCTGGCACCGATCCAAGTCGACGACGGCGATGCTGTCGTCTGCCATTCTATACCGTTGCCTCCGCGGTAAGCAATATTCCCCACGTCACGAACCACAGCGAGAACGTCATGAACGTGATGAACAGGTAGTGTTTCACCCCGAACTCGTCCTCACCGTAGATTCCGGTGAAATCGTAGAGGAGAAACTGCGCGAGGATCGCCCCTGCGACGAGCATGAGCGCTCGTGTATCTCCAGCGGCTTCCGCCGGGCCCAGATCGCCCGTGATCGCCATCGAGGCGAGTGCCGCGGCAACGCCGAGCAGCGCTGACAGTGCCGTCACGCTGATCGAGCGAAGATGCTCGCGTCGGTCGCTGATCGATTCGGTCGACATGGCTCGATGTCCGCGTTCGGGCCTAAAAAGGCGTTCGGGTTGGTCTCGAGGTGTGTTCAGTTCGTGGTGTGGCTCGAGTGGCGACCAGTAGAAGTCCGATGAGACCAGTTGATTAACCGATCACAATGTGATCGCTTCCAATATCGACATCGGAGTTGTCAACTACCGTACCAGAACCATCCATTCCGCTTTTATCGGAATCTCCCGGTCCGACATCGGTCTCATCACCACTGCTAGGGATAATCTCGATACTCGGTGTTCCAGGATTAACATCCGCTCGATTGACTTTGACGTAGACAATCAGGTCGTTGAAGTTCGGATCACCAGCGCCGCTTGCCTCCTGCGCACTCTCCCAGAGCGCATCGATATCATCGGTATCCGTGGCACATCCAGAGTCGGGCATTCCACACTCGGTCGTAGTCTCAAAGAGGAAGAGGAACTCATTATCCTTGAGGTCCAGTTCACCGTTCTCCCAGAGGCCGTCACGGTCGATGGCCGGATCGGAGAGATCTGCAAGGATTTCGTCGACGCTTTCCTGTTCGTCGTTTCCTGGTTGTAGTGCCGGCAAACCGTTATCTGCCGCAGTTCGAACTCTGAGATTCTGTTCCTGTTCATCAGCGGTTGCATCAACCGGTTCGACGAGATAGTCCGTCGACGAGGCGTCGAAGTCCTCACAGTACCAGTGGTACCGAGACGGATCCAATTGCCGGTGACAGCCTGCTGTATTTCCGGGCAGACCGTACGACTTCGATGCCAACGTTAGTGTCGCCTGTCCCTCAATTTCGATCGTTGTATTGTAGACGTGGTGGCTCTTGTTTTGCCACGCAGGATACGTGTTTATGTTGTCACCACCTTCGGGGTTTTCGAACACGTGCTCCGTGTACGTCTCCCCGTCACGTTCGGTCAGGACCTCAAGGGTCATCGTTCCGAGTTGATGGTTCAGACCCAAGCCGGAGACTTGCGAACTCAGAATAGAAATATCGACCGTTGCGTTATCGATATCATTGAGCCCAACCCTACCTGGATCGACGCCGGCAGTGACATTGAACGTCACTGTCTCCTCATCATCTTCCGTCAGTATCGTCGCTTCGTACTCGCCATCGATGAGTGCACTCTGATTAATAGGCAGTTCGACAGTCCCGTTCTCGCCGAACGATCGCTCAACAGTTCCTGCGTCGATCGGGTCTGCATACGGGTCATCCTCGAGTTCGTCCGGTAGCTCATCCAGATACTCGAGTTCGAGCGTCAGTTTTTCATTGCCATCGTTGACGCCCCTGTTGTGAAGATCTGCGGAGACTGTGACGTTTCCAGCAACTGTCGCGTCCGGATTCGACAGTTCGAACTGTGTTCCTTTGTAGCCATAGTAGAACGACCCCGGTTCGTCGGTTGCGTCGTCCTCAGTCGAAATCGTGTAATTGTACGTCTCGCCGGGTGTGAGGTTATGTTTGAACTCTCCTGGTGCGAAGTGAATGAATGTCCCACCGCCCGCTTCCTCGCCGATGTTTTCCGTCTCGCCGGGACCGAGATCTTCGATCGTCTCGTTCTTTCTCTCGTATTCATCTTCAGGATCGTCTCCCCAAATCGAAACAGAGACAGTCTGCGTTTCCGTTGTGCTTCCGACGTTTTTGATGACGCCACCGACTCGAAAGTTCTGAGACGGTTCAATAACCTGTGGCAAGATTGACTTTCCGTTCGGTTCTTTGAGTCCCTGATCTTCCTCGACGATGAACGACACCGGCTCACTCGACTCTCTGATCCCCTCGATCACCACTTCGACACTGCCTTGGTTGTGAGTGACCTCTGCACCGTCCTCGAGCGTCCCCTCGAGATAGTCGTACCACGCGTCGTGGTACGAGCTTTCGATTCGGAATGCGATATCCGTCTGGTCACATTCCGTTGCTGCCGCCTGGATTTCGGATGTCAGTGCCGTTGCCTTGCTGTGGTCTGCCATCGCAGCCAGCTCGGACCCGCCAACGTCTCCCTCCTCGAGTTGCATGATTTGGAGTCGAAGCGACCCGGTGTCGTCGTCCGAGCCATTGCTGTATTCAATAGTCGGCTCTGAGACGACCCTCGAGTCGCCGCCACTGTGCTCCCAGATACCACCACCCTGGTGGATGATCGTTCGATCACCGAGGTCGTACTCGAGTGCGTTTAGATCACCCGAAGCGCTCTCAGGAGCAACACATCCCCCGTTCCCATCCCACGGTGGATCATCAGTATCTGAGGCATTGTACCAGACGACTTCTATCGAGCCGTCATCAACGATTGACATGTCGGCATTGGGTGGCACCTCGATCGGTTGTGATCCATCCGAAAACGTCGCTGTCGAGAGCGCCTTATCGGTTTGACTCATGTATATAATTGCGCGCTCTCGGTCGCTTTGACTCTCTAATGCATCGAACAGTGGCCCCGCGGCAACGAAGACCAGTACTGCACCCGCCAGTACCATTCCAAAGAGTAGTACGATACCGATGATCGGTGCACCGCCTCGATCAGCGGACGGTTCTGATCGAGTATCGGCGTGTGTCCGAGGAGTCATTTACTAAGCTATCGAAGAAGTATATTATATATCCCACAGACGTTAAAGTATAGAAGAATTTATGTCAGGATATCAGGAATGGCTTGAAACGCGACGAATCCCCTACAGTGACTGCTTGATTATCACCCGTGAAAGCGACGGATCACCGTGTCGCCGTCGGGAGCGACTCGAGACGCACACACGACTAAAATAAGAGTAAGACCGAATCTGAATTACGGTGGTCGCTCCATCTCCCCGAGTCGCATCTGCCGACTCTGGACAACATGGACGACTGCCGAGACCGCAAACAACGCAAAGACGAGCGTCGCCCAGCCGAGTTCGGGGATCGTCTCCGTTGGTACGACCTCGAGCCACAGCGCAGCCATCACGACTGATCCGAGCACGGTCAGCCCAAGATAGTACAGCCCCCACGGAATCGAGTCCGCCGGCACGATATCGAGATACACATCTAACTCCGAGGCGTGGTCAGTTAGCGCGATCGTTCGGTCATCGAACTCGATCATGTCGGCGCGCTTGAGCGTCGGCAGGTGCGTCTGTTGGAGTGACGTGTAGACGCGCTTGCGTTCGGCCGATGTAAGTTCGTCTATCTCTTTGTCGAGTTCCCAGGCGGCGACGTGTTCGGCGAGGTCGCCGAGTTCGACGGGCTCGCCTTCGCGCTTGCAGTAATGAATCGCGTAGCGACGGCGCTGATTACTCAGTAGATCGAAAATTTCCCCTTGATCTGGATCTGACCGATTCGCTACCTGTGTCGCCATTTCAGTGTCTGTCTAGAATTAAGAGACTCACAACCAATAAGTATACTGTACTATCACGAACTCGTGAGAATCGCGCTCGAGCACGGCACGGGATCGGTTCTACAGCCACCCATCACACGGATAACAGCGTCAACACTGGATGCCGGGCAGATCGGTCTGATTCTCGAGGATCGTCCCAGTGACGACCGCGTTGTTCCCGACGGTGACGGTCCCGCAAGCCATGACATCACCGTCGATTTCGGCGTTGTTCCGAATATCGACGTTACCGCCGGCGATGAGATCGCCGCTGATGGCGTTGTTCCAGATCGTGATATCGCCCTGTGCGACGATGTCTCCGCCGACGTTCGCGTTGTTGTCGATCGTCACCGACCCGCCGCTGCTGATGTTGCCACCGACATCGACGTTGTTGTCGACGGTCACGTCGCCCCCAGCAGTGACGTCGCCGTCTTCGTCAACTGTGATCTCGACCGGCTCGGCAGTACAGTCTACGGGTATGAGGGCAGCCGTCTCTCGAGTCGCGTCCACACTCGAGCCGTCGTCCGACGCAACAAACTGTAACAGGATGTAGTAAGATCCCTCGAGCGACGTTGCATCGTCACATGCAAGCTGGACGTCGAACGTATTGGCCTCGCTGCCGGGCTGGACTGTCGCCGAAAGCGCCGTCGACGTGACCGGGTCATTGTTGTCGTCGGTGATCCGAACGACCGATGTGTCGACGGTAGCCGGATCAGCCCCGCCGAAGTTGTCGGTCACGGTGTAGACGACCGTTGAATCCGCGGGCGAGTCGATCGCCGCCGATCCCGAACGGTCCTCGAGGCCGAGATAGGCACTCGAGTCGTCGGCCGTCGCGACGCTCACACCACGATCGGCGGCGATCGTGTCGAAGCCGAACGTCGGCCCGGCCATAACCGCTACGCCGAGGAGGATGAACACGATCGCAATACCTGTGAAAGGACGTGTCATGTTGGAGTACTGTATGTGTGATAATCCCAGATGTTGCGAACTGGCTCAATTTCCCGTCTCGGACATCTGTATCCGTATAATAGCTACGAGACGGGCATATATAAGTACACTGTACTGTCACAAAAGATCATATATCGGTTGGCCTCGACTCACTATGGGACGCCATCGGAGTCGATCATCTGTCTCAAGTGTCGCCGATTGCCCCGGACGCAATAGGCGTACGACAGCTGCGGGTGTTTCGAGATGTCGTGTCGCTCGAGAGTATGTGACCTGACAGCAGTCCAAATACTCGAGACGGCCGATTTCGGCCGTTCAGGCCGGTCTTGAAGGTGATTGCGGTGTTGCTGCAACGGGTATTATCAAGCTTGAACAGTGTCTCGGTACTCAATACAAAGTGGGTGGGATTCCAAGGGAGGAGCAAGAACCGCGTTCCGGACCCAGCGGCGAGGGTCGCGGCGTGGTTACATGGAGACTACAATCATGAGCATGAACCGACGCAATGTGTTAGTTGGACTGGGAACGATCGTCGCGGGCGGCGGAGCTGCACTGGGCACTGGTGCGTTTAGCAGCGTGAGTGCGGATCGGACAGTGAACATCAGTACCGAGGGTGACGGCGCGGCACTCCTTGGATTAGACGTCAGTGGTGATCTTGCCGGTGGGACCGAGAATGTTATCCAATTTGATCTTGACGCTGATATTAACATTGACGCAGTGACCACATTTTCTGAAGCTCTCACGATTACCAACAATGACCCAAGTCCCGATACCGGTGATCCCGATATCGGCGACATTGACATCACGATTCAGGATGCAAATGAAAATGATCTTCTTGTCAACAGTAATAGTATTGCCGAGGGGTCTGGAATGAACTTTGTGGACACTGACAACACCCTTACTGGAAATATCCTCACACTCTCACCAGAGGCCAGTGAAACATTCAATGTTGTGTTTGAATTCACTGGCGTAAATAATCCAACAGAAGACGATATTCCAGGAGAAATCACTATCGAAGCGGTTCCATCGGGACAATAAACGAACTTATCGAACCTTCTCTTGAACAGACAATAATAAGTGATTAATGACGCTGTTCGTCGAAAAAGAAATTCTGAATGCCATCCACCAAGATCCTCCTCACTGCCGCCGCAGCCTGCTTTCTCTTCGCGTTGGCAGTCCCAACAGTAGCAATCACGGTGGGTGAAGACACGACAGCCGACGACGTCGTCCTCGAGCCAACCTCCTCCTACTCCACAATCGAAGACGGCGACCTCCGACTCGACCTCGAGAAACTCAACGACCGTGCGATCACACGCGCGGATGGGGTCTTCACGATTGCAGTCAACGACGACGCCGTCGAGCGAATCTGGATCGAAAATGAGGTTGACGGCCTCGAGTTCTACGCGGACGGCGACCGTTCGGCGACCGTCTCGGCGTCGAACCCACTCGAGCCAACGGCCGGACAGACGACGAGCATCGGCGTAGCGATCGATACGCACCTCGCCGAAAGCGGCACCGAGACGTTCACGATCCACGTCCGGTACGAGGACGACGAGGAGGATGACGAGCCGACCGATGTCGAACTCGAGGCCGTCGAACTCGATCGGACGACCGTCGGGACGGGCGATACCGTGACGGTGAACGCGACCTACCGGAACGACGGGGCCATGACGAGACAGCGGACGGCCACGTTGACCGTCGATGGCATCACCGTCGACACGAAAACATTCGAGATCGGCCCCGGCGAGACGACCTCGGTGGTCTTCGAACGGGAGCTACAGTGGCCCGGCACGTACGAGATCGGCGTCGACGGGCGGACCGAATCGGTCACCGCCGAGGGGCCGCCGATCGACGTGCTCGACGCCTCGGTTGCCGACAGCGAACTCACGGTGGGCGAGACGACGACGGTCGAGGCGACGGTGAGGAACCCCACGGAGAGGCGAGTCGATCGCACCCTCGAGCTCGCCGTCGACGGCATCGTCGTCGATACGCGAACGGTGACGCTCGAGCCGAACTCGGAGCGGATGGTGACGTTCGACCGGCAGTTCACCGAGCCCGGCACGTACGCGATCGCGGTCAGTGGCGTCAAGGCGGGCTCGATTACGGTCGAGGAACCAGAGCCGTTCACGCTTCAGAACCGCGAACTCTCGGCGGCGACGACGGCAGCGCTCGCCCCACCGATGACTGCCGGGTTCCTGTTCTTGGCAGCCGCGGCGAACCGCCGGTGGGCGCTCGTCTCGAGGTAAGCGTGGCGACTTGAGACACCTCACAAGGTGTTTAAGATGATCGACTCCGAATATCAGTATAGTTGAACAATCAGGTTTCCATGAACGTCCGTAGGACGAGCCAATGACGTCAACGACGCTCCTCAAGCGAGTGTTCGGTGTCGTCGTCGCACTTGCCATCGTGTTGTTGCTGGTCGGCCAGCTACTGGGACAGCCGATCCTGCTCGGGTACGTCGCGACGGGCAGTATGGAGCCGACGATGAACGCCGGCGACGGCTTCGTCGCGATCCCGACCGCCGTTTCGGGGTCGGTCGCGGACGGTGATGTGGTCGTCTTCGACGCGCGAGAGCTTCACGGCGGCGGGCTGACAACTCATCGCGTCGTCGGCGAGACCAGTGAAGGATACATCACGAAAGGCGACGCCAACCCGTTTACCGACCAAGACGGCGGCGAACCCCACGTCACGGACGGCCAGATCGTTGCCAAAGCATGGCAGGTAAACGGCGAGGTCGTCACGATCCCACACCTTGGGACGGCCATCATGGGTGTTCAGAACACTGCAGCAGCAGCTGTCGGGACGATCGGCCCGATTCTCGGGCTGACAACGTCGCCCGACTCGGAGGGGACCGGCTCGCTGCTGGTCGCCGTCGGCATCGCCCTGCTCGGGTTCGGCGTGCTCCTCGAGCGAATCGGGCCTGCACGACGCGAGAAGCGGCGCTCGCGCTCTCGGGAGAACGTGCTCGCGTTCTGGACGACGCTCGGGCTGGTCTTGCTCGTGTTCGTGACGTTCGCGACCGCAGCGATGGTCGTGCCGTCGGGTACCACCGAGTACGAAGTCGTGAGTACCGAAACGCCCGAGGATAATCCACAGATCCTCGCCCCCGGTGAGACGGGCGAACTCACACGGACGATCGATAACGCGGGCTACCTCCCAATCGTCGTCGTCCACGAAGCCAGAAGTAACAACGTCGAGACGGACCCACCCTGGCAGACGGTCGGGATTCGCTCGAGCGGAGAGACGACGGTCTCGCTGACGGCACCTGAGACGACCGGCCAGTACACCCGCCATGTCGGCGAGTACCGCTATCTCGCTGTGTTGCCGCCGGCGCTTTTAGTCTGGCTCCACGGGCTTCATCCCCTCGTCGCGATCGCCGCCGTCAACGGAGTCATCGTCGGGGTTGCCGTCGTAATCGTCCTCGTCGTGTTCGGCCGCGGTGATTTGCGCCTTCGCTCCGCCGGCACACACGTTCCGCTGTCGACTCGACTCGAGCGAAAGCTTCGGAAGTGGCTCTGACCGCCTGCTCGGGCAGAGGTGGCCGACATCGTTATAATGGTTGCAAAAAGTGAATGTACGCATGTGAGTCCGCTCTCCGATCCGTTGTAACAGGTCGGATACGGATTAGGGAGGGGAGCAAACCGGTGGGGCCGGTCGACGGGGGTATCCGAACAGTGATCGATAATCCACGACTCGAGTTAGTACTCGCCCAGTACGGTCGCCTAATCACGATTGCACTGATCGTCGTCGGTGCGCTTGCACTCGGCGCGACGGGCTGGGCCGTTGCGAATCCGACGACGGAGACGACCACGCAGTACGGCGACGAACACGTCGAAAGCAACGTCGGGACGAGTGCCGTCGTCGTGCGGGACGGCGAACTCTGGAGCGAGGGCGACCGCCTCGAGAACAGCGGCGTCTACGTGCGCAACGCCACGCCGGAGCTCACCCTCGAGCCCGAGACCAGCCTGCGAGACGAGACCGAGGGGGCGATCGACGACGCCGACGTCCACCACGAACTGATCCTTCGGTTCGACGCGACCAGAGACGGCGAGTCGTTCTGGAACGAGACCCACACCGTCATCGACGAATCGCCACCCGTCGAGGACGGCGTCGCAACGTCGACGGCGACGATCGACGTCGACTCCTACCGCGACCGCCAGCGCCAACTCGAGCGAGAACTCTCGGGCGTCGGCTCGGTCGACCTCGAGTTGGCGTTCCGTGTCGAGTACGACACCGGGAGAAGTCAGGGCACACAGCAGGCGTCGACGGCGTTTCAGGTGACCGACGACGCCTACTGGCTGGCTGAGTCGCTGTCGGTGTCAGAGAGCCATACCTATCAGACGGGCACCCAACAGACCACCGAATCGCGGAGTCTCGGAACGATCGCCGGGCTCTCACTGCTGGGGACGTTCGCACTCGTGGGGGCCGCGTTCGTCGCGCGGCGAGCCCCGGTCGACGAGGAGGCCGCTCGGCGTGCGGTCCACGAACAGCGCTACGCCGAGTGGATCTCGCGTGGCTCGATTCCGATGTGGGTCGGCGACTACCACATCTCGCTCGATACACTCGAGGACGTCGTCGACGTCGCGATTGACACGAACAAACGCGTCGTCCACGACCGCCAGCGCGGGCTGTTCGCCGTCGTCGGCGACGACGTCGTCTACTACTACAGCGAGCGCGGGCTCTGGGAGGAGACCGCGTGGCCGGAGCTGAACCTCCAGAAACAGTCCCGGCCGGCCGACGAAGAACCGACGTTTTCGCCCGACGAGTTAGAGCTCGAAGGGAGAGACGAGTTCGGCGATCCCGACGAGGGTGGGTTCGACGACGACGAAGACGTCTGGAAGAAACTCTGATCGGTTCCGGACGGCTCGAGTGGTCGAGCCGGTGTGACTCGACTCAGAGACGGTCGGCCAGCGTCGACACCGTTTGTATCGTGGTCCAGTCCGAAGAGTCGGGTACGTCGTGGCGTCTCCGGGGAGTCTGTAATCAAAATATGTATCAAAGAGGTGGCGAAAGCCTGCCATGTATGGAAACACCACTCATCGTCACGGACTTCCTCGAGCAAGCGCGGACGTACTACGGCGACGAGGAAGCCGTCATCGGCGTCGATGGTGATCGATTCACGTACGACGAACTCGGTGAGCGCGTCGACCGATTTTCGGCGGCGCTCCAGGAGCGGGGTATCGAGAAAGGGGACCGGGTGGCCGTGCTCGATCCGAACACACACTACCACCTCGAGGCGGCCTACGGGGCAATGCAGATCGGCGCGGTGTTTACGCCGCTGAACTATCGGCTCACGCCCGACGATTACGAGTACATCCTCTCGGATGCGGGCGTCGACGCGATCTACGCGGATTACGAACACGCAGAGAAGGTCGAGGCGATTCGGGACGACGTGCCCACGGAGACGTTCATCACGAACGACGCCGACGTCGTCGACGGGGAGTGGGAAGACTTCGAGACCGTCCTCGAGGACGCGGGCACCGCGTTCGACCAGCCCGAGATGGACGAAGACGAGATCATCACGATCAACTACACCTCGGGGACGACGGGCGATCCGAAGGGGGTCTGTCGGACACACCGCACGGAGACCATCCACTCCTATCTGATGACGATTTACCACGAGATCACCGACGACGACGTCTATCTGTGGACGTTGCCGATGTTCCACGTCAACGGCTGGGGGCACATCTACGCGGTGACCGGGATGGGTGCGACCCACGTCTGTACGCGCGGTGTCAACGCCGACGACGTCGTCGATTCGATCACGTCCGAGGACGTGTCGATCCTCTGTGCCGCACCGGCGGTGCTCAACCAGCTGATCGACTACTACGAGGCACACGACGAGCCCGAGATGAGCGGCGACAATCAGGTTCGCGTGACCACGGCCGGCAGCGCGCCACCAGAGGCGACGATCCGCGCCGTCGAAGACGAGTTCGACTGGTATCTCAAGCACCTCTATGGCGCGACCGAGACCGGTCCGCTCATTACGATCTCCGACGCCAAGCGCCTCATCGACGACGAGAACCGCTTCGAGATCAAGAAACGGCAGGGAATGGGCGTCCTCGGCACCGACGTTCGCGTCGTCGACGAGGATGGCGACGACGTCCCACACGACGACCAGACGCTCGGCGAGGTCGTCGTCCGTGGCAACCAGGTGATGGACCACTACTGGAACAAACCCGAGGAGACCGAAGAGGCGTTCAACGACCGCCTCGAGGGCTACTACCACATGGGCGACCTCGCGACGGTCGACGAGAACGGCATGATCGCCCTCCGTGACCGCAAGAAAGACATCATCATCTCTGGCGGGGAGAACATCTCGAGCATCGAACTCGAGGACACGCTGTTCGACCACGACGCGGTCGCTGACGTGGCCGTCATCCCGGCACCCAGCGACGAGTGGGGTGAGACGCCGAAGGCGTTCGTCGTGCCCGCAAACGGCGATCCGAACGACCCACCCGTGTCGGCGGACGAACTGACCGCGTTCTCGCGCGAGCAACTGGCGAGCTACAAGGTCGTCCGTCGGATCGAGTACGTCAAGGAGCTGCCGAAGACGGCGACTGGCAAGACCCAGAAGTATGAACTGCGCCAGCAGGAGTGGGAAGACGAAGACCGGATGATCGGCGAAGGATGACGCCACCGGAGCCGGCAGCGAGGTTCTCGGTTGGTGCAGATCCGCCACTATCTGACCAGCCAGTCAGGACAGGATATGCGGCTGTACGAGCGTTCTCGTCGTACTTTACCAGCCACAAAGTCTCGGAATTTTTCATGTCAAGAACTCCTCGTAAGGCTCAACTTTTATGACGCTGGGGACGTTCGATTCGTAGTATGGCAGAGACCGACGGGGAGGACATCGAAGACTTGCCACCGAGCGCCAAACTCGTCTTCAAGGTTCTCGAGTACGATGGGCCGTTGACCCAGAAACAGATCGTCGAAGAATCGATGCTTTCGGCCCGGACCGTCCGGTACGCACTCGAACGCCTAGAAGGAATCGGAATGGTCGACGAGGATATCTACTTTGCGGACGCTCGGCAGAGTCTCTATCGACTCGAGGAACCGGTCGCAGCCGACGGCAACGGCGTCGACGAGTCCCCGAAAAAGGACGCCTGCTGCGCGGAGTAACCGAGCGCGAGCGGCAGATTATTTTGCGGCGGTACCCGTCTTCGAGCATGGACAAAGAACGGCTCCCGCGGTGGGGCTGGTTGTTGGTCGGATTGTTCGCGATGATGATCGTCGCGAACGTTCTCAACGTCGCCGTGCTCGAGCGGATCGGAGTTCCCGAACAGTACCACGTCATTACACTCATCACGTCGATGGCGCCGGTGTTGATCTACATCGGCGTCTGGTACGACGAAGAACGTCAGCCATACTGGGAGCAGAGCCAAGAACACATCGCCGGTGATCTGGTGTTCGTCGTTGTCGGTGCGGCGATCGGCTCGGCGATCGCACTCGTCGCGGTCATCGATATCGGTCTCCCCCGATTCATCCAGGATATTACCGCGATGGCTGCCGGATTCATGCTGTCGTGGGGGCTGTTCTGGTGGCGGAACCCGAATCTGTATCGCATCGAAGCCAGCACCTGAGCGGACGATACGCGAGATATCGTGCGTCCACCCGTTTTCGGCGACTCAAGTAAGAGATATCGCCTGACAGCCAGTACGCTATCGGCTGGTGCTGACGTCCCGATCGCCGATGCCGGGTGTCGGCGGCGTGATTCGTTTGTGTTGCGTTTCGGCGCACAGCCACGCGAGCGAGCGTGCCGTTTCGTGGTCGATACCGAGTGCCGCCGCGGCCTCGGGGATCGACTTACCATCATCGACGAGCCGCTGTAACAGCGGGTCGATCACGTCGTAGGACGCGCCGAGTTCGTCGGCGTCGGTCTGGTCGGCCCAGAACCCAGCCGTCGGCTCTTTATTGACGATCCGGCGTGGCACGCCGATCCGTGTCGCGAGCGCTCGCACCTCCGTTTTGTAGAGGTCACCGAGCGGATACGTATCGGCCGCGCCGTCGCCGTACTTCGTAAAGTAGCCGAGCAGCCACTCCGAGCGGTTCGCCGTCCCGAGGACGAGTCGCTGCTGGCGGTTCGCCGTGTAGTACGCACAGCACATCCGCAGTCGCGCGATCACGTTCCCGAGCGCGTGGTTGCGCTCGTGTGGCCGCCCGTCCTCGTCCGTCTCGACGTCGGCCTCGAGGGCACACGCCGCCGTCTCCTCGAACGCTTCGAGCAACGGTCGGAGCTGGATCTCGGTAAACTCGATGCCCAGCCCGTCCGCGATAGTCCGGGCCTCGCTGACGCCGGGGTGTTCGCTCTTGTGACAGGGCAGCCCCAGCCCGAGCACGCGGTCACTGCCGAGTGCTTCGACGGCCAGCGCCGCCGTGACGGTGGAATCGATCCCACCGCTCATCGCGACCACGGCACCCTGTGCGCCCGCGTTGTCCACCGTCGTTCGGATATCGTCGACGATCCGCGAGTGCGCTCGCTCGAGGCCGTCGGGGTCCGTAATGAACGATCCCATCGTCGTTCCGGCATTCGAGTACCCGATCGTCTGTCTATCAGCGCCCATAGCGATCAAACTCCATTTTATCCATACTCGATTCAAACATTCGTCTTGTATAAATGCCTGGTCCTTAAACAGCTAGTAGATCAGTGTGTCATTGATAAACAATCAGTCGTTGAGTGCCGGGATCTGGTATAGAATCCACTGTTCTTTCTCGGGGAAGACTACGAATGCGAACTCAACCGCGAGAAAGGCAACTGCTCGTATAGGACGAGAGCAGGTCGCCGCTTACGGAAAGTCAAGGAGAAAGCCCCGTGCGTTAGCGCGGGGATGAATCCGATACTACCCTTCACAGTCCACCGTTCGATGGCACAGCTGGATATTCCACGCTGCGTAATCCCCACCTTCAAGTAGGTTTGTCTACATAGGTTATGTATGGCGAAACAGGTTGTCACCCGCACCTACACTGCTTCCATCAGGAACCAGCAACAGGTGCAAGACGACCTCGATTCGCTCGGGTTCGCCGCCTCGAAACTCTGGAACGTCGGACGGTGGACGTGCAGTCGCATCTGGGATGAAATCGACTACATCCCCGAACACGACGAACTCACCGCCTACCTCAAGTCCCACGAACGCTATGATGACCTGCATTCTCAGTCAAGTTCGTTCGAGACGGCGAAGCCGTCTCGTGATGCCAATGAGCTTCGCTCATTGAGCACAGCGCGTTCTTCAAGAACTCGCTGAAGCGTTCAACGGCTGGTACGGCAAACGACGCAACGGAGATACGAACGCGAACCCGCCCGGCTACCGCAAACACGGCGACAAACACCCACGTTCCACAGTCACATTCAAAGCCGCTGGTTTCAAACTCGACACCCAGTACAACCGCGTTCGACTCTCAAAAGGGTCGAACCTCAAGGAGTACTGGTCGGACTTCATCCTCTGCGAATACCAAACTCGTCCCGACATTGACCTCTCCACCGTGGAGGGCGTTCAACAAGTCAGGGCCGTTTGGACAGGGGATGAATGGGAACTGCACTTCGTGTGTAAAGTCGAGGTCGAAGTGTCCGAAGCACCGGGTGAGAAGACAGTGGGTGTTGACCTTGGCATCAACAACTTCGCCGCACTCGCCTACGAAGACGGTCACGCCGAACTGTACCCGCTGAACTGCCTGAAGCAGGACGACTACTACTTCAGCAAGCGTATCGCTCGCTGTGATGACTCTGGTTCCGAGCAAGCCACGCGGTTGAACCAGAAGAAGTCCGCTCGCCGAACCCACTACTTCCATACCCTCTCCAAACATATCGTTCAGCGATGTGTAGACGAAGATGTTGGAACGATTGTGGTTGGTGACCTCACTGGTATCCGTGAGGACGAGGAGAACGACGAGTCGAAGAGTTGGGGCAATCACGGCAACCTTGACCTGCATTCGTGGGCGTTCGACCGCTTCACCGACCTGCTTGAATACAAGGCCGAGATGGAAGGAATCGCGGTCGAGCAGGTGTCTGAACGTGATACGTCGAAGTCGTGTTCGTGTTGTGGTCGCAAGCGTAAGGCGAACCGTGTTGAACGCGGGTTGTACGTGTGCGATGAGTGCGGTACAGTAGCGAACGCTGATGTGAACGGCGCTGAGAATATTCGACAGAAAGTATCTCCGAGTCTCGCCACAGATGGCGGTGATAGGAGTAACGGCTGGTTGGCACAGCCATCGACGTTCTTGTTTGACAAGGAAACTGGTGCGTTCGCACCTCAAGAACAGGTCACGTCGTAAACCACAATTTCCCAACGCGGGAATCCTCGCCCTTCAGGGCGGGGAGGATGTCAAGACGGGACGACCGTAATCGGCTCTTTGCGATCGATCGCCTGCTCTAGCTCGTCGGCGATTGCACTTCCTCGAGAGACCTGAATTTCGCCGCCGCGACTGACCGTCGCGGTGAACAGATACTCGCCGCCGGCTTGCACTTCGACGGTTTCGCCGTGGTTGCCGTCGACGGGGACGACGACGTGTCGCGAGGTGATCTCGGGGGTGACCATCTGGCCTGCTGGTTGGCCGCCGCCGCGTTGTCCGCCACCGCCACCTGCGCTGGCACCGCCGCCAGCGCCGTAGTTGGGGTTCTCGTCGTGGGTCCGCACGTCGATATCGATCCCCAGCCGGTTCTCGACGTCCGTGATCCGTCCGCCGCCCTTGCCGATCACGCTCGAGATGTCGTCCTCTTCGACGTAGACGACGGCTTTGTTCTGACTCTTGAGTTCGACGTCGACGTAGCCGCGGGCGATCGAGCGGATCTCCCGTTCGATCTCGCTTTTGGCGATCCGATCGACGCCGGACTCGCTGCCGGGGCCACCTTCTTCGTCTTTGAGCGGGACGGTGACGACCTGGCGGTTGAACGTGTAGATCTCGTACTCGGGGTCGCCCGTCTCGAAGTTCGTCACCTGGATCACGGGTCGAGCGAGGTCCTCCTCGGTCAGGCCGGCGGGGACTTTGACCTCCGTCTTGACGTCGTAGACGGTGTTTACCTCACCGGCTTCGATGTAGACGACGGTGTCGACGACTTGGGGAATCATCCCGAGTTCGACCCGGCCGACGAGGCGCTGCAGGGCGTCGATCGGGCGCGTCGCGTGGACGACGCCGATCATGCCGACACCGGCCAGTCGCATGTCCGCGAAGACCTCGAAGTCGTCGGTCTTGCGGACCTCGTCGTAGATGGTGTAGTCGGGACGGACCATCAGGAGTGCGTCCGCCGTTTTCGCCATCTCGCCGCCCAGTTCGGTGTACTGGGTGATCTCGGGGCCGACCTGCAGGTCCCGCGGTTTCTCCATCGTCTTGACGGCATAATCGTGCTCCGAGATGTAGCGAGCGACCGCCTGTGCGAACGTCGACTTCCCGGCCCCCGGTGCCCCCGAGATGAGGACGCCACGCTGGCGCTCGAGCAGCCGTTCTTTCAGTTCGTCGGCTTTCTCGTAGTCTTCGATGTCGGTCTGGGCAATCGGTCGGACGGCCGTAATCTCGATCCCGTCGGCAAACGGCGGACGGCCGATGGCAATCCGATAATCCCGGAACTGGACGATCTTCATGCCCGGTTCGGAGAGTTCGATGAAGCCCTCTGGAGACTCCTTCGCGCCGTCGACGATCTCGCGGGCGTACTCGTCCATCGTCGCCTCGTCGAGCGGTTCGTCGGCGATCTGCTCGTAGCGCATCTCACCGAGTTCGCCCCGCTTGGCCATCGGAACCGTATCCGTCTTGAGGTGGACGCTCATCGTCTGGTCGTCGAAGTAGTTCTCGACGGTCAGCGTGCCCACTTTGCGGACCTCCGGCGAGACGTGCTCGACGTCGAGGCCTTTCGCTTTCGCGACTTCGGCCTGCACGACGTCGCTCGTCAGGAACGTCGCCTCGAGGTCCTCGGCGAGATCGCGGATCAGCGCGTCGATCTCGCCCTCTGCGGCGTGGCCCCGTTCGATCGCGTCGGGACGCTCGCCGATGTACTCGAGGGCGATCACGCCCTCGTCGGCGAGGGCGGCGAGTCGCTGGAGCTCTTCTAAGCCGTCCCAGCCACTGTCGATCCCGTCGTTCGCCTGCGCCTCGAGTTCCGCGACGACGGCTTCCGGCACCGAAATCGTCGCTCCCTCGAACTGCCCATCATCGATCGTCGCCGAGACGCGGCCATCGATGACCACGCTCGTATCCGGCACGACGTGCATATACGGTAACTTGGTCGACGGACGCCTATAAGGGTGTTCCACCAGCAAAGGCACGCGACTCACGGTACGCAAGGGGTGACGGCGGCGAGCGACACCACGCGAAAAACCCGAACAATCGCCCCACGGCAGTACTCCTATTCTGCGAGAACATTCGTTGGATATTACACCTTACACAGGAGAGGTGGAGGTAATGGATCCGGAACAAACGTTCGGACAAGGGGGACTCAACCATTTTCTTTCAGTTGATGAGCTTGTGGACAGAATCGGGCTCGACAACGACGAGATCGCGTGGCGAAAGGAGTTCGTCGGCTTCGATGAGGAGGACGAACAGCGGTTAGCGGACCTCGAGACGCTGTTGCGCGAGAACCAAGACGAGATTGCAGACGACTTCTACGACAAGATTCTGCAGTACAAACAGACCAGAGCGGTCATCAACCGCTCGCCGAAGGACGTTCCGGCACTGAAACAGACCCAGCGGGCGTATATGGTCTCGCTGTCCACGGGCGACTACGACCAATCGTTTTTCGCCAACCGGGCTCGAGTCGGCAAGCTCCACGAGATCCTCGACATGCCGTTGAAACACTACGTGGGTCAGTACGGCGTCTACTACACGCTGTTGCTCGATCGGCTCAACGAGCGCGCCCAGCGGCAGGTCGTCGACGCGATCGAAGAGTGGGTCGAAGAGCAGGAATCCGAAGGCGGTGGCATCGGCGGCTTCGTCAGTGCGCTCGGCTTCGGTGGCGACGACGACGATGACGGCCTCGAGGAATCGTTCGAGGCGACAGTCAGAGACGCGGTCGACGACGGGATGATGGACGTGCTCTCGCTGTTGCGCATCATCAACCTCGACATGCAGATCGCGACCGACACGTACGTCGACTCCTACGCGAAGCGACTCGAGGACTCGATCGAGCGCCGCCAGCGACTGGCGCGAGAAGTCGAAGAGGACGTCCAAGGCCCGATCGAGGAACTGCACAACGCGAGCGAAGTGATCGCCGGTCGTGCTCAGACGATCAGCAGCCACACGAACGCACAGGCGAGAAACACGAATCAGGCGGCGACAGAACTCGGCGAGTTGAGCGCCGCGATCGAAGAGGTCGCGAGCGTCGCCGACGACGTCCGCTCGGAGAGCGAACGAGCCGAACGGCTCACCGCCGACGGCGTCGAAGCGGCCGACGACGCCTTGGACGAACTCGAGGCCATCGAGGACGCGACCGAAGACGTCACCAAATCCGCCGACGACCTCGAGAGCAGAACGGAAGAGATCGACGCGGTTCTCGAGCGACTCGACGACGTCGCCGAGCGGACGACCGTGCTGGCGAAAAACGCCAAAATCGAGGCCTCGCGCTCGGAGGGCGCGAACGCGGGGACGATGGGTGTGATCGCAAACGAAGTCGAGTCGTTCGCCGAGCAGACCAAACGCGACCTCGCGGCGATCGAAGACGCCGTCGAAGGCGTTCGCCGGGACGCGATGAAGACGGTCGAAACGACCGAAGAGACAGCCGAGCGAATCGACGATGGCACCGACCGGGTTCGCGAGACGATGGACTCGCTCGAGGAGATCCACGACGCGGTCGACCAGACGGCATCGAAGATGGAAGACATCGCGGCGGCGACCGACCAGCAGGCGCGCAACGTCGAGACGGCGGCGACGACCGTCGAAGACATCTCGCAGACGGCGAATCAGGTCGCCGACGCGACGGAGTCGGTCGCCGCGGCCAGCGAAGAACAGACCGCCAGCCTCCAGAGCGTCGGCGAGACCGTTTCGAGACTGACCGAAGGCGACGACGAGGACGAGGACGACCGGCCGGTGTACGAGCAAGTCCAGTAGGCCATCACGCAAAGCAGGGCGATCGCTCGATGGACACAACACCCACCGCGTCGTAGTGGTCGCCATGACCGTCCGTGAGTTGACGCGCGAGTTGGTGTCGATTCCGAGCCACGACGACGAGACGGCCGCGGGAGATCACATCGAGACGTGGCTGCGACGTGAGACCGACGCCGAGGTCACCCGCGATGTGGCCGGGAACGTGATCGCACGGAAGGGAACTGGCGACCGGACGCTGGCGCTCGTCGGCCACCACGACGTCGTCGAGCCCGCGGCGTCGCAAGTTGTCGGTACGTCTGAGACGGCCGCGGATGACCTCGAGTACGTCGTCGAGCAGCGAGACGGTCGCCTCTACGGTCGTGGCGCGGCGGACATGAAAGGCGCAGTCGCAGCCGCGATGCTCGCGTTCCGCGACAGCGACCCATCGCCAGCCGGGGAACTCGTTTTCGCCAGTTTCGTCGGCGAGGAAGTTGGCGGCGTTGGCGCACAACACGCCATCGAGCACGGCTTTTCCCCCGACTACGCCATCGTCGGCGAAGGGTCGACGGGCTATTCAAGCCCCGGCGTGACGGACGTCGCCGTCGCCCACAAGGGCCGACGCGGAAGTACGATCACCGCTCGCGGCACGGCCGCCCACGCAAGCGAAGTCGACGCCGGCGAGAACGCCATCTACCGCGCGACCGACGCCGTCGACCTCGTTCGCGCCCTCGAGGCCCCGGCGATCGACGTGGCGGGCGAGACGCTCGCGGGCAGTCTCGCCGTCACCGAAATCGAGGGTGGGGTGGCGATGAACGTCATCCCCGACCGCTGTACGCTGACTGTTGACGAGCGAACGGTGCCGGGCGAGCGGGCCTCGCTCGAGCGCCTCGAGGACCTCGAGGGCATCACGTGGACCGTCGATCAGGACCTCCCGCCGATGCGGTGTACGGACGAGGCGTTCGCCGAGGCGGTCCGCGAGGCGGCCGACGCCGCCCAATCGGGGACGCCGGCACTCGTGACGAAACCCCACGCAACCGATGCCGGATGGCTTTCCCAGGCCGGGACTGAATGCGTGATTTGCGGGCCGTCAGAGCCCGGCGAGGCCCACACGGAAACCGAAAGCGTCTCGCTCGCAGTGCTCGAGCGGTGTCGAAAGACCTACCAGCGGGTCGCGGCGTCGTGGCCGTAGTGCGGGCTCGAGGTGGCGGGCCGGAGCCGTAAGCCGTCTGCTATGCGGTAGCGGGTTAGAGGCCGGGGATGCCAACTGCGCCAAAGCTGGTGATCCCGACCGCGGCGAGTGCGTACAGGACGATCAAGACGGTCACCCACGCGAGCAGGCCGATCATCGCGGCGGCGGTCCATTCGCCGGGATACCGGAAGTTGATCACCGCGATGTACGCGAGCAGGGCCAGCAGCGGCCCCAATAGGGGTATCCAGCCGACGAAGAAGCCGACGACGGCCCAGACGACCGCCCCGATGATCGCGGTGACGATCGCGCGGTCGAAGCTGCCAGCGCCGACGATGACGCGCGCGCTGACGTAGATACCCAGTGCACCGATCAACAGGCTCGCGATGAACACGATTATCGAAGCGACTACCATTGTACCAAGAGAGTCGTCAGGGAGCCCGAACAGTCACGTGCTTGCGTGTTCTACACCGGTATCACAGGACGCGTACGTCTCGAGTCGCCGCCTGGCGTGTCGAATGTTGTCGCGCCGCACGCATCATTTCGACCGGATCGCTGGCCGAAACGACACACTCGAGTGCCGGAACCACGACGTTGATACCGTATCTTCGCTAGCATACGTCCATGGCGACCGATCAGCCCCGGACCGAGGGGGCGTCATCCGAGACGTACAACGAGTTCGAAACGCGCGTCACGCGAATCGCGAACGTATCGAACGCGGCCGGTATCCTCCAGTGGGATCAAGAAGTCGTGATGCCCGACGAGGGGACGCCCGCCCGCGCCCAGCAGCTCTCGACGCTGTCGTCGATCAGCCACGAACTGCTGACGGCCGACGAGACCGGAGCGCTACTCTCCGACCTCGAGGCAACGGAGCTCACCGACGAACAGGCGGCCGTCGTCCGAGAGGTCCGTCGACGCTACGACCGAGAGACCAGCGTTCCACAGGAACTTGTCGAGGAGATCTCCGAGACGACTGCCAACGCCCACCCCAAATGGAAACAGGCCAAGGAGAACGACGACTTCGAGGCGTTTGCGCCCACCCTCGAGAAACTGGTCGAACTCAAACGGGAGTACGCCAACCACATCGATCCCGACGCTGATCCCTACGAGGTGCTGTTTTCGGACTACGAGCCGTACATCGACCTCGAGACCGCAGAGGGGATACTCGAGCGCCTGCGCGACGAACTCGTCCCGTTGATCGACGCGGTCGGAGACAGTGACACCGACCTCGAGACCGACGCCTTCGCGGGCACGTTCGAAGACAACGATCAGGAAGCACTCGCGCGTGACGTCCTCGACTCGCTGGGGTACAACTGGAATCGCGGCCGACTAGACACCGCCCCGCATCCGTTCTCCTCAGGGACCCAGTTCGACGCCCGCGTGACGACTCGCTTCGAGGAAGACGACCTGCTCGGCTCGATCACCTCGACGATCCACGAGTTCGGCCACGCGAACTACACGCTCGGCCTGCCCGACGAGGGCTACGGCACCCCGCTGGGTGAGGCTCGAGACCTCTCGGTTCACGAATCCCAATCGCGGCTCTGGGAGAACCACATCGGTCGCTCTCGGCCGTTCTGGGAGCAGTTCCTCCCGGTCGCCCGCGAGCGGTTCCCGAGTCTCGAGGCCGTCACACCCGAAGACGCCTACGAAGCCGCGAACCAGGTCCACGACGACAACCTCATTCGCGTCGAGGCGGACGAACTCACCTACCACCTGCACATCGTGATCCGCTTCGAGATCGAGCGCGACCTGATTTCGGGCGACCTCGCGGTCGAGGACGTCCCCGAGGTCTGGAACGACAAGTACGAGGAGTACCTCGGCGTCCGGCCAGAGACCGACGCGGAGGGCTGTCTGCAGGACATCCACTGGTCTCACGGCTCCTTTGGCTACTTCCCGACGTACTCGCTCGGGTCGGTGCTCGCCGCACAGCTGTACGCGGCCGCCGAAGCCGACCTCGGTGACCTCGACAGCGACATTCGCGAGGGCAACTTCGACGAACTGAACGGCTGGCTTCGCGAACAGATCCACCAGCACGGCAAGCAGTACACGACACAAGAGCTGATCGAGCGCGCAACTGGTGAGGAACTGACCGCGGACCACTTCCTCGAGTACGTTACGGCGAAGTACGGCGCACTGTACGACCTCGAAGCGTGAAGTACCTCGGGGACAAGCCCCGAGGCTTCACCGTTTTGTCCATGTCGCCCAGAAATGGGCGGACGGACGCAGATGAGTTTAATTCCCCTCGACCTTCCCGAACTGGGTCGGTTGGAATTAACACCCAAACACCTCGCCGGTGTCCGTGAGTGTCGGTCGCTCCACCACGACCCGACAACTCCCGTCTCACCGCCAGTGGCGGGTTTTGAGAGGAGTCGCATTCCATCAGCCAAACGACCGCTTCATACTGAGGTCTTCAATATCCTTCGCGGTCGTTACCCTATGCGACAAGACGTGGTTTGTTAAATATTTTGACGGGCTTCACCCACGGGGTCAAGCCCCGAGGCACTCGCCCTGTTCAGTCTGTAGACGTCGACCAGCCCACGTCCTGACTATCGCCAGAACGCGGCGTTACCCAGACAGTACAGGAAAGCTACCCAGCCGATGAACAGGCCGGCGATGATCACCAGAAAGTCGGCTAGTTCCGTCCCAACGAGGAAGTCGTAGCCGATCCCAATTGTCAACAAAACTAACGAGATGCCGATCAGCAGGTGACACCGGCGTTCGGCCTCCGGATTCATGGGTCGATGTAGCACGATCTGACATAAATACCTATGTCAAGGATCGATGATTTCCACGGGCGATGGAGTGTTCGTGGAGACGGTTACGGCCCGTCACAGGTTCCGGAAAGCGCGATTTTTAGGGCACGATGCCCGTGGATATGGCTATGACAGACAGTCCACTCGAGGGACAGACAGCGATCGTCACGGGCGCAAGCACGGGTATCGGCGCGGCGACCTGCCGGGCGCTTGCGTCCGAGGATTCGAACGTCGTCCTCGCAGCCAGAAGCGAGGATCGACTGACTGAGTTAGCGGCCGATCTCGAGTCGACTCACGGCGTCGAGACGCTGGTCGTGCCGACGGACGTTCGCGAAGAGGCCGCCGTCGACGCCCTGATCGACACCACCGTCGAGACGTTCGGTGGCCTCGACGTGCTGGTGAACAACGCGGGGCTCTCGCGGGGCAGCGACGTCGAAGCGCTGTCGACCGACGACTACGAGACGATGCAGGAAACGAACGTCGACGGCGTTTTCTACGCGACACGGGCGGCGATCCCCCACGTCCGCGAGCGGAACGGCCATCTGCTTTTCGTCGGGAGTTTTGCGGGCCAGTACCCCCGGTCGTTCAATCCCGTCTATGCTGCCTCGAAGTGGTGGGTCCGTGGGTTCGCAAAAAGCGTCGCCGCGCAGGTCGGCGACGACGGCGTCGGCGTCTCGATTATCAACCCAGCTGAAGTCCGTTCCGAGTTCGAGACGACCGACGGGACGACCTTCGAAGAACACTTCGAGGAAGGCGAAGCCAGCGAACCCGAGGAGGTCGCCGAGGCGATCGTTTTCGCCGCCACACGCGAGGGATCGAGCGTGAGCGAGATCGACGTCAATCGGCGTGACAAGTTCGCAGACAGCTTCTGACGATCGCTGTTCTCCCGCCAATAAAACGACCGTGAAGGTGCCGGGTGTGCACTCACCCGTGGTGGGCGTCATCGCTCGTGTATGCGTCTCTCTATTCCAGGTGTTCCCGGCGTCTACTACGACACCGATTCCGGGACGACAGCGATCGGCGTGGCACTGACAGCTGCGGGCCGCAAGGCACCGAAACCGAACGGGTACGCACTCCAGGCGCTGCCGTATCTCTGGTCGTTCGACGTCGACCTTCAGGAGGTGCCGACCGATCATCCGATCCAGTATCTCCATCCCGAAGGTGCACCGAGTCTCGGCGAACTCTCGCCCGAACGCGGCCTCCGGGAGGTCGGCACCGAACTCGAGGCTGTCCTCCGGTTCGTCTGGTCGGTCAACCGAGAGGTCGAATCGGCGACGAACCAGTTGCTCGGCCGTGCCACGGAGCACGATGACGGAGTGGTGATCGAAATTCAAGACGGGAACGTCGGCGTCAGCGGGCAGGAACTCGAGACCGACGCGTTCGACATCGACGAGGAATCGACACCCGACACGTTCGGTGTCAGCGAGGAGCCACCAACCGACGAGTTCGACACTGACGATCTCGATCCGGACGAGCCCTGATAGCGTTCACTGACGGCTCTTGTTAGGATCGAAGGCGCTGGTGCTCAGCAGAACAGCGTCGCAACAAAACGACACCGACTCGAGTGTCTGTTCGTCGTTTATGCGCCCGCCGACTCGAGGGCGTCCTCGATGTCTTCGCGCTGGGTGACACCAACGAAGCGCTCGACGATGCCGTCGTCGTTTTCGATAACGAGCGTCGGCAGCGAGCGTACCTGATACTCGTTGGCAATGTCCTGTTGTTCATCGACGTTTACCTTCTCGACCTCGAATCGGCCCTCCCAGTCGTCCTCGAGCTCCTCGAGGATCGGGTCCTGGGTCTTGCAGGGGCCACACCAGTCAGCGTAGAAGTCCTTAAGTGTGACAGTCATACGGTTCAGTGCTAGTTTCCACGCAGCGCGGATAAGGGTTTCCCACCTGGGGTCGCTTGCCGCAAGCCACGAGACGCGGCGAGACAGCACGACGTACCTGGATTCCGGCGAGTCCGGCGGCGAGGTGGCTTCGAAAGGCGGTGTCGGCCGATCAGTGCGACCACAGTTTGGAACAGGGACGAAAGCTTTAGTTTGACCTGGCCGTAGTGGCGAGTATGGACAAGGGACAAAATTCCGGCGGCTTGATGTCGAGTGCCGGACTCGTCCGGTACTTCGACTCGGAGGACTCGAAAGCGATTCAGATCGACCCGAAAACAGTCATCGCGACCGGCGTCATGATCGGCGTACTCGTACAGCTGCTGACATTCGTCTCGTAGACGACGTTTTTCCGTCTCCTCGGTCAGGACTCGGCCATATCGGGACTGGTTCTGATCGACTTGAGGCAGACCACAACGGTACGCGGTGACCGTGGGGTGCGTTCGACACTGTCCGATCGCTGCCGGACGCGACTTTTTTGACCCCATCTTCCCTAGCGCTGTGCATGTCACTGACCGCTGGCGTCGTCGCCGTCCAGGGCGACGTCGAAGAGCACGCCGCCGCCATCGAACGGGCAGTGCGGGCCCACAACCGCGAGGTCACCGTCCACGAGATTCGTGATTCGGGGACCGTCCCCGACTGTGACCTCCTCGCGATGCCGGGTGGCGAGTCGACGACTATCTCCCGACTGCTCCACAGCGAGGGGATCGCCGCCGAAATTCAGGCCCACGTCGCCGCTGGGAAACCACTCCTTGCGACCTGTGCCGGCCTGATCGTCGCCTCGAGCGACGCGGCCGACGACCGGGTTGAGGAACTCGGCGTGCTCGACGTCACGGTCGAGCGAAACGCCTTCGGACGGCAGAAAGACAGCTTCGAGGCCCCACTCGACGTCGCGGGCCTCGATGAGCCGTATCCGGCGGTGTTCATCCGCGCGCCGGCCATCGACGACATGGGCGACGCGACGGTGCTCGCCTCGTGGGACGGCCGCCCGGTCGCGGTGAAACAGGGGCCGGTCGTCGGCACCGCGTTCCATCCCGAACTGACCCCCGACAGCCGAATCCACGGGCTGGCCTTCTTCGAAAACGACGACGCGACGGTGCCGGCGCTCAAGGACGCGTAGCGACGAACCGACGGAACGGCTACCGTGCAGCGGTCGGCGACTCGAACGACCGGTGCATGCATTCGCGACCGGACGTGTTTTCTCCGTGGCACGCAATGTGATGGATATGCAGGCTTCTATCGACGCGGTCCGCGTCGCAGGGACGCCACAGGGGCCGGTTCCGGTGGTCGTCTTGAGCGTCGACGGCGAAGACGACGTGGTCCCGATCTTCATCGGGTTCGAGGAGGCGACGAGCATCGCACGCGGCTTAGCGGCCGAGGATATCGGACGACCGTTGACACACGATCTGTTGCTCGACGTCATGGAGGAACTGGGAAGTCGGGTCGATCGCGTCGTCGTCAGCGAAATCAAAGAACGCGACGACGGCCAGGGAGGTACCTACATCGCGGATCTGTACCTCGAGACGCCGCGCGGCGAGACCGTCATCGATGCCCGGCCGAGCGACTCGCTTGCGCTCGCGGCTCGGACGAACGCGCCGATCGAGGTCACCGACGCCGTCTTCGAGAACGGCCGAGACGACACCGAAAAGTTCGAGCAACTCGAAGATATCCGCACCATGTCGGGTGAAATGTGAATGGAGGAGACGCTCGAAGAACTGTTCGCTGTCATCGAAGACCGAAAGGAAACGCTGCCTGAGGATTCCTATACTGCCTCGCTTTTCACCCACGAGAAAGGCGAGAACGCAGTGTTAGAGAAACTCGGCGAGGAATCGACCGAACTCATACTCGCGGCCAAAGACGACGACCACGACGAAATCGCCTACGAAGCCGCCGACATCGTCTACCACCTGCTCGTCTTGCTCTCGATGAAAGAGATGAGCCTCGAGGACCTCGAGACGGAACTCGAGGCCCGACGCTGACACGGATCGGCTGATTCTCAGTACGGATCGCGTCGGCTGTAGTCCGGACGGTCGGGGTTGAGGACACCGCCGACAGCGCCAGCGATCGCGCTCTCGAGTGCCATCACGAGCGAGATGAGGACGGCGATGAGCAGAATGCCGAATCCAGTCGCACCGGAAATGGCACCGCCGAGGGGGCCGAACGCCCAGCCCGAGAGAGCGACGAGAAGGGCAATGAGGAGCCCGCCGATGATCCCGCCGAGCGCGCCCGCGAGCAGTCCGTGCCAGAAGCCACGTCCGAGGCCGCCGCCGGCCATGTAGCCGGCGACGAAGCCGCCGAGCAGGCCCGCCGCGAGCTGGCCGACGCCCGGGATGACGAGTCCGAACAGTCCGAGTACGGTCGCCACGAGAAAGCCGATGATCACGGCACGCCAATTCGTCATAGGATGTGTAGGTGCTGGGCGGAAATAAGCCCTCGGCGCATAACGAACGACCTTTTAAGACCGCACCTCTTAGCGGAGGGTATGATTTTCGAAGACCTTCCGACGACGCCCACGTCGGAAGAGCTGATCGACAAGGCGTTTTCGCGGGCAGCGCGGGCCGGCAAGGCCAAAGGCGGCCTCGAGGCCCAGCAGTCGATGCTCCAGACCGCGGCGAACATCATCTCTGACAATCTCGAGAACGTGGTCACGGCGTGGCCGGATTTCGCGTACGAAGACGATGTCCATCCGTTCTACTACGAACTCGCGGACGCGATCGTCGACGTCGACAAGCTCCGGCAGAGCCTCTCGGAGGTGATGTGGGCCAGTCGAAAAGCCCGCGAGATCCACGAGGAGTACCAGCCAAAACTCCGCAAAACCGACGTCGATACGGCCCGAAAGCACCGAAAACAGGCCTTCGCACGGCTCGCGGACATCGTCGAACAGATCGACGACGAACTGCTCTACATCAACAAGTCCCGCAACGATCTGCGAAACCTCCCCGAGATCAATCCCGACGAGCCGACGATCGTCGTCGCCGGCTACCCCAACGTCGGCAAATCCTCGTTCGTCAACGATGTCACCAACGCCCGTGGCGAGACGGCGTCGTACCCCTTTACGACCAAGGGAATCGGCCTCGGCCACTTCGAGCGCGACCACATTCGGTACCAGATCGTCGACACGCCCGGACTGCTCGACCGACCCCCGGCGGAGCGCAACGAGATCGAATCCCAGGCCGTCAGCGCCATCGAGCACCTCGCTGACTGTATGCTCGTCATGGTCGACCCGAGCGCCGAGTGTGGCTACCCACTCGCGTCCCAACTCGAGCTTCGTGACTCGATCGCTGCCCAGTTCGAGGAAGTCCCCGTCCTCACGGTCGCGAACAAGGTCGATCGAAAAGACGTCTGGGACGAGCGTCACCTCGAGGACCTAAACGCCGACTACACCATGAGCGTCGAAACCGGCGAGGACGTCGAAACGGTGCTCGAGGCGGCCGTCGAGGCGGTCGATTACGAGCCCAAACTCCCGTTCGAGGGGTGACAGTGGCAGCGACCGACCGAGATCGCACGCGGCACTCGCATTCGGAACGACGATGAAAGGGCCTGGAATCTTCTGGATGGTACAGACCGCTGCCGGCCTCTCGATGGCTGGGCCAATGTTCGTCGTCGGTGTCGAATTTCTCCGGACCGGTCGGCCCGTTGCCGGCGTTGGCTTCCTCGCGCTCGGCGCAGTTGCGCTGTATTTCCCGACCTACCTCGTCAACCGGATCGGCGGGCCGCGAACGTGGATTCGCCGACGGCTCGGTCGCGACGACACAACGGAGGCGGAGTCGACGACGGATGCCGAGACCACGGCCGAAAACACCGGCGAACGGACGACGCTGTTCGATCGATTGCGGTGACCGCCAGCGCCGATCTGGTATGATTCAGCCAAGGGATTCGGTGAGGTCGTCGGTCAACGTTCGACGAGGCCGACGGACCTGACCTGGACCCCGACTGAATCGTCCGTGTGTTGATTGATCCGTTCGTGTAACCGGTCGGCGAGTTCCGGAGGCACCTCGCCTTCCGGTCCGCCCACCGTGACGACGACCCGTTGTGGACCGACGAACGGATAGTTGTCGTCCATCACGACTTCGAACTCGAGGAGCTGGTACTCCGAAAATTCGTCCTCTGAGAGCGTCGTTTCGACCTCACCGCGGGCGTTTTCCTCGAAGTTCGACACGGCGTACGACGAGTAGGTGATCGCGCCGAGAAACACCGCGAAGACGAGGACGATCACGGCCAGGCCGAGCACCCGGCGCCGGACGCGTTGCTGTGTCTCGCCGAGCGCAAAGAGGTTATCCGGGCGGTAGCCGACGTACCACAGCGTCAAGAGGCCGGCGAGGTTTACCGACAGAACGTTGACCAACACGAGCGCGGTCGACCCGATCGCGGCCGAGGGCTGCCCCCACGCGATCGCGATTCCGGCCGCAGCGGCGGGCGGAATCAACGCGGCTGCGATCATGACGCCGACGAGGGCGACCGACGTCCCGGTTGCAATACTGATGATCCCGGCGACACCGGCACCGAGGGCAATCACCAGCGAGAGCAAGTCCGGGGCGAGGCGTTCGGAAATCTCGCCGACGCTAGCGATGTTGAGCCCGGGCGGGACGATGTTCGTTATTCTGACGGCCCACGCGAAGACAGCCGCCGCACCGATGGCGAGGATGATGCCGATGATCTGATAGCTTACGCTGTTTCTGAACAGTTCTTCGTCGTCGATCACCGAGCCGACACTCGCGCCGAGTGCCGGCCCGATCAGTGGCGCGATTACCATTGAGCCGACGACAACGGCAGGCGAGTCGAGCAACAGCCCCGCCGTCGCGACGACGGCGCTGATGATCGTCATGATCGCATAGACGCTAAACGTCGGCGTCAGCGAGTCGGCTTCCGCCTGTAGCTCCTGTCTCGAGATCCGGTCGGTTCCGACGTCGCCGTGTTCGTATTCCTCTCGCAGTGCCTGAAACCGTCGGGAGACGACCGTTTCTGCGTCGACGACGACTGTGTAGGCGTCGTCGTCGATCCCCGTCTCCTGCAGTTCGTCGAGAACCGGTTCGACCGCAGGCGCCGGTAACGGAAAGTAAACGACGGCCGTATACTCCCGGCTGCTGTCCTCGTCGGTGACGACGTAGTCGATCTTGCGCTCGTCGAGCGTCTCAAGGATCGTCTGGCGTTTGCCCGTCGGAATCGTCAACTGTACGAGCCGCACGTGAGCCGATGAGTACCCCCGGGATCATAACTTGGGACGCTTTCGTCGGCTGATCGACGCGTTCTTGAGGCGCTCGCGGCGGCGCCGACGCGGTGCGTATAAACCCGTGACGTGCCTACGACGGCGTATGTTCGAAACCCGTCCTGACCGCGAGGCCGAAGTCGCCCTCGTCGGTCGCTCGAACGTCGGCAAATCGACGCTAATGCGCGAGTTGACCGGCCACAGCTTCGACACCGGTGGCAGTCCCGGCGTCACCCGCGAGCCGAATCACTACGACTGGGCACCCGAGGACTTCGTCATCACCGATCTGCCCGGATTCGGCTTTATGAGCGGCGTCCACGAGGACCACCGCGAACAGATCAAGACGGACATCGTCCACTATCTCGAGGAGTACGCCGACAACATCCTCGTCGCGGTTCTCGTTGTCGACGGGAAGAGCGTCATCGACATCATCGACCGCCACTCCGGTCCCGATGAGATTCCCTACGACGTTGAGATGTTTCATTTCCTGCGGGAACTCGACGTACCCACGGTGGTCGCCGTCAACAAGATGGACAAAGTCGACGACACGGACGAGCGGCTCAACGAGCTCTGTGATCGACTCGGTCTGCTCCCGCCGTGGAAACAGTGGCAGGAAACCATCGCGCCGATCACGGCCAAACGCGGCCAGATTGACTCGCTGAACGAGGCCGTCCGCGAACACCTCCACGAGCAAAACCGGGACGATCTGTTCAAGTTCTTCTGAATCGAGGCCCGATTCATACTGACGGACAAACGTCAGTAAACGCCCGATCGCGTCTCACGGCTCGTCGGCGAAGGCGACGAGCGTTTGCGTGCGATCGGTGCGTGAATCGTTTTGTCCGGCAGTATCAGACGACGCGATTGTGAAACGCCTCGCCTGCCTCGAGTCGATCGACGTTCTCGCGGACGATTCCGCCGACGTCGCGGAAGTAGTCCCGCGTGAAGGCCCCGCAGTGGGGCGTGACGATGACCTCCTCGAGATCCCACAGCGGGGACTCCTCGGGCAGCGGTTCCGTCTCGAAGACGTCGAGCGCTGCGCCCTCGATGGCGTCGGATTCGAGGGCGTCGATCAACGCCGGTTCGTCGACGACCGCGCCGCGGGCGACGTTGACGAAGTAGGCGTCCTCGCGCATCGCGTCGAACGCCGCGGCGTCGAACAGCCCCTCGGTGTCGTCGGTCAGGGGGACGGTGACGACGACGAAGTCGGCCTCGCCGATCGCGGCGTGTACGTCGTCGGTGGCATAGATCTCCTCGAAGCCGGGAACGGGGTCGGTCGAGCGACGGACGCCGGTTACTCGAACGCCGAGCGCACCGAGGGTTTCGGCGACGCCGCGACCGAGGGTGCCGGTGCCGACGACACACGCCGTCGTACCGGGGAGCGTAAACGCCTCGTCCCACTCGGGGCGGTCCCACCGGCGCTGTTGCTGGTTGGCGACGTGCTCGTGGAGCCGCCGCGAGAAGGCGAGCAGATAGCCCGCGACCGTCTCGCCGATCGTCCGGTCGTGGATCCCCGTGCTGTTAGTCAGGACGACGTCGTTGGCCTCGAGGTCGTCGAGCGGGAAGCGGTCGATCCCCGCCTGAATGGAGTGGATCCACGCACACTCGAGCAGCGCCTCGTGGTAGTCGCGGGTGACGACGGCGTCGCAGGCGTCGATCCCGTCATCGTCGACCACCTCGACGGTGACCGGCAGATCGGCGAGGAAAGCGTCGAGTTCCGACGGCGGAAACACCGCGTCGACCGAGTCGTGGATACCGAGTCGTTCGAGTTCGAACTGCATAGCCCCCGGTACGAACGAGGGGACGTTCAAGCTTTGCCCGCATCAGTTCCGCGTCGAGAACAGCAGTCGCTCGAGGGTCAGTACACGCTGTCGGGTTTCAGAAAGGCGGCTCGGGAAAAGGCCTCGTCACAAGGGGCTCGGAGGGGGTAACAGTTCGTCACGGCCGCCAGTCAGCCGTACTCGCTCGAGGGGTTTCGATCTGTCGCTTCTCGCTACCGGTCGGGCCACTCCTCGAACGCCCGTAGCTCGGCAACGACGTTGTCGATTTCGGCGGCCTCGAGGACACCACGTTCAGTCACGAACTCGTCGATGCAGTCGGCCGGCGTTACGTCGAACGTCGGGTTCAGGACGTCGAGTGGGGCGTCTCCGTCGTACACCGCCGATCGGTCGCCGGACTCGAGATTGACGGCCTCGCGTGTCGAGACCTTGTCCGTGGCGGCGACGACCGAGACGGGAATCCCTTCGCGAGCAGCGGCGAGCGTCAGCGTCCGCGTCCCGGTCTTATTTACGACGGCACCGTCGGGACGGATCGTATCCGCGCCGACCACGACCCGATCGACGGCCTCGCGAGAGAGGACGTGTGCCACGGCCGCGTCGGTGTGGACCGTCACGGGGCAGTCGAGGTCATCGGCTGCGGCCAGTTCTTCGGCGACAGCGACCCCTTCCCGCGCCGGTCGGGATTCGGCGACGAAAACACGCGACGGATTCCCCTCACGAAGTGCCTCGAGGACGGTATCCGACCGCGACAGGGTCGCGACGGAACCGTCGATGCGTTCGCTCGCGGTCGCCGCGGCATCGTCGTCTGCTGCAAGCGCCCGTTCGATACCGGCACGTGCCGCCTCGAGGACGGCCGGCGCCCCACCAGCGCCGTCAGAATCGTCGGCCGCCCCGGCCATCACTCGATTGAGGCGGTTCCGAAGGACCGCCATCGAGGGCCGGGCCTCGAGCAGTTGCCGGGCGAGGGCGGCGAGCTCGTCCCACTCGCCGTCGGGATTGGTACCGAACTCGGCTCGTTCGGCCGTCGCGATCGCCGCTCGATCGCGAAGCACCTCGAGCGCGCGAATCGACAGAGATGCCGCGCCGTGCTCGCTATCGGCCGTGATCGATCGGACCGTCGGTGCCACGCGCTCGTAAGCCGTCCACAGCTCCGGCACCGGCTCGCGGTCGTCGTCGGCCTCGAGGATTACCGTCGGCGAGAGCCACTCGAACACGTCGTGTTCTGCACTCAACTCGATGTCGCGCGTCTCGCAGTCGAACAGATACGGGTGGACGACCCACTCGCGTCCGAGGTCGGCATCTTCGAACCGAACCGGCCGGCCGCTCCGGGCGAGCGAGACGTTGTCGTCGACCTCGAGGCCGGTTTCCTCACGGATTTCGGTACGGATTTGCGCGTCGGGGTCGCCCTCCGCGAAGCCGGAGACGCCACCCCACTGCCCCGTGTAGGTGCCGACGGCGTCGCTGCGCCGGAGCAACAGTACTTCGCCACGATTGCGGAGAAATCCGGTGACGACGGGCGTCGGTTCGTCAGCAGTCTCGTCGTGCATACGCGACCCAACGGGTCCCGATGGGGAGGACGTTTCGGACTGGCTGGTCGAGTTCGACGAACCGGGCGTGTGGGGCCTGTACTGTCCGCCACACGAGATGTTCGGCATGGGCATGCGCATCGTCGTCGACGAGGCGACCGGACCGGCAACTGAGCCCGAAACCGTTCTCGAGGCAGGCAGCGTCTCCTGGGTCGACCTGAAGTAACCGCCAGCGGTTCGTGAGCGACGACCGCCGTCGCACGTGGCTGTCACGAGTGCGTGAACTATACCCGTCTCGCGTCCTACCTACGCCCATGACACAGCGCGTCACAGTATCGCTCGACGACGACTCGAGCGCGGCGCTCGAGCGGTTGCTCGCCGAGACGGGCAACGGGCAAAGCGAAATCGTCCGTCAGGCGCTGACGTTCTACGCGGCGAACTTCGAAGCGGCGAGCGGACAGCCAAGCGACAACCTAGAACAGTACTATCGGATGCTCACGTCGGGCGAGCACGTCCTCCTCGACGTCGATTTCTTACACGCCTTCCTCGAGCACTGCCACGCGGGCGGCGACCCCGATCCGGCGTTCGTCGAGGCGGCTGATCGCGTCTCCGACTACCACGCCCGCGAGTACGCGACCCGCTTCGAGGAAGTCGGCGAACTGCTCGAGTGGCTCTCGTTCTGTGGCTTTCTCGATGTCCGCTGTGAGGCGGACGGCGTCTACCACATCGTCTTCCCATCGGAGGCGATTCGCTGGTTTATGACGCGATTCATCGAGCGGAGCACGGTCGATCTTCCGACCGAGATTACGATCGATCAGGGCGTTTCGAAAGTGATCATCACCGAAGCGGTACCCGAGGGCGGACCGTCGTCGGCCGGGAGGTAGACGTTCATACGTTTTCATACAAATTCATACGACGAACGTCTCGAGTAGTCGTCCAACGAGTGTGGTATGTACAACGCTTAACAAGCCTTTTGGCCTTCTCAGAGAGGGGTTCATGTGGACACATATCATGGGTGTTATTGATCGACTCAAGGCGATTGGGCCGGGCGCACTGGTTGCAGCGGCGTTCATCGGTCCGGGAACGGTAACGACGGCGAGCGTCATCGGCGCGGAGTACGCGTACCTGCTCGTGTGGACCATCGCGTTCTCGATTCTGGCGACGATCGTGCTTCAAGAGATGAGTGCGCGACTGGGATTGATCTCGAAGGAAGGACTCGGCGAGGCGTTCCGAAACGAGTTCTCGAACCCGGTAGCGAGAGGAATCACTATCGCACTCGTCGTGAGTGCGATCGGAATCGGGACGGCGGCGTTCCAGACGGGGAACATCGTCGGCGGCGCTGCCGGCCTGTCGACGATCACGGGCGTCAGCGAGAACGTCTGGGGACCGATTATCGGGCTGATCGCCGCCGGCCTCCTGTGGACTGGCAACTACAAGCTGATCGAGCGCGTCTTCATCGGTCTCGTTATCGTCATGGGTCTCGCGTTCCTGATCAACGCGGCGGTCGTCCGACCGGATCTCGCCGCGCTCGGCGGCGGACTCGTGCCGACGATTCCCGACGGTTCGGCGTACCTGATCGCCGGCCTCATCGGGACGACCGTCGTCGGTTACAATCTGTTCCTGCACGCGAGTACCGTCCAGGAGCGCTGGGACGGGGCAGACGATCTCGCAGAGTGTCGGACCGACACAGTCGCGATGATCATCGTCGGCGGCCTCATCACGACGTCGATCGTCGTCACGGCCGCGTCGGTGTTCCCCGAGGGAACTCAGATCGCCGACGTTGGCGCGATGGCAGACCAACTCGAGCCCGTCTTCGGCGGCTACGCGCTCACGTTCTTCGCGATCGGCCTCTTCGCAGCCGGTTTCACCAGCGCGATGAGCGCCCCGCTCGCGGGGGCCTACGCCACCGCGGGGGCACTCGGCTGGGAGCGCGACCTGACGTCGACGCGCTTCCGTGCGATCTGGATGACGATCCTCGGCACCGGGATCGTCTTCTCGGCGCTGGATTACAACCCCGTCGAGGTGATCGTCTTCGCACAGGTCGCAAACGGACTCCTCTTGCCGATCCTCGCCGTCTTCCTCATCTACGCGATGAACAACGACGACCTGCTCGGCGAGCACACTAACACGACGCTGCAGAACGTCCTCGGCGGCATCGTGACGCTGGTCGTCGTCGGTATCGGCCTCCGAACGCTCTACGACGTTTTGATTCTCTAAGGACATGGCAGATTCAGAGACATACGACACGGCGACGGACGTATCGAACGACAGCACCGAAGCGACCAGCGACGAGGCCACACGCATCGGCGTCGACGTCGGCGGGACGTTCACCGACGTCGCGCTCTCGGTCGACGACCGACTCGTCACCGCGAAGGTCCCCTCGACCGACCCCCAGCATCTGGGCGTCCTCGAGGGCCTGCACAAGGCCTGCGAGCGCGCGAACATCGACCCAAGCGAGATCGACGAGTTCGCCCACGCGATGACCGTCTCGGTCAACGCCCTCCTCGAGCGCGGCGGCGCGAAGACCGCCCTCGTGACGACCGAGGGGTTCCGCGACGTGCTCGAGATCGGCCGCCAGGATCGGCCTGATCTCTACGACCTCGAGGCCGAGAAACCCGAGCCGGTCGTCCCACGCGAACGGCGCTTCGAGATCGACGAGCGGACGACACCGGAAGGCGTCGAGACGCCGGTAGATCCCGAAGACGTTCGCGACCTTGCAGCAACCCTTCGGGAGCGCGACGTCGAGGCGGTCGCCGTCTGTCTGCTCCACGCCTACGCCGACCCCGAGAACGAACGCCTCGTCGCGGAGACGCTTCGCGAGGAACTCGAGGTCCCCGTCTCGGCTTCGAACGAAGTGCTCGCGGAGTTCCGCGAGTTCGAGCGCACGTCGACGACGGCCGTCGACGCCTACGTCCGGCCCGCGATCGACACCTACGTGGGTCGGCTGGTCGAGGAAGCCGAGGACGCCGGGGTGCCGGCACCACAGATCATGCAGGCAAACGGTGGGATCGCCGACCCCGAGACGGTTCGCGAACACGCCGTCACGACGACGATGTCCGGCCCTGCGGCGGGTGTCGTCGGCGCTGCGGCGACCGTCGACGACGACGACACCGAAGGGCTCGTCACCTTCGACATGGGCGGCACCTCGAGCGACGTGAGCCTCGTCCGGGACGGACAGGCGGCGCGGACCACCGACGCCGAGATCGCCGGCCTCCCGATCCGGACGCCGATGGTCGACGTCAACACCGTCGGCGCGGGCGGCGGGTCGATCGCGTGGGTCGACGCCGGCGGCGCGCTTCGGGTCGGGCCGCAGTCGTCGGGTGCCGACCCCGGCCCCGCCTGCTACGGCCGCGGTGGGACCGAACCAACCGTCACGGACGCAAACGTCGTCCTGGGCTACATCGGCCCCGAGACCGCACTCGGCGGCGAGATGACCTTAGACGTTGAGGCGGCCCACGACGCCCTCGAGCGACTGGCCGAGGAAGCCGGCCTCGAGAGCGCGCTCGAGGCGGCCCGCGGCGTCTACCGCGTGGCCAACGCGACGATGACCCGGACGATCCGGTCGGTGACGGTCGAACGCGGCCACGACCCCCGCGAGTTCGCACTCGTCGCCTTCGGCGGCGCGGGCCCGATGCACGCGACGGCACTCGCCGACTCACTCGAGGTCGATCGCGTCGTCGTCCCGCGACCGGGTGGGGTGCTCTCGGCGTTCGGCTTGCTCGCGGCCGACGAGAGCTACGACGCCGTGCGGACGGTCGGCGTCGGCCTCGAGGACGCGGAACAAAGCCGGCTCGAGGGCGTCTACGACGACCTCGTCGGGGACGTGCTCGCGGACGCCTCCGACCGCGAGGCGGCACGCGTCGAACGCGCGGCCGACTGTCGGTATGCGGGCCAGAGCTTCGAGCTGACCGTCCCCGTCGACGAGTCGTTCGACCCGCAAGCGGTCGCGACGCGGTTCCACGAGGCCCACGAACAGGCCTACGGTTACGCGATGGAGGAATCGATCGAAATCGTCAACCTCCGAGCGACGGCGACCGTTCCCGGCACCGACCCCGTCGTTCGCCACGACGGCGCGGGCGACGCGCTTGTCGGCACCCGAGAGGCGCACTTCCCCGGGATCGGCACCGAGCCGCGAAAGGCGACCGTCTACGCGCGCGACCGCCTCGAGGCGGGTGCGACGATTTCCGGGCCAGCGGTTCTCGAACAGGCCGAAAGTACGACCGTCGTCCCGCCGACCTGGGCGGGCGAGATCGAAGCGGATGGAACCCTCGTGCTGACTCGAGAGGGGGTGAACAACTGATGACGACAGACCAAATGCAGTCAACCGCCGACAGTATCGATCCCGTGACCCTCGAGGTCCTGCGTAACCAACTCGAGAGCGTCGCCGAGGAGATGGGCCAGACCCTGATCCGCGGCGCGTACTCGCCGAACATCAAGGAACGCCGGGACTGCTCGACGGCGCTGTTCGACGCCGAGGGGCGAATGATCGCCCAAGCCGAACACATCCCGGTCCACCTCGGCGCGATGCCCGCGTCCGTCGACGCCGTCCGAGAGTACGACCCCAAGCCGGGCGACGTCTTCGTGCTCAACGACCCGTTCAGGGGCGGGACACACCTCCCCGACGTGACGATGGTCTCGCCGCTCGCGCCGCCCAACGGCGACGACGAGGGCGAAATCGTCGGCTACGCCGTCTCTCGAGCCCACCACGCCGACGTCGGTGGGATGACGCCCGGGAGCATGCCCGCGGGTGCACGAGAAATCTATCAGGAGGGGCTTCGACTCCCACCGACGCGGCTCGTCGACGGCGGCGAACCCCGCGAAGACGTCCGTGCGCTGATTCTCGCGAACGTCCGCAACGCCACCGAGCGCCGCGCCGACCTCCGTGCACAACTGGCAGCCAACGAACGCGCCGAGGAACGACTCGCCGCGCTGTTCAACGAACACGGCCGCGAGACCGTTCTCGCCGGCTTCGACGCCGTCATCGACTATTCCCACGAGCGGATCGCCGACGAGATCGACGCCCTGCCCGACGGAACCTACGAGGCGAGCGACGTCCTCGAGGGCGACGGCATCACCGACGACGACGTCGAAATCCGCGTTACGGTGACCGTCGACGGCGAGTCGATCGACGTCGACTTTACGGGCACCGACGGCCAACTCGAAGGGAACCTGAACGCCCCGCTGGCGGTCGCCAAGAGCGCGACCTACTTCGTCGTCCGCTGTGTGACCGACCCGGAAATTCCGCCGAACCACGGCTGTTACGAACCGGTGAGCGTCCACGCACCCGAAGGCTCACTGCTGAACCCGGAGGTTCCAGCGGCGGTCGTCGGCGGCAACGTCGAGACGAGCCAGCGGGTCACGGACGTCGTCTTCACCGCACTCGCCGAGGCCACACCCGAGCGCGTCCCCGCCCAGAGTCAGGGAACGATGAACAACCTGACAATCGGCGGCCGGGACAGCTCCTTTACCTACTACGAGACGATCGCCGGCGGCTTCGGCGCGCGCGCCGACCGCGACGGGATGGATGGCGTGCAGGTCGGGATGACGAACACGCTCAACACGCCCATCGAGTCGCTCGAGACCGAGTACCCGCTGCGGGTCGACCGCTACGCGTTCCGGGCCGACAGCGGCGGTCGCGGCCGGTTCCGCGGCGGCCTCGGCCTCGAGCGAACGGTCACCGTCGAGACGGACGCGACGGTGTCGCTGCTGACCGAGCGCCGTCGCCACGCGCCACGGGGCGTCGCCGGCGGCGAGAACGGTGCCACCGGCGAGAATCTGATCGACGGCGAACCCGTCCCGGCGAAGACGACCGTCGACGTCGACGCCGGGACGACGGTAACGGTTCGGACGCCCGGCGGCGGCGGCCACGGCGATCCCGACGAGCGCGACCCCGAAGCACTCGAGGCCGATCGCGCCGCTGGCAAGCGAACCGAGCGCGACGAGGAGGCGTGATCGCAATGGACCCCGATACCGACACGAACGGACGACTGGGTCTGATCGTCCCCTCCTCGAACACGACGGCCGAGCCAGAGTTTCGACGTGCCCTCTCCGACGACGTCACCGTCCACGGCGCGCGCATGGCACTCGAGTCCGTGACCGTCGACGCGCTCGACGCGATGAGCGACGACGCGGCGCGGGCAGCCGAGTTGCTCGGTCACGCCGACGCCGACGCGGTCGCCTACGCCTGTACCACCGGTAGCCTGCTCCACGGACCCGGGTTCGACGCCGAACTCGAGACCCGACTGCAGAAGGCAGCCGGCGTGCCAGCGGTCGCGACGGCTCGCTCGGTCGTGCGGGCCCTCGAGGCACTCGACGCCGAACGGATCGCGGTCCTGACGCCGTACACTGCCGACCTCGACGAGAAAGAACGCGCGTTCCTCGAGGCCGCAGGGTTCGAAGTGGCGACGATCGAGGGCCGCGGAATCGCCGCGAACACCGAGATCGGCGCACTGACGCCGGCGGACGCGACCCGGCAGGTGAAAACGAGCCTCGGAGACGCGGCCGTCGGCGACGACGTCGACGCCGTCTTCGTCTCCTGTACGAACTACCGCTCGCTGGCCGCCGTCGCGGGCCTCGAGGCGACGCTCGAGGTGCCAGTAATCACGAGCAACGGGGCGACGCTGTGGGACGTCTGTGAAACCGCCGGCTTCGACTGCGACGGGCCGGGCGTGCTGTTCGACCGCGAGTCGTAGGATCGTCGAGCACCATCTCGAAACAGTGACTCCATTCTCCGGTGACGGTGCGCTTTTGACGACGCTGTGCTACCCACCGTGTATGGAACTCACCCCAGTGACGGATCTGCCCGAGATCCGTCCCGGCGACGACATCGCCACGCTCGTCGCGGATCGGGCCGATCTCGAGGCCGGTGACGTCCTCACGGTCGCGAGCACGGTCGTCTCGAAAGCGGAGGGACGGATGGCGGATCTCGAGGACTACCCCGTCAGCGGTCGGGCCGAGGAGATCGCCAACCGACTCGAGGGGATCACCGGCGAGGAGAAAGACCCGCGGTTCGCACAGGCCGTCTTGGAGGAGAGCACGGAGTTGCTGATCGACGCCCCCTTCCTGTTGACCGAGACCCGATTCGGACACATCAACGTCAACGCGGGTATCGATCGCTCGAACGTGCCGGACCACGACATCTTGCTCCTGCCCAAAAAGCCGACGGAGAGCGCCGAGCGGATTCGGTCGGGACTCGAGGCCTGCGGAATCGAGGATATCGCCGTGATCGTCACCGATACCTGCGGTCGGCCGTTCCGCCACGGCCAACGTGGCGTCGCACTCGGCTGGGCGGGGATGTCCGCGAGCAGAGATTGGCGCGGCGAACTGGATCGTGACGGCCACGAACTCGGCGTCACCGTCCAGTCCGTGGTGGACGAACTCGCCTCGGCGGCGAACCTCGTGACCGGCGAGGGTGCCGGCGGGACGCCCGCCGTCGTCGTCCGCGACTGGGCGTTCGGCGACCACGCGGGCAGCGACGAACTGTTCCGCGCGGTCGAGGACGACCTCGTTCGACAGGCGCTGCGGGAGTGGAGTTTCGACGACTGAACACGCATACGACTGCAACTATGACAGACGACACGACGACTGACGAGCCGACGTGGGGTATCGAACTGACGCCGGAGCATCCACCGGAACGAATCGCCGAGCTGGCAGCGCTCGCGGAAGCGGAAGGCTACGACGTCGCCTTCACGAGCAGCCACTACTTCAACCGCGACCCGTTCGTGACGCTCTCGCGGATGGTCGAGGCCACCGACGAGATTCGACTCGGGCCGGGCATCGTCAACCCCTACGAGACCCACCCCGTCCGACTGGCCGCCCAGACGGCCACGATCGACGAGATCAGCGACGGCCGCGCCGTTTTCGGCGTCGGGGCCGGCGACCGATCCTCGCTTGCAAATCTCGGCATCGAACGCGACAGTCCACTGCGGCGGGTCCTCGAGACGTTCGACGTCGCCCGGGATCTCTGGGCGGGTGAAACCGTCACCCACGAGGGGACGTTCACCGCCCGTGACGCCTCGCTCAACCTCGAACCCTGCGAGATTCCGACGTACGTCGGCGCACAGGGACCACACATGCTCCGGATGAGCGCGAAACACGCCGACGGCGTCCTGATCAACGCCGCCCATCCGAAGGACCTCGAGTGGTCGGCCGGTCAACTCGAGCAGGGACTCGCGGACCGACCCGACGACTACGGCGCGTTCGAGGCGCTCGCGTTCGCGAGCGTCAGCGTCGCTGCGGATGAAACGGAAGCGCGCGAGGCGGCCCGCCCGCCCGTGGCGTTCATCGTCGGCGGCGCAGCCGATCCCGTGTTGGCGCGCCACGACATCGACCGCGAGGCCGCAGGCGACGTCAGCGAGGCCCTAGAACGGGGCGACCTGAACGAGGCCTTCGGGCACGTCACCGACGACATGATCGACGCCTTCTGTATCGCCGGGACGACCGAGACCGTCGCCGACCGCTTCGAGGCCGTCCTCGAGCACGTCGACGGCATCGTCGTCGGCTCGCCGCTGGGGCCGGATCTGGAGGACGCCGTCGTGCGCGCGAGCGAGGCGCTGGCGACAGCGACGTCGCGCACCGAGAACTAGGTCGATTCGGAGGCTTGAAGAGCCGATTAACTCGAGCTGGACGAAAACAGGCTGCCAATCGCACCGAGCGTGAGCGCGCCGAAGACGCCGAGCGTGAAGACGACCAGAATCGTCCCGATCAGGACGAGCAGGGGTGCAAACAACTCACCCGCGGCGACGTCGGCGAAGTGTGAGTTCATCTCGGTGATGTTATCCACGATAACGTTCATCGGTGTGACGGTATCCATGTGCGGGGGTTGTCACCGATGCTACTTGGTGATGCCGGTCCGTCGCCGACCGACGGCTACCGATCGCTGCGGGCGGTCGCGCGGTCGGAGCGCCTATCTTTAGACAGTGAGAGAATCCCGCCGTTCACGGCGTCCTCAGAAATCTTTGATTTCTGATGGGCATCGCAAACCTTTGGTTTGCTCAACGGGCGTGAATCGCGTCACTCCACTACGCAAACCGTGAGCGACAGCCCTCTGAATACCACCCAATACAAACTTTTATAGTACGATAAAACGTACTGAAAAACGGATGCGGGTTGACATCGCCATTGAACGTGGAAGCGACCTCCACGAACAAGTGAAGAAGTACTCCCGCGAAAACGGCCTGCGAATGGACTTCGCCTACGCCGAACTCATCGAACAAGGCCTCGACGCTGAAGAATGAGTGAGGAGTGCAAGACGCTCGAAGCGTATCTTGCCCCACCCACTCAGCACAAGCAGCGTAAGCTCCACACCGAACACGACCGATACGAGACACTGCTTCACGAGAGTTTCAACGACGAGTGCGACACGATGAGTGCCGTCAACGAGGTCGTCACTGGTGAAGACCTCAACTGGCACTCCAAAAACGCACTCAAACAATACGTGCCGAACCTCCTTGACGAGGACACGTATGATGCGAAGCAACTCGCAGACACCCATCCAATCCGCTACGCGAACACCGCAGCCGTCTTCGATCACGAGGACGACCGTCACCACGAGATTTGCTGGGAAGTCCCGCTTCCCGGTCGCGGGACAAACTTCTGGATACCACTCCAATTGAACCCAGAGCAAGAAGACTGGTGGCACTCTCTGATTGACGACGAAGACGACAGTGTCTGGGCTGGCGAACTCCGCCTGCAACGCGACGGCAGTCGGTGGGTGTTGCATGTCACCGCGAACTACGAAATCGAACCAAACCACGAATGTTCGTGTGACAGTGACGATGTGACACCCGTCGGGTTCGATGTGGGTGAATCAAAGCTCTTGGTGGGCTGTGCCCTCCGAGACGACACGCCCGTTGACCCGTTGTTCGTGGATGGTGGTCGTGTCCGACACCTCCGGCAGAAACAAGCCAGTGCCGAAGACCGCTTGAAACCACGATACGCCTCGAACCTCCTCGATGACCTCGTGTGGGGGAGGTGGCAAGACGCCATTGAAGACGAAGTGGAGAAAGCCTCACATCGGGCCGTCGAATACACTTCGCAGTTCGAGAACCCCGTCATCGTCCTCGAATACCTCAACGGCATCACGGACGAGGACATCGGCAAGTACTGGAATCGGCGGCTTGGCAAGTGGCTGTTCTCCCGCTTGCAGTCGCGAATCGAAGAAAAGGCAGCGGAGCGCGGTATTCCTGTGGAATACGTGTACCCGCACCACACGTCGAAGACGTGCCATGCGTGTCAAAACGTTGGGTACAGGCCGCATCAGGGTACGTTCAAGTGTACGAATGAGGTGTGTTGGGTGTCGGAGTATCAGGCGGATTTGAACGCAGCAGCGAATATAGCCAATCGGCTAAATCCGTGGGGAGAGAGCCTGCCTTGGAAATCGGCAGGCGATGACTCGCCTCGGAGCGGGGGCCAGTGGCAGGCCCACGAAGACACGTCTCTGAGTGAGGGACTCCCGTCCGAGAGGCGGGGTTCCGATGACAAGGGTTCGTCTAGCTCACCAGCAGTGGGGGCGGGGATGGAGCCGGAGACCGGTGACGCGCACACGTCTTGAAACCTCAATCAAGCACTTGCTGGTATTCCACCTGCGGTGGAAGCCCCGACGTTCACGCCGGGCGAGGATGTCACACTGCCAGCTGTCGTAGGCGGGGCCGTGACCGACGACGCGACATCTCTGAGTTCGGTTCGACGGCGGAAGACGCGGCCGACTCAACGACGGAAGATGAGTCCGAGCCAGCCCAGCGGGCGACCGACACCGGCCTCTCGACGTACGCATGGGGGACATACCGCTGCAGTCGCTGTAACGGCGACACCGAACGCGTCTGGCGTTCGAACGGCGACCTGGTCTGTCCGGCGTGTAAATCTTGGTAAGCGGCCCTTTCCCGGGGTAACCGCCGATGTTTCGGTCGTGTTCGTGACGTATCGTCCCCGAACATTTATATCTCAGTCGGGGTTCTAGCAACCTGCAATGGCGAAAGGTACGGTCGCATTCTTCAACGACACTGGCGGTTACGGTTTCATCGAGACTGAGGACGCGGACGACGACGTGTTCTTCCACATGGAGGACATCGGCGGCCCCGACCTAGAGGAGGGTCAGGAACTCGAGTTCGAGATTGTCGAAGCCGAGAAGGGCCCGCGCGCGACGAACGTCGAGCGCCTGTAAGACGGCCCCGTGTAGTGGTATCGTTCTCTGATCGTCGTTCGGCTAGCAACGGCTACGTCGTTCGACACAAAACATATATTCCGAAGTCGCTTCTGACGTACTAATGAACGGTTCGACTGGCCCGCCGCCGCGAACGTGGGTGTGTCATGACTGACGCGAACTCACAGTCACGGCCAGGTGGAAATCGCACGCCGGGGCCGATCGACGTCACAGCGGTCGCCGAACTCGCGACCGAACTCGAGTCGAACGTTGCCGACGTGATCGTCGGTCACGGCGAGGCGATCGAACACGTCGTCACCGCGATCCTCGGGCGTGGCCACGTCCTACTCGAGGACGTCCCCGGCGTCGGCAAGACGATGCTCGCGCGCGCGATTGCGACGTCCGTCGACTGTACGTTCAGTCGCGTCCAGTTTACCCCCGACCTCCTCCCGGCCGACGTCACCGGGGTCAACGTCTTCAACCAGCAAACTCGGGAGTTCGAGTTCCAGCCCGGTCCCGTCTTCGGCAACGTCGTGCTGGGCGACGAGATCAACCGCGCACCGCCGAAAACCCAGTCGGCGCTGCTCGAGGCCATGGAGGAAGGGCAAGTGACGGCCGATGGCGAGACTCGAGACCTTCCCGAGCCGTTTACCGTCATCGCGACTCAGAACGCCACCGAGCCGAATCGAACCTACGACCTTCCCTTCGCCGAACTCGACCGATTCATGAAGAAACTCGAACTCGGCTACCCCGACCCCGAGGCGGAGGCCGAACTGCTCGGGCGAACAGTCGGCCACCACCCGATCGATTCCCTCGAGTCGGTAACCGACCGGAAAACGCTTATCGCCGCCCGCGAGACCGTCGCCACCGTCCGCGTCGAGCGACCGGTTCGGGAGTACGTCACCCGACTGGCCGGCGACACCCGCGAGCACGCTCACATCGGCGTCAGTCCGCGCGGTTCCATCGCCCTCCTGCGGGCGGCTCAGGCGCGGGCCGCCATCGCTGGCCGCGACTACGTCCTCCCCGACGACGTCCAGACCGAGGCCCCCGTCGTCTTTCCGCACCGAATCAGGACGACCGACCGCGACCGCGATGCCGAGACGATCGTCGCGAACGCCCTTGAGCGCGTCCCCGTCGAGTGACGATGCGAGTGACCGTCCGCGGCTGGGCCGTCGTCGTCGTGCTCGCGGCCTCGGTCGGCATGGCGTGGCAGTTCGGCCCGCGAGCGTTGAACGCCGTCGTCACGCCACTGCTGGTCGTGCTGGTCGCCGGCCTGCTTACGACCGCTCGAGTCGACCGACCCACGGTCGAGCGGACTCCCGTCTCGGACGGGTTCGTCGGCGACCGGCGACCGATCGACATCGACATCGAGAGCGCCGGCACCGTCTCGGCGACCGTTCGCGATGCCGTCGGCGGCGGGCTCTCGGTCGTCGGGGACGAGTCGGCAGCCACGACCGACAGCGGCGACAACGACTGCGAACCCGTTCTGGAAACGATCCTCGAGGGTGACGAGCGCTTCAGCTACGCGGTTCGACTCGAGGAGCGCGGCGAGCACCGGCTCGGACCGCTGACGCTCACCGTCAGTGACGCCTTCGGCCTCGTCGAACGACGGTTCGAGTACGAGACACAGTCGTCGGTGCTCGTCTACCCCCACGTCTACGACCTTCACGGGTCTGCCCGACAAACGCTCTCGACGGTCGTCGGATCGACCGATGAGCAGGATCGAACAGCGTTTGACTCCCTGCGGGCGTACCAGCACGGCGACGCCCTGCGAGACATCAACTGGAACGCCACCGCCAAACGGCCCGACGACGACCTCGTCGTCACGGAGTACGACACCGACGCGGACGCGGGCACCGTGACCGTCGCCGCCGACTGCCACCCCGGCTGGGCCGACGAAGCGGCGATAGCCGTCGCGACCATTACGACGTACCTGCTCGAGGCCGGCGTCACCGTCGGATTGGCTCTGCCCAGCGGCGACACCGCACCGGGAGCGGGCGACCGCCACCGGTGGGACCTCCTCCGCCGGCTTGCCATCCTCGAGGGCGGCGACCTCGAGGAGCGACAGCGGCAAGCGGCAGACGTTCTGGTCCGAGCCGACGCCGAGGGCGTTCGCGTCGTCGTCGCCGGTCGAACAGTGCCGTTCGAGCAGTTCACGGGTCGCGACGAAGTGGGTCGGCACGGTCGATCGACTCGAGGCCGGGCCGGCGGGGCAGGTCCCGGCGGCTCCGACAGAACCGATACGGGGGTGAGCACGTGAGCGCCCCGTCGGACTCCCACGCCGGCGATCGGACGATACGGCTCGACCTCGAGCAAACGACCGGTACTGGCCCGTTCCGGCTGCTTGCCATCGGCTGTGTCCTGCTCCTGACGGCGTCGTACGTGAGCGTTCTCTACGACGTGACGCGAGTCGTCGGAGGAACGCGAGAACTGCTCGCGCTCGTCGGCGCGGTGCTCGCAGCGGCGACGGTGCTCACGTGGACGATCCGCCCCCGGACGGCGACCATCGGCGCCGCTGCCGCTGGTGTGGCCGGCTTCGCGTACTACCTCGAGTACACCGGGGTCGGTGTCGGCGTCGTCCGCTCGGCGGGTGGCGCGATCCTCGCCGATACGGCTGCCCTCGCGGCCGGATTGCCACTGCTTCGGATGGTGGAGGCGGGCGTCTGGGCGCTCGCGTTCGTCCCCGCACCCGTCTTCCTCTCGTGGTATCTCGCCGTTCGCGGGCGGTACGCACTCGGCGTCGTTCCCGGCGGGGCGGCGCTCGTCTTTCTGGTGTTGACCGGCGACGCCGGAACGGCGGTGACGCTGGTCGGCATGCTCGCCGCGATCGGCGCAGTCGGCTTCGGCGAACTCGAGCGCCGTGGCGGCTCGATCACACACGCCGACCTGCTCGCAGCGCTGTTTGCGCTGATCGTCGTCCTCTCGCTATCGGTTACGTTCGTCCCCGCCGGCCCCGACGCGACGGGGCAGTTTACCGCGAGCGACCCCGGAACGCTCGAGGGAACGATGGATTTCGCCTCCGAACAGTCCGGTATCGGCGGCCCGGTCGAACTCTCGCCGGAAGTTCGGTTTACGGTCCAGTCCGAACGTGAATCCTACTGGCGAACGGGCGTGTACGATCGCTACACCGGTGACGGGTGGATCAGAACCGGGGAGAACGTCGCCTATGAGGACCGTATTCAGGAGCCGCCGGGCGAGTACGACCGGGTCCGACAGGTCGTCACCGCTGAGACCGACCTCGGCGTACTGCCGACGGCACCCCAACCGCTCGCGATCGAGGGTGACCTCGCTGAACACGCCGAGGTCTCCCGACACGGACAGGTCCATCCCGAGTCGCCGGTCCTCGAGGGTGATCAGTACGCCGTCGAGAGCGCGATCGTCGACCCCGACCCGGACCAACTCCGGAACGCGGGCACGGACTACCCCGAACCGATCACCGACGACTTCGACTACTTGCAGACGCCCGCGGACTCCTCGAGCGAGTTCGAGGCGCGTGCCGAATCGCTCACCGCCGACGCGGAGACGCCCTACGACAAAGCGGTCGCCATCGAACGTCACCTCCGGTCGTCGAAGGGGTACTCGCTCGACGTCGAACGGCCCGACGGCGACATCTCCGAGGCGTTTCTGTTCGAGATGGAGGAGGGCTACTGCGTCTACTTCGCGACGACGATGGTCCAGCTGCTCCGCGCCGAGGACATCCCGGCGCGCTACGTCACCGGCTACACGAGCGGCCAACAGGTGAGCGACGACGAGTACGTCGTCCGCGGCACGGACGCGCACGCCTGGGTCGAGGTCTACTTCCCCGGCCACGGCTGGATCCCATTCGATCCCACACCGGGCGATTCGCGCGCGTCGCTCCACGGCGATCGTGTCGAACAGGCCCGCGAAGACGGCGCCGAAAACGTCGACACCAACTCGAGCGCCGACGACCCCGTCTCCGAACCCGAAACCGAGTCGGAAACCGAGGCTCTCGAGCCCGATGACCCTGAGGAGCCTTCCGGAACTGAGTCCGGTCTCGACGAGCCCGACGAGACGGAGCAGAACGAGAGCAGTCCCGAGGGAAGTGGCGCTGACGCCGAACCGACTGCTCCCGAGGCGGAACGCGATTCAGCCGAGAACACCGAGAACGGCTGGGATCGGCTGCTGGCGCTCGTAACCGTCTCCCGCGAGACGGCTGCGATCGGACTCGTCGCTCTCGTCGGCCTGGTCGCGGGTGTCCACCGAACCGAGGCGATCGGCCGCACTCGCCGAACGGTTGGTCTCTACCGACAGCGACGTCGGGACGACCCTAACGAAGACGTCGAGCGCGCTTACCGACGGCTCGAGCGCCTGCTCGCTCGTGAGTATCGCCCGCGAGCCCCATCGGAATCGGCCCGACAGTATCTTGACGCGCTTGCGACGGATCCGGATCACGAACTCGACCCACGAGCGAAAACGGTCGTCGATCGGTACGAACGGGCGGTCTACGGCGGTGGCGTCACACAGACCGCGGCCGACGAGACCGTCGCGATCGTCGACGACCTCACTCGAGCGCAGCTGCCGGTGATCGGCTGGCAGGGCTGAAATTCATCACTCACACAAAAAGAACCACGCGACGGCATACGGGTCCCGATAGTGTTTAATATGGCCGTTTCGTAGCACCGAACGTAATGTCGGAAGTCTGCTCGACGTGCGGGCTGCCCGAGGAACTTTGCGTCTGCGAAGACGTGGCCAAGGGACAACAGCAACTCAATATCCGCATTGACGAGCGCAGATACGGAAAAGAGGTAACGATCGTCGAAGGATTCGATCCGAAGGACGTCGACTTAGATAGTCTCTCGTCGGATCTCAAGTCCAAGTTCGCCTGTGGTGGGACCGTCGAAGACGACCACATCGAACTGCAGGGCAATCACACCGGCCGCATCGAAGATTTCCTTCGGGACCGCGGCTTCAACGTCGCCTGATGCCCGCGATGATCTGAGACGACTTCCGTACCTCACGGCTCGCGTATCGCTTCTTCAGCGAATCGCCGTTTTCTCCGCTCGAGAGCGCTATCGTTAGCGAACACATCGAACTCGTGTAGCGGATCGACCGGGTCAGCGCAGACCCACGCCGGCGTTTTATAGGTCCAGCCAACCTGAAACCCGTGAGAGATGGGTTCGGTTCTCGTCGCGTACGCCAGCACTCACGGGCAGACGGAAACGGTCGCCGAGTACATCGCGACGGTTCTCGCCGATCGAGGACACGACGTCACGATGAAACGCATTACAACGGTACCGGATAAGACCGTCGACGATTTCGATGCCGTGCTCGTCGGTTCACCAGTCATCGATCGCGCCCACCTGCCGGCGGTCGTCGCGTTCGTCGAACGGAATCGTGAGGCGCTCGCGACGCGACCGACCGCGTTCTTTCAACTGTCGTTTGCCGCCGCACTCCCGTTCGAGTGGGCTCGAGATGGAGATCGGGCGTGGGTGAGCGACCTCGTCTCCTGCACCGGCTGGCAACCAGATCGCGTCGGTCGGTTCGCTGGTGCGGTCACGTACCCGGAGTACGACCGCGTCACACGGCTGGTGTTCAAACTGGTCTCGCTGGTGACGACCGGTGATACGGACACGACTCGAGCGTACGAGTACACCGATTGGAACGATGTCGAGGCGTTCGCCACCGGGTTCGCCGCGTTCGTGGCCCAACAGGAGGACCTCGAGCGTGTGTCAACGGGTACAGCCCGCGGATTCGCTCGGCCAGCAGCCACAATCGCGTTCCTCCTCGGCCTTTCGGGTCTCGCGTACTGGCTGGTCGTCACTCGGTCGGCGGGCGACCGCAGCGATCGGTACGAGTCGCCGACTCGAGCACTGCAGCCGGATCACGGGCCCGCCGACCAGTAGCGACGCCCAGTCCTCACTGAGCGTCACAGTATAGTCCCAACTGAAACGGGTTACACACCGATCGCACAGCCGTCGGGCGGTCGGGTATGCATTTGACTGTCAGTGGCTACGATAGTTCAAAACGGCGATTCGGCGTTCGCCGACTCGTCAGCCCCGGTCTCCTCGCCAACGAGTCCGAACTGCATACCGTACTTATCGAGTCCGCCTGCCATGCTCTCGACGCGGGCGTCAGCGGTTCCCTCGTACGAACTGATCAGACGAGCCGCCTGCACGCTCGATTTCCCGTGCGGACAGACCGTGACGATGTGGTCTTCGCCCTCGAGTTCCGCGATCCGACTCGAGAGTTCGTGGAACGGGACGTTTTCACTGTCCGGAATTCGACTGTGTTCGAAGCTCCGTTGGTCGCGGATGTCGACGATACAGACATCAGCATCGTCATCGAGGAGTTCCTTGACCTCGGCGGGAGAGATTTCACCGTCCATCACACAGGCGTTAGGACGCCGGCAGAATAAGGCCACGGGTCGAGTACGACCCGCGAAACGGCCACGTGGAGACCAGCGTTCACAAAGTCGATCCGGATCGAATCAGCCATTACGATCCGACCACGGTATCGAGAGCCGGGCGGAACGGGTTAGCGACGTTGAGAGTCAAGCACGTCGCCGAGGCCGGTTATCTACGTGCGACGCGTTCGATACTGTATGGATAGTGAATCACTCGCATTCGAAGGGCTGTTCGTCGGCCAACTCATCGGAACCATCGTGCTCGTCGTGGGCCTGTTTCAGGGTGGGCTGACCACGCTGACGTTCGTCGGCGGGGCGATCATCCTGTGTTGCATCGTCGGACTGGCATTCATGGCAACGCTCGCCGAACACGGTCGAACGCTCGAGACACCGGACAACGACCGCTTCCGGTCGATTCTGAGCCGTAGTTCGAAGTAACTGTCCGACTCGCTCAGATCAGACCGTCTTCTTTCGCCAACAGCAACGACGTCAGTGTGGAGTCGTTCGCCGGCTGCTCGCGAGCACGCTCGAGCGCCGTCTCGATCGGCACCGTCGTCACCTCGAGGAACTCGTTGTTGTCGAGTTCGCGTTCGCCGGGTTCGAGCCCCTCGGCGTAGACGACACCTCGATCGTGGCGGAGCACGCCAGTCGCGACCGCATACTCCTGTAAAAGGGCTGTACTCGTCGGTTTGAAGCCGGTCTCTTCCTCGAGTTCGCGGGCCGCAGCGTGCGTGTAGGACTCGCCGTCCTCGACGATTCCCGCGGGGAGTTCGAGATGGGTCTCGCGGATCGTCGGCCGATACTGCTCGACGAACAACAGGTGATCGCCGCTGGCCGATCCGGTACCGCTACCGTCGATCCTGTCGCCGGCGTCCTCAAGCACGCTGGCGTCGATTCGTGCGACCACCACGACCGCCGGCGGCAGCTCCGCCCAGTAGTAGCGTTTTTCGCTGCCGTCGGGTTGCTCGAGCAGGTCGTAGCCGCCGTCGTACCACGGGGTTTCGTATTCGGTGATCTCCTCACGGAGCTCCCACTCGTCGGGTATCGTCATTCGCACGAAATGTTGGGCTCGAGAGCGTAATAGCTGCCGCTTCCTCGGTTTCGAACCCGACTCGCCTCAAACGAGCTCTCGATACAGGCGACCGAACGCCTGCCGTCGGAGGGTTGCAACGGCCGCATCCTCCTCGTTCTGGAACGTCGCGGCGACGGCGTCGTCCTCGGGTCCCGCATGCCAGACCACGCGATCGACGTTCTCGTGGCCGACGACCGTAACGTCACCGTCGTAGGCTGCCTGCCAGTCGTCGAACTCCTCGCGGCTTCCGACGTGGACACGGAGGAGACTCGCGAACAGCGCGTCCCGTGCAGTTTCGACGACCTCGCCCGTGACGCGGTCGTTGTACTCCGCGCGGTCGAACTCCATGGCCTTTGCGACCTCCCGAACGACGGTCTGTGCTGCGGGACCGACGTCGTCGTAGCGTTCGCGTGCCTCCTCGACCGACGCCGGCGCAACCGTCCCGACAGTGTGCATACCTCGACGTGCTCGGAGGAGGCAGTTACCAGTTACGCGTTCGCCTCACTCACTCGCGCCGTCCGTCGCGTCGCCTTCATCGTGATCGGTTCCGTCGGACTCCATCTGCCGCGTCAACTCTCTGGCCTCCTGCAAGACGCCTTCGGCTTCGGTGGATAGCGCCCCACGACCGGGCTGGCGGCTCTGGCTGGCGAGGCCCTCCTCGAGCGAATCCGGACGTCCGTGGTCGTGTCCGTGGCCCGACGACTCGAAGTCTGGTGTCTCGATTTCGGAGGCGTGCTGGCTGACGATCTCGCCTAACTCCTCGGGAGAACAGTCAGCCCAGTCGGGCGCGTGTGCCTCGAGCCACTCGCCGTGGTCGCGGCGGCCGAGCGAGGCGGTGATCGCGAGGTGATTCGCGAGATGGACGGCGTCGGCCTGTTCGGTCTCACAGACGGGGCAAGCGTATCCCATGCTCGCAGGTACGGGTGCCGGCGATAAAACGGCCACGTCCGACGACGCTTGAGTTGCTCACTCAAGTTTGCGAAGCATCACGATCGCGTCCTCACCGTCCTCGTAGTAGCCGGGAACGATCCGAAGCGGCTCAAATCCGAACTCACGATACAGGCGTTTGGCCCCGTCGTTCGAGCGACGAACCTCGAGTTTCACCGTGTCCGCACCGTGGGCTGCGAGTACGGCGAGTGCCTGCGTGAGAAGCGCCGTCCCGACGCCCGTTGTGCGGTAGTCCGGGTGGACGGCGATATCCTTGACGTGTCCGAGTTGCCGCCCGAAGTTCTGTGTTACATCCGCGACAATGTATCCGACGACCTCGGTTGGGTCCTCGAGGGCGACGAGAAATCCCGGCTCACCGAGAAACCGCTCGAAGGCATCGTAGGGCCACGGCTGAGCGAACGACTCGTTCTCGATATGGACGACCGCGAGCAGGTCGGCTCGCCTGGCGGTCCGAATCGAGAGGTCGCTGCCGTTACCGATCCCGGGTGCCTGCGTTGTCACGTTCGAGCGTACGGTACCGAGTGATAAAAGAAGTAGCGACGCGAGAGCGGCTGAGGTCCTGCTCCCGACTCGAGTCTTTGGGTCTCACCTAACAGTCGAGACGCGGGTTCAACTGCACCCGATCGGTCGCAAAAATTGGTGCCGTCACTCAGACGCGTCGTCATCGCCAGCGTCGTCTTCGGACCCGTTATCGCCAGAATCGCCAATGTCGGTTGTCAGCTGCTTGTCTTCCGTCCCCCCATACTGCGTCTGTTCCCCGTCGGATTCGTCGTCTGCCATGTCGATCACTCAGCCGGGATCGCGTCGATCTCGAACTCCTCGGTAAGTTCTTTCAGTTCATCCAGTGCATCCTGCTCTTCCCGGAGGTTCTCCTCTAACAGGTCAGCAGCTTCATCCATGCCAAGCTGGTCGGCGATGGGAATCAGATTGCCGTAGGCCGCGATTTCGTAATGTTCGGTCTTCTCAGCCGCGGCCATGTTGTAGTAATCGAGGATATCCGGACTGGGATCTTCCGACGTGAACTCTTCGTACTCCTCGATCAGTCCCTCGATGCCCTCACATTCCTCTTTTTCCGGCGGCTCGCCGAACAGCTCGAACACCTCCTCAAGCCGATCGATGTGTCCTTGGGTCTCCTCGCGATGCTCAGCAAACGCGATGGAGATCTCGTCACGTTCGGTGTTCTGCTCGAGTTCGTCGAGCGCGTCGAGTAGTTGGTGTTCGGCATGATAGATGTCCTCGAGGCCGTGTTCGAACAGGTCATGGATGGTTTCAAGACTCATGGGCGGCTTCGCCAGCAATGTGAAAAAGTCGAGAGCCTGCGAAGACAGGCGCTGGCAATGGAAACGACTAGGACTATCACCGGAGCACTGTACCGTGTATCGCCGTCCGAGCGATATCAGACTTAAGCCCATACCTTTTAGAGTGAAACAATGAGGCGCATCCTATTACAGGACAGTTCAAGAGCTGCGTAGCGTAGAAACTGTCGTTAGAAATTCACTAATCTCGTATCATATTGCCCCACTTACCGGCTGCTTTTGCCAGAAGAGTAAACCAACGAATCCACTCGCTGCGCTCCACGACAGTCCCAAAAGCAACACGACACCCCAGGAGTCGACGACACCGTTCGACGTTCGACCGGCCCCATCCAGCACCAACGCGACACGAGGTTCCCGATCGCAATTGAGTGTCTACACTGCCACCACAGCACCGCACCCGTCCGCCTCACCAGCACACCGATGACCTCGAATCACCATACTAAGTGTGGTCGTGTTACAACTGCCGATTCCCCAGCGATTCACTGGGACTCGGATGCAGTACCAGCCGGCGACGGTCGATGACGTCCCGATCGATCACAACCGCATGACGACCACCGGATTCGTCTGTAAAGCGTGTCAGGGATAGCGGCATCACTGACCTCTAGGCCCAAGCACGGGTATCGCTTGCAGCCGAAGCCGTACTTATACATCCCACGTTCGTAGGGATATCCATGTCTGATGCGGCCGAATGTAAGCCAAAGCCGATCGATCACGAGCAGGACTCCGATGAGCGCGACGATGCTCACCTCGACGATATCGAAGAGGGTGCTGGTTGCACGGAAATCTGGGAACATCTCGCCGAGAAACGCGGCGAATAGCGCATTCACCAGGTAGCGACACTTTTCCCCTCGAGACACATACTGAATTCCAATGACCGACAATCGACCCGGTAACCGCCGTCGCGAAGATGGTCGATCGATCCCGACGGACCGGGAATCACCTGTTGGTGCGCCAGTTATCCGGGGCGACGAATCGGTTACCGGGACTCGCGCCCGCGAAGCCGTTCAGTTCGATCCAACCGATCCCGAGAGCCTCGCTGATGCAGCCAAGACCGTTCGTCAGTTCGCCGCGGGCGAAACCAACGACGATCACCTCTATATGCTGCGCGGCGCTGCTGCCTGTGCCGCCCTCGTTCGCGGTGAAGGCTCGTACAAGGCCGCAGCGGAACGGGCCGGTGGTGACGCAACCGTTTCGTTCATCCGAAAGTGGGCTCGCGTACACGATCTTCCCCGCTCAGTCCGTAAACAGGTCGCACTTGGCCGTATTGCACCAACGGCCGCCAAACACATCGCCCGCGTCGGCGGCGAATCACGTCTCCTGCTCGCGTGGGCGACCCTTGACGGTGACCTTACCGTCCGCGAAGTCCGCAACGTCGCAAGTGCGATCAACGATGACACCCCGATCGAACAGGCACTTGCCGAACACAGCGTTCGACTGGGCCAACTCGAGCTCACCCTTTCCCCAACAACCTACCGCGACCTCCGTCGCCGTGCCTCCATCGACGGCGTCGAACCCGGAACCATCGTCAGTGACGCACTCGAGCAGTACTTCGAGTAGTACTTCTGTCATAGCCCGAATATATTTCCGGTTCATTCGACCGCCAAATCGACCGGCACGTCGACGAAGAAAGAAACGTTTAACCACACCACCCGACAAGAAGGGAATGCAGGGCCGGTAGCTCAGTCTGGCAGAGCGTCTGGCTTTTAACCAGACGGTCGCGTGTTCAAATCGCGCCCGGCCCGCTTCTAACGACGAACGAATCCGTGAGCTATCGGGTTCGGAACTGGCGGCATTCGAACGCAGTCTCGTGAGTGAGGTGACGAGGAAGCGATCGACCGTGTATTCAGCTCGCGCCTGACCTGCTTTTTCGACGACCATCCTACGGGAAACGGAATTTCAGTGGCTTGAGGACACACGTCGCCGATAGTAGCCGTTGAATGTCACTACACATCTGACCGGATGACGTTACGATTAGTGTGTGACTTGTTTCAGTTGTTACGGTAGTCGGTCTGACCTATCCTCAGAAAACGTCCCACCGAGTCGTCCGTATCAGAACTGGATCGCACACGGCACGGTTAACACGTCCAACCGTGTGTCCAACTTATTTCGACCTCAATTCAGACCATGTGTAATAACAGAGCCACGGGAGTGACACAGGGACTCGCGACTCGAGAGCTGTAGACAAGATCCTTAACGTATTGGTTACATTGCACGTTCTGTTCGGGTTATTATTAATTGGAATGTAGCAGTTCGATTGAATAACGATGAAGAAAGATCTGTCTCACGATGAATGGTTGTTTCAAAAGCCAAGGGCCGGATTTGAACCGGCGGTGGGCGGCTCTGCAGGCCGCTGCGTTCGGCCGGACTCTGCCACCTTGGCGCATCTAAACGTTGTTGTTGCGTTCGTTTAAGCATAGCGGTACGGCACGATCGTTGGTACGATGTGCCGTACGTAACTATAAAATCCCAGCCAGCCACAGCTGTGGCTCGTTGGGGTAACTGAAGTATGAATGGAGGCGGCGAAACGAATTTCCCAGAGGCTCGCGCACTCCAGTACTCACCGTAACGCAGGCGGGCTTATCTTCCGTGTTCGGGATGGGTACGGGAGGAACCCCGCCGCTGTGGCCGCCGTAACGCCGATCGACGGAATCGAACCGTCGTCATGCCAATATCGGTGGTCTCCGACCGTGTGTATGTGTAGTCCAGTTTGCGTCCGGACCCGTTCACGCGTCACGGATCCAATGCGATGTAATATGATTGTGTGGCTTGGCCGATTAGTGCTCGCGGACTCAACGCCTCGTTGCCTTGGCGCGTACATCCCGAGTCTATCGATCTCGTCTTCTACGAGTGGCCTTGATGGTATCTCTTTTCCAAGTGGGTTTCGAGCTTAGATGCGTTCAGCTCTTACCCCGTGGTGCGTGGCTGCCCGGCACGTGCTCTTTCGAACAACCGGTACACCAGTGGCACCCATTCGTAGTTCCTCTCGTACTATACGAACGTTCTCGTCAGATACCGCACACCCCCAATAGATAGCAGCCGACCTGTCTCACGACGGTCTAAACCCAGCTCACGACCTCCTTTAATAGGCGAACAACCTCACCCTTGCCCGCTTCTGCACGGGCAGGATGGAGGGAACCGACATCGAGGTAGCAAGCCACCCGGTCGATATGTGCTCTTGCGGGTGACGACTCTGTTATCCCTAAGGTAGCTTTTCTGTCAGCAATTGGCCGCATCAAGCAGCCGAATTGGTTCGCTAGACCACGCTTTCGCGTCAGCGTCCGTCGTTGTGCCGGACACTGTCAGACTTCCTTTTGCTCTTGCGCTCTTCCTCGGGTCTCCGACCCGAGTGAGGAAATCTTGGGGCGCGCTCGATATCTTTTCAAGCGCGTACCGCCCCAGTCAAACTGCCCGGCTACCAGTGTCCTCCGCCAGGAGTGAGAGTCGCAGTCACCATCGGGTAGTATTTCAATGCTGGCTCGGTGGCCCGCTAGCGCGGGTACCTGTGTAACGCCTCCTACCTATGCTGCACAATGGCGACCACGTCTCAGTGACAGCCTGCAGTAAAGCTCTATAGGGTCTTCGCTTCCCCTTGGGGGTCTCCAGACTCCGCACTGGAACGTACAGTTCACCGGGCCCAACGTTGGGACAGTGGCGCTCTCGTTGATCCATTCATGCAAGCCGCTACTAAAGCGGCAAGGTACTACGCTACCTTAAGAGGGTCATAGTTACCCCCGCCGTTAACGGGTCCTTCGTCCCCTTGTAAGGGGTGTTCAGATACCCGCACTGGGCAGGATTCAGTGACCGTACGAGTCCTTACGGATTTGCGGTCACCTATGTTGTTACTAGACAGTCGGAGCGCCCGAGTCACTGCGACCTGCCTCTTCGCGAGGCAGGCATCCCTTATTGCGAACGTACGGGACTAACTTGCCGAATTCCCTAACGTCGGTTGCTCCCGACAGACCTTGGCTTTCGCCGCCACGAGTACCTGTGTCGGATCTCGGTACGGACAGTGTGCTCACCTTTTCACGGGCTCTAGGTTGACCTGACTTGCGCTATCCAGCCATTCGATCGCTTCGTGCCATTACGGCTTCCACGATGTTCGACTGTTCGACCGGGCGAAAGCCCGGCTCAGGCGGCCCCAAAGCGTCGGCTTTGAGTGCACACTGGCATAGGAATATTAACCTATTTCCCTGTTGTCAGCTTCGACTTACGGGCTGACTTAGGACCGGCTAACCCTCAGCTGATCAGCATTGCTGAGGAACCCTTACTCGTTCGGCCGTCGGGGTTCTAACCCGACTAACGCTGCTACTATGACCAGGATTTTCGTTACTGCACGGTCCACATGATCTCTCGACCATGCTTCCGCCCGAACAGCACGCCAACCTACGGAATCATCCTCTTACGGATGCCGCTAGGTCTCGGTGGTGGACTTGAGCCCCGATCATTTTGGGCGCCTCAAACCTCGGCCGGTAAGCTGTTACGCTTTTCTTAGAGGGTAGCTGCTTCTAAGCTCACCTCCCGGCTGTCTAGGGCTTGAGACCACCTTCGATCGCACTTAGTCCACACTTGGGGACCTTAACCCAGCTCTGGGTTGTCTCCCTCACGGTACACAGGCTTACCCCGCGCACCGGACTCCCTGCGTCAAACGGCGTTCGTAGGTTTGGAGTTGGACAGGGGGGCGCACTCCTCTCGGAGTGCGGTCCCCCAATCCGTTGCTCTACCCCACGAACTACCTCGGCAGAGGTCATGCTTCGACATGTTTCGGTTGGAACCAGCTGTTTCCGGACTCGATGGGCCTTTCACCCCTAGACGTAGATCACGAGAGGGTATTGTAGGACACCAACTCTAACAGGCCTCCACGTGCCTTTCGGCACGCTTCACCTTGTCCACGCCTAGATCGTCCGGTTTCGGGTCGTGCCCGTTTGACTCCCCGCGCTTGAACACGGTGACCCTCGTCGTAAGACTGCGGTCATATCGGTTTCCCTGCGCCTTCCCCGATGATCGGGTTAGACTCGTCAAACAGGCACACTCCCTGGTTCGTTTTTCAAAACGTACGACAGAACACCGGCTTCCCGTATGGCTTACTACAGGCTCGCGCCTGATTCATTCAATACGGGACCTTTCGTGCCCTGTCGCTCTATCGCCAACTGATTTCACGCCCTATTGCACCTCCCTTTGTGGGGTGCTTTTCAGCGTTCGTTCACACTACTTGTTCGCTATCGGTCTTGAGGAGTGTTTAGTCTTCGCGGTCGATGCCCGCGATCTTCACGAGGGATATCCAACCCCCGATACTCTGGAACTGACTCGTTCCGTACTCGACGACCTTACGGGACTGTCACCCTGTCTCGTGCTCTATTCCAAGAGACTTCGTGTCGTTTTTCGGGAAGTGATCGTCAGTCCGAACACCACATTGCCCGTAAGGGCTTCGGTTTGGACTGCGTCGCGTTCATTCGCCATTACTTACGACATCACGATTACGTTTTCTTTTCCTGTCGATACTAAGATGTTTCAATTCTCGACGTTCCCCATTGCGCGAAGCAATTGCGGTGGGGATTCCCATTCGGAGATCCTATGTTCTTCGCCTCCGTGCGGCTCCCATAGGCTTATCGCAGCTTGGCACGTCCGTCTTCAGCTCTCAAGCCGAGCGATCCACCAGCTGGCACAGTAGCCACGTTCATCGGATCGGCGTTGCGACAGAGTCGCAACATCGTGACCCGGGAACGGGTCCAGTGGACGCCTGGACTACACGTACACACGGTCGCATCTGCACGCCGGTAGACGGCCGGCCTGCATTGACCCTTCCCACTCACACTTGCGCGGAGTGGTGCATCAGTTCAGTCGTACTCAATCACAGTCCCGTCGCCCACTTAAGGGCACGGATCTGTGACCGGTACGAGTCATGGACCCACAGGGATTCGAACCCTGGGCATCCTCCTTGCAAAGGAGGCACTCTACCACTGAGCTATGGGCCCACGTCCGCCCAGATGGGCGGACAGAGACATATGTGTTAGCCTCGGTAGTTCTGAGGTGCCCGATCGGCCGCGCGATGGGTCGATCGAACGTGAAAACCGCTGGTGGGTCAGGACAGCGTCCTGATCCCGGTCTGTGGAGGTGATCCAGCCGCAGATTCCCCTACGGCTACCTTGTTACGACTTAAGCCCCCTTGCGAAGCCCAGATTCGACCCGGAAACCGGGCCTCATCCGGACCTCACTCGGGTGCTTTGACGGGCGGTGTGTGCAAGGAGCAGGGACGTATTCACCGCGCCCTTCTGAGGCGCGATTACTACCGAATCCAGCTTCATGAGGGCGAGTTTCAGCCCTCAATCCGAACTACGACCAAGTTTCGGAGATTAGCGTCCCCTTTCGGGGTTGCATCCCACTGTCTTGGCCATTGTAGCCCGCGTGTCGCCCAGCACATTCGGGGCATACTGACCTACCGTTGCCCGTTCCTTCCTCCAGTTTGGCACTGGCAGTCTCCCTAATGTACCCAGCTACCACAAGGGTACTGCTGGCAATTAGGCATGCGGGTCTCGCTCGTTGCCTGACTTAACAGGACGCCTCACGGTACGAGCTGACGGCGGCCATGCACCTCCTCTCAATGGCTCAGGTAAGCTCATCACACTGACCGTCACTGCACATTGTCGATGCTGGTGAGATGTCCGGCGTTGAGTCCAATTAAACCGCAGGCTCCTCCGGTTGTAGTGCTCCCCCGCCAATTCCTTTAAGTTTCATCCTTGCGGACGTACTTCCCAGGCGGTCTGCTTCACGGCTTCCCTACGGCACATCACAAACTCGTAGTTTGTGACACACCTAGCAGACATCGTTTACAGCTCGGACTACCCGGGTATCTAATCCGGTTCGTGACCCGAGCTTTCGTCCCTCACCGTCGGATCCGTCTTCCAGAGGCGCTTTCGCCACCGGCGGTCCGTCCAGGATTACGGGATTTCACTCCTACCCCAGACGTACCCCTCTGGTCTTCCGGTCCCAAGCCGTGCAGTTTCCACCGGACGCCCGCACGTTAGGCGTGCGGATTTCCCGATAGACTTGCGCGGCCAGCTACGGACGCTTTAGGCCCAATAATAGCGGTCATCACTCGTGCTGCCGGTATTACCGCGGCGGCTGGCACCGGTCTTGCCCAGCACTTATTCTGTAACCTTCCTACGGTTACAAAAAGCGAGGACTATATGCCCTCGCACTCGGAGTCCCCTTATCGCACTGGCGTGCAGTGTAAAGGTTTCGCGCCTGCTGCGCCCCGTAGGGCCCGGTATCTTGTCTCAGATACCGTCTCCAGGCTCTTGCTCTCACAACCCGTACCGATTATTGGCACGGTGGGCCGTTACCCCACCGTCTACCTAATCGGCCGCAGCCACATCCTATGGCGCCGGAGCGTTTCTGATTCTCTGCAGTTCCAGCCTGAGAATCGTATTCCGGATTAGTCTCAGTTTCCCGAGGGTATCCGGATCCATAGGGTAGTTTGGCCACGTGTTACTGAGCTATCTGCTACGAGTACAAACTCGTACAACTAGCATGGCTAAATCGGACTCCAATAGCAATGACCTCCGGCAGGATCAACCGGAATGCTATATACTCCCAACCATTGTCGGGAGGGTTCTTGGCGGTGAATGTTAAGATACACACTCACACATAAATGGGTCCACGTTCGGTGACCCCAAGATCGTCGACCGATCGGGCGACACCGAACTACCAAGGCTAACATCAGATCCCATCTGTACGGCGGACCGCAGGGGTAGGATCCTCATTCCCTTCGGATCTACTTCTAAGCCACCAGGAGTACATAACCCCTTCGGACTTGAGTGATCCATGCTGACGTGACGCCACGAGTTGAACGCGGCGTCAATCACGTCGTTTGCATTCACATCCGAGTTCCCTTATGTACTTAAGGGCGTCGGATCAGGACGCCATCGGACATCGTGTCCGAGAGTTCAAGTACGGGAACGGACGTGCATCCCTCCGTGCCGGGATACGGCCGGAGGACGTGGCGGCATGCGCCACGTCGTTTACAATACTATCGAAGGCCAAGTGCATATATAAGGCCGTCGAATGAACCGACGATCGGGGACCGATACCATGACACGGTATCATCCGAGTGATTTATTAAAATATTCTAATAGATTCGAAGAACGAGTGAGCAGCCCAGACGGGGTCTGTAACTTGACATCCTCCTGCGCCTGAAGACGCAGGAATCCCGAGCGGTGGGAGTTTCAGGTTTACAACCATGACTCCGCCACTTTTCGGGAGTTCGCGTCTAACCCAGTCGTCGTGGTCGGTGGCTGTCTGGCCATGCCAAGTGGCCGTTACTCCTATCCTCAGCATCGTTGACACCCAGCTGTTGTTTTTGCCAGCAGGAAGTCGCTGACGCGTCGACGGACTCGGAGGTATCATCGGGCTTGCTCAACCGACGGGCACGAGCCGAATCCTTCAAGGATTCGCGTTCACCGCGTTGGCGTTTCGGATACTGTCTCATTGGATTGGCGGGTTGACCGTGGTTCGAAAATTAAAGATTTTCGTCATCACGAGAGAGCGACGCTCTCTCGAACGACCTCCGAAGGTCGTTCGGAATCCGCTCTGTTCCGACCTGACCTCGCCATAATGTAGGATCTCTTGTGATTTGAACGTTAGGATTGGAGACTCGGGCTATGCTTCTGTCAGTGGGTGGCATCATCGAGTGACGGCGTGTATCCACGGCCTGAAGGCCGTGGTATTGCGCCTGTTCCGCATATAAATTGATAGAACACGAGTCGATGAGTGGGTGGGTTCCTTGAGTCCGCATCGACAGGTGCTCAACGAACGCGTCGGGACACGACAGTCGAATCGCAGTTATCACAACAAGTGAAACGGTTTACACATGCATCGCACAGCCGTCGTGCGATGTGCATTGACTTTCAGTGGCGACAATAGAGTGTCGACTGGAGCGAGGTAACACTAACCGCACGGCTGTCGTGCGATCAGGTGTACACCATCCTTACTGTTTAGAATGTCACGCGGGCGGAGGTCGGTCGATCATCCCGCCCTTGTAGACGCGGTCGGACCGAATGAGACCCGCGTAGAGTGCACTTGAGCATGCATCCGCAAGAAGGCTTCGTGACTCGAGCGAAATGAGAGCTGCCAGATGTGCATATGTTGGTACCGAACAGGCGGACGCATCGATGCCGATAAACCACGTGCGTCGTAAGGGACAGACGAATGGTCCGGGACCCGATCGCTTCGGAGTCGATGCCGTCAGCAGAAGAGATCTGCTCTGCGCTCGACGATCCCGACTGCCGCGAGATTATCAGGAACCTCGAGGAACCTATGACAGCCGCTGAGTTAACGAACCAGTGTGAGATTCCGCAATCGACCCTGTACCGAAAGCTGGAGTTGCTGACCGAGTCGACGTTACTCGAGGAGTCGACTGAGATCCGTCAGGACGGTCACCACGCGAGTAAGTACGCGGTTGCGTTCGACGAGATCACGCTCGTGTTAGACGACGACCGAACGCTGGCAGTCCAGATCGAGCGACCGGCTCGGACGGCAGACGAACGACTGGCCGAGTTGTGGTCGGAGGTGCGAAAGGAGACATGAGTCCGCATCCGACTGGACTGACCGAAATCGCGCTGTTGCTTGCGGCCGTTAAAACGCTCGTGCTCGTCGTCGGCAGTGCAATCACGTACTTCGCGTTCAAAGCGTACCGTCGAACGCGGCAACGCGCACTTGGCTATCTCGCCGGCGGGTTCGGTCTCGTCACGCTCGGTCTCGTCCTCGCCGGGCTGTTGTACGAACTGTTGGGTATGCAACTCGCGATGGGGATTTTACTCGAGAGCCTGCTCGTACTGGCTGGGTTCCTCGTGATCGCGTATTCGCTGTACGTTCAGTAAAGAGCGGTCCTGCAGTCGTTCTCGACGAGCAGTGCTGTGACCTCGAGTGTCGCCACCGAAATGTGTGGTTTCAAGCCGTGCGGGCGATGTGAGTTGCAGCCGTCGCGTGGCTATGGATTTTGATAGCGGGAGAACATACCGGAACGCGACCCTCGACTCGAGTGAGTTCGAGTGTCAGAGGAGACAACTGGTGAAAAGACGCTTCGAGTCTCTCAGCGATTCAGCGTGTGGATCGCGTGGCCAAGCGCGTTCTCGGCTGCTTCCATCACTGACTCTGAGAGCGTCGGGTGGGCGTGAACCGTGGATGCGACGTCCTCGAGGGTTGCACCCAACTCGACTGCAAGGCCGAGTTCAGCGACGAGTTCGGAGGCTTCGGGGCCGACGATTGAGGCACCGAGGACGTAACCCTCGGACTCCTCGGCGATGATTTTGACGAATCCATCGGTCTCACCGGTCGTCAGCGCGCGGCCGCTGGCACGGAACGGGAACGTGCCGACGACGGGGTCGAAGCCGTCGGCTTCCGCTTCGGACTCGGTCAGTCCAACGGTCGCGATTTCGGGGTCGGTGAAGACGACTGCAGGCATCGCCTGATGATCGATCGCCGACGGCTCGCCGGCGATGACCTCGGCGGCGACTTTTCCTTCCATGCTGCCTTTGTGGGCGAGCATCGGCTCACCGGCGACGTCGCCAGCGGCGAAAATGTGCTCCGCGGACGTGCGCGCGTGCGAATCAGTTTCGATGATCCCCCGTTCGTCCGTCTCGATGCCGGCGGCCTCGAGTGCGAGCGTATCGGAGACTGGTTCGCGACCGACGGCGACGAGTACTTTCTCGGCGTCGAGCTCGAGGGCGGCGTCCGAATCGTCGTTCTCGGGCGCTGGCTCAGCGACGACCCGAACGCCATCGTCGTCGCTGTCGTGCCACTCCGACGCGGTGTAGCCGAACTCGAACTCGATACCGAGGTCGTTCGCTCGCTGTTTGACGGGTCGTTTCAGATCGTCGTCGTAGCCCGGCATGATCGAGTCGAGCATCTCGATGACGGTTACGTCGGTTCCCAGCTTGGCGAAGACGGTCGCCAGCTCCATCCCGATATACCCGGCACCGACGATCACCATCGAGTCGGGGACGGAATCGAGCGCCAGTGCCTGTCTCGAGTTCAGGATCGGCTCGTCGCCGTACTCGAAGTTCGGGATTTCGATGGGACGCGAGCCAGTCGCGACGATTGCGTTCTCGAATTCGAGGGTCTCGGACCCCTGTCCCTCGCCGCTGTGAGAGACGCGGACGGTGTGTTCGTCGTCGAACGTGGCCGTCCCCTCGAGTAACGTGACCTGATTCGCTTTACAGAGTTTCTCGACGCCGCCCGTGAGCTGGTCGACGACCCCGTCTTTCCACTCGACCATGCCGGCGAGGTCGATCGCGGGGTCAGCGTGGATACCCATCTCTTCGGCGGTGGCTGCCTCGTGAGCAATGTCTGTCGCCGTGATCAGCGCTTTCGAGGGGATACAGCCGTGGTTCAGACAGGTGCCGCCGTAGGCCTCCTTTTCGACGAGCGTGACGTCCATATCGAGTTGGCCGGCACGAATCGCGGCCACGTAGCCGGCCGGCCCCGCGCCGATGATCAGTACGTCTGTGCCAGTGGTGACGTCGCCGACGACCATCAGTTCGATACCTCCGTTCCCGTATTCGGTGTGTCAAGGTTCATGTGTAGTGGCTGGGTCATAGTGCGGTGAGTCTCTCTACGACTACTCGAGCAATAGTAGGTGTGGGTTCTCAAGGTACTCCATGACGGTGTTGGTAAACTGGGCACCGACAGCGCCATCGATCAGTCGGTGATCGAACGACAACGACAGCGTCAGCACGGAGCGTGGTTCGATCGACTCCGCGCCGTGATCGTCGGTCACCACGCGCGGTTTGCGCTTGATCTCGCCGATAGCCAGAATGCCGGCTTCGGGGTAGTTGATAACCGGTGTGGCGTACTCGCCGCCAATGCCGCCGACGTTGGTGATCGTAAACGTCGATCCACGGAGCTCGTCGGGGCTGATCGTCCGCTCGCGGGCTCTCTGGACGAGTTCGTTCATCTCCGAGGAGAGTTGGAGCAGACCCTTCCGATCGGCGTCCTCGAGGACAGGTACCATCAGCCCGACGTCGGTCGCGGTGGCGATACCGATGTTGTAGTAATCGCGGTAGACGATCTCCTCGGCGTCCTCGTCGATCACCGCGTTCATTTCGGGGTACTCCTGCAGCGCGGCGACGACGGCCTTCACAATAAAGGGCATGTACGTCAGCCGAATGCCTTGCTCCTCGGCGCGCGGTTTGAGGTCCTCGCGGGCCGTGACGAGTGCAGTCACGTCTACCTCGTCGTGGTGGGTGACGTGGGGCGCGCTGTATTTCGATTCGACCATCGCGTCGGCGATCGTCTTGCGCACGCCTCGGAACGGCTCGCGGTGCTCACGTTCGCCGGGAGCGAACGCCGTTTCGCTCGCACCGACCGCTTCTCCCGCCGCAAGTGCGTCCCTGTCAGCTTCTTGTGCCCGCTGCTGGGCGACGGCGTACTCCCGGACCGCCTCGGGTGTGACGAACGCCTCGCCGTCGCGCTCCTCAGTTGCGGGGACGGCATCGATATCGACGCCTTCCTCGTCGGCGAGTCGACGGGTTGCCGGTGCAGCGAGGGTCTTCTCGCGGTCGGCGGACTCCATCCCCGCCGGCGGTTCCGTCGTCACAGCTGGACTCGAGGGCTCGGCTGGTTGCTCCCCCTCGCCGGCTGCCGCGGCCGCGTCGCTCGAGTCGTCGGCCGTCGTCGCGTCGGTTGGCGTCGGTTCCACCGGGGCCTGCTCGCCGCCGGCGTCACCGTGGATAGCAGCCCGGACGTCGGCCGTGGTGATCCGGCCACCAGGGCCGCTGCCCTCGAGACTCGAGAGGTCGATACCCTCCTCGCGTGCCATCCGTCGCACGCGTGGGGGAGCGAACACGCGGTCCTCGGGCGTCTCGATCTCGTCGGTCTCGGCCCCGGTTGCGCCGGGACGTCCGGCAGTAGTCTCGTCGGTGCCCTCATCGGCGGGTTCCGGTTCCGGTTCAGCCTCGGCCTCGAGGTCATCCTCGCCTTCAACATTGAACGAGATGATGACCGTCCCGACGGGGACGACCTCGCCTTCCTCGACGTGTAACTCGCGGACGGTGCCGTTGACCGGCGAGGGGACTTCGACGAGTGCCTTGTCGGTCTCGACCTCCGCGACCGGCTGGTCCTCGGAAACCGCGTCGCCTGCGTCGACCAGCCACGAGACCAGTTCTCCCTCGGCGACCCCTTCGCCGACGTCGGGGAGTTCGAACTCTCTAACCATGTTAGAACCCCATCACGTCTCGAATGCCGTCCTCGATTCGGGCCGGTTCGGGCAGGTAGTAGTCCTCGAGTGCGTACAGCGGGAACGGCGTGTCGAAGCCCGTGATGCGCTGGACCGGCGCTTCCTGATACAACAGCGCCTCCTCCTGAATGGTGGCGGCGATCTCGGCACCGAGCCCGCCCGTTTTCGGAGCCTCGTGGACGACCGCGGCCCGTCCCGTCTTTTTGAACGACTCGACTATCGTTTCCTCGTCGAGTGGCGACAGCGTCCGCAGATCGATCACTTCGACGTCGATTTCGCCGGCGAGGTTCTCCGCGGCCTCGATCGTCGGGCGGGTCATCGCACCCCACGTGTAGACTGAGATATCCGAACCCTCGCGGCGGACGGCCGCCTCGCCGAGTGGCACCTCGTAGGAGTCGCTGGGAACGTCCTCGCGGAACGCCCGGTAGATGAGTTTCGGCTCGAGGAAGATCACCGGGTCCGGCGAGCGGATCGCGCTGGCCAACAGCCCCTTGGCGTCGTGGGGGGTCGACGGGATAACGACCTGCAGGCCGGGCTGGTGGACGAACATCGCCTCCGTCGATTCGGAGTGGTGTTCGGGGGCGCGGATACCGCCGCCGTAGGGTGCTCGGACGACCATCGGACACGTGTATCGCCCGCGAGAGCGCGTTCGCAGGCGCGCGGCGTGGGAGACGATCTGATCGAACGCGGGATAGATGAATCCGAGGAACTGGATCTCGGGTACCGGTCGCATTCCGTAAGCAGCCATCCCGATCGCCGTGCCAATGATGCCCGACTCGGCCAGCGGGGTGTCGATGACCCGGTTCTCGCCGAACTCGTCGTACAAGCCCTCCGTCGCGCGGAAGACGCCGCCGTTTTTCCCGACGTCTTCACCCATGACGATGACGTCGTCGTCGCGTTCCATCTCCGTCTGGAGGCCGTCTCGGACGGCCTGTACGAGCGTGAGTTTCTCCGATCGTGTTGCTGAGTCTGCAGCCATATTATTCTAGAAGTTCGTCGTCGCCGTGGCGTTCGCGAAGCGATTCGAAGGATTCGAGTTGGCGCTGTAAGCGCCGGGGCATCCCCTCGTAGACGTGAGCGAAAATCTCTTGGGGGTCAGGGCGTTCGTACGACTCCGCAGCGTCGATCGCGTCGGCCACGTCCTCGGTGATCCGAGCGCCGATCGCGTCGACGCGCTCGTCGTCAAGGATCCCTTCGTCCCGGAGATACGTCTCGAGGCGGGGAATCGGATCTTTCCCCTTCCAGCGTTGGACCTCCTCCTCGTCCCGGTAGACGGAGGGGTCGTCCGCCGTCGTGTGCGCGCCAAAGCGGTACTGGACGGCCTCGATCATCGTCGGTCGCAGTTCGTCGTCGTCCGGCTGCTTCGCCTTTTCGACGGCCTCGCGGGTGACCTTGTACACTGCAAGTGGGTCCATCCCGTCTACCTGCACGCCTTCGAAGCCGTATGCTTCGGCTTTCTGTGCCAGCGTGGCGCTTGCCGTCTGGCGTTCTCGGGGCACCGAGATCGCCCACTGGTTGTTGTTACAGAAGAAGACGGTAGGGGTATCGAAGACGCCGGCGAAGTTGAGTCCCTCGTGGAAATCGCCTTCGGAGGTGGCCCCATCGCCGAAATAACAGATGAACGCCTTCTCCTCGTCGCGAAGGCGCGAGGCCCAGGCGGCCCCCGTCGCATGCAGGATCTGGGTCGCAATGGGGACTGCGACGGTGAAGATGTTGGCGTCCTCGGGGATGTAGTTGCCCTGCTCGTGGCCCATCCAGTAGAGCAGCGTTCGCTCGAGCGAGAGCCCCCGAACCAGCCCGACACCGTGTTCGCGGTAGCTGGGGAACACCCAGTCGTCAACGTCGAGGGCGTGGGCGCTGCCGATCTGAGCGGCTTCCTGCCCGGACAGCGGCGGGTACGTCCCCATCCGCCCCTGTCGCTGGAGGCTCACCGCACGTTCGTCGAAGTGACGGACCAATCGCATCTGCTCGTACATCTTGACGAGCTCGTCCGCGGAGAGGTCGGGCACATCGGCATCTTCGAGGACCTGCCCGGAGTCGTCGAGCACCTGTACTCGGTCCCGGGGGTCGCGTTGTATCGTACTCACAGGAAAACCCACCTGTCCATACCCGAACGAACTATCGCTCAGGATAAAGGAGTTTCCCAAAATAGTTTACTATTTGCGAGATTCTTGCCGTCCTATCGGAGAATTTCGTCCGTCAGTGGTTTGTTATGGACATCGGTGAGACGAGAGCGACATTTCAACTCGTTTGTCCAGCACAAGCCATGTGCAGAGAGCGGTACTGAACGAGTATACGATTCGGTCGAAGAAAAGCGGTGAAATGGGCTCGTGGGCGTCGATCGAACGCTGTTGCAGTCGATTAGGACTCAGTCTGCGGTGACTGTTGGCGTCGCGCGTCGGCTCGAGCCGCCTCGACGCTTTTCCCCTCGCGCAGGATGGCATCGACGAACAGCTCGCCCGCCTTGTACGACGAGCGCACCATCGGGCCGCTTGCACAGTAGAGGAACCCCAACTCCTCCTCGGCGACTCGGCGCCACGTTTCGTACTTATCCGGGTGGTCGTAACGCTTGACCTCGAGATGGGTTCTCGAGGGCCGAAGGTACTGCCCGAGCGTGACGATGTCGACGCCGCGTTCGCGACAGTCCGCGAGCGTCTGGTAGACCTCGTGGTCGTACTCGCCGTGGCCGAGCATGATCGAGGTTTTCGTATAAATGTCGGACTCGCGCTCGACCTGCTCGAGCACGCCCAGACTCTGTTCGTAGCCCGCACGCCGATCCCGAACGGGGAACTGTAGGCGGGAGACGGTCTCGACGTTGTGGGCGATCACGTCCGGGTCGGCGTCGATGATCTTCCGGACGAGGTGTTCTTCGCCCTGAAAGTCGGGAATCAAGACTTCGACGAGAATGCCGGGATGGCGGGCCTTGATTTCGCGGATCGTCTCTGCGAAGTGGCCTGCGCCCTGATCCGGCAGATCGTCCCGGTCGACGCTCGTCAGGACGACGTAATCCAGCCCGATCTCCGCGATCGCCTCGGCGACGTTCGCGGGTTCGTCGGGATCGAGCGGCTCCATCCCGCCGGTCTGGACGTCACAGAAGTTACAGGCTCGAGAGCAGCGATCCCCCATCAACATGAACGTCGCTGTCCCGCCCTCGCCCTCGCCGGTGCCAGCGCCGCCGGACCAGCACTCGCCGAGGTTCGGACAGTTGGCCTCTTCACAGACGGTATGGAGGTTGCGCTCGCGCAGCGTCTCCCGGATGCCCGCGAACTCCCGACCCGACGGTGGCCGCATCTTCAACCAGTCGGGTTTGCGTGCGCTGCTCATACCCGAACAACGGGTTACGACGTGAAAATCGTGGTGGTTACGGCGGTCCAGCCGGCACGTTGTGTCGGTCATCACAGCGAGAGTGGCAAAATCGAGCCTCGAGACCCCGTTCGGCGGAGTATGCCGCGGTTACCCACGGTAGCCTCCTGATAGCTATACGTTGGGCGCGCCCCTAGACGGTATCGATGGCGTTTGGCACGACCCCCGACTGGTTTCACATCAGTGACGACGAGGACGTCATCTGGGAGAGCCGACCGCACCCGATCACGATGGGGCTCGGACTCCCGGTCGGGGTTGGCCTCGCACTCGTCGGTCTCGTCCTCGCCGGTTGGACGGCGACCAATGGGGCCGGCCTCCTGACGGCCGTTGGCCTCCTCGTGGCGGTCGTCGGCGTCGGCCTCGCGTTCGCCCGGTATCTCGTCTGGACCAACACCCGCTACGTGATCACGAGTTCGGAACTGTACAAAAAACACGGCGTCGTCTCGAGGGACGTCACCCAGTTCCGTCTCGACCGCGTCCAGAACACGAGCCTCAGTCAGAGCGCCGCCGGCCGCGCGCTCGGCTACGGCGACCTGACGGTCTACACCGCCGGCTCGGGCGACCCCGAGCTCGTCTTCGAGCGTGTGGCGAACCCCGAGCGCGCCTCGCAACTGCTGAGCGACCAACTCGAGGAGACCACAGCCGACGGTTCGACGGTTTGAACGGCCGAGCGGCAGCTCCTCACCCACACCACTCGAGTCCCGGCCCAGCACGTGAACTACCCCTGCCTACTCACTCGCGGTGGCAGCCGCTCGTTCCTTGAGGCAGGAGCTTCCTGTTTCAACGACGCGACTTGCAGACACGGAAACAGTGTCCACAGCGGTCGCAGTCTCCACGGGCGTTCGAAAATCGTCGGACGATTTTCGCAGTCCATCAGAATTGCCATGCAATTCTGAGGACGTTCCTTCGGAGTGAACCACTCCTAGTTTCGACAGCCCACGCGACTTCACGTTCAACGCCGCGTTCCAATCCCGATCCAGTTCAAGCCCACAAGAGGGACACGAGTGTTCACGAACCCAAAGGGGTTTCTCGGTTTCCACGCCGCAAGATGCACACTCTTTCGTCGTCCCAGACGGTTCAACCTCGACCACGTGGCACCCGTTCTTTCGACCGTGATGCTTGAGAAGTGATATGAAGTCACGCCATCCAACTTCAGCCTTGTTTCGAGCGTTACCTTCACCTTCGAGCATCGACTTCACGTTCAAGTTCTCGACGAACACCGCGTCGGACAGTGTTGTATACGCATGGGCGAGTTTGTGCTTGTAGTCGTGTTTCTTGTTCGACATACACGCATGAACCTCAGCGACTCGAAGGCGCTGTTTCTCCCAGTTATTCGACTCGTATTGCTTGCGAGAGAGCGAGCGTTGCTCACGTTCGAGGCGTTCTCGCTCGTCGGACAAGTCGAGGCGTCCGATGGAGCGACCATCTGAGTCGTGGACGAAGTTGAGGACGCCGAGGTCGAGACCGACGGTGTCCTCTGCATCGATGTTTTCTGGGGCGGGTTTCTCAGGTTCGTTGGTGCTGATACAGAACGAGGCGTACCATGCTCCTGTGGGTTCTTTCTTCACCGTGACTTCCTTGATAGCGTCGTGATCAGGAAGGTCGCGGTGGAGTTGGATTGGAATCTCCAGGGTTTCGCCGCGGACTTTCTTGAGTCGGAGGATTGCTCGGTTATTCGAGCCACTCTTGGTGTCGAGTTCGAAGCCCGATTGCCGATACGTGAAACTCCGAAATTCACGCGGCGCTTTCCAGTTCAACGAGCCAACATCGTACCCCTTGGCTTTCAGCTTGCCGAGGTTGTTGATGTTGGTGCGGATACGTTCGACAGCTTTCTGCAACACGGTAGAGTAGATCTGTTTGAGGTCAGTCCACTGTTGTTTGAGACTGGGGAGTTCATCGCGGACGTGCCAGACTCGCTGTCGAAGTGTTCCTTCGTCTTGTGGGATTTTGTTGAATTCGTGGAGCGCGTGATTGTAGAGTTGTCGCACAATGTTTCGAGTCCAGTCGAGACTCTCCCACTGTTCGGTTGTCGGGAAGAGTCGGTATCGTGGACTGTACTCCATGCGACTTGTCTCCTGCTAGTGGATGTGGTTAATTAAACACTCTGATTAGAGTGGTAGAGAATCGAGCGGACGCTGTATCCCCTCCCTGCTCGCTCACTCCACGCTGTTCCGTTCGCTCCCTGAGGAAGGGGGCTTAGCGCCCTCTCTTTCAGCTAAACCACAAAGCCCATACGATCGACTCTGTTCGGGAGTCGGTACGATGACGTCACAGTTGACGGGAACCGATGACGGAGCCGGTGGCGTACCGCGTGGCTCGAGCGTCGCGGCGAGTGCGGGCCTTGGGGTGCTGGCCGCCGCGATCGGCTATCTCGTGACGTACGTGCTGATCGTCAGCGAGGTGCACGAGGCCTTCGGCGACGAAATTGCCGACTGGAAGGGCGTCGCCTGGTACTTCTACAACGCCCATATGGTCGACGTCGAAGCCAGCGGCGCGTTCGGCTCGCTTGGCGGCACGAGCACGGTCGACTTAATCGCGCAGTCGAACGCCGCGGGGGCCGACCTCCTGTACGTGATTCCGCCGCTCGTATTGCTCACGGTCGGCGCGATCGCGGCTGTCCAGTGGAACGTCACCGATATCGGTGCGGCCGTCGTCGTCGGCGCGCCGGTGACGCTCGGCTACGCGGCGGTCATGGCCCTTGGCGCGCTCGTCGCCGAGTCGAGCACCGAAATAGAGGTGTTCGGCGTCGAAGCGACCGGCTCGATCGCGCCGGCGTTCGTCCCCGCGTTCGTCCTCGGTGGTGTACTCTACCCGCTCGTGTTCGCGACCGCTGGGGCGATCCTCGCGGCGCTGTTTAACGCGCGGTAACCGCGCGCTCGAAGGAAACGCCTTTGACCTGTCACGCCCCGCGTTCGTGTGATGGAGGTCGCCGAGGTTCTCCCCGAGTTCGCCGACGCCTTTGCCTTCGAGGAGTTCAACCGAATGCAACGCGAGGCACTGCCAGGGCTGCTCGAGTCCGACGAAAACGTGGTTGCGAGCGCGCCGACGGCGTCGGGCAAGACCGCCCTCGCCGAACTGGCGATCTGTAAGGAGCTTTCCGACGGAGGCACGGCGCTGTTTATCGCCCCGCTGCGGGCGCTGACCAACGAGAAAGAGGACGACTGGGATCGCTTCGAGGAACTGGACTACTCCGTGTACGTCGTCACGGGCGAGCGTGAGTTGAACCCGCGGCGCGCGCGACGCGCGGACATCCTCGTGATGACGCCCGAGAAACTCGACTCGGCGACGCGCAAACACGACTCGCGACGATACGACTTCGTCACCGACATCGACGTCTGCGTGATCGATGAAGTCCATCTGCTCGACGCCGACCGCCGAGGCTCGGTTCTCGAGGTCACGATTTCGCGGCTGCGACGACTCTGTGCGCCTCGCGTCATTGCGCTGTCGGCGACGATGCCGAACGTCGACGACGTCGCGGCGTGGCTCGACGCACCCGAAGAGACTACCTTCGAGTTCGGCGAGGAGTACCGCCCCGTCGACTTGCACGCGGGCGTCAAAACCTACACCCACGGCGAGAACTCGTTTGCCGATAAGTACCGCCGACTCTACCGCGCGCTCGATATCGCAGAACCCCACCTCCGCGATGACGGGCAGGCGCTCGTGTTCGTCTCCTCCCGGCAAGACACCGTCCGCGCGGCCGAAAAAGCCAGAGACGAGATCGCCGAACGGGACATTCCAATGGGCGTTCGGGGTGACATCGACTTCCACGAGGAGTCGAAGGAGGCACTCGACAACGACACACTGCGCAACTCGGTGCTCGACGGCGTCGCTTTCCACCACGCCGGCCTCTCGAAAGACGAGCGCGACCTCGTTGAGCAGTGGTTCAAAGAGGGCCACATCGAACTCCTGTTTTCGACGTCGACGCTCGCGTGGGGCGTCAATCTCCCCGCCCGCTGTGTTGTGATTCGGGACACGAAGCACCACGACCCACTCGAGGGCGAAGTCGATATGAGTCCGCTCGACGTCCTCCAGATGCTCGGCCGTGCTGGACGACCCGGCTACGACGACGTCGGCTACGGCTGGGTCGTCTGCGACGGGGCGGACGCGGACAAGTACCGCCGACTGCTCCGAGACGGCAAAGAGATCGAGTCACGACTCGCCGAAACCTTAGAGACCCATCTCAACGCCGAGATCGCAATGGGGACGATCACCGATCTCGACGATGTGATGGACTGGCTCGAGACGACCTTCTACTACGTCCGCGGCCAGTCGAAACCCGACGCGTACGACTTCCCGAACCTTCGCCAGCGCGTCCGGGACTGCCTCGAGGGACTGGTCGATCGTGGCTTCGTCGAGACCGGGCCGGAGCTGTCGATCGAGGCGACGCCGCGGGGCGTGCTGGCCTCGAAGTACTACCTGCGCCTCGAGACGGCCGCGACGTTCGCCGAACTGTGTGATCGGGTCGACGAGGGTGCGACACTCGAGCCTGCAGATGTCCTCGAGGCCGTCGCGACCGCCAGTGAGTTCGACTCGGTGTCGGCCCGTCAGTCAGAACGCGACGCGATCAACGCCGTCCTCGTCGGCCAAGAGACGGGCGACCTCGAGGCCGGCCAGCGGAAGGTGCTCGCGATCTTGCGCGGGGCGGCCAGCGGCTCGACGCCGTCGGAACTGCGCAGCGACGCCTGGGTCATCCGGCGCAACGCGACGCGGCTCATCTCGGCGCTGGGGGCGTTTCTCGACCGACTCGCCGGCCCACACGCGGCGAATCTCGCCCGCCGGGTCGAAGCCCGAATCGAAAACGGCGTTGCCGAGGACGCAGTCGGGCTCACAGCTATCGACGGCGTCGGCCCCGGCCGGGCGAGTAAACTCGCGACGGAGGGCATCTCGACCCCCGAAGCCGTCATGGACGCCGGCCTCGAGGGCCTCGTTTCGGCCAGCCTCTCGGAGGGCGTCGCCGAACGCGTCTACGAAGGGGCCCAGTCGCTGCCCGTCCTCGAGGTCGACTGGGGGGCGTTCCCCGAGTCGATCGCGACGGGTGAGAACGACGTCCGCGAGGTGACGGTCCGCAACGTCGGCGAACCCGCACGCGCTGGAATTCGCGTCACCGTAAACGGGGTCGAAATGAGCAGTACGAGCACGTATCTGCGCGACACGGAGACGCTTCCCGTCGGTGTCTTCGGGGCCGACGCCGACGACCTCGAGTTTACCGTCAGCGTCGCCATCCCCGAGGAGCCGCTGGTGCCGCTCGAGGAGTCCCGAACCGTCGACGTCGTCTGAGGGCGCTCGCTTTCTCTCCCCCTGTCAGTCCGTGTACTGTGTTGCCGGATCAGTCTCGACAGCCTCGAGAACCGTCTCCCGAAGCTCGGCGGCCGAATCGACGATCACGTCGGCCGACGAGAGATTGAGCCCGTCGTGGGCGTCGATCCGGTAGGCGACAACCGTGGTGCCGGCACGCGCCGCCGCTTCGACTCCGTTTTCCGAATCTTCGACAACGAGACACTCCGCTGGGGAAACGCCGACCTCGTCGGCGGCGTACTCGAAGACGTCGGGTTCGGGCTTGCTCGCCCCGTCGATGTCGTCGGCGCTGATCACGTGATCGAACGCGCCCTCGAGGTCGAACCGTTCGAGGACGATGTTGATCCAGTCGTGGGGCGACGAGGAGACGACCGCCGTCTCGACGCCGCTGTCCTCGAGTTCCGCGAGCAGTTCGGGGAGGCCGTCCAGCAGCTCGACGTGCTCGGTGTAGATCGCCTCGGCGGCCTCAGCAAAGCGTTCGACGAACACCTCACGGGAGATGTCGGTGCCATACTCGGCCTCGAGATAGTCGTAGATCTCGCGGTAGTTCATTCCGGTCGTCTCGGCGACGTCGACGTCCGCGTCGGGCACCGCTGCGGGGAGAATGTCGTCGCGCTGGAACTCGACCCAGTAGTCCTCGCTGTTGACGATAACGCCGTCCATATCGAACAGCACTGCGTTCATGTGGGCCGACTACCGGGCCGTCGCGTATAGCCGTTTGGCACGCATCCGATTCTCGAACCCTACCCGAACACCTCGCCGCGGCGCTCGTGGACCATCAGATCAGCGACCTCGGTTGCGATGTCCGCGCCGAACTCCCGTTCGACGAGCCACAGCGCCAGATCGATTCCGGAGGTGACCCCGCCCGCAGTCAACACGTCGCCGTCGTCGACAACCCGCTCGTCGACCACCCGTCCAGCGTAGGCCTCGAGGTCGTCCACGGCGACGGGATGGGTCGCGGCGGGACGCCCCTCGAGCAGCCCCGCTTCGGCGAGGATCATCGCACCGGTACAGACCGACGCGACCGTCGCCCCCGCCGTGTAGCAGTCGTCGACTTCCTGCGGCAAAACACCGTCCTCGACGACGGCTCGAGCGCCGCCCGTCGTCGTCCAGCCGCCGCCGGGGACGAGCAGGATATCGGGCTCGCCGAGCGTTCCCTGCGGTTCGACGCGCAGGTCGTGGCTGGCAGTCACGAGATCGGTCTCCTCAAGCGTGACCAGAGACGTCTCGAGTGACGCGCCGAACTGGGCCGCGTTTTCGAACACTTCGTAGGGTCCAATCGCGTCGAGTTCGTCGAACCCGTCGAACAGCACGATCTCCGCAGTCGTCTCGACCATACCCGATTGTCACGGACAGTGGAGAAATTCGTTGTGTCTAGCTAGGTGGTGACACTACTCGGCCATCGTCGTGGTGGCGAGCGCGCCGCGGCGAGGCCCCATGGGTCGCCGCTACGGCGTGGCACACCGGTTCGATTCTGTTCCAACCGCGTCAAACGGGAGCCAAAGCAACGAAAACGTCCCGGGAAACGGATGCAAACCGTCGAAAACCGCGTTTACAGCATCCCCCCTTCAAGTCGGTCGAGCCACCCAGGATCGGATGCAGCTATGAACCGAACAACGCTCATCGCAGCCGTCTTCGCGGTATTGCTCGTGGCGACCGGATTCGTCGCCGCCGCACCAGGAAACGCACCTGTGTCCGTGGACGCGGGTGCGGACAGTGCCGACAATCAAGACGCTGAGAACGCAACCGAACGAGAACACGCAGATGAACGCAACGACAGAAGCGCAAACGGAGCCGCTGACAACGGCGCTGCCGACGAACGGAGCGGACAGGGACCGAACGCTGACCTCCCCGACCAAGTCCCTGATCACGTCTCCGCGATCCACGACCGAATTTCGTCGTTCCTGAGCGGCGCTCTCGAGAGCCCGCTCGGCGACGCGGTCAGCGAGGAGACGCCGGACGACGAGCCAGCTGACGAAAATGACGAGGCTGCCGACGGTGACGACGGCACCGACGAGGCCGACGACGCGAGCGAAGACGACAACGGAGACGAGCAGGCGAGCGAAGATGAGCAGGGCGACGACGGAGACGAGCAGGACGACGAATAACCTGAGACACAACTGACCATTCCATACCTCCACTCGCTCCGCCGACGGCCATCGGGTTCGAGGAACGGCTTCTGACGTTCGCCGTGAGCCTGCTGGTCGGCGGTGTTGCCCTCCACGCCGGCATCTACGCCGTCTCGAGCGCTCGAGACTACGCCCACGCGGTGTTGACCGCGCTGCTTGGGGCACTGGTCTGGGCGCTCCTCGAGTTGGTCGACATCGGCCCGCTCTCGGCACTCGGTGTGCCGGGGTCCTGAACCACTTCCCCGCTGACGCATCCACACGCGCAAGTTTTCTGATTGACTTTTTTGTGCCGAATTAGTCGAATGGAACCAGTACAGTACAGAAAGAACCGATGCTCTGATTTTCGCATGCTTTAATGGAGGTGGCAGGTACTGACTCGTATGAACGTTCGCGTCGGCTTGACAGTCGTCGTCGCGGTACTTCTGGTCGGGACGGGGCCGATTGCGGCCGCAAGCGGACCCACAGTCGTCGATCAGCGTCAGTCAGCGCTGTTTACACTCCAGCAGGATCAGCTCGACGCGGACGAGGTCCGAATGGACGTCACACTCCGGGAGAACGGGACCGCCGAGTGGACCCTCGAGTTCTGGGTCCGGCTGGACGACGAGGAGAGCACGACGGCGTTCGAATCACTCCAGGAGGATATTCGAGACGATCCCGACAATCACACGCAGTCGTTTGCCGACCGGATGGACGAGACAGTCGTCGCGGCGAGCGACGCCACGGGTCGCGAGATGTCCGCCGAGGGATACAGCGTGAGTACTGAGCGACAGTCGTTCGCACGCGAGTACGGCGTTGTCAGATACACGTTCGACTGGCACGGGTTCGGTGCCGTCGAGGGCGACGAGATCCGCGCGGGCGACGCCATCGAGGGGATCTACATCGACGACGGAACGCGGCTGTTGGTCGCGTGGCCGAACGGCTACGAACTGCAGTCGGCCGCGCCCGACCCGGACGAAGAACGCGAGCACGCGGTGATCTGGCGCGGCGACGAGACCGACTTCATCGCCGGAGAGCCACAGGTCGTCATCACTGCCGGAGGTGGACCGAGTACGGCGATAATCGCGGGTGCCACAGTCGTCGCACTCGGGCTCGGCGCCGTCGGTGTCTGGTGGTTCCGAACCCGCGATCCGACGGCGGACCGGCCGGCCGGCGGAGACGAGGACTCCGGCTCTGGGTCGGGATCTGTCCCCGCAGCCAGCACGGATACCGCGACCACGACGGCCTCGACGACCGACGAGTCGGCGGCCTCGAGTACGACCGAGCCCGCCGAAACGGAACTGCTCAGCAACGAAGAACAGGTCCTCCGGCTCGTCAGGGACAACGGCGGGCGGATGAAACAGCAAACGGTCGTCGAGGAACTGGAATGGACCGACGCCAAAACCAGCAAAGTCGTCAGCGGGCTGCGCGAAGAGGGTGACCTCGAGTCGTTCCGCCTCGGTCGCGAGAACGTGCTCTCGCTGCCCGACGCGGACGACGAGGTGACGGCGGAGACCAGAGGTAACGGGACGGAATGACAGACATGATACCTGTCCGCGACGGATTCGATCGAACGGGTGCCGACGACTCGGTCAAATCGACGAAATCGATAGACGAGAGCGGGTCGAAAACGGCGTTAAATCACGTTAACAGTCGTTGAACCGGAGTTATCGTCTCGAGCGTATATCAGTAACCGAATACAACATCCACCAATGAATCGAACCACGTCCATCACGCTGGCCGTGATACTCGTCGTCGCGACGGTCGCGGTTCCACTCGCTGCGGCGAACGTCGTCCCGAGTAGTAGTGTCCAATCCGAATCCGACGCGGGGAACGAATCGATCGCCCCCGGTGAGCGGTTCGCTGCCGCCGTCGGCGTCCAGAACGCCGAAATCAACGGCAACGTCTCGGAACGGACGTTCGAAGCCAGAGTCGCGAACGCAGCGTCAAACGAATCGAAAGCAGCCGTCATCGTCGACCAGTTCAACGCAAGCGAAACGCGCCAGACGGAACTCGAGAATCGACTCGCGGAGTTGAACGAGTCCCGCACCGCCGGCGAACTCAGTGAGGGCCGCTACCAGGCGGAAGTCGCGACAACCGTTGCCGAGATGCGGACCGTCGAACGACAGGCTACAGCAGCCGAGACGGCCGCAGCGGAACTCCCCGAGGGCGTACTCGAGGAGCAGAACGTCGACGTCGAAGCGATCCGCGCGCTCAGAGACCGCGCCGGCGACCGCGGCGGGCCGGAGACTGCGGCGATCGCTCGCTCGATTGCTGGCGACGACGTCGATCGAGCGACAACCGACTACCGTGCACCCGGTGGGTCGACCGACCGTCCCGGAGAAAGCCAGGCCGACGACCGGGACGACGATAGCGAACGCGGAAGCACAGCGGCGTCGGACGGGAACTGAACAGCGGCCGCGGTCGCACTTTCGTTTTTTGTCTTCTGGTACCGTAGCACAGTGGGATGGCCCACGCGTATGCGACGATCGACACGGCAACTGGAACCGCCGAAGACGTCTGCCAGACCCTGCGCGATACCGACGGCGTCGTCGAAGCTCACGTCATCACAGGTGATTTCGACGTCATAGTCGAGTTAGCAGGCGACGATACCCAAGACATTCTCGCGACGATCACCGAATCCGTCCGGCCCCTCGAGGGCGTCGGGGCGACGCGAACGTACGTCTGTCTCGACTGAGCCGTCGCGGCTGACCCTGCCTCGAGCACCCGCGGGTTTACGGAAAGTCAAGGAGAAAGCCCCGTGCTTTAGCGCGGGGATGAATCCGACACTACCCTTCACAGTCCACCGTTCGATGGCACAGCTGGATATTCCACGCTGCGTAATCCCCTCCTTCAAGTAGGTTTGTCTACATAGGTTACGTATGGCGAAACAGGTTGTCACCTGTACCTACACTGCTTCCATCAGGAACCAGCAACAGGTGCAAGACGACCTCGATTCGCTCGGGTTCGCCGCCTCGAAACTCTGGAACGTCGGACGGTGGACGTGCAGTCGCATCTGGGATGAAATCGACTACATCCCCGAACACGACGAACTCACCGCCTACCTCAAGTCCCACGAACGCTATGATGACCTGCATTCTCAGTCAAGTTCGTTCGAGACGGCGAAGCCGTCTCGTGATGCCAATGAGCTTCGCTCATTGAGCACAGCGCGTTCTTCAAGAACTCGCTGAAGCGTTCAACGGCTGGTACGGCAAACGACGCAACGGAGATACGAACGCGAACCCGCCCGGCTACCGCAAACACGGCGACAAACACCCACGTTCCACAGTCACGTTCAAAGCCGCTGGTTTCAAACTCGACACCCAGTACAACCGCGTTCGACTCTCAAAAGGGTCGAACCTCAAGGAGTACTGGTCGGACTTCATCCTCTGCGAATACCAAACTCGTCCCGACGTTGACCTCTCTATCGTGGAGGGCGTTCAACAAGTCAGGGCCGTTTGGACAGGGGATGAATGGGAACTGCACTTCGTGTGTAAAGTCGAGGTCGAAGTGTCCGAAGCACCGGGTGAGAAGACAGTGGGTGTTGACCTTGGCATCAACAACTTCGCCGCACTCGCCTACGAAGACGGTCACGCCGAACTGTACCCGCTGAACTGCCTGAAGCAGGACGACTACTACTTCAGCAAGCGTATCGCTAGCTGTGATGACTCTGGTTCCGAGCAAGCCACTCGGTTGAACCAGAAGAAGTCCGCTCGCCGAACCCACTACTTCCATACCCTCTCCAAACATATCGTTCAGCGATGTGTAGACGAAGATGTTGGAACGATTGTGGTTGGTGACCTCACTGGTATCCGTGAGGACGAGGAGAACGACGAGTCGAAGAGCTGGGGCAATCACGGCAACCTTGACCTGCATTCGTGGGCGTTCGACCGCTTCACCGACCTACTTGAATACAAGGCCGAGATGGAAGGAATCGCGGTCGAGCAGGTGTCTGAACGTGATACGTCGAAGTCGTGTTCGTGTTGTGGTCGGAAGCGTAAGGCGAACCGTGTTGAACGCGGGTTGTACGTGTGCGATGAGTGTGGTACAGTAGCGAACGCTGATGTGAACGGCGCTGAGAATATTCGACAGAAAGTATCTCCGAGTCTCGCCACAGATGGCGGTGATAGGAGTAACGGCTGGTTGGCACAGCCATCGACGTTCTTGTTTGACAAGGAAACTGGTGCGTTCGCACCTCAAGAACAGGTCACGTCGTAAACCACAATATCCCAACGCGGGAATCCTCGCCCTTCAGGGCGGGGAGGATGTCAACGCGAGTGACCGACTCCGCCACCGAACGACAGCCATCCGACCACCCATTTGCAGTGGGTGGGGCTGAGAGGGGGCTTTCGAGGTGTCGTGGTTGCGACTCCGCTCACGAAATCCTCGAGTCACAAAACCGACCGGGAATCGATCCGCAGCCACTTAGTCACGGCCGGCCAACGCCCGGGTATGACACTCGAGGGGCGGTTCGATGAAGCGGCGGGCGTCGTCCGCGTGAGCGGCGACGCACGCCAGCGCTATCACGATTCGCGGGGGTATGGCTATCCGCTCGAGGGCAACGAGATCGCACTGGCACCCGTCGAAGCGGCCCACCTGCTCTATCGGGGCGATCTCGGAGCAGTCGTCACCGAGTCGGGCGAGCGACTCGAGTTTCGCTCGTTTATGGCCCGCGAACCCGGCGAGAAGTTCGGCGTCCGATTCCTCGTCTACGCCGACCTGCGCGAGCGCGGCTTCTACCTCGCGCCGGCCCGCGAGCCGTGGGTCGACCCACCCGACGGCGAGGCAGATTTCGCGGTGTTCCCCCGCGGGAAAGGTCCCGGCGACGGCGAGATCGAGTACGTCATGCGCGTGCTCGGCGAACGAACCGACGTCCCGACGGCCGAACTCGAGACCGGCGTGCTCGCCGTCGTCGACGAGGAAAGCGAGATTACCTACTTCGAGGTCTCGGAGCGCGATCCCTCGGGGTCGTCGACAGCGGCGCTGCCCGAGGGCTGTGACGCCGACCTGCTCGAGGACCGCGTCGTCGTCTGGGAGCCCCCGCTCGAACTCTACGAGCACGGCTTCTACGGCCAGCCACTCGAGGGACGGGAATACGATGAACCCACGCTCCAGTGTTCGCTGCTCGAGGCGGCTTCCCTCGCCGAACGCGGCGTGATCGACCTCGAGCCGGAGACGGTCCGAAAGCGGGGCCGGGAGGTCGAAGGCGAACGCTTCACCCGTCGACTGGCGGTCTACACCGCCCTGCGAGAGCGCGACGTCGTCCCCAAGACGGGCTACAAGTTCGGCGCAGATTTCCGGACGTACGCCGACGTCGAGTCTGTCGAGAACCTCGGCCACTCCGAGTTGTTGGTCCGGGTCCATCCCGACGACCACGTCTTCGAGCCGCGCGACCTCGCCCTCGACGTTCGCCTGGCCCACGGGGTTCGCAAGACGATGGTGTTCGCCCTCGTCGCCGACGACGGCGCGATCGACTGGTGGTCGATCGAGCGACTGACGCCCTGACAACCCCTGTTTCCGCTGCCGGATCAGCTTCGTCCCGTTCTCTCGTGAACGGAATTATATAAGTCTCGGCGGACGAGGATTCCAGCATGCAACTCGAGGTAGTCGGACTCGGTGGCGCGGGCTGTCGGCTCGCCGACGCGATTCGGGCCACAGCGCCGGTAGATCGCGCGTTTCTCACTGACGTCTTCGCGTTCGATACGGACGAAGCGACGCTTCAGGAGACCGTTATTCCGGAGTCACATCGCGCCCAGTACGGTCAGGGGACCGCCCTCGAGGGGTCGACTGGGCTCGACGGCGATCTCGATCAGGGCTTCGAGGCCGGTCAGGCGGTCGTCGACGATCTCCTCAAGGTCCGCGAACGCGCGAACTCGACGACGCCGGACGCGATTCTCGTCACGGTCGGCCTCGGTGGCACGACCGGCGGGCCGACGGCACCCGCGCTGATCGCCGCGCTCCAGCGGAGCGTCGACGCGCCGGTGTACGTTCTCGCAACGCTGCCGGCCGATCGGGAGTTCGATCCGGACGCCGCAGCGGCCGACCGTGGGCCACACACAGGAGTGACCGCAAACACCGGAGGCGACGAGCCACCGCGGCCGGCCGCGGCATCACACGCGATCCGGACGCTCGAGGCCCTCGAGGGTGTTGCGAGCGCGATCGTGCTGTTCGACAACGAGGCGTGGCTTCGCCCCGGCGAGACGCTCGCAGACTCACGGACGCGGTCCAATCGAGAGCTGGCGACTCGAGTCGCAGCCGTCTTCGCCGGCAGCGGCGGCGACTCAGCGGGCCCCGTCGCCCAGACCGTCGTCGACGCGAGCGATATCGAGCGCATCCTCGGTACCGAGTCGGCCATCGTCAGCCTCGGCTACGGCGAGCAAACAGTCGAGACGACCAGTTCGCGATTCGGTCTCGGCCTCCTGCCAACCGAACGAGACGTCGAGACGAGCGAGGCCGTCAGCGCCGTCGAGACCGTCGTCAGAAAGGGAATTTATGGGAAGCTCTCCTTCGAGTGCGAGCCCGAGACGGCCGATCGCGGCCTGCTGATTGTCGGTGGGCCGCCAGCCTGGCTCAACCGGCGGGCGATCGCCGGAGGCCGACGGGAACTCCAAGCAACCGTCGGTGGCACCGGCGTACTGGGCGGCGATGCGCCCCGACCCGACGGTGAGGCCGTCTTCGCCGCGGTCGTGTTGGCCGGCGTCGAGACGGAACGACTCGAGCGGCTGCGGACGCTGGCCGACTGAGGTGGTCGGACACTCACCGGGCAGCTACGCCGCGAATTTCTCGAGAAATCGTGTCCCGAGTACGACCTCCGTCCCGGCCAGTCCGACCGAGCAAAACAGCGTGATATCGTCGTCGGACGTCCGCCCCAGTTCAGGCTTCTCGAGCACGTCGGCGAGTTCGACCATCCGCTCGCGATCCGTTCCGGACGCGATGTACGGGCGGTCGTAGTCGTCGACCTGCGGCAGCGAGTCGGTCGTGATGACGTCGGCGCGGTCGACGACCTCAAGGGGGAGTTCGTGGGCGTCTTCGAACCGAGGACCGATCGTCGTCACGTGCATGCCGGACTCGAGCCAGTCGGGGTCGAAAACGGGGGTCTCGCTGTCTGTTGCACATATCAGCGCGTCGGCCGCTCGGACGACGGGTTCTGGCTCATCAACCGCCCGGACTGGTGGGTCGACGTCGTCGGCGACCGTCTCCGCGAACGTCGTCCGGTTCTCGGCCGTCGGACTGTAGACCAGAATCTCCTCGAACTCACGGACTGCAGAGGCCGCACCAACCTGCGTTCGGGCCTGAAAGCCGCTGCCGAGAACACCGAGCGTCTCGCTGTCGGCGGTAGCGAGCGCGTCGATCGCGACACCGCCGATCCCGCCGGTTCGCAGGCCACCTGTGGCGTGGCCGACGAGCAGGCCCTCGAACGTGCCACTGGTCGCGTCGAAGACCGCTACCAGTTGCGTCTGATCGTCGCCGGAGTCAGAATAATTGCCGTAGACGCGGAATCCGGACGCGTTCGTCGGCCCGGTCGCAGCCCCCACGGTGAACACCAGCTCACCCGCGCCGGCGTCGACGTACCAGCGCGGCGGGGCCTCGAGCGTGCCGGCGGCGCGTTCGACGAAGGCGTCACGCATCGCGTCGACGACGGTCTCGTAGTCGAACTGGGCGTAGACGTCGTCGTCCGTCAGGATGGGAAAGCCAGCCATAGTTGACCACTCGCGCGGGAACGATCATAACGATTCGTGGCGTTCGAGGGTCACACTATGCGAGCAACAGCCCGGCTCACTCCGTCGACTCGTCGGTCGTCGCTCGACGGCGGAGCCACTCAAGCGAGAGTCCGCTGCCAACGAGCCCAGCGCCGGCGGTGAAGCCGGGAACGCGATCGGTCTCAGCCGTGTCTCCGGCCGACTCACCCTCGTTGGCGGCTTCCGTTTCGGAACTATCTTTTGGGTCGGCCGTCACGGAGCCTGTGTCCGTTTCGTCGTCGCGGTCGGCTTCGCTATCGCGTTCGTCCACCGGCGTTTCGTCGGCGTCACTCTCGTCTTTCGCCTCACCGTCATCGGAGTTATCAGCTGTGCCATCATCGGAGTCAGCCTCGCCGTCGTCGACGGCCTCGGACGATCGAACGGCGACGAGTCTGTCGGCGTTGACATAGAGGGTGTCTTCGCTGACGGCGTAGGGAAACTCGTCACCGGCGGTGTCGACGTCCTCGAGAGCCTCGTAGGGAACCGCCCATCGTTTAGAGCCGTCCGTCAGATCGACTCCAATAATCGATGGTTCAGTTCCGAACACTTCGAGAGCCGATGGGTCTGTTCTGGATTCTTCGATGACCGCGTCCGCCTCCTCGTCGGACATCGATGGCGGCTGGTAGGAGACGATTGCGGTGTCACCGGCAATTACTGGCCACTGAAAGAGGTGGGTTTCGGAGAGATAATCGTATTTCCACCGGAATTCGTCGCGCTCGCGGTCCCACGCCTTGAGATATCGTCCATCCGGAGAAATGACGATCCTTACCGCACCCGACGTCGCGAAGGCAGTCGATTCCGTGAAGGGATCCGCAGACTCCTGGTGCCTCGAGGGACCAACGTTCTCCGGGTCACTTTCGTATGCCGTCCGATACGCCTCGCCAGCCATGTGGCCCGCTTCGAAGCGGTCCACGTAGATTCCGTCCTCGGTCGGGATAATGAGATTGCCACCCGTCCGCAGGTCCGTCGTCCACAGCGTCTCGCCCGAGGCAGCCTCGAGGGCGACGAACCCCGACGGCGAGGTGGGTGCGTAAACGGTAGCATCGGCGACGGTGACGGGGTTCGCCGCGAACGCACGGACCTCTGCGGTGCCGTCTTCGGTCTCGTCGTAGACGCCGAGTTCGATGCTGTCGTGCTGCCAGACGATCGACCCGTCGTGGGCGTCGACCGCGTAGAGCGATCCGTCGGCGACGACGTACACCGTCCCGTCCGCAACCGTCGGACTCGCTACTGACTCGCCCTCGTCGAACGCCAACTCCCACAACACGTCGCCGGTCGCGCCGTCAAGTGCGGTCAGTTGCTCCCCGGCGACGTACACCGCACCATCGGCGACTGCAGGGGTTCCCGTGGCGTCGAGCTCGGCGCGTTTCCACTCGCGTTCGCCGTCAGCCGCGTCGAGTGCGTGGACCTCGCCGTCATCGGTCCGTACGTAGACCCAGTCGTCGACGGCGGCGAGCGCACCGGTGTGTTCGTACTCCCAGGCGATCGTCTCCAGTCGCGGGAACGCGTCAGTCTCGACGTGTGCGGTATTCGCTGCCGTCCCCCGATAGGACGACCAGCCGTTCGTATCCATCGGTGCTGGTGGACAAGAACACTGCTCGTCGGCACTGCTTGTCCCGACCGTGGTGAGTACCCCGCCTGCCAGCGCTGCTGCCCCGATGGCCAACATCGATCGTCTGGTTCGTTCGACCATACGCGTCCTGTCACTGGACGATGTATTCTTATGTACGAACTATTTCAATTTCGTCTGCACAAACAGTTATATGAAGGATTAAAACGGTTGATACACCTCTCGCACAGCCAGCGTGTGAGCAGATGTGCAGTAACAGCCAGCGATGACGATCGGACAGCGACGAAACGAATCGGGGAGCGACCGACAGTCCTGAGTCGGACCACCGCAGCGAAGCCGAAGCCTTTTGCGCGCTGGCGCGCCAAGGCAGTCAGTAATGACCGGAGACGATCCACTCGAGGAGTCAGCGCAGGGGGAACCGTTGCCCGACGGCGGAGCCGCAGGTGCAGATGATGTCGCGCTCGACCCCTGGGGTTCCTCGAGCGTCTCCGACTACCGCAAACTGTTCGAGGAGTTCGGTATCGAGGAGTTCGACGAGGTGCTCGAGGAGGTGCCGAACCCCCACTACCTGATGCGACGCGGCGTCATATTCGGCCACCGGGACTATCGACACGTGGCACGAGCGCTGCAAAACGACGAGCCCGCGGCGGTGCTCTCGGGCTTTATGCCGACCGGCGATCCGCACATCGGCCACAAACTCGTCTTCGACGAGATCATCTGGCACCAACAGCAGGGCGCCGACGCCTACGCCCTGATCGCCGACTTAGAGGCCAACTCCGCGCGCGGAATGCGCTGGGACGAGATCGACGAACACGCCCGCGACTACCTGCTCTCCTTGCTCGCACTCGGCTTCGACCTCGAGGAGGGCGAACTCTACCGCCAGTCGGAAAACCGTGAGTTACAGGATCTGGCGTTCGAACTCGGCGCGGAGACTAACTTCTCGGAGCTGCAGGCGATCTACGGCTTCGACGGCGAGACCGACGTCTCGCACATGCAGTCGGTCGTCACGCAGATGGCAGACATCCTCTACCCGCAACTCGAGGAGCCAAAGCCGACCGTCATCCCCGTCGGCCCGGACCAGGACCCCCACGTCAGGCTGGCTCGCGACCTCGCCGAGCGAATGCGGTTTTTCAAGGTCTCAGAAGCCTACGCCAGCTTCGAACTCGAGCCCGTCGAACGCGACCTCGTCGCGGAGTTCTACGAGCGACTCGACCCTGGCGACTTCGACGACGATACGCTGCGCTGTGTGCACGTCGCCGAGGCGATCGAGGAGGCACCGCTGTCGGAACTCGGCGTCACCGCGGACGTCCTGCGTTCAGTGCTGACGAAACTGAACGAGGCCGGGATGGAGCCGATTCGGCCGCGGACCCGGTTTTCCGACCGGCGAGCGACCGAGGAGGCGTTCGACGCGTTGATCGACGCCATCGAGGGTGAAAAACGCGTCTACGAGAACCACGTCGATGCCTTCGAACTCGAGCGCGACGAGGCCGAAGAACTCGCCCGACAGGTCGAAGTCGACACCGGCGGCTACGGCTTCCGCCCGCCGTCGTCGATCTATCACCGCTTTATGACCGGGCTGACCGGCGGCAAGATGTCCTCTTCGATTCCGGCGAGCCACATTTCGCTGCTCGACGATCCCGAGGACGGCTACGACAAGGTGAAAGCGGCGACCACTGGTGGTCGCGAGACCGCCGAAGAACAGCGCGAAAAGGGTGGCAAGGCCGACGAGTGTCCCGTCTACGAACTGTACGCCTACCTGCTCGCCGGCGACGACGACGAGTTCGCCAAACGCGTCTACGACGAGTGTGTCGGCGGCGAACGCCTCTGTGGCGACTGTAAGGAGCAAGCGGCGCAGTTGATGCGAGAGTTCCTCGCGGACCACCAGGAGAAACGAGACGAAGTCGAGGAGTTGCTCGAGGACGCCGATATCGAACTCGAGTCGCCGCGGCGACGGTAACGTGGGCAGTGTCCCGTCGGCCAACAGTCAGTAACCGCTCGATCGCGGGTCACGGCGCGGAGCCGAAGATGGCAGCCGTACGTGCGACCGGTTCGTGAATCACTTTGTCCGCAGTATCCTATTGAGCGGCTCGTTCTTCGACGAGCGACTGCAGTTCGCGCGCGATGGTCGGCGGCACGACGAGTCGGCGGGGGCCGGCGACGTACTGGCCGCCCGGCTGGGCGTACTCGAGTGTCAGGATCGTCGCGTCACCGACCTGTCGCGCCGAGACCGAGTTGATTACCTCGAGATCGATCGCCTGCTCCGGGTCGTAGAGGTATACCGTCCGTTCGTCAGGGTCGATCGCGCCAACAGATTGCAGAAACGAGGCGAGAACGAGCGCGAGCAGGGCGAGCGGGATAGAAAGCGCAGCCAGACCGGTAAACGGGCCGGCTCCGGGAATCACCCCCCGTTGAGTGAGGACCCGGCCGGCGATCATCAGGCTGCCGATGAGAGCCATCATCACGATCGTGCCGAGGGCGGCGTCCAGCCCCCGCTGGAATCCGGGGCCGGCGGGCAGATCGAACGGCAGCCGCCGGGAGAGGGCCTCGAGTCGCCGTTCAGTGTTACTGGTGGCGGCAAAAGCGACCACGGTCACGGCGAGTGCGACGAAGATGGCGACGACGATCGAGCCACCGCCGATCTGAGTGGCCATGTCGTACAGTCGCCAGAAGACGATGATCCCGATCGCGGCGAAAAACGTGCCGACGCCGAGCGACCAGAGGAGACGAATGGTTCGAGACGTTGAGGCGTCGCGTCGCCACTGGATCAGTTCGGAGTCGGGTGAATCCACGGCGTCCTCGTCCATACGTGGACTCACCACGCGTCGTGTAAAGCCTGTTCGATGTCGCTCAGGAGAGCATGGCTTCGATCACGGTGAAGCCGACGTAGGAGACGATGATCGACCCGGCGAGTGAGCCGATCCACGCGAGGACGGTGTAGCCCATTTTGCGGGCGCTGACGCCGCCGCCAGCGCCGGCCGCGGCGTAGCCGCTGCCGATGATCGCACTGACGATGATCTCGTTGAACGAGACCGGGATGCCGTAGAGGACGGCCGTCTGTGCGATCAGAAATGACGGGATGAGCGCGGCGATCGACCGTCGCGGGCCGAGCGAGGAGTAGTCCTGTGAGATCGCCTTGATCATCCGCGGCGCGCCGGTCCACGAGCCGAGCAAGAGTCCGAAGCCGCCACCGACGAGCAGAGCCAGCAGTGGCAACTCGAGGTCACCCGATAGGGGAATCAATGGGCCGACGGCCAACCCAACCTGACTCCCACCCGCGGAGAACGCGACCAAGCCGCCGAGGACGAGCAGGAAGTGGCGTTCGCCGCGTTCGATCTCGGAGCGGAGATCGAAGGCGATCGCACCCGCCCAAATCGCCGCGATAACGGCCGTCACGGCGGCGACGCCGACCAGTTCCGGCCCGGGGAGCCCCCGACTCGAGGCCTGTGCGATCGAGGCCCCGCCGGAGCCGCCCGAGCCGAGGATCGCGAACTCGATGTTGGCGACGATCACGCCGACCAGCGCCGCAAGCGCCATAATGAGATACTCCTCGGCGATCGGTTCACTGCGCAATAGACGCGCGATCGTATAGGCGAGCCCGCCGCCGACGAAGGGAGTCAAGATCCAGAGCGTTGCGATCTCCGTATACTTCGCCCACGCGGGATCGCCACCCATCGCGATTCCGACGCCGATCACCGCGCCAGTGACGGTAAAGGCGGTCGCGATCGGATATCCCGCGAAGACACCAGTTGCCACGAGTGCTGCCGCAATGATGAGCGCAATCGTCGCTGCCATCGGCGATAGCGTGACGCCCCCGATCAAGTCGGCCCCGACGGCCTCGGAGACGTTCGCCCCCTGTAACACGGCACCAGCGAAGCCAAGAATGCCGACGAGGAAGCCGGCTCGCATCACCGAAATCGCGTTCGCGCCGACGGCTGGGGCGAACGGCGTCGAGCCGCTCGAGCCCGCGCCAATCGCCCAGGCCATGAACAGACTGGCAAGTGCAGCCACCAGAAACGTCCCGATCGTCACGAGCTCGACCATCTATCCCGCTTTTCCAGCTAGCCCTACAAGTGTGTGCCGACTGTCGATCAACAGTTTCGTAACACGATGAATAGTTTACAACACACAATTGATTGGGGAGATGGGTAGATCACATCGAAAGAAACCGGAAGTGACCTCCTCCTCGCCGTAAACGGCGAGGCTTCCCACGGCACCGCACCACTAGGTTGGGATATTTGCTGGTTTACGACCTGCGGCATGACAGGCCGCTGGTAGGGTCATACTGCCGTTACTCCGCGTCGAGGACGTCTGGAAGTCCTACGGCGACGAGGAGGTGCTTCGTGGCATCGACCTCGAGATCGACCGCGGCGACGTCGAACACCGCGTTGCGGTTCCCGGACTCGGGAACGTCGAGGGCCGCCAACAGGGGACAAAAGAGTAGCACCCGCCGTCAACTCCCGCGGGCTTCGGTTAGTTCGTCGTCGACTTCGAATTGTCGTCGGGTTCCGGCGGCGGTTCCGCGCCCTCGATCGCCTCGGCTGCGTCGGTGTCTTTCTCGACTTCGACGTGCCAGCGGTCGATCTCCTCGTCTAATTCGGCGAGTCGATTGGAGACGTCCTCTTTGAGGGCGTCATCGTTGACGTTGACCTCGAAGACGAACTGCTCGCCGTTGTCGCCGCCGCGAGTCGATTGCTGGATGTTGGCGCTGATGAGTTCGTTGTCGAAGTAGTACGGCGCGAGCTGGGTCATCACGTTCTGATAGACCGTGTCCTCGACTCGACGGAGCGCCTTCCGCCCGGCGGAGTCAGCCGCCCGCGCGACGTAGTCGATCGACTCTTTCCAGTTATCCATCGCGGCGCTGGGGTCGTCCTCCTCGAGTTGCTCGTAAGACTCCGAGAGCTTCTCACCGGCCGTTTTGATGTCCTCGTCGGGCTCCTTGCCGGCCTTTTCGCCCTTGCCCTCCTCGACGCTTGCCTGATCGGCTGTCTTCTCGCTGACGTCCGACTCGAGGGTTTCGTGGGCTTTCGGCCGCCACTCCTCCCAGTCGTCGAACGCGCGGGTAAAGCGCGCGCCGTAATCGTGATCCGGGTCGTGGACACCCGCGTCTCGGAGCGCATGCGTGATCCGTTCGCCGTGTTCGACGACGTCGCCCCAGTCACCGCGAACCTTGAATCCCGAGATACTCTCTTCCATTCGGCTGGTCGGGTGATAAGCGATGGACCCGTATAAACTTCTTCGCCGACGATCGACGGCACCCCACGTGTGGCATCGGCTGCATATCTATCGATGACGCCTCGAGCACCGTTGAGACAGGCATACGACCGGAATATGTGGGGACTCGGCACTCGACACTCGAGGCCGGTCCGGATGTGGGACGGAACCATATCGATGGGAAGCCGTTCACACGGTCGGCGCTGATCGATAACGTGAACTATCCGGCGACTGCCCTTACGGGTATGCCGATTGAAGACCGGGACAACGCACATCTCATTACCCACGCACTGGCAAAAGACACGCTCTCACGGCTTCGGGACGTCGAAACCGAGCAGGTCAGCTTCCGGAAAGGGCTGGTGAAACTCGGGCGCATCTGTGGCTACGAGATCATCGACGGCCGGATGGAAACTGAGTACGTCGAGATCGAGACGCCCCTCGAGCCGACGATGGGCGAGCGCGTTCGCGGTCTCGACGACGTCGTGATCATCAACGTTCTGCGCGCGGCGACGCCGTTCGTCGAAGGCCTGTTGAAGGCGTTCCCCCGCGCCCGACAGGGCGTCATCAGCGCGAGCCGCGACGAAGAGGCCGGCCGCGACGAGGACGGCTCGTTCCCGATTACCGTCGACTACGTGAAACTGCCCGAGATCACCGAGGACGACACCGTCATCATCGCCGACCCGATGCTCGCGACGGGCAGTACGATGTGTACCGTCCTCGGCCACGTCATCGAGAACTCGCCCGAACCCGAGAACCTGATCGTCCTCTCGGCAGTGTCGGCACCCGAAGGCCTGCTCCGCGTCGACGACGAACGTCCCGAGGCCGACCTGCTGACGGTCTCGATCGACGACCGACTCGACGACGACGGCTTCATCGTCCCCGGACTGGGCGACGCCGGCGACCGCGCGTTCCGAACGACGTAAGGACGCCCTCGAGATCGAGCAGCCATCGTCTTTTTTATGGTCGACTGCGAGTCGCTGCTATGGGCTACCACGTCATCGATCCCGACGACCTCGAGTCAGTCGACGGCCGTCCCTGTGACCTGCGGCGGCTGAGCGAGGCGGCGGGACTGAGTTCCGTCGCGATCAACCGCTTTCGCGCCGACCCCGGCGAACAGCTTCCGCTGGCGTATCACTACCACGAACACCAGGAGGAGGCGTTCGTCGTCTTCTCGGGAACGCTGCACGTCGAGACGCCCGACGGCGAGTTCGAGGTGATCGAAGGCGAGGTGTTTACGGCTACGGCCGAAGCCCCTCATCGGGCGTACAACCCTGAGAGCGCCGACGACGCGGTCGAGGTCATCGCGATCGGTGCGCCGCCGGCCGACGACGACGCAGTTGCGTACGACCCCGATGAGTAGCAGTTGGCGGGCGTCCGAGTTCAAACTGCAGTACCGGAGCCACGGGCGACGCTCGCTATCGATCAGCGCCCGAGGTATCGAGGCCGACGAGCGCGTTCACTGGGCAGCGTTTGATGATCGCGGTCGCACAAATATCGCTGCCGGCGATGAACGCGAGCGTGCCGGCCGTGCGGTCGCGGTTCCGATAGCCGACGACGAGTAGCACGATTCCGAGGCCGAACCGCAGCACGCGATCGATTCCACCGACGTTTTGCTTCATACGTACTCAAACGGGTGGCTCGAGTGTAGTGCTTTTCCCCGCCCCTCCGAACCCCCTCATTTCCGGTCGAACTCGTCTCCTGCGGGCGTATTCGGGGGTATTGATGTCTGGAAGTCCAATCGAAACGGACCCCTGTGATACATCCCCGACCGCGACGGCTACTCCCCGCTCGCACTCGAGCGGCCCTCGTTTCGAGACTGCTCGAGCGCCGGCGAAACGTCGCGGTGTGTCGAGTAGCCGTCGAACCAGCGGACGATGCGCTCGAGGCGGTCGACGACGTGGGCGGGTTCGCCCGAACGGGAGAGTTCGTGGCCCTCGCGGGGGTAGCGCACGAGGCGGGTGTCGACGCCGTGTTTCTTGAGGCCGAGGTAGAACAGTTCGGCCGTGTTCGCCGGGGTTCGGTAGTCCCGATCCGAGTGCATCACGAGCGTCGGCGTTTCGACGGCGTCGACGTGGGCGACAGGCGACTGCGCCCAGAGGAAGTCGGGTTCGTCCCACGGCGTCGTATCGAAGTCGCCTTCGACCAGTTTGAACGCGTCCGTCGAGCCGTAGAAGCCGGTGAGATCGTAGACGCCGCGCTGGGCGGCGGCCGCTCGGAAGCGGTCGGTCTGGGTGACTGCCCACGCGGTCATGAAGCCGCCGAAACTGCCACCGGTAACGAACACTTCCTCGTCGTCGACGTACTCGCGGTCACAGACCGTTTCGAGGCCCGCGAGAATATCGGTCAGCGTGACCGCGCCCCAGTCGCGGTCGATCGCCGTCGCGTGGTCCTCGCCGTAGCCAGTCGACCCGCGCGGATTGCACCAGAAGACGACGTAGCCCGCGGCGGCGAGCGTCTGGAACTCGTGCCACATCGTCCCCGCGGTCGTCCAATGGGCGTGGGGGCCGCCGTGGATCTCGACGACGAGCGGGTAGCGCTCGCCGGGAACGGCGTCGGCGTCGAACTCGGGCGGCGTCAGGAGCCAGCCCTGAATCGACTCACCGTCGCTTTCGAACCACACTTCTTCGGGCTGGCGGATCGCCCGGTTCGCGAGGAGGTCGTCGTTGACGCGGGTCAGTCGGTACAGTTCGTTGCCGCCGCGGGTCGTGGCGAAGACGTCGCCGGGGTGGTCCCACTCGCTGTAGACGTAGGCGACGGCGTTGTTACCGACCGAGAAGTCCGCGATGTCGACGCCGTCGCCGTAGATTTTGGTCGGCGCGTCGCTCGCGTCCCCCGGCACCGACCAGCAGACCCTCGAGCCCTCGTCAGGTGTCGTGAAATAAATCGCGTCGCCGTCGGGTGCCCACTCGAACCGACAGCGGTGGCCGATGGTGCGGTCGAGCGGGGCCGTCGGCGTCCGTTCGTCGCCGGTCTCGCGGTCGTGGACGCGAATCTCGGTCTGACGCATCGACGTTCGCTCCTCGGGCGTGTACTCAAAGGCGACGCGCCCGTCGGCCGTCGCGTCGATGGAGTCGGCCTCGAGCCAGCCGGTCGTCTGTGTGAACGTCTCGACGGTATCCGACTCGAGATTGTGTGCAGACAGGTCGTACGTCAGCGAGTCGTCGGGTTCGTCGCCGGCCTTGCTGGCATAGTAGACCGTCTCGCTGTCGCCCCACGTAGGGGCGACGTAGTCGGCATCGCCGTCGGTCAGCCGAGTCAGCCAGTCGACGTCGTCGGGGTCAGGGTCGGGGTCGGCACCGATGGCGGCCTCGAGGGCATCGTCGACCGCGAGGACGTAGACGTGGCTTCGAGTGCCGTCGAAGTACGCCGTCTCCGCACGATAGATCATGCGGTCGATCACTCGCGGATCCGGCTCGTCGGGTTCGTAGTCGGCGGCGACGGCGAAATCGCGGCTCGCCTCGCGGTCGGCCGCACTGACCCGCTGCGTAAAGAGCAGACGAGAGCCGTCCGGACTCCACTCGAGGGCGTCGATCCCACCGACGACCGCGGTGAGTTGCCGTGCCTCGCCGCCGTCGGTGGGCACGACCCAGAGTTGCTGGCGGTCGGTCTCCCCGCGGGTGCTGACGAACGCGAGTCGGTCGCCGTCGGGGTGCCACCGTGGCTGGCTGTCGACACCCTCACGTGCAGTAAACGGCGTCGGCTCGTCGCCGCCGATAGGGACGACATGGATCGTCGCCGTATACGACTCGTCAGCGGTAGGCGTTTGCCGGACGAATGCGATCCGTTCGTCGTCGGGCGAGAGCTGTGGATCCGAGACGACGTGGAGGTCGTGGTAGTCGCCTGCAGCGATTTCGTTCATGTGCTGTGCACTCGAAGCGCGGCTGAAAGCGTTTTGTGTTCACAAATGTCACAACAGTCACTGACGTATGGATTAATAATCATATTCCAGTTGAAATCAGTGAATTGTTCACATTGATAAGGTAGATCGAAGCAGCTATTAACAGACTATGGGTAAAAGCGGGTATGGTTGGACATATCAAGAGGCGGAATTTCATCGCACTGAGCGGTGCCGTGGGACTGGCCGGACTGGCCGGCTGTTCCGGTGATGACGGCGGAGACGGTGGCAACAGCAACCAGCTTTCGTGGCACGCCGGCGGTCAGGGCGGGACTTACTACCCGCTGTCCGGTGACTTCAAGACGATCGTCGAAAACGAGACGGACTACTCGCTGCAGGTCCAGTCGACAGGCGCAAGCACCGCAAACGTCGGCAGCCTCAACCGCGAAGAGGCCGACTTCGCACTGATTCAAAACGACGTCGCCCACTTCGCGTACACCGGCACTGGCATCGAAGAGCTTCAGGGAACCGAGATGACGAACCTCCGTGGAGTCGCGTCGCTGTACCCCGAGACGATCCACGTCATCACGCAGGCCGACTCGGGTATCGAGACGATCGAAGACCTCGAGGGACAGACGGTCAACACCGGCGACGCCGGCAGTGGTACGCAGGTCAACGCCTTGCAGATCCTCGAGTCCGCCGGCATCAGCGAAGACGACTTCGACGAACAGAACGCCGACTTCGATACGGCGACCGACCAGATCAGTGACGGTGACGTCGACGCCGCGTTCGTCGTCGCGGGCTGGCCCGCCGGCTCCGTCGAAAACCTCGCTACGACCAACGACATCTCGCTGGTCGAGATCAGCGGCGACACCCGTGACGCAGTCATGAGCGAAGCCGAGTGGTTCGCCGAGGACACGATTCCGGCAGACAGCTACGACGGCGTCGAAGAAGACGTCGAGACGGTCTCAGTGCAGGCGATGATCGCCACGCACGAGGGCGTCGACGAGGAAGTCGTCGAAGCAGTGACGGAAGCGATCTTCGAGAACCTCGACGACGTGTCGCAAAAAGCGGAGTTCATCGACGTCGAGACGGCACAGGACGGGATGCCGATCGACCTCCACCCCGGTGCGGAAGCGTACTTCAACTAACCATCGGCTCGGCACAGCCGACAGTTCACAGTCGTGCATTTCCCGATTCACCGGTACGTTGTCGTCGTCGTTATCGCCGTTCTGATAGCAACTGGAGTCGTCTTCGCTGCGGTCCCACCGGAGCAGACACTCGTCGTTACCGACGCCGACTCCGGGGAGACGCTGCTCGAAGAACCAGTCGATGACGGCACGAACGTAACCCTCACCTACACACACAGCGTCGAGAAAACGCCGGTCGATGATGTCTACGTCGTGGATGGCCCGACGCTTCGCATGGAGCGGACGGTCTTCCACTCACACGGCGCTGGATTACCGACGGACGAAAATATCACGCGGACTGCGGACGGTGACGGATTCGAACTCTGGATAAACGAATCCTACGAGGACGTCGTCGTCGCACCGCGGCCCGTCCCCGGTCACGAGCTCGTCGTTGACGGCGAGCGACACGATCTAGTCGCGATGACCGATGGCTCGGTCACCATTTCGGTGACCGAGCAGCGACTGCCGGGCCAGTTACCACTGGCACTCCAGGTCGACGATCGGTCCTCACAACTGATTCACTGATTGCTAGCTATGAGCGTAGACAACCGCGAGACGGAGGCACTCTCGGACGACGAACAGGACGACGTATTACAGGAGATCGAACGGAGTCGAACCCACCGCGGCACCATCGCTGCGCTCGTCGCACTGATCGCGATCGGGTTCTCGGCGTTCCAGCTCTGGATCGCCGCCCAAAGCTATCAGTTCGGCCCGTTCGGATCGCTCCAGCAACTGCAAGTCAACGCAATCCACGTGACGTTCGCGCTGGTGCTTGCGTTCCTGTTGTTCCCGGCGAGTCGAGGCGACGGCTTCGTCGCCCAACGACTCGGTGCACTCGAGGCAGCCATCCGTGACCGATTCGGAACAGATAGTGTGATAACTAGCGTCTTCGAGCGACTCGGCGACGGCGTTCGCTGGGCAGCTGTCGACCGGGACCTGCGTCGAGTGACGCCACTCGACGTCGTGCTGATCGGTCTCTCGTTGCTGCCGGCCTACTACACCGCCACCGAGTACGACGAAATCCAGCAGATGTCCCTCTTTGGCATTCAGGGCGTCCGTCCGATCCACGAAATCTACCCGACGCTTGAACCGGTCGTGACGACTCTCTCTATGGTTGGAATCCCGCTCGACGGTATCTCCTATGGCTACCTGCTCGGGATCCTCGGTATCCTGCTGGTGCTTGAGGCGACCCGGCGGACGCTCGGGTTGTTGCTCATGTCGCTGGTTTCGGCGTTCATCATTTATGCACGATTTGGATATCTGATTCCAAGTGATTCGGTGATCGGTGCGATGGCGATCCCGCCCGCGAACTGGGGCAACATCGTCTACAACCTCTGGTACATCACGGAAGCTGGGATCATGAGCACACCCGTCACCGTCAGCGTTCGCTTCATCTACATCTTCATCCTCTTCGGGGCGTTCCTCGAGATGAGCGGCGCGGGTAAGTGGTTCATCGATCTGGCGTACTCGCTGACCGGGACGAAACGCGGCGGCCCGGCCAAAGCGAGCGTCGTCTCGAGTGGCTTCATGGGGATGCTCTCCGGATCGTCGATCGCGAACACGGTCACGACGGGCGCGTTCACGATCCCGCTGATGAAGCGAGCCGGGTACTCCCCCGAGTTCTCCGGGGCCGTCGAGTCGTCGTCGTCCTCCGGCGGGCAGATGCTCCCGCCGGTGATGGGAGCCGCTGCGTTCCTCATCGTCGAGTTCACGGGGACGGCCTACGGGGACGTCATCATCGCCGCGGCGCTGCCCGCGATCGCCTTCTTTTTCGGGATGTGGGTCATGGTCCACTTCGAGGCGGTTCAGGGCGGTATCGGCGGTCTCTCGAGAGACGAACTGCCGAACCCGATCACGGAGCTTCGTTCGGGCTGGTTCTACCTCATCCCGATCGTACTGCTGTTGTACTTCCTCGTCATTGCCCGACTCTCGATCAATCGGGCTGGCTGGTATACGATCGTTGCCGTCATCGCCTTACTCGCTGTCATCGCGGCCTACAACAAACGAACGCGTGTCCCACTGCTGGGTACGATTGGGACACTGTATCTGGCACAGACCGCGGCCTACGCGGTTGCCGGTAGCGGCCTCATCTCGGCACTGCAGACGCTCGCCGGTGCCGGCACGACTGCCGACGCGTACACGATCGGGGCGGCCGCGACCGCGGCGGTGTCGGATCTCGGGACGATCGTGATTCTCGTCAGCGTCGCGTTCCTACTCGTTCGACCACACGGTGACACGCCGCTGCTTGATTTCTCCGACGACGTCAACACAACCGCCACGCGGACCGCGACGGCAATCGGGCGTCCGAAACTGGCCTCGAATCGAGCCTATCGGTACGCGATGTTCATCGGGCAATCGATGGATTCCGGTGCGCGAACCGCGACGACTGTCGTCGTCGCCGTCGCCGCCGCCGGCGTTGTGCCAGGGATCATCAGCGTCTCCGGCCTCGGTCCCAACCTCGCGGCGCTCATCAACACTGTCAGCGGCGGGTCGGTCCTGCTCCTGCTCGTGTTGACCGGCTTCGCCGCGATCGTCTTCGGCATGGGGATGCCGACGACCGCGATGTACATCATTCTCGTCGCGATGCTCGGGTCGCCGATCCAGGATTTCGGCATCACAGTGCTGGCCGGCCACCTCTTTATCCTCTACTTCGGGCTGATGGCCGACGTCACGCCGCCGGTCGCCGTCGCGGCGTTCGCCGGTGCCGGCGTCGCCAAGGCCGACGAACTCCAGACGGCAATCACCGCGTTCTTGCTCTCACTGAACAAGATCCTGGTGCCGTTTGCGTTCGTCTTCTCGCCTGGAATTCTTATGCTTCGGGAAGGGAGCGTCATCGGCTGGGCCGACGTTACCGACCTCGGCTTCTTCCTCCCCGCAGTGGTAATTCCCGTAGTCGGGATGTTCCTCGGCGTCTACGCCCTCGGCGTGACGATCATCGGTCACCAGTACTCGAGCGTCTCGTCCGTCGAGCGGGTCGCCTACTCGCTCGCGTCGGTGTTGCTGATGGTGCCGGAGCTGCTCTTGCTCGTCGTCGAAGGGCTGGCGGCCGCCGCCGGAGTCAACCTCTCGCTGACGATGTTCGCGGTGACGTTCCCGCTTCGTGCCGTCGGGTTGGCGCTGCTCGCCGGCCTGAGCTACAGCAACCGCTCGGGCGCTGAGAAGGGCGGAAAGCGAACCGAGAGCGGCGAGTCAGCTGTCGCGTCTTCGACGGCAGGCGACGCCTGAGACCATCACCGTCGCTTTTCAACGCCTACTCGGAAGGGGTCGAGGCTGAGTTCATGGACAAGCCCCATCCTCAACGAGCGAGGCCGTCAGGCCGAGCGAAGTAGGGTGGGGTAGTTGACCCGTTTTTTGCCGGCTACTTTCGCCGGGCGTGAGACGAACCCCAGTCGCCAGCCCCAACTCGGAGAGGTCGCGTTGAGGAACTATTATGACTCGAGCACGGCGACTGTCTGGTAGTGGCCGTCAGTAACGCATCGGATTCGTTCGAAAACGACGATCGCGAGCGCGACACACCAGATATCGCGTTTCAGTTCGTCGCCGCTGTCTACGGCGGAGCGCTCCTCGCAGGGTTCGTCACGACAGCCACCGCGCTGGTGAGTGAGTCGCTGACCGTCCTCGCCGCGACGTACGCGGGCAGCTTCGTCGTCGGTGCCAGCGGCGGGCTCGCGCTCGCGAGCGTCGATCGACAGCTTCCGACCCGTCTCGGTCGCACGTTCACTCGACGACTCGCGCTCATCGGCCCCGTCGTGCCGCTGGGACTGGTCGTCGTCGGCGCATGGCTCGCCGGCCTCGAGTCGTACGTCGACGCGGTAGCGCTCCCGTCGGCGATCCTCGTGTTCGTGACAGGGCACATGCTCTCACAACTGGCCGAAAACCGGTACGTCGATCGGGTCGTCAACGGCAACCCCGATACCACGTGGGCGTGGGAGCCACCCGGCTCGCTGAAACTGGACGGCATCCTCGTCGGCCTGTATCTGCTCTTGGCAACGGGCAACGCCGCCGTCGGCAACTGGCTACAAACGCTTTTGTGGGTCAGTCTCGGCGGGCTCTGGGTCGGGAACTGCCTCGTCGATGGTCGGTGGCGGATTGGCCCCGGAACCGACCGTACCGAGATCCAGTTTCACGACGCCGGGCTCGTCAAACGACGACCGTACACCCGATCGCTCGTCCGCTGGGACGAGATCAATCACGTGCGCATGCAACGCGGCGACCTCGTCGTCGACCGCGGGCTCCGTGACGTCCGCTTCGACCGCGGCGAACTCGAGGACCCGGACGCCTTTCTCGAGGCGATCGATCGACGGCTGGCGGCGCAGGAACCGTCGTAGGCCGCCGGATACGCGTCGGGCTCACTCGAGGTCGGCGCGCCCGCTGGTCGCGCTCCGGAGTCGATCCCGGAACGCGTCGGCTTCCTCGAGTGGCACCCGCACGTCGAAAGAAACCTCTTCCTGATAGTCGGCTTCGAACTCGTAGCCCTCGCTTTCGACGATGCCGCGAACCGTCCCCGAGTCGTCGTAGGCGACGGTGATCGAAACGCGCTCGTGCGGGCGCTGCTCGACGATGCCCGCCGCCTCGACGGCGTCTTTCACCGCCGTGGAGTAGGCCCGGACGAGCCCGCCGACGCCGAGGTTCGTCCCGCCGTAGTAGCGCGTGACGACGACGGCGACGTTCTCGATGTCCTGCTGGGTGAGGACGTTCAGCGCGGGTTTGCCCGCCGAACCGGAGGGTTCGCCCTCGTCACTCGAGTACTCGCGGAGAAACTGGCCGCCCGTTCCGTCGTCGCCGGTCCGCACCCGGTAGGCAGGGACGTTGTGGGTCGCGTCGGCGTACTCCTCGCAGACGGCGTCGATGAACGACTCGGCAGCCGCGACGGAGTCGACGGGCCGGATGTGGCCGATGAACTCGGAGCCCTGCACGACGAACTCCGCGGTGGCCGGCTCCGCGACGGTCCGGTAGGTTCGGCTCACCGGTTCTCACCCCGCCGGTCTCGAGCGTGACGGCTCGCCCATCGCTCTCGCTTGCCCATGCCGGCACTGCGGTCGCGGGCGAAAAGAGCCCATCGGTCGCCGTGAGAATGCCTCGAGCGACGCAAACCGGGGCAGCGCGTCGAGGTGGGGTGGCCAAAACTACGGCGACCAGTACGTTATTAGCGTGGCCTGTGCTATCACGCCCATGAACGAGGAGACAATCGATCCGACGCTCGCCGAGGAACTGCGAAGCATCTGTCGGACGACCGTCGGCGACGAACTCCGGAGCATTACGTACTTCACCGACGACGACGTCGAGCAGCTGTACCTCCGGTCGGATCTCGATCGAACGGCCGATCTCGTCGGTTTCGCCGACCACGAGCGGCGCGGTTTTCACGCCCAGTCGGCGTATCGCAACACCCAACTCGGCGAGTATCAGGCGACGATCCGGATGTTCGAAAACGGCTATCTCTCGCGGGTGATTCGCGGCCCCCACGGCGTCTGGGTGACGACCGACGCCATGTCGATGGAACGGTTCGAGGAACTCACGAGCGCCCTCGAGGTAGTCCTCGAGGAGTTCGCAGACGACGTCGCGGCCTCGGCGTAATCGCTACTGGATTTCGATTTTCCGGACGAATTCGAGGTCTCGAATCGCGGTGATCACGTCACCGGGAAGTTCCTGATCCGTGATCAAGTAGAGGCGCGGCTCGTCGGTGAACTCCGGGTCCTCGCTGATCGTCTGGCGGATCGAGATGTCGTGATCGGCCAGCGTGCCGGTGATTCCCGCGACGATCCCTTTCTGTTCGGCGTCAGCGGGCGTGATCGTGAGCACCGTCAGATCGAGCACCGGTGCGAGGTCCATCAGACTCGGCACCTGCGAGATGTTCTGGAAGATCCGCCGCAGTTCGGGGTCCTCGAGGATGACGTCGGTGGTCGAGTCGACGACCCGACGGTCGACGCCGATTTCGCGAGCGATTCCCGTGTTCGGAATTTCGATCCCGCCCGAGACGACGCGGCCGTCGTCGTTGACCGAGAACCCACGCTCCAGCAAGAGCCGAATAACGGCCTGCTGGCTCGGCGAGCCCTCGAATTTCTCCATGATCTCGTCGAACATTCGTTGTCCAACGTATGCGGGCTATCGTATAATTGTCGGTGATCGACTACGGTGGCACCCGCCGCTCGTGTCGGCATTGGCCGGTTGATGGTGGATTCGACGGTGTCGTGGACAGTCAGTCTGACGGACTCTTTTTGAGGGACCGGCAAGTAGCACCGAGTATGCGCGCACTCCGGACCTGTGACTTCTGTGGCGGCGACGCCGCCGGCACGTTCGAGGTCATCCCGCCTGAATTCGAGCCAACGGACGCCGAACAGCGCCGCGTCGTGCTCTGTCCCGACTGCAAGGCGACACTCGAGGACGTCCTCGAGCCGCTGTTCGCCCGTCTCGACGACGACAAATCGGCTGCAACAGCGACAGAACGCCCTGCCGACCGCACGGCGCGAGGAGCGACCGACGGGGCTGTCGACGAAGCGAGCGCTGAAGGGGATGCTGACCGCGACAGCGTCGACGGGGACGGCTCGAGCCAGCCCCGAACAGAGACGACCGACTCGAACGCGACGAGGTCTGCGGTCGACGCCGACGATAATCGGCCGACGCCGGAACTCGAGGGCGGGATCACGTTCGACGCCGCCGACGCGGCCGCCACCAGCGAGTCGTCGGCCGGCGACGCGACGACGGGCAACGACGAACAGCGCGCCGAAACCCCACCCAGCGAATCGGACACGGAACCGACCGAGGCCGACTCGAGTGCTGAGACGACCACTGCGGCGACGGCAGGGCAGACGACGCGTCGAACGCCGACGGGGTACGGCAAGGTCCTCCGACTGCTTCAGAACCGAGAGTTCCCGATGGCCCGCAGTGCCGTCGAAGGGCTGGCCGCCGGGGCCTACGACCTCGAGTCGGAGGAGGTCGACGCGATCATCGAGCACGCACTCGAGGACGGCGAGTTCATCGAAGAACGCGGGGAACTACGTCGACCGTAGCGACGCTACAGCGTTCCTTTCGTACTCGGCGTGTCCGTCCGTCGGTCGTCGACCCGCGTCGCGTCGTCGAGCGTCCGTGCAAGCGCCTTGAACAGCGCCTCGACCTCGTGGTGGGCGTTCTCGCCGGAGACCTCGAGATGAACCGTCAGACCGGCGTGCATCGCCAGCGACTCGCCGAAGTGACGGGCCATATCGCTCGTGAACCCGCCGATCTGTTCCTGTGAGAACTCGCCATCGAAGTAGAATCGGGGCCGACCGCTGACGTCGACGACGGCACCGGCGACGGCTTCGTCCAGCGGCACCTTTCGATCGGCGTAGCGGACGATCCCCGACCGATCGCCGAGCGCCTCGTCGATGGCCTCGCCGAGGACGATGGCAACGTCTTCGACCGTGTGATGGTCGTCAATCTCGAGGTCGCCGTCGCAGTCGACGGCCAGATCGAACAGCCCGTGTTTGGCAAACGCCGTCAGCATGTGGTCGAAAAAGCCGATTCCGGTGTCGACGTCGGCGTCGCCGGTCCCGTCGATCGCTACCGTACACTCGATCGACGTCTCGCCCGTCTCGCGCGTGACAGTCGCGGCTCGCTCGCTCATGTCGGATCGATGTCCCCGCCGGTACAAGGCGATTGCGCTCGTCGTCCCGGCTCGGGTGGGACAGTCGGGTTCGGCGCTCTCTATGGGCCCCTCGGTCAGTCAGTTTCAGCGATTGTCTCAGAAAGAAGTATAAAATTTCTAGCTGTCTCTCGAGGCGTTTCGAAACGTCGTATCGGAGACGTTACCGGGGCTGAAACGGACCGAAACGACGCTAGTGTTCGACCCATTATATAACGTCCGAGACTGTTGGGTTCGATGAAGAGGAGACCTGGATCGATGCCCAATCACACCCCGCTCTCGAACGACTCGGTCACGCCGTCCAGTCCCGATCCGGATCGGGACCAGGAGCAGTGCACTCGTAGATTTATCCACTCGCTGAAAGGGCCGACGCAGTTCCTGTCGTTTTGGGTTGCGATCGCCCTGCCGTTCGTCTATCTCCCGCTTCTCATGCAGGGGCTCGGCGATCCACAGGTCACGCTCGTCTTCCTGACGCTGCTCGCACTCAACGTCTTTGCACTCTACATCGGTCACGGCTACGGCAGCGACGGCGAGGCCTGACAACCGCCAGCCAACGAGTGGCTTGCATTCCCGCTTCCGAACCGATTAATGCCTCGCCGCTCACAGATAGAGCCACTCGATGACGATTCGTGTCGACTGGCGCTCGAGTTGTAGCCTCACCGGGACGGTCCTGAAGTGGCTTGCCGTCCCGCTCGCGGTGCCGCTCGTGCTCGCGGTCCTCGACGGTGATGCCGTGTTCCCGTTCGTTGCTGCAATCGCGACGACGGCCGTACTCGGCGTCGCACTCGAGCAGTTGCGCGAGGACCCCGATCTCGGACAGCGGGAAGCGTTCCTGATGGTCGCCCTGACGTGGCTCGGCGTCGGCGTCATCGGTGCGATTCCGTTCGCGGTCGTCGGACTCGGTGCCGACTCGAGTTCTGCGTTTGCCGGCTCCATTGCGGGCCTCGTCAACGCGCTGTTCGAAAGCATGAGCGGTATTACGACGACCGGCGCGACGGTGATGAGCGGCTGGGACTTCGACAATCAGTCGCGTGCAATTCTCCTCTGGCGACAGCTCCTCCAGTGGCTCGGCGGCCTCGGCATCCTGGTCGTCGCCATCGGCCTGCTCTCGAGCCTGATGGTCGGTGGGGCACAGCTCATGGAGACCGAAACCCAGACCAGAAACGTCCGCAAACTCCGGCCACACATCGATGAGACGGCCCGACTCATCTGGGGGCTGTACGTCGGCCTGACAGTGCTGGCCGCGGGGACGTTCTACGCGCTCCACCTGCTTGGCGTGGCTCCGAACATGGACTTCTTCAACGCCGTCTCGCACGCACTAACGAGCGTCTCGACCGCCGGCTTCTCGCCGGAACCCGAAAGCGTCGGCGCGTTTACCCCGATCGTCCAGTGGGCCGTCATCCCCTTTATGATCCTCGGGGCGACCAACTTCGTCCTGCTGTACTACATCACGCAGGGCGAGTTCCGCCACCCCTTCGAGTCCGAGGAGTTCCGGTTCTATCTCGGCGTCCTCGGGAGCTTTAGTGCGATCGTGGCGGCGATCCTCTGGGCCGATCCGGAAATCGGCAAAGGCCTCGAGCCGACGATCAGACACGCGCTGTTCAACGTGGTCTCGATGGTGACGACGACGGGCTACGCCTCGACCGATTTCGCGCTCTGGTCGCCGGGAGCGACGCACATGCTGTTTCTCGGCATGTTCATCGGCGGGATGGCTGGATCGACGACCTGTTCGATCAAGTCGCTGCGCTGGCTGGTGGTGCTCAAGGCGTTCCGCCGCAACCTGTTTACATCGATCCACCCGGAAGCGATTCGCCCGCTTCGTCTCAGTAACACCGTCGTCGATGAGGAGACGATTCGAGACATCTACGCCTACGTCCTGCTGGCGATCATGCTCTTTTTTCTGCTGACGATCTTCGTCGTCGTCGACGCCGCCAGAGCCGGCACGCCCGTCACCGAGTTCGAAGCGCTCGGTGCCTCCGCCTCGATCTTTCTCAACATCGGTCCCGCGTTCGGGATGGCCGGCCCGATGGACAACTACGCCGGCTTTCCTACCACCACGCGCGCCGTCATGGTCGTCATGATGTGGGTCGGCCGCATCGAGATCATCCCCGTGCTCGTGCTGCTGACGCCGGCGTTCTGGAAATCGTGAGTGTGAAAACCACACGCACAGAGAGGCTCAAGGGCGAAGATCCGGTTTCATTTGGCGACCGAAAAGACCTCACTTTTTAAAACTGTAGCACGAGATAGCGACCATGTCACAGACCAGTTACGTTATCGGACACCAGCAGCCAGACACGGACACGATCATCTCCGCCATCGCCCACGCACGCCTGAAGCAGGCACAGGGCGAAGACGTCGTCGCCGCGCGAGCCGGCGAACTGAACCCGGAGACGCAGTTCGTCCTCGAACGCTGGGACGTCGAAGAGCCGACGCTGCTCGAAGATGCGACGGACGAACAGCTGCTCCTCGTCGACCACAACGAACACAGCCAGACCGTCGAGGGTGCGCGGGACGCTGACGTCGTCGAGATCATCGACCACCACCGAATCGGTGACGTCGAGACGAGCAACCCGATTCGCTTCCGGAACGAGCCGGTCGGCTCGACCGCGACGATTCTTACGGGCCTGTACGACGAGGCCGACGTCGAGATCGACGAACAGACCGCCGGCCTGTTGCTCAGCGGCCTGCTGAGCGACACCGTCGTGCTCCGCTCGCCAACGACGACCGAGACGGACGAGGTCGTCGCCGAACGCCTCGCGGAGATCGCCGGCGTCGACTACGAGGAGTACGGCAAAGAACTGCTCAAACAGAAGAGCAAGCTCGGCGAGAAAGAGCCTCGGGAGATGGTGCTCGGCGACTTCAAGGAGTTCGAGTTCGGCGACTCCGACGTCGGCATCGGCCAGATCGAAACCGTCGAACCGGCCCCGGTGCTCGACCAGCGCGACGCCGTCCTCGAGGCGATGGATGAAGTCGTCGCGGAACGCGAGTACGCCCTCCTCGTCTTGCTCGTCACGGACCTCCTTGAGGAGGAGTCCACCGCACTGATCGCCGGCGACCACACCGACACCGTCGAAGACGCCCTCGACACCACCGTCGAGGACCGCGAGGCCTTCCTGCCCGGCGTCATGTCCCGCAAAAAGCAGGTCGTGCCGCCGCTCGAGGACGCATTTTGAAAGAGTTGGTCAGGTCTCAACATATCGTTTCGCTCGCGCGGTCACCTGACCGCGCGTAATGACGACACGGTTTTGATTTTTATTAGTAGATAGGGACACGGATTCTCTATTTAGAGCGGCAATTGAAACCGAGTAGAGCTGTTTGATAAGTACATGGCTTACGTATCATCGTCAAGTTCCTCAGCAGTAAGTTTATGGCCAGTTTCCCGCCCGTGTTCCACAATCACTTCTGAGGACTTTTGTCCTTCTTTCGTTACCAGTTTCGAGAAGTTGCATTCCGTACACACAATACGGATTTTCTGTGAAATTTGTACGGCTTCATTTGTTGGGGTGTCCTTGTCTCCAGTCATGTGTATCATATCTGAGGAATTCGTCTCCACTACAATGTGTCACACGTGACCGCAACGTGGAGAGAACAAGGTGCGTTCCGCGACAGAACGAGAATCTGGTTCAAGCGGCCCCTTCATTGCTGGGACATGAACACACGATGTGAATCGTTATTCCGTATGAGATATGAGTTCCTCAGACGCTTAAAGATATATAAATGACACGACTTACCTCCTCTTTTTGAGTGGTATGTGCCTCACCTGTACTGAGCGTGGGTTTCACAGATCACGCTGATTGAAGAAACCGTCTCTCCAACTCCGGTTACTCGTTGACGGCCGCCTGCGCGTCCTCGAGCGTGAAGTTCCCCTCGTACAGTGCACTGCCGACGACCACCGCCGCTGCGCCGGTATCCGCGAGCGTGCGCACGTCCTCGAGAGTCGCGACGCCACCGCTCGCAATGACCGGGATCTCGGTCGCGTCGACTAACTCTCGAACCGGCTCCGTTGCGACGCCCTCGAGTTGCCCCTCGACGTCGACGTTTGTAAAGAGGATCGCGGCCGCACCCAGTTCCGCGTAGCGTTCGGCGGCTTCGACGGGGGTGATGCCCGCGCCTTCGGTCCAGCCCTCGACGACGACCTCGCCGTCTTTCGCGTCGAGACTGACGACGACGCTGTCGGGGTGGGACTCGCTGATCTCGGCGACGATCTCGGGGTTCTCGACGGCCGCCGTCCCGAGGATGACGCGATCGAGGCCGCGCTCGAGGAGGTCGATCGCGCCCTCAGCGGTCCGAATCCCGCCACCGAGTTGGGTGGGGACGTCGACGGTCTCGAGGACGGCGTCGATGGCATCCGCGTTCCGCCGTTCACCCTCGAACGCCCCGTCGAGATCGACGAGATGGAGCGACTGTGCGCCGGCGTCGATCCACCGCTGTGCGGCTTCGACCGGGTCGCCGTACGTTTTCTCGGTGCCGCGTTCGCCCTGGACGAGCTGGACGACCTCGCCGTCTTGGACGTCGACTGCCGGAATGACCTCGAACGCCTCGCGCGCCTCGTCATCGCTGTTCATACCCGTAAACGGGCGCCGGACTCGAGTAAAGGCGACGGTTTCGAGGAACAGCCATCGACCGAACACTGTTCGAACTCCGTGCAGAATTATTACATGTCCCGTCAGTGTGGTCTCGGACGATGGTGGATGGCAGGTAGTCTGGCGCTCGCTCAGGAGCCGGTGACCCAGCCAGCGCTGACGACTGACATACTCGTCGTCTTTGGCGTCGTTGCGTTCGCGCTCGTGATGTTTCTCACCGAGCGGCTGCCGATCGATGTCACCGCGATTCTGTTGATCGTCGTGCTGGTCGTCCTCGAGCCGTGGACGGGCATCGACCCGAGCACCGGGATCTCCGGATTCGCCAACGACGCGACGATCACGGTGCTCGCGATGTTGATTTTGAGCGGTGGGATCGCCCGCACGGGGATCGTTCAGGAGCTGGGACGGCGCATGGCGAACTTTGCGGGCACCAGCATCCGGAAACAACTGTTCGCCACCGTCGTCGCGACGAGCCCCGTCTCCGGCTTTCTGAACAATACGCCCGTCGTCGCGTTGCTGGTGCCGGTCGTCACCGACGTCGCCAACCGCGGGAACACATCGCCGTCGAAGCTGTTGATCCCGCTGTCCTATGCCTCACAGGTCGGCGGCATGCTCACCCTCATCGGGACCTCGACGAACATCCTCGCGAGCGACATCAGCGCCCGACTCGGCGCTGACTACCCTGAACTTCACCGGTTTTCGATGTTCGAGTTCACGCAACTGGGAGCCATCGTCGTCATCGTCGGCGCGCTGTATCTGATCTTCGTCGGCCACTACCTCCTTCCCGAGCGGGTCCCGGCGCGGGCGAACTACGTCGAAGAGTACGAGGTCGGCGACTATATCGTCGAAGTCGCCGTCGTCCCCGGGTCGCCGTACGTCGACGAGACGGTCGGCACCGCGACCGACGCGCTCGGTCCCGAGATCGACGTCGTGCAGGTCGTCCACGACGAGGATCGGTCGGTCGCCCCGCGACAGGAGACGCGACTCGACGAGGGCGACGTGCTGGTCGTCCGCACTAACCGGGACGCGATTACGATGCTCGAGGACGCCCCGGGCGTCGAACTCGTCGGTGATCCCCGCTCCGATGCGGAGTTGTCGACCGACAACGAGGCGGGGATCATCACGGAACTCGTCGTCTCGCTCGACTCGCGGCTGGTCGGCGAGCGACTCGATCCCGAGGCGTTTCGCGAGGAGTTCAACGCTGCCGTCCTCGGCCTGCGCCACCACGGGTCGCTTGTCAGCGATCGCATCGTCGGCAAGCGACTCGACGTCGGTGACACGCTCCTCGTTCAGGCTCCGCCGGACACGCTCGACCGCCTCTCGCGACGCGACGACGTGATCGTCGCTCGCGAGCCGCCGCGGCCGGAGTACCGCGCCGACAAAGCCCCCGTCGCCGTCGCCATCATGATCGGTGTCGTCGCCGTCGCCGCCCTCGAGCTCTACCCCATCTTGCTCTCAGCGCTCGCGGGCGTGGTTGCGATGGTCGTCACAGGCGTCCTCGAGCCGAACGAACTGTACGACGCCGTCGAGTGGGACATCATCTTCCTGCTGGCGGGGGTGATCCCGCTGGGAATCGCCCTCGAGCAGACCGGTGCGGCCGCCTATCTCGCCTTCCTCGTGGTGCAGTCAGCGGGCTTTTTGCCGACGCTGGTCGTGTTGTGGTTGTTTTACATCATGACCGGGCTGATCACGGAGGTGATCAGCAACAACGCCAGCGTGGTCCTGCTGATTCCGGTCGCGGCGGCCGCGGCGGCGGGGATCGGCGCGAATCCGTTCGCGTTCGTGTTGGCGGTCACCTTCGCCGCGAGCACCGCCTTCCTCGGCCCGATCGGCTACCAGACGAATCTGTTCGTCTACGGGCCCGGCGGCTACCGTTTTAGCGACTACTTCCGGATCGGCGCACCGCTGCAACTGCTTCTGTCGGTCGTCACCGTGCTCGGGATCGCGTTCTTCTGGGGTGTATGACTGGCATTGTATTTTGGCCTGATAGATCCCGGCAATTGCCGAGTGGCTGATATCGGCCGCGTCATCGCTTGGCGAACAGTGATAATATTCAGCTATTAGTGTTGTGTGTCCCAGCACTTATTTCATTAGCACACTGGTAGTATTCACTGATGGTCGAAACCGTGCTGTTGGTCGGTATCGTAGCCTCGATTTTCGTCGGATTCAATATCGGCGGCTCGTCAACCGGGATCGCGTGGGGGCCGGCCGTGGGAGCGGGGCTCCTCCGAAAAGTCACGGCGGCCGCACTGATGACGTTCTTCGTCTTTCTCGGTGGCTGGACCGTCGGACGGAACGTCATGGACACCCTCAGCGGCGACATCATCGCGATCGAAATCTCGCTCGCAGCGGGCGTCGCCGTCCTCTTTTTTATCGGGCTGGGCATTCTCATCGCGAATATCTTCGGCGTCCCCGTCCCGACATCGATGACAACCGTCGGTGCGATCGCCGGGCTAGGATTGGTGACGAATACGCTTAATTTCGAGACGATCGGATGGATCATCTCGTGGTGGATCGTCACGCCGATCCTCGCACTCTGGATCGGTGCGACCGTCGGCCGGTATATTTACCCCGAACTCAATCGACGGTTCGAGATCACCGCCTCGGAGGGGCCGTTGCTTGCTCTGAATCGCAGCGGCTCGATTCCGACGATCGGTCTCGGGCCGAACACGACATACCAGGAACTCGGTGGAACGATCACTGTCTTGATCATCGGCTGTTACATGGCGTTCAGCGCCGGTGCGAGCAACGTCCCGAACGCCGTCGCGCCGCTGGTCAGCAGCGGCGCACTCGAGGTGAACACCGCCATCATCGTCGCGACGGTCGCGATCGGTCTCGGCGGGTTCACCATCGCCCGACGGACGATGGAATCCGTCGGAAGCGAACTCAGCGATATCCCACTTCTGGCAGCGCTGATCGTCATGATCACTGCCTCGACGATCACGACCGCACTCTCGTGGGCCGGCATTCCGATCAGTCTCGTAATGGCGTCGGTGATGACGATTGTCGGCCTGGGCTGGGGGCGAGCAACCCGTCCCGTGACGGCTCGAGAGGCCATTCGTGGGGATGTCGACAGAGAAATGTCGATGGGGGCACTGAAGACAGAACCGGACGCTCCAGTCACACGGATCGGCGAGGAAGAGTCTGAAGAGGCCTTGAATGCAGATAATCTCTTCAACCCCCGAGCCATCATGAAGTACGTCTCAATGTGGATCATCGGCCCGTCGATGTCGACGCTTCTCGCCTACGGGTTCTTCCTTGCGGTCCCGTTCGTCTGACAGAAAGGTAGCGGAAGCCTCGTCTGGAACGGCGAGGAAGTCAGGTCCCGCCGCGTTTATTCGGGTCGGTGTTGTAGCTTGCGTTATGGTTTCGCGCGTTCTTGTTCCGATGGACGGCTCCGAGATGAGCGAACATGCTCTCAAACATGCACTCAAAGCCTATCCGGACGCCGAGATAACCGTCTTGCGCGTCGTTGGCGAACCGTCACCGCTGTGGGGAGAGGCATCAGGCCTCGCACTCGCCGAAAATCTCGAAGATGCAGCACAGGATCTTGCAGCGCCGACATTCAATCGTGCACGTGAAATCGTTGCGGACGCCGACGGCGATGCGGGTCTCGAGACCATGGTCGAACTCGGCCATCCCGTTCGTGCGATCCTCAACCGAGCCGACGACTACGATACGGTCGTGATGGGGAGCCATGGTGGCTCCATTACAGATTCCCTCTATATTGGCAACGTCGCCCAAAAAATCGTTCGTCGATCGCCGGTTCCGGTCGTGGTCGTTCGGTGACCGATGCGTGGTCAACTGCCTGAGAATCCGCTGCGAAATGTGATGAACTAGTGGACGAACGTCTTGACATCCTCCACACGACTGAAGTCGTGGGCTTTCTCCTCGATGTTCTGTAAAAGACGGTAGCGCTGCGTCGGTCCGTCGCTATCGGCACCGATATCGATCAGTTGTCGTCGGTGCGCTCCGTCTGATCGTCGTCAGTAGATCTATCGATCAACTCCTCGATTTCGTCCTCGCGAGGACGGCGATCGATGCGCTCGTCGACGGCTTTGACCTCCGCTTGCATCTCGTTGAGCTGTTCTCCGACGGTTCGTTCGATGGCCTCTTCGACGGTTTCGCCCACCGTCTCCTCGACAGTCTCTCCAACCTGTTTCTCGACGGTCTCGCCCACCGTTTCCTCGACAGTCTCGCCTACCGTTTCCTCGACAGTCTCGCCTACCGTTTCCTCAACAGTCTCTCCGACCTGTTTCTCGACGGTCTCGCCCACCGTTTCCTCAACAGTCTCTCCGACCTGTTTCTCGACGGTCTCGCCCACCGTCTTCTCGACGGTCTCGCCCACCGTTTCCTCAACAGTCTCTCCGACCTGTTTCTCGACGGTCTCGCCCACCGTCTTCTCGACGGTTTCACCTACTGTCTCTTCGACGGTCTCTCCGACCTGTTTCTCGACGGTTTCGCCCACAGTCTCTTCGACGGTTTCGCCCACGCTCTCCTCGACCGATTCCTGGACGGCCCTGGTCATCCAATCGGGATCGAAGCGTGCCATCTTCCAGACGACGTGGATGACGTACGAGGCAAACACACCGATCCCGAACGCGATTCCAACGTTCGTGCCGAGAACCATGATCAGCAGGATCGAGAGCGCAATCAATGCCCCATAGGCAAGGTCGACGGCCGCGTCGACTCGGACCGGATTCAGCACGGATGATCGCCACCGACACGTGTGAATCGGACCGTTCCCGAGCGTTCGTCGACAGGGTCGATTCCGACGTATCGAGGAGACGACCCGGTTCGTCCCTGATAGTCTCTCGAGTCGAGTTTCCAGTCGAAGTCCATGACATTGTATTCCTTGGTGTGGATGATTGAAGTTCTTTAGGATCGAACCGAGCCTAGTCGGCCGCTGCGGCCACAAATAGGCGCGTTTTTAGGGGCGGATGATGTGGATACGGATGTGACAGAAGTACTGCTTATCGTGGGGCTTCTCGTTTCGGTATTCGTAGGCTACAATATTGGAGGCGCAACGACAGGACCCGCGTTCGGGCCAGCCGTCGGTGCCAATGTGATCACAAAATTGATGGCTGCGACACTGATGTCGATTTTCTTTTTCGTCGGTGCGATCACCATCGGTCCGCAGGTCGTCGAAACCCTCGGCGGAGAGCTCGTCGAGGACACCGCCATCTTCACCCTGCGCTCGAACGTCGCCGTCCTCTTTTTCATCGGCGGGGCGTTGTTCGTGGGCAACTATGCCGGTGTCCCCGCCTCGACTTCGATGACCGCGGTGGGAGCGATCGCTGCCCTCGGACTCGCAACCGGCGAACTCAATCTCGCGGTGCTGGGCGAGATCGTCGTCTGGTGGATTGTTGCCCCAATCATCGGATTCTGGGTGGCCGGCATCGTCGGTCGTTACTTTTACCCGCGGATCAATGCGTGGGTCGCTATCGAGGGTAACCGGGAGGGGCGCGAGATGGTCACGATCGACCGCACGGGCCTCGTTCCGCGACTGCAGTTCGGAGAGAATGCCAACCGACGCGAGATCACGGGCGCGCTGGTCGTCGTCGGCATCGGCTGTCTGATGGCCTTTTCTTCCGGGACGAGCAACATCGCGAACGCAATCGCGCCGATCTACGGCACCGGCGATGTCGAGATGGTGCCCCTGATCCTGATCGGCTCGGCAGCCGTCGCCGTCGGCTGTTTCACGATCGCCCGTCGTACCCTCGATACGCTCGGTAACGACATCACGAACCTCCCGCTAACCGCTGCGATCGTCGTCGCGATCATCAGTTCGGGGATCGTCATCGGGCTCTCGTGGATCGGGATTCCAGCGAGTTTCGTCGTCATCGCGACGATGAGCATCATCGGACTGGGCTGGGGGCGCGCAACCCGGACGACGACGCTGTCAGAGGTCAGGGCCGGCGAAGAGACCCGCGTCTCCGTCGGTGCCCTGACCGCCGAAGCGGAGGGCGAACGCTCACCAGAGATCGGCGAGGAAGAGCCCGAAGACATCCCGAAAGCCTCCGATCTCTTCGACCCCTCGACGACCGCTCGTGTCATCCTGATGCAAAACGTCGTCCCGATCCTCTCGACCGTCGGGGCGTTTCTCACCTTCCGATTCCTTCCGATCTTCGGCTTCTAGGCGAGCCGTCGTGGTCGGCCGCTCGAGTCCGATCGGCCCGCATTCGACCGTTCCCGAGCGCGGCAGCCAGCATCGTCATCGAAAGCGGCAAACGTGACGAGACATGTGCCCGTTCGTGGCGGTTTTTTCGGTTTACCCGCCGTTTTCCGCCATTTCGTTCAACGTACGGCGACAGTCACCGATCCAAATGTGTCAATTTAACCTGAAAGTCAATTTAGGACCGAACAGCAAGCTATACCAGTACGGGACTCGAACCGGGGAGTGATGCCCACGGTAGAATACCTCAACTACGAAGTACTGGACGACCAGGGCTGGGAAATGGACGACGACGACCTCTTCGATCAAGCTGCCGACGCCGGCCTCGACGAAGAGGACTACGGCTCCCTCGAAGTCGCCGAAGGCGAGTACATCCTCGAGGCCGCTGAGGCCCAGGGCTACGACTGGCCCTTCTCGTGCCGTGCAGGCGCCTGTGCGAACTGTGCCGCGATCGTCTACGAAGGCGAGATCGAAATGGACATGCAGCAGATCCTCTCGGACGAGGAAGTCGAGGACAAAAACGTCCGTCTGACCTGCATCGGTTCCGCAGAGACCGATGAGGTTCAGATCGTCTACAACGCGAAACACCTCGACTACCTGCAGAACCGCGTCATTTAAACAACGCAGACACGCGTTGTGCGGCACGCGGGTGCTGTCGAAACCGTCATCGATTTTTTGAGTCATCGTTTGGTAGCAGCGCGACTGTCGAGTATAGCAGTGGACTCGAGCGTCGGCTGCCGTCCAAGCGCACGGCTTGAAAGTCACCTAATCGGTCTCCGAGACCCGCTCGTGGCCGAGCAGATCGACGGAATAGCAATTGAAAAGGGCCCTCGAGCGAAGACTCGAAGTGAACGAGGAATGCAGGCAGACAGCACCGGCGGCGCAGGGGACAGCGGCGACCGGCGCAACGGTCGCGTCATCGCAGGCGACGAGAACAACGTGTGGGCAGCGAACCGTGACGTGGACACGTCGCCAGCTGGGCGAGACTGAGACGAGATGTGGCTGGAACGACCGATCGACTGGGAGCTCGTCGTGGCCGTGCTGGCCGGGATCGTTCAGGGAATCGTCGAGTGGTTGCCCGTCTCCTCACAGGGAAATCTCTCGCTGTTTCTGACACTCGTCGGAACGTCGCCAGAGCACGCCCTCCAGCTGGCGCTGTTCTTGCAACTGGGGACGACGCTCTCCTCGACGCTGTACTACCGCGAGGACATCGCCGAGAGTCTCGCGGCGGTGCCCGAGTGGCGACCCCGGACGGCGTTTACGGGGCCGAACGCGGTGACGACGTTCGTCGTCGTGGCGTGTGTGGCGACAGGACTGATCGGATTGCCGATCTACTTTCTGGCCATCGACTTCGCGAGCGAGTTGAGCGGCGGACTGTTCATCGCGGCGATCGGCCTCTTGCTCGTTGCGACCGGCGTCGTTCAACTGGCCTCGGAGTCCGTCGAACTCGCCGACAGGGCCGAGCCGACGCTGCGGGACGCTGTGCTCGTGGGCGCGTTCCAGGGCCTGTCGATCCTGCCTGGCGTTTCTCGATCCGGAATTACCACGAGCGTGTTGCTCTTCCGGTCCTACCAGGCCCCCTCGGCGTTCCGACTCTCGTTTCTGCTGTCGATTCCGGCCGGACTCGGCGCCGGCGCGCTGACGTTCGCGACCGAAGGTGGGATTCCGGGTGTCGGCCTCGAGGCCGCGACTCTTGCGCTCGCGACGAGCGCGGTCGTCGGCTATGCGATGATCGGCCTCCTGATGCGGGTCGTCGAGCGGATTCCGTTCTGGATCGTCTGCTTCGGCCTCGGCGGACTGGCAATCGTCGGCGGCGGCATCGTGACGCTGCTGACGGCGTGAAAGAGAAAACCCAGACAGAGGCTCGAATAAAGGAGAAGGTCGAAAAGCCTGAAAAAGAAAAGACGGACAAGAAGGGCGTTACCACACACGGTCGGACGAACTCACGGTTCCCGCCGTTTCTCTAGTCGGCGTCGATGCCGTCGGCCGCCCTCGAGGCGACACGCGTCTTCACTCTCGGTCCCACGATATCGGTTTTGATAGCGACGCCCGGTGCTCGCGCGTCCCGTCCCACCACGTCCGGAGTCGCCGTTTGTATCGCTCGAGGACCGATTCACGCCGATAGCCGACGGCTAGGTAGCGCACACGGCTCGTTCCGGTCTCATCAGTCACGTCCAGCACGTCCGCGTCTGCGAGCACGTCGGCATCCAGCCGAAACTCGCGCCGCGGGCCGTCGTCAGTCTCGGTGCGTGTGCCGCGTGCCTGCGTTACCGTCGGCCAGAGCGCATCGCCGTCGTTGGCGACGGCAGTCACCACCTGGACACCCGGATCGGTCCATACGACGGCGACGGTCGCCTCGTCGGGGGCGGGTGGCAGTGTCACGAACGAGTGGTGCTCCGAAAGCAGTCGTACGGTCGTTCCCTCGTCCGGCTTGGGTGGGGCCTCAAGGGACTCGGATTCCTGTATCGATTCGAGCGACATATGTTACCGCCCACCAACCAAGAATAAATAGCCATCGCCGAAGGCGGCTGCTGGGCGGTACTATAGTAGCCATGGAACATCCCTGCACACCAGATCGCATGACGGCTGTGCGATCAGTGTGTCCATCATATCAGTTGGTACTATAGGTGCCCGCCTTACCAACACAATCGAGATCCCCGAGCTCGAGACACGCGAGACGCAGGAATCGCTCATCGGGACCGAATCAGAGCGTGGTCGTATACGCATTCCCTGGGCCGCACAAGAAGGATTTTTTCACGTATCTTATTACTTGCAGAAATTGTTCAATAAGCGATCCGATCATTACTCGTCACGAATCATGGTAACTGCCGCAGGTCAGTCGTTCGAGAGCCTTTGTCTCTCGTTACCCTAATCAAAACTACGGCGCTCAGTCCAACCACACTGCTTTTACGACGCTTTACTGTGACCTGCTTGTTTTCATAACCACAACTCTAGTCCGGAAGAGAACTACTGCTGAGCTAAGTCGCAAAAAAGATGTGCCCGCTCCAAATCGATACGCTATCTCGAGGACGAGGACAGGATGGGGTTTCGAAGAGACACAGCCACAGCAATGTACATTGACATCCTCCTGCGCCTGAAGACGCAGGAATCCCGAGCGGTGGGAGTTTCAGGTTTACAACCATGACTCCGCCACTTTTCGGGAGTTCGCGTCTAACCCAGTCGTCGTGGTCGGTGGCTGTCTGGCCATGCCAAGTGGCCGTTACTCCTATCCTCAGCATCGTTGACACCCATCTGTTGTTTTTGCCAGCAGGAAGTCGCTGACGCATCGACGGACTCGGAGGTATCATCGGGCTTGCTCAACCGACGGGCACGAGCCGAATCCTTCAAGGATTCGCGTTCACCGCGTTGGCGTTTCGGATACTGTCTCATTGGATTAGCGGGTTGACCGCCTCCGAAGGTCGTTCGGAATCCGCTCTGTTCCGACCTGACCTCGCCATAATGTAGGGTTTCTTGTGATTTGAACGTTAGGATTGGAAACTCGGGCTATGCTTCTGTCAGTGGGTGGCATCATCGAGTGACGGCGCGTATCCACGGCCAGAAGGCCGTGGTATTGCGCCTGTTCCGCATATAAGGGCTCCTCGAGAGTTCGGCAGTGCTGACCAAGCCATCATTAGGTGGCCTGATCGTTCATAATCGGTTCCAGGCTATCGATTTGGGACGAAGAGCGTGATCTAACCACCACCGTGGATATCAGAACTACAACTCGTCTCAAAGATGGAGGAAAGAGAGACGATTGGATTCCAAACCGTATACGACGTTAAGAGTCACTGCTCGAGTTCAGGTTCGAGTTTCGTCTCTGACCTCCCATCACTGAGATTTTCGCGCCCGGTGAGGGATTCAATCTCGAGTTCATACCATTTGATCTCCGTGTCAGTCGAGTCCTGTCTGACGGGTGTCTCAACATACGCAGCGTTCGTAAAAAAGATCGCTGCAGCCCAGTTTGCAACGGCTTCACTCGAGAGCGGAACCAACGATCCGGTGGCGATCGCACTCTGCCACGTACCGTCAGCGGCGTACTCGTAGGTCGTCAACGTGACAGTGTTGCTCGCCTCGAGAAACTGCTGTTTGTGACTTTGCTGTTTGTGACTTTGCTGTTTGTGACTTTGCTGTTTGTGACTCGCTGAGTCAAGCACGAACTGTATGATACAATGTTCCATCTCCAGGTCATACCCATACGAAATCGGAAACCCATGTCCATCGTTACTGTCCGCAAGTGAAAGCACGCCGTGGCCACGACTCGCGAAAAATTTCTCGGCCATTTTCGCAGATAGGTCATCGCCAATGTTAGCCATATATCATATTTTCTGCCCTGGGTTTAGTCATTTCCGATTGATATTTTTCGGGTATGGCTACGACTCGAGTGACATTATTGTGGCACCGTCGCCCGGTATCGAGAAGATGTCGCCGATCACGGTGTCACCACGACTGCCAGTTCCCTGATTGCTTTGCATACCGCCCTCGAGTTCGCTCTTCGATCCTCATTGAGAGAGACATCGGCCAATCAATTCCTAGCTCACCCTCGAGAGGGCATCATACTCCTTCTTTCGGGCAGTTATGCCGATTATGAACTGGAGGAGATTAACTCCGAACGGTTTAGGTGCTGTTTCGAGGCGCGTGTGAACTGGAGTCCAAATATGAGTTGCGTTCGTCTCGGTCTACGGATGGAAGAGGCCGAGTGCTTTGGGGCGTCCGGAACTTGAGGATATCTGTGGTCATGATCACGAGAACCGAAGATTCTCGAAGGACTTGACCCGGAAGCAGTTCACTCACTCCGACTGGGGAATTCGCCAGCTTCCGTTCGGTCTAGTAACCACTCCGCTGGATAGACAGCAGTCATACCAGGGGTATCAATACGGAACTGTTGTGGTGGTGTCGTTTTGGCGTATGTTTTCTCGACTCGAGGATCGCCTTCGAGTGGATCAGTAAGCGCAGAGAGGACCTTGTGGCCGTCAGCTTGCTTCATAACGACCCAAATTGCCTCCTCGGGATCACAGGCGGCCATCTTGTCGTAGTCGTCAGGAACTGCACGGTGAACGTCGTTGTTGATCCGTTCGACTTCTGCGGTGACGATAATCTCACCATCGGCGTCGGTGCCTGCGAGGTCGAGGCGGTGGTTATCATCGTCACCGAGATCATAGTACGGGATAACCTCACAAACTGGCGAATCAGGATCGTCAGCATAGGCTTTTTCGAGATATCGTCTGGTAACTTCGATTCCGAAGACGTGTTGGCTTGATTCTTCGAGATCGCCGATACCATGTCCGTAGTCGACACCCTGTCGATAACTCTCGCCGATTTCTGTCCGGCCAGCAGACGAAACCGTGTACAGCCGGTGTGGATGATCCGTATCGTGTCGTAAGAGATCTGCCTCGAGAAGTGGTGTGATTTCGTCGGTTTCAATCCCAACGTACTCTTGGAGTCTGATCATCGAGTCATGGAGGAGATCGTACTCGAGCGGATCGTATCGAAGTTGCTGGGCGTTATACACCGCCTGAAGGAAGAGTAGCTGGCGATCCGTCCACTCGGATGCCTCACGTTCGTCCGGTGTGAGCTTGAGCGAGAGTTCACAGACTGGGATATCATCGGAGTCGACGTCATCAAGCGTGTGACAACACTCGATTGTGCGCCGCATCCCATCGATCGTTGGATCGTAGCGATTGTCACAGGCTTCACAACACAGTGCATCCATCACTTCGTCGTACGTGACACAGTCGGGCAACCGTGTCGTGTGGGGAAGCAACGAATCGACCCGGAGAGAACGACTCTCAGTGGCTGTTGGATTGGGATTCGATGTGCCCTCTCTCGTATTCCCATTGGCATCGGCTGGTGTGAGTTCGTAGTTCGATCGGAGACCGGCTTCGTTCCAGGTCTCGAGTTCGGCCAGTTCGAACGCTGTTGTAAACTGCGTTCGTTGGTCACGTGTAAGCGGTGTCTCGCTTGCTGGATGGCCATCTGGTGCAGGGAGTGACCGGCCGAGAAATGGCCGTGGTGGCGGTGAACCGAACGCTGCAGCCGGGCGGATAAGCCACTCCCCGTGACGAATCGCTGCAAGCCGTCTTGCAACCTTGCCAGGTGGAAGGTCGTCAGTCGCAAGCGCTTTCGCAAGTTCGTCTCCGATACTGACGTTGCCGACGACGAACGTGCCGATTTCGTTGAGTGCTTCTTCGTACGTGTGATTCGACGGGTCAGGGGATTCAAGTTGCCCGGGGAATTGGACACCAAGCATCACCGACAGGCCAAACGAGCGCCCTTGTGAGAGTAACGTATCGACTAGCTGTGTCGCTGCGACGTCTTTTGCTTCCTCGAGATAGAGGTTGACCAGCGGTAGCTGTTGTGTCGTCGGCGAGGCTTCTGTGCGGGCTTTCAACGCAGTCCACAAATTCGAGAGTAAGACGAGCGTGAGCGCACGCTTGACTTGCTCTTCCATGCCGCCGAAATCAAAGATAACGACCGTGTCGTCGTCAATGACGTCGATAAAATCGAACTGCGGACTCGCGTCGTCTCCGTTCTCAGACGCGACTTGGTTCGAAGTTTCAGTTTCATCGTCTGTGTGCCTCGAGGGCACGTAATCAAATAACGGGGCGAGTCGGTCATCAGTCGCGATGCGTTCGACTCGCCCAACAGCGCCACCAAGCACCTTGTTGAAGACGTCTCGATCGCGTTCGAGCAATCCATCGAAATACGCGGTGAGTCGTTCATCCGATGTCGGAGGTGGCGTCCGATCGCTCAGCGTCTGTTGAAGTGCCTCGAAGAGCTCTGCATGAGAGACGGCATCGGTACCATGGACTGGATCATACAACGCTCGAAGATGGTTGCGTATTGCTTTGGTTGACTCTGGCGCGCCGTGGTACTGTTCTTTTCCCAACAAGCCGGCAAGGATCTCTTCGTAGTGTCCTGCAATTCTCGAGCGTGCCTCTTCGCGTGACAGTCCGGCATCGAGTAGTGGTCGAATATCGAAAACCGACAGTGCTGGCAGTGTTTTTGTGAGGTCAAAATACAGGACGTCCTCGAGGGTGCCATACTGTGCGTAATGTGTTTGGAGGTACTCTTCGGCAGTTGTACTCCCTTTGTAATCAAACAGGATCTCTGGGCCTGCTGTTGCTTCAACGTTAGAACCCAGGGCACCGATAGTGAGGACGGATTTCCCAGAGCCGGTATCGCCGACGACGAAGAGGTGTCTATCTTGGAGTGATGGCGGTAAGACAAACGGCTCTCCGTATGGCTGGCGATCTTCAGTCAGTGGCATACACAGTGCTTGTCCCTCGCCAGCGTATCGCTCGAGGTGGTGTGATGATGGAAGCGAGAGACCGGTTCGCTCTGACTGGCGCGTTCGCAGCGCTCGCTGGCCGTGTGTGGTAAGACCAGCGCCGTCGATGAAACAAAATCCAGGGAGTTCGTCGGGTGTGGCGACGATTCCAGCACTTTCGTGTGTGTTCCATGGGAGTCGGTTTTCAGTGGCTTCGTATGTTGGCTCGTGACAGGTTCGGTCAATGAGGTCCTCAAAGAGTCGACTGGCTGGCGGAAGCGTGCCTGTGTGGAGGTCCTGATCAGTATAGACATGCCCGCGGATTTCGTGAAATGGGCCGCCTAGGTGAGCAAACTCGTTTTCAAGTCTGCGAACGACTGTGTCTGCGTTCTGTTGTGCTCCGCGTGTGAGTGCCACTGCTCGAGCGGAGAGACAAAACGTCCGCTGAAGCGCTCGCGTTTCGAGATCTGCAAGGCGATCACGGTAGGACGTCGCGAGTGCGCTGCGATCTTGGCTTTCTTTGGTTTCGTTCGGGAAGACGAAGTTGAGTGCTTTGTCCGCTGTCGTGACGACACCGTTCTCAAGGTCGGCTCGATACAGTTCTGTGTCCGCGCGCTGGTCACCAAAAGGCCGACAGACGAGTTGGTAGATCACCGGAACATCCGCATCGGACAGCGTCTCGAGAAGAATTGAAAGCGGGACACGATGTGATGTGTCGTTGGGAGTCGAGGTGGTTTGCTCCTCAAATGACGTTAGTGATGTGAGCCAATCTTTTCGGAGGGGCGTGTGGCCGCGATACTCGATGCCAGCAGCATACTGGGGGGCTTCATCAGAGGCTGAGAGATGCTGCTCGACCAATCGTGGATGCCAGTCGACGTGTGTTAGTTCGTACGTCTTTGGAAGGGCTGTTCGAAGAATCGCCTCGAGATCGTCGAGAAATGTATCGTCAGTGGTTCCAACGAGATATCTGATCTGTGTGTCTGAGCGGCCATCTGCAACGAGCAGCCATTCGATGGTTGGTGTCGGCGATGTGGATTTGAACACCGAACTGATGCCTAGATTTGAGGGTTCGTTCAGTTGTTCATACAGCATCGTCATCGACTGGGTAACCGAGGCGTGATTGAGCGGTTTTGTTGACGGCCGAATTTCGATATACGATCGTAACTCGAGGTTTTCTGTCAGTGGTTTTGCTGCTGTCTGCGCTCGTGGGTCGTTCATCGAATCCGAGGCTAGTGTGTTTCTGTCGGCATTGGCATCAGCCTCGGACGCATCGTCAGTGGATGAAGTGTGTTTGTGTGTTGCCATTATGAGTGAGTCACACAGCTTGCGTCGGTGGAAGACTATCGTGCTGTTGTGGTTCTTATAATATACTATTTTTAGTTTGTATTAAAAAGAGTGTTTTGAGAATGGATTTACAACTGACATAGGTGTTCGATGCAGTCGTGTTTCAGAGATGGTGAGCGATCTCGACACCATCTGGTGGTACAGTGGCGATAACAGTAGCTACCAAAATAGACTGGTTGAAGTGATCTCTCGAGTACGAGGGTTTGTGTGTTTTTTTCGTTCGACCGGTCAGCGATTCGGCCTCGAGTTCGTATTCTGTGTTGGTTTCGTGCTGGGTGTATATGTTGATATTAGTAGCTTGTTATGAGCGACTGCTATAGCTGGACAGCAACCGCACCGCAACAAGATTTCGACCGCCTGCCGGTTGTGACAGGAGGAGATAGCCGTTGCGACACAACTATTGCATTGACAGCGGTGGTTCGTTCGGCCAATAGCGTTTCCACAGGTGAATGCATAGACGAGGCAAGTCGAGTATCTCGGGTCTTCGACCCCGAGCCGTTCACGTGTCACGGAGAGATTGGCGTGCGATCGACCGGGTGGTGGATAATTCAATATCATCGAACGTATCGTCTTCTTCAAGCGTCTCAATGACGGCTTCAACCGGTTCAGTGAACGTGAACATTAGCCCGTAATACCTATTTCGAGATGAAGGAACCGTGATCGAATTGATGTTACCTGCTTCGAAATGAAGGCACCACTATCGAAATGAAACCGGAGAAAAAGAAGATAGGAACCTTCCTGTCTCCGTCTGAAAGCACATTAATCAGGTCAATCTCGGCCAAGTGAGACACCGTAATCGAAGTGAATTTGCAAAAGGAGTGTACAGAAGCGAGATGTACGACTTTTGTGGCCGGTGAGCCACTGAATCTGCGTCCAGCGGTTAGATTTCATTTCGACAAAGGTGTGGGTGAGGCAAGTTCTCTAGATCTTCTACAGGCGGAGCAGGCCGAATGCCTCGGGGCTTGACCCCGAGGCGGTTCACAATAGATTTCACTTCGAAAAAGGTGTGCGAGAAGTCTCAGTCTCAACAGGAACTGGTGGCGCGATTTCTTTGTCAGAAAGATTTTGCGAAACAGCTGTTACGTGTCGGTTGAGTAAGCAAACTGCCTCGAGGCCCATATGGTCTCGGTCGGGGCTTTCGGGGGTACACGACCGACGTGCGGTTCCACGACGGAATCTTCGCACTTCAGCACGGAGAGGATATCAGCACTTGCAGACGGTTCCGCTATTCTGTTTCTTCGTCAAGTCGGAACGTCGTACGGACCGGTTCTGGGAGAGGCGGTCGTGGGGCTGTTTCGTGTCGCTCAATTTTCTCGGGCTTTCTTGTTTTCTGGTGAACGGCTCGTGCCATTGGAACGCCCTTGAGATAGTTGAAGTCCCCGAGGATATTGGCACCATACTCGGTAAAGCCGTAGAATTTCCACGGCAAGCCGCGTTTTTTCTTGTTTGGGGGATACTCGTAGATCGCAAGGATGTCCGCGTCAACGAGTACGTCCAACTGCTCTTCGACGGTCTTTTTCGATTTACTCGGGATGAAATGGTTGATTTCAGCCGCCGATGCGAGGATTTTCGGGTGGCCCACGAGTGCCTGAATGATGCTGTGTCGAGTTTCCTGTGACAGCAGCTCCATCAGCTCACGCTGTCGCTCTAAGGGGTTTTCCTCGTTGTCGGCTTTCGAATGCGCAGAGATGTCGGCCATGTTGATTGGATGTACGGTTCCGGGCCACATAAGCACACGGGAACAACTTTACTAAGTTAGACCAGTATGGTTATTAGGTAATATTTCCATATTGGTTAGCATGGCGAAGATACCGGAGAGCACCGACGAACTCACGGACTTCATTCTGAACGATATCCTCTACCGCTTAGACCTCGATCCAGTAGATAGCGAACGACTCCTTTCGTATATGCGAGATCGACACGAGCATCTCTTTGGCCCGCATTCGACGTATTTCGTTCTGGGCAGCTACGAACCACCGTTCAAGTATCGTCTCGACGAGGCGCTTGACGTGCTGAATCATCGGCACAATGCCTATGCGTACTTGCTCGCCACACAGCCCAATCTCGATGTGTCGGATGACATCCCGGACCTCAAAGTAAAGTTCTTTCTCCACGCTCTCTACGCGGATTCGATTCCGCTAATTCTTGAACACGACACTGGTGGGGCGGTCGCCGAGTTTGGACGCGTTGAACGCCCGACGCTGCTCGATCGCACATATCTCTTCCCTCGAGCGCAGGACGAACACTACGATGATGATTCCCTACTCACAACACAAGATTCGATACTTGCTCGAGCCGTCGAGTTGGCATATCATGCTGATGACCTCGAGGAGGAACTGGATGTGCTTGCTGAACGCGCTCGTGATCACGGCCTGGACATCTCGACGCAGGATCTCGAATCGTATCTGGAATCCGAACTCGGCGGTCGTACGCCATCCTATAGCGGCGTGATAACTGATTCCCTCGTTCATCTCGATTCACTAGATCAGTGCTTTTCGTGGACGACGACAGAAGAACTCGAAGAACAACTGTCGAACGTTCCGTAGTCAGTCTCGAAGATGCGACGGCACTGACGTCTCTTCGTTAGTACTCGAGGCGGTCTACCCGTCCGCTTACTCGGACAGTATCGGATTCCCTGCGTCTACACGGAAGACACCCTCTCCCGATGTGAAGCAGAGTGCGACAGTAGTTGCCCATGCTAGGTAGCCACACACCGAAACTATAGAGTTTTGTATCGGGTGCGCGCGTATAGCAGTGACTGTACTCCATCGCTGCTTGTTGGTTTCAGAGATATGATCGTGATGTCACATATCCTTGCCTATCGGATTCAACAGCGGTCGAGGCAGGATTCCACGGGTCACCTGACCCGTGGTCGTTGACCTGTACAGTGATTCAGATCAGAGCTTGGAAGTGAGCCTTTCCAGTCGCAAATGATACAGCCAAGAAAACCCCACGACGCGCCGACATAAAAACGGTCCCTACCCGGTTTTCGTCGTGCGCCGTGGCGCAATTCGCTTGGACGAGGCACGCAATATGATGCCTCGTGGTATGTAATGGAGAAAGAATTTACTTGACTGTTTTGATACGGTGAACGTCGGCAAATCGAAGATTTGTGCGAGTCTCGAGTCGCACATCTGATTATCGCATTTGTAAAGTCACGTTCTTTGTAAATACACACGTTTTCATATATCACAACAGAAGACTTATGCCGGATTGTGCAAGACGAATCTAATACCCCTACTCGGGAGGCCGATTGGTCGATGTTGATAGATTGACCGATGCCCTAAGTCGCCTCCTTTGAATCGCGCGTTAATCAACTAAGAAGACAATAACAAGACAATAAATGACAAACGACGCAACTTATCGCGAAAAGGGACGCGCACTGTTCCTGGCCGCGCTTATGGTAATGTCGGTGTTCGCCATGTCCGCAGCGTTTGCGGGCGGCGCAGCAGCCGATGACCATGCTGACACAACCTTTACCGACGCTAGTAGCACCGAAAACGCGTTGCTCTGGCAAGGACAAGAAATCGCTGTCGGTGGCTATTCCGAAGGCGACGAAGTCCAGCTCCGAGAAGATCTGGGCGATGACGACGATCGCCTTGTCACGCAACTGACCGCTAACGCAGACGGTGAAATCGAATTCGACACTGATGACCTCGATGCGGGCAAGTACTTCATTGTTGACGACAGTACGGACAGCCCGTACGACACCTTCGAAGTCGTCGAACAGAGCCTTGACGTCGAATGGGACGACAGCTCTGTAGATAACGAAGGCGAATCGGAGACTGAAATCGAGTTTGACTCCAACCGTGGAACCTACAACGTCAACGCCAGCGCCGACGGCCTCGACGTTGAGGATCTGAAAAACATCTTCGCGAACAACGACAACACCGAGTTCACCGTTGTCGATGATAACGAAGAAGAGGACGACGATACAGTCACCCTCGAGGACGTTGAGGGTACCCACGTCGCTAACTTCTCGGACATTGATGCCGGCGAATACGACTTCGACTTCGAAGTGACGGATTCGACCGCTGAAGCCAATGACTCGATCGAAGTGACTGAAGGCGAAGAAGCCGAGCGCTCGGTCGAGGTTAACGAAGCCGTCGACCAGGGCGAACTCGCACACATGCTCGTCGACACTGACGGCACTGACAACAGTGCCCTGCAAGTCGGTGTCCACGAAGATACCAACTACGAAGTTGGCCTTGACATCGACACCTCCGACTACGATGACGATGAAGTCATCATCCAGATGAACACCTACCTTGCAGGTCAAAATGGTGTTTCTGGTGAGGACGATGTCTTCACGGCCATCGACGAGGATGGTGACGTCGAAGATGACGTTACTGTGAACGTCGAGTACGCTAACATCTCTGACAGTACAGAAGACAGCACTCTCCCAGGTCTGCTCGGCGACGGTGAGTACGAGCTCACTGTTGGCGACGATTTCACCACGGTCGATAACACCGAAGGAGAAATTGACAACGAGGAAGACTCCGCGTTCCTGACGCTGTCCGAGCGGACCGAAAACAGCGACATCAGCACGTGGACGGCACCTGCTGACGACAGCCTCGACGACGAGGAAGACTTCGAGGACACCACGCTGACTGAGACGGACACCATCGCCGATGGTGACAAGACGATTGTCAACATCGAGGATCTCGGCCACAGCGCCGCACTCGAAGACGCTGCTGAGAGTGGCGAGGACATCAGCGGTGACCTCGCTGACCTTGGCGTGACGATCGGTCTTGAAGAAACCAACGCAGGAACCAACGCGGATCCTGTCTACTACAACAGCTCCACTGGTGAAACCGAAGACGGTAGCGAAGACAACCCGTACGGTCTCTCCCTAAAATCGATCAACGATCTCGATTACGATGGTGAGAACCTGTACGTTGTCCTGGACAGCGATGAAGACTTCAGTGACGACGAACAGCAGTACGAAGTGACCTACAACGTCGACGAAGTCGACGGCAACTACATCGACGACGAAGACGACGAGATCGAAGAAACCCACGAACTCGCATACGAAGACGCCGAATTCGACTGGAACGTCGAAGATGAAGACGAAGTCGAGATCTCGAACGCAACTGAGATCACGGGCGAGACGAACGTCGCACCCGGTACGGAACTCGACGCAAAGGCGAGTTCCTCGGGCAACTTCGTTGAGGACAACCAGTCCGAAGTCAACGCTGATGGCATCTTCGCGCCAACGTTCGACTTCAGTGACGCAGAACCCGGCACCGAATTCGACCTCGAAGAGCGTGTGCTCGGCGATGATGTCGAAGACCTCGTCCTCGTCGGAGGCGAAGAAGAAGCAGAAGCTGACCTCGACTGGAACGTTAACACCGACCCCGCCGAGCCTGTCGCCGGTGACGATGTTGACGTGACCGTCTCCGCCGAGAACCTCGGCGACGAGACCGGTAACGCATCCTACGAGTTCATCTTCGGTGGCGACACCCTGCTCGAGGGTGACGACGTCTCCCTCGAGGGTGGCGAGTCCGACTCGTGGAGCGAAACCGTGACGGCCGAAGAAGCCGGCGACTACGAGTGGGAGCTCAAGGTCGACGGTGAGGTCGAAGAATCCGGTACGCTGACCGTCTCCGAGGAGACGACTGAAGACGACGGCAGCTCCGACGACGGCAGCTCCGACGACGGCGAATCTGAAGGCACGCCCGGCTTCGGCGTCGCTGTCGCAGTCGTCGCTCTGCTCGCAGCCGCCATGCTGGCGCTCCGCCGCCAGAACTAAGGCCTAACTAACTACCGGATTTTATCCGGCCCTTTCCGAACTTCGACTTTTTTGGCATCACAGCACTCACGAGCGATCCGCTCGCTCGAGTCACGAGAAGACCGACCAATAAACGAGCAACCGTTGTCAGAATCCGTCACAACGGCACGCTGTATGACCAGTGCTGCTGCTGACTGGTTCACTGACTGAGTACAGCCGCGACTCTACGTAAGTCACTCGAGGGTGTTGCACCGAGCACCGAGCACTGAGCAACACACTGCTAGCGCTGTTCTCGAGAACAAATCAACGTTGAGTCAGCACTCGCTGTATTGGCGCGCGAAACCGCTACTCGAGAAAACGCTGCTGGACGTCGCCGGTGGGCATCATGCACTGCTCTTTTTTGCCGAACAACCGGTAGCGGTTGGCCGCGACGAGATCGTACACCAGATCCCGAATCGGCCGTGGCACGAACCGAAACGGGGCAAGCAGTGCGTAGCGACCACCGAGAATCGAAGCGATTCGGATCACGGCCGCCGACTTCACGTAACACGTCTCGCCCTCGATGAGGACGATCGACTCGAGTTCGTCAGTCGGCAGGTCGTGTTCGGCCAGGAGTTCCTTCCCGACGTCCGATTGCAGCGATGCGAAATAAAATTGTTCGTCCGTGTCTCGTGGGACTAGAAACTGCACGAAGCCGTTACAGAGATTACAGACGCCATCGAAGAGAACGATCGGATCTTCGGTAGGGACCGGCGTGTCGGCGCTCATTCGAGTACGTATCGTTGGGTGTGTTGCCTGTTCAGCGTTTCGATGGGTTAGATACCAGTGGCAGGACAGGGTGAAGCTGAAATATGATTTTTAGCGTACAACAAGCTTATGCCAGCTTACCAGAGAGTCGCGAATAGAAACTAGTACGAGAATGTCACAGGATCAATCACCACGGCCGACGCTTCGGGACCGGCTGAACGCTGGTCTCGACTGGTTCGGGCACGCAACCCGACGACGGGTCGCGATCGACCGGCGTGCACTCGCTGCGTTTCGGATCTCGCTTGGGGTATTGCTGCTTGTCGATCTCGCGCGCCGAACACGGATGCTCGAGGAGTTCTACACGGATGCTGGCGTCCTGCCGCGGGAAGCACTCTTTGCTGATTACTCGTCGGTCTACTCGTTGCATGCACTCTCTGGCGAAGCATGGGTACAGGGACTGCTCTTTTTTATTGCCGGTGTGTTCGCCCTTGCACTGCTCTGTGGCTATCACACGCGCATCGCAGCAGTCGTCTCGTGGCTGCTGTTGATCTCGCTTCACATCCGTAATCCGATGGTTCTCAACGCGGGCGATATACTGTTACGGATGCTGTTATTCTGGAGTCTTTTTCTCCCACTCGGGTCTCGATGGTCGATCGACGCCCGTCAGAGAGAGCCGAATCTGGGACGGTCGGAGACGACGCTGGCCTCAGTCGCCACGATGGCAATTCTCCTGCAGGTGCTTCTAATGTACCTGACCAACGCCGTTCATAAGACGAGAAGCGAGATGTGGATGAGCGGTGAGGCGGTCGTCCATATTTTTCAGGCCGACCATCTGACGTTCCTGCTCGGAAATACGCTTGCTGGACACACGATGTTACTAGAGGGATTCACGTACGCGTGGATGGTGCTCATTGTCCTTTCGCCGTTGCTGCTTCTGCTCACTGGGATTCCGCGTGCAGTGTTGACGACGCTTTTCGTCGGAATGCACCTCGGGATGCTCGTCACGCTACGGATCGATCTGTTCCCCGTCATCGTTGTTTCAGGGCTGCTCCTGTTCTATCCACCCGTCGTCTGGGACGGAGTTACTACGATGGCGACTCGAGTCGGCCTCGCCGCTCCCACTCGAGGTGGCCTTGATCGACTGGCGACGATGCTGCCTGCAACTGGCAGATTGCTGTCGCGATTCGAGCCGTTTGGGACAGGCGAGACAAGTGTGCGGTCGGCTGTCTTCGCACGCAGTCGTGTATTCTTTGCGACGATAATTCCGTGGCTTATCCTCGTCTTGGTCGTACTTTCGAACGCTGAAGCGGTTGATTACACCGAAGTTCCGGATCCAGGTGACGAGGTTCTCGATACGATCCAGTCCAGTCAGAGCTGGCGGATGTTCGCACCGAACCCGACCTCAACTGCCCGGTGGCTCGTTGTTCCGGGTGAGTTAGCCGATGGATCGACAGTTGACGCTTTACACGAATCCGAGGTAGATTGGGACCGACCGCCGAGTGTCGACGAAACCTACGAAACCGCTCGGGAACGCAAATACATCTCGAACATGCGCTATGCCAATAACGAGAACCATCGTTCGTACTTCGCAAATCACCTCTGTGAACGCTGGAACAGCACTCATGAGACTGAACTCGAGCGTTTGACGATCTATGGAATGTCAGATATGTCTGGGCCGTACGACGATGAACCGGACGTCAAAGAATTCGAGTTAATCGAGTACGACTGCTCAGGTGAGTTCATACAGAATTGAGTGACTGGGTCATGTCGGATCCTGAAAGAATATGTCCTCACTTGTCCCGATGTATTTATTGATACTGGTACTTGAAACTGCGACGATGACTAAACCTTTTGAGCAACTCAAAGGGGGGCCACAAACGGACGTGCACGTAAATCGGCTCAATCTTGAGGAACGGATGTTGATCCGTCGAATCAAAATTGACCAAGCCTCAACCGTAGCTAATGGCCCTGAAAGCGGACGTTTCACCGCAATTTTCTATCTCGAGGGAGACGAGTACCGAGCAGCGGAACTATTTGTCGAGGAGAATCGTGACCATCTCGAGGCCATTGACTTTTCGAAACGGAATATCCTCCAGACGAGTCTCCCCCAAGAGATCTATGACTGGATCCTTCATCACCTTGGTGAGCGTGAATTACAAAAATTAGAGACTGTTGTCTATGAGAAACGGCAAACGGGAGTTAGATGGATAATCGATCGCGAACTGTTTGAGCAACATCCCAATCGACGTTATACTACCAGCGAAAACCAGTCTGCACGTATTGATAATATTTCTCTCGACGAACTTTACGAGAGTTTTGATACAGAGATTCGAGTAGCAGAACTTGACGAACACGATGCGGTTTCTGGGAATGTTCGATATATACTTGAATACTACCGTATTTTCGAGGAATTTAATTGTGACCCCGTCTCGATCGATAATCAAATGGCGATCCGAAAACGGAATTGATCGCTATCGGGATTTCTCACGGTGTACTGCCTCCAGGCCTCGAGGCATTTGGCCTGCTCTGCCTGTAGAATTCCATGTCATCAGTCGTGCGGAGGACGTCAAACCGGTCACTCTACATGGAAAGTCTCTCCTCAAAGAGAAACGACATCAGCCGTAAACAAGTGGTACAGTCGGCAGAATTTTCATAGGTGGGGTTCACTGCCATCCGTAAGCTAGATTCTGCGAATGGAACCACTTATCAAGGCGATCCCAGACGATGATCGTCGAGGGAAGGATCAAGATCGACGCTGCATACGCATAGAAGACACTTAGCGCAAGCAAGATCCCAAATTCTGCGATGAGCGGAATCAGCGCCAACGCGAGAACTCCTAGTCCACCAACCGTCGTTAACATGCTCCCGGTGAGTGCACCGCCAGTTCCACGAACAGTGACCTCGAGAGCGTCGTGTGCGTCTCGGCCAGCTTCGAACTCATCAACAAATCGGTGCATGAAGTGTACCGTGTAGTCTACGCCCAGTCCAATCGAGACAGAGAGGATTGGTGCATTGAACGCCGACAGTGCAATATCGAAATAGCGCATCGATCCTGCAATAGCGGCCACTGTGATTATGACTGGAACGAGATTGATCACGCCATAGACAGCACGTCCCTCAAGCCACCAGTAGGCGACCATTAGGAGGATTGCCGTGAGAGCAAGCGAAATCACGAGACCAGTGATTGCTGAACTAGTTATACGATCGGTAACAGCATTAAAGACGACAAGTTCACCCGTCGCTGAGGCATCCATCTGCATATCCGCTGCGACTTCCTTAGCAGCGTTTGTTGCTTCCGTTTCGTCAGCGTCTTTGTCCACTTGGAACACGAGACGAGTTGCACTCCGATCACTCGTAACGTATTCTTCTGCATCTCCATCCTCTAACAGTTCATCATACACTTGGTCGACGTCACGCTCTGGGAGTCCATCTCCGTTTGAATCAGCTTGATCAAGTGTCGTTTTGAACTCTGGATTTGTTGCAGCCTGTTCTTCCATAACGGTAACCAAGCTATCGGCCTCAGCACGTCGGTGATCTTGTTTAAGCGCATCTGGTGGGTTATCATGCGCGCGATCCAGATCGCGGATACCGCTAGCTGAACGTATATCATGATCATCGACGTAGACTGTCACAGAACTTATGAATCCTTGATCAAAGTCTTCCTCTTGGTGGTCAAGCACTGCCATGAACGTGTACTCACCAGGTGCGAGGGGCTCTGGAAGTTGCTCATATTGCTCAAGACGGTCTTCGTTCGGGAAAAACGCCTCCTGAGAGAATTCCGTATCGACACCAGTCCCGTAACTAGCCGCACCTGCGCCGAATATTAGTGCACTGATAAGAACAACCGCGGGAGCGATCCGCGCTAGTCTTGGACCGATCGCAAGGATCCGTCCGAGAATAGAGTCTTCATTTCCGAGTGGGGTTGTCCCAAACATAGGGATTCCAAACCGTTCGCGCAGCTGATCTGTCCCGACTTTTCCTGCAGGGAGGAAAATCCCAAAGATCAGCATCGTAAACAGGATGCCAATCGCGGAAACAAGGCCGAAATCTCGCAATTGGCCAATTGAACTCGTTAGGTTCGCCCCAAAGCCGATCGCTGTTGTAAGTGTTGCAATCAAGAAGGCACCGGAAAGTTGGCCTGTTGTAATCGTCATCGCATCGGTAATGTCTACCCCACGAGATCGCTCTTCCCGATAGCGATTGATACTGTGAATGCCAAAATCGATTCCAACAGCCAGTAATAGGGCGAACACCACGACAAACGACTCCGAGAACGGGATCCCAGCATACCCCATGAAGCCAAACGTCCAAATCATCGTCATGAGAAGCGCGAATAATCCAAGTGCAAGGTCAACCGGATCACGATAGGCAATGAGGAGGAAAACCAAAATCAGCAGTATTGCTGCTGGGAAGACCACGATGGACGTGTCACTGAGCAGTTGCTGATTTTCGTTATTGATGATCGCGTCTCCGAAGACATCGACGTTCTCCCCTCGTTCGTAACCGTCGATTTTGTTTGTGAGTTCCGCAGTTTCAGTCTGTAACGCCGCTTTGTCGTCATCATCAGCAGATGGTGGCGTATCGTAGGTCACTGCAATCTGCGCGACTTTCGCCTCGCCAGATTCCCGCGTGAAGTCAGTACTCACTGGGATACCACTGACTTCGTCCGCATTGACGATCGCTTTCTCCAGTTCCCGGGTGGTAGCCTGTTCGATAGCACGCTCATAGTCGTCAGGCGAGTCGGCCTCGGGGTCAAGTTGCTGTGCAATAAGCGATGCTGGGCTCGTCGTCGACTCGACACGGAGGTCGTCCTTATTTTCGACTCGATCCTGAAATTCGATCATACGCAGGAGGCTCGTCTTCGAAAGAACATTTCGTTCGTCGCTTACGAACAAAGTGGCTACTGATCCACTTTCGGGACGACCCTCGAGTCCGAAGTCCTCCTCCATGTCATCGAGCGCTTGTTGCTCTTCCAGATTCTCTGTGAACTGGTCTGTTCCTGCTTCTTGTCCACCACCAGCTAACCCGCCTGCGAACAGCCCCGTAATAAGGAGAAAAACCAATACGACTCGCCAGGGTTGTTCGGTGATAGCTGTGGCTATCCGGTCGGTAGAGAGACGATCTCCACCGTTACCGAAAGTGGCTCGCCCGTACTTGATGAGTTGATCGAGTCCTCGCATCAGTTAGCGTCGACGCAGCCAGAGCGTGGCTCCAATGCCGGTCACAGTGAGAAATGGGAATCCGATAGTAGCCCACGACGGGAAACCACCGCCATTATCCTGCGACTCTTCAACACTAATCGGATACTGATAGGTATCCGAGAGGACGGTGTCACCGCGTTCGGTATTATATTCGAAGTCAAGTTCAATCGGGTGATCTTCAATAGAGGCATCATCTGTGGCCGAAATTTCGAATCGAATCTCTGCGGATTCGCCTGGTTTGAGTTCGTCGACGAATGCCTCGTCATTTTCAGCTGAGAGGGGTGAATCATCGTAGAGCATCGCATCGATGTTTGACAGCGTTTCCGGTCGCTCGTTCGTAATCTCGAGGACAATCTCGCTCGATTCACCCTGTTGAACTGATGCGCTGGTATCGGTAATCGAGAATTCGTCTGTATAGTCGGCGACTGTCACTCGTTCAGAGTGAGGGCCGTCCTCAAGCGTTGAATCGCTACTCCCAGTGTATTCGACCGTAAATCGGAACTGCCGGTCACCCGGGTCTGCGTCGCCAGAGACGTCTGTGGGGTAATTGAACTTGGCTGTCTCACCTGGTTTCAATTCTGGAAGTGCGTACCGAGTGTCTCCGATAGAGAGTGAGTCACTCATCGGTTCTGCCACGAGTACTGCGTCGTCTATTGTTCGCGGCCCATCGTTTCGCACTTCTCCTGAGACATCCCCATCGTACCCGACTGCGAGAGTGTCGGCGATATTGTGGATCGAGAACTCCTGTTCGCTACCCGGTATCAGCGTTGCTCGATCAGCGGGTGCATTGCGTTCGATACCCTTCTCGTCGTCGTAGGTGAACGAACCTTCGATTGATTTGTTACCCGAGTTGGTCGATTCGTCCATTGCGACGTTAACCGTTGTTGTTGTTGACTCACCGGGCTCGAGATCACCAATGTGGTTTTCGCTTGCTCCGCCATCGATCATCACACCACCACTTCCAGTAAGAGTCATACGCGTGTCGTTTGCTCGCTGAGTCCCTGTATTTTCGACGTTGACTACTGCATCACCGGTAGCTCCTGGTTCCACGTTCGTTTTAATATTCGACAGTTCAAATCGCGGTTCATCAGGCACTTCGACCGTAATGTCGTGCGTTTCGCTCTTAGTAAGCCGTTGGTGGTCACCGTCACTTGCAACCCGATTTGTATAGGAGTACTTGACGTCCACTTCAACGTCGTACGTACCGGGCTCGATATCCTCAGGTACTTCAAGTTCGAGCGGAGCTGTCACGGTTGTTCCATCACTGATTGGACCAAGACTGGTCTTGCCAGATGTTGCCTCGAACGGCCCTGCATCCTCGACCTCGACGGTTACTCCGCGTGCAGTGAGGACCGTATTAGTTTGCCCTCCCGTTTTCAGATCTCCATCGTTTAGCACCGTGATCTCTAGGGGATTGTCACTGCCGGGAGTCACTTCATCTTCTTCAGCCCAGACATCCAACTCTGGTTCGCCACGTGTAAGGCCAGTCTCAGCCCCACTACTTTGTGTCACAGTTCCGTCTTGGGCTAAGGCACCAACCATCCCCATCGGAGCTATAAGCATACTGGCGATAACGATACCAGCGAAAAAAATCGGGATTCGACGAGTCATGTCCATCATCACCTTACACCCTGTCGAAAACTGACGGCTGCTGAGGGAGATAGCATGTCACGTAAGCCCGTGAGGATTTCTCAACCGACGCGGTCACAAGACTTTCAATCATACTGACCCCTTCGAGTGAGCACGCTTAACAGCTTTGAATGAACATTCAATCAGTACCGCTATATCCCCAAAGAATGAGTGCAGCACTAATGTATCGAGAGCAGACACCAGGGAAGTCCAATGAAAGTAAGTACAGGGGCGCTCACACAACAAAAAGTATGTATAGCGATTATTTCGCTTGCAGCCACATGGTGACTTCTCATGAATGAGGATCCGCTTGAGTTCGTCGATCCTGAAACAACACAAGACGAAATCCTCATTGCGACCTATCGGGCGCTGTCGAAATATGGCTATGCCGAGTTGACGATTTCGAAAATCGGCGATGAATTCGACAAAAGCCCTTCACTAATCTACCACCACTACGAGGACAAGGAGGCGCTTATCTTCGACTGTCTTGAATTCATGCTCGAACATTTTGAAGCGTCACTGGTCGAGACTACTATCGAAGATCCGAACGAAGCGTTGATCAACTTTCTTGAGGTTGGAATGTGTCTTGGACCTGATGAACCAGACCAGTTGATCCGGACACTAACTCAACTCCGTGCCCGTGCAAGCCACAACGACTTTTACGAACACTTTTCACGCAGTGATCGTGTCTTTCAGGATCATCTCGAGATGATTATCAGCGAAGGTATCGAGGAAGGTAAATTCCAGGATTGCGATCCCGAACAGGTTGCAACAATGCTTTTTACGACACTCACAGGGATCCTCTATCGACGGACAACAAGCGATATCGAAGGAGGGATTGCTCCGCTTCGGACAGAACTGACACACTATCTCGAGAGTCGATTGGGAATTAACAGCGAAGTTGAGATCGACTCCAACAAAGGGTTCTATACCAAATAATCATATATGTATTAGTTTTGCAAGAGTTTACAATATGTACATATAAAGCCAGCTCTTCACAAGACACAATTAATGACTGTCTCAAAAAACGATCTACGGCTACCAGCAGATGCGCTCATTCTCTATTGCCTATATTGTTGCGGGCAAGGAACGAGTATAAGCATTGCTGACATGATTTCGCGAAATGAGAGAGACGTTTCACAGCGTATTTCGAAACTTTCCGAATTAGGTTTAGTTACTGGTGTGGATTCTCCCACGGAGCCGGTGACACTCTCCACACCTGATGGTGTTGATGCCGCTGAGAAGTTCGTCGCTTATCTTTTTCCAGATCAGCGCCACAAGATCGAGCAGATGATGGCCTATTCAGTCACCTGGAATTGAGTCCTCCTCGAATGTTCTTCACGGGTTGTCTGGAACTGACATCCCCTCACTGCTGAAAGGTAGGAACCTGCTTCATTTCGGCAAGCGCAAAGAATCGTAGCCAAAACAGTACTCACACACCGCCGTTATTTTTACTCGTAATAAAGTAATACGAATAGCCGATAGGGTTACTTCCTAAGTAGCTATTGAAGAATTATCTCGAGAAATTCGAAAAGCATTTAACCATAATACAATGACATGAATTCGGAGATAGCATGGGGAAATTACCGAAGCGAATTGGTAGCTCTCTTCGAGCACGTTCGAATAGACGCTCCCTCGTGGGAGATACTGGAAGTCTCAGCCTGCGCGGCACTACAGGCCAATCGGGTTTGCAAGGAGGTTTCGGTCGTCAATGACGGAAAAGGTCCCCGCTACTGATGATCGACTTGATTTTGTTGGTCGTCGACATCGTATCGTACGCAGTGGAGTTGCGTCCCTACTCATCCTTTCATTGGTTGCTGTAGATCCCGCCCTTGCACAGGATGGAGTGGTCTGTGATGCCGAAGGGTTGCCAGATATGATCTCTGGGTTCTTCCAGATCACGACTGCTCTCGGTATCATAGGTCTGGCAGTGGTCTGGCAGGCCGATTCACTCGCGGAGATGTTCACGATGAATCTCGAGCAAAAAAAGAGACTCAAACAACACAAGCGAGCGGCGCTGAAGTCTGCGATCATCCTCATGATCCTCGGGCCGCTGTACACGGTCGCTGGCTCTGCGATGGAGCTTCCGCTTGCGGAATGTGTCGACCTCGTTCCGTGGTAATCCTCGAGCGCTGATACTCTGTGAACGCCTTCCAGATATCGGCTGATCACCGCCCCAGGTATCAGACGATGCACCAGATGGCTTTCGTGATCGGTCTCGCGGTCATTGCACTCGCCGTCGTGGGTGTCGGTGTGGCTGTCGGGAGTGCTGACGTCCCGCCGCGACCAGGCACCGACGAGAGCGAGTTAGATGGTAATGAGACGGCGACACTGTGGTCGAAAGCGCCGAACACGTGCATCAGTGACGCCGAGTACGAAGACCGCTATAACGAATCGCGGACGGTCATGCAGGAACTCGGCAACTGCACGGATCTTACGTTCAAAGCGCCTCCCGAGACGGCTGAACGCTGGAGTGCATACGATTACGAATCACTCGAGGGCGGTGATGCGGAGACCTCGATCTATCCCACGCATGCAAACCTCTCCGATTCTGTGCTCATTGCTGATGCACACGCGACGACGTTCGCGATTCATCCATCGACGAGAGCACACCTAGACGCGAATGAGACGGTTCACTACATCGCACCGGAAGGCACACTGCGTGGGTTCGTCGATTATCGGGTTCGCCTCGAGAGTAACGCATCGGTCTTAGGGCACGAAATCGAAGAGGTTCGTCTCCGACGCGATGGCAACGTCGTCGACACTGTCGAAGGGACACAGACACCGGTCTTCGACTATACATTCGATCACGGTGGGTCGACAACACTCACACTCGAGGCGGATATCACTGCTCGAGGCGAGCGAGACGATGGCAATGAGACGGAGTTGGTAACCGATCAGGTGACCGTCTCGCAGGATCTCGATGTCGAGGTCTACGATCTGGAGGCCTCGGTCTATCATGCGTCGTATCCAAACGGAGACAGCGGTGTTGCGATCTATCAGGACCAACCGTGGCATGGCTACACGCTTTCAGACGATGGTGAAGCGACGGTCCGCGGTGTGTGGCGATACTACACCGCTCGCGACACTGGTTGGGACGAGCTCACGCGCGCAACTCGAGTGAGCCAAGAGACGGTCGGTTCGGATTCGCTCCCGGTGTACGTCCACGCGTACCCATCTGAGATAGGTCCGCGAACAGAGCCCATCCGCGACGGACCGGAGATACTCGAGGTGTGGGGAACGGAGAGTTCCTCACCAGAACCTGCACTTCACGAAAACGCCGATATCGACGTTATTTCTTCGGCGTACACACGGTCGGACGGGCTTGCACTTCGTTACGACAACATTGATCGAGATTCGGTCGCCGTCGACGGGATCGTTCGAGGCGTTACTGCAGACATCGTCGAACCTGATGGAGGGTCGAAACGAGAGATTCGCGAGAGTGACCTCTCCGTTGAGATCGTCGACTCGAACACGACTGCGGTCACGTTGCGACTCGAGCTTCGCGATGCAAAGACAGGCCGACCGATCATGCTCGAGAGTCCGTTCGATCAGCCCCGATTCTCAGTGATCGGCCACGCTTCGCGTGAGGGCTACATCACGGTCGGCGATCAGCGGGTTCGAACGAACAGAGAGGGTGTTGCCGAGGTGACTGTCCACCAGCCCGGGATCTATACAGCAGAGTACCACCCTGGTTCGTGGCGATCACAGAGTCCGGCCTATCTCGGTGCGACTGCCACTGAGATGTGGCATCCGTTGGCGACGCCGACGGGCTGGTTTGTGCTCGTGGTGGATGTCGTTCGCTATGCATTCCCCTTTGTGGTCGCATTGTACGCTGCCAAACGAATCGGCACTTTCCTGAAACTGAACGATACGCTATGACAATAAGACAGCACACACACAGTAGACGAACCGTTCTTGGAAGTATTCTCGTCGGGGCCGCTACTGGCCTTGCCGGCTGTATTGGTGGCAGTGACGACGGTGATGATGGAGAGATTATCCAGCGTGTCGATGTCGACGGACGCGAACTGGTGATCGACCTCGAGAGAGATGCAGTCGATCAGGTGAACGTAATCGATCCCGCTGGCGAGATGTTCGCACAGCAAACGATTGAATCGGGGGTGTCCCAAGCCACGATTTCGATTGGGACGGACTATCCTCCCGGTGAATACGACGTCATCGGACTCGCTGGCGAGGAGACCGTCGCAACGACTTCGCTTTCAATCGAGCCCGACCTCGAGCTCACTGAGCTTCGGTTGGCTCGAAATCATCCTGAAGAGATGTATGATGGGGCGCGGGAGTCCAGTATAGAAGCAGAAGCCATCCTTTCTGTGACGAATCAGGGAAGTGGCCCAACCGCGGTTACCGCACTTCGATTCGATGGGGATGTTCCGTTCCCGACTCACGAGAGCTACGATGAGTCCGGTGAGAGTGGGATTTACGACCCAGAGAACGACTATAGCGGGGACGCTGAGTCGATACCGATCCCTGCAGGGGAGACGGTTCTCGTCTACAGTAACACGCTACCGTTTCTACCGGTCAATGCTCGAGCAAAATGTGATTCTGTTGGGAGAGGTGGGGAATTCACTGTCCGGCTCTTTGCAACTCACGACGTGGTGACCCTCACTCGCGAGTACGCTATACACTACCTCGGCACAGATTCTGATAAGTGTGAAATCGAGATCGAGGAAGCCAAATGAAGCTAGCGTGGTCACTCTCTGATGTCGGCATCAAGTGGTTCGAAGACGCGATTGACAAGCTCATCGAATGGTTTCAAGAAGGGCTGACAGACGGCTATGAAACAGTCACAGCGCAGGTTTTTGGGACACCAACGCCGGAAACGGATGGTGGATTTGTCTTCGGAGCCCCATCAAACACCCCGTGGGAAGAGATCCATAGCAGCCTCGTTGCTGGCGAAATTATGCTCGTTTCCCTTTTGCTACTCGTGATGTGTGTCCAAGGTCGGCATACAATTCGAATCTTCAATATCGGCAGTGCATACGAGAGCCGAAAGGCGAAACGGAGTGCTTGGACAGGTGCGTTTCTGATTGTAACGTGGTACTGGATCGCCGTCTTGGCTCTCTACGTTGTTGATGGCTTTACGATTGCACTCATTCCAGATGTCTCAGCAGTTACTAATGCAATGACTGGTCTGCTTTCACTAACGGTTTCGAACCCGCTTCTTGCACTCTTTCTTACGGGTGTTGGAGCTACAGCCATGTGGGTCCTTCAGGCGCTGTTTTTCCTTCGGGAGATTATGTTATACATCCTGATCTACGCAGTACCGATCGGGATTGCGCTGGCCTACGGAAACCTGCCCGTCGTCTCAAACATTGCCAGAACGGTCTGCATGAAGTTCGTGCCGCTTGCGATCATGCCGATTCCCGTGGCACTGCTGTTCAAGGGCTACGATCTTCTCTTCGGTGAGGGAACAGATTCAGCGCTCGTTCCAGATAGTTCGTTTCTGAGTTATCTCATTGCGGTAACGCTGCCGCTTCTCTCGATCGTCATCGTCTGGAAGCTGTTCAAGTATGCCAGCCCGATGACGACGAAGATCATCGGGACGACGACGAAAGGAGCAGTGACCGCTGGTGCAGCCGTCGGAGCTGGTGCGATTGCCGGTCCTGCTGCTGCAGCGACGACTGCAACATGGGGACCGAAAGCGGCCGTTGGCTATTCTGCGGTGTCGAAGATGCGCCAACGAGGTGGCTCGTCCCAACAATCTGGCGACTCGAGCGGCAGTACTGGGAGCCGAACCGACCACGATAACATCGCGACAGATTTGCACAGCCTGGAAGGCCTCCCGGCGTACCGTCGCACTGAGAACGATCCGAGGAATTTCTGAATGACACAAGATCACGATGCAGCTGGCCGTCGAATCATGGATGAATTAGGCGAAGAGAGCCGCATTCCGATCTTGAATATCGAGGAAGGAGATGTCTACGTGCTCCTCGGGTTTCCGATCGCCGGTCTTCTCTTTGGGGGGCTGACGGGATTGGATAGGGCAATCTTGCCGTTTGTCCTGCTTGGTGTTGTCCTCGGTGGAGTACTCGTCTACGCAGCGCCGAATCATCTCCCGGCGTCGACATGGCTGGCCGATGTGTATCGCTACTATTGCAAGCGCCCTCGAGTCACCTACAGTGGGGCCACATCCGAGTCCGAGTCCACCGAGTCCAGTACCGATGGCGGGCTCGTGAGCTATACGCCGTTCAAACCGGACGAGTGTACACAGGATCTCACGAATATCAGGCGTGCTTGGCCCGGCGCCGGTGCGATCGAGCGTTCGGATGGGGCGATGGAGGCCTACCTCGAGATCGATCCCGGGAACATGGATTTTGCGATGTCTGGTGACTGGGCACAGATCCAGCAACTCGGCGAAGAGTTCGCGAACAAGGAACTCGATTTCACCCTCAAATTCCACGCGACAACTCGACCGTTCCCCGTTGCAAAACTAATTGAGCAGATTGACGGGCGGCTCACTGACACTGACGTCAAGCACAATCCGATATTCAAAGCGTTGCTCGAGGAGTATCGCGAGCAGCGGCCTCGAGATCTCGAGGGAACCCAGCAAGTGCGGTATTTTATCGGTGTCGAAGTCGACCCGTTCGAGGTCTACGACCGCTACCAAGACGAGCAATCCCCTGCAGAGAAACTCACCTCGTTTCCGGTGGTTGGCTTTCTGTTCAACCCGTTCGTGACGCGGCGCAACGACATGACCGATGCAGAGATTCGTGCGGCCATGTTCGAGAAACTCGAAAATCGGTGTCGGGGCCTGCAGACGGAGTTTATCCAGAATGCATCGGGTTGGTCGGCCAATCGGCTCACGACGGTCGAACTGTTTGTCCTCTCGATGGACTTCTGGAACGGCGAAGAACACGAGTACGACGATGGGGCGGATGCAATCCGTGATCAGCCGACGATCAGCCGTCAACGGAGGGACGATCAATGATCGACGCGCTTCCCGATCCAGGAACCCAGGCCGGGTTTGCCTTCTACATTGGGGCAACGGCGTTGCTCACAGTGCTCGTGAAGCTCGCGTGGGACTACTGGCAAGCCGAGGATGTCGAAGAGGTCGAGTTGATCGATCTTCTCGAGGAGACGACCGTGGAAGACGGAATTGAGGAAGGCACGGTACTCGATGAGATCGCAGAACAGCATCAGGGTGTTATCGCGCCGGCAGCGATCGAGTGGGAGACGCGTACCAGTCGGGTTGGCGACCAGTGGACATCGACGCTCTACATCGCCGACTATCCGGATTATCCGAAAGACGGCTATCTGGCTGAACTTTTCGAGCTTACGGACGTCGAGTTCGATCTCACGGTTCATATTACACCCAAGAGCCAGCAGCGGGCACGGGACGAACTCCAGCGGGTTGCTGACGATCTCCAGGCTGATGCAGATCTCGAGCAAACCGTCCGTAGCAGCTATCTGCAGGAACGAGCGGCTGAGGCGCTGTCGACGTACAAAAGCGTCGAGAACGGAAGCCGTGTCTTCGATCAGGGCATGTTCATTACGGTGCGAGCGGAGTCCCGTGATCAGTTGCGTGAGGCCGTCCGAACGATTCGGAGTCGGCTTCGTGAACAGCCCGCTGGGCTCTCACCGAAGACAGCCATCTGTAAGCAGGATCTGGCACTCCAGGCTGGGGCCCCGATTGGGCCCAATCCGTTCGGCCGAGAGGCCACGGCATTGGGTGGGGCAGTTGGTGCATTGCTCGCCTCGCCACACAACGCCACGATTCTCGAGGACGGCGGTGTCGAGTTCGGCGTCCACTGGAAGAATCAGAGCCCGGTCGTGATCGATCCGTTCGCTCGCGAAAATGGGTATGCGATGTTCACGATCGGCGATCCTGGCTCTGGCAAATCGTTCGGCGCGAAGCAGAACTTCATCCGGTCGATCGAGCAAAGCGAAGACCGCATCGGAATCATTCTCGAGCCATTGAACAATTGGGCGGGTGTCGCCGAAGCACTCGGTGGCGAGCGAATCACGGTCGGCGGGGAGATGGGACTGAACCCACTCGAGATCAAGCCCACGCCAGAACGCGTCCAGCGGGCGATGGGAGAGGATGCGAGTCCCTACCGCGAGAAACTCGATAGCGTGATGAGTTTCTTGTCGAACTACTTTGCGCTTCGTGGGATCTCACTCGGGGACCGACGGACCACGTTGGAGACTGCGATTGAGAAAGCGTACGCTCGGAACGGGATTACTGACGATATCGCGACTCATCACAACGAGAGTCCGACGATGCGGGACGTGCTGGATATTCTCGAGGAGATGGTCGAGACGCCGTCGGAGTATGTTGTGCGGACGGACGAGGAGGCGACGAAGATTCGAGAGGACGCGACGTGGCTCATCGATCAGTTGCGGCCGTTTGCCGAGGATGGTCGGTATGAGAACTTAGGTCGGGAGACGGCGTTCGATCTTCGCGACGAGAAGGTGATTTATTTGGATCTCGCCCAGCAGGAGGGCAGTCTCGGAGGAAGTACGAGTTTGATTATGCAGTTGCTGATTTCGCTGGTCTATGAGCGTGCAAAGGAGACGGACAAAGAGGTCGTCTTCGTTATCGACGAAGCTCGCTACATCATGCAGGATGCGGCGAGTCTCGAGTATCTCGAGATCGTCTTCCGCCATCACCGTCATCACAATCTCTCGATTCGACTTGTGACCCAGACAGTTGATGAGTTCTTCCAGCATCCAGAGTCAGAGGCGATCATCGACCAGTGTGCGATCAAGCAGTTCCACCACCTCGATGGGATGGACCGCGAGTGGGCCAACGAGTTCGGTCTCAACTCCGCACAGATGCGCTTCATCCAGGAGGCTGTCCCTGGGAACGATCGCACGGGCTATTCGGAGGCGCTTGTCGGAGTTGATGGTGAGTGGCGAGGAATCGAAGTCCGCGCGATGGAAGACGAGACCGCAGTGATCGATTTCGATCCGAAATCACACTCGAGGAGTGACCTTCCCGGACAGTACGGTTTTTCTGACCGTGCTACGGGTGAGAATGTTGGATCTGGATCTTCTGACTGAGATTCATGGGGAATCGGCTCTGTTGAAACCTTTAGAAACTGATACGAGCCGTGTGATGAATACGAGAATAAATTCAGCAGATCGATAACGATAGGGTACAGCGTTAACCGTAGGATTCGGACCAGTGACGTGCTCCCACGACTGAAGTCGTAGGTTTTGCGCCTGCTCTACGGAATAATAGTAATACCCTGTGACCTTGTTACTTCATTCTATGGTCAAATGTGCTCGATGCGGCCGTGATGTGGATGACGTTCAACACATCACGCCAGATGTTATCACGAAAGAACTAGTAGACTCAATCGATCACGGCGAAGAAGACCTTGCCGGGGAGGATGATTTGAAAGTTTGCGCCGAGTGTATGGATGAACTGAAGGGAGACTGAAAACGAAGCGGTTTGCGTTACTGACGATTTCAGTACGATCTGGATTACAAGATTCGTGCCTTGTATTTTCAACGTACGGTGAGAAGACCATCGCTCGAGCGATCGAGTATACCTCTGAGTGCTACGGGCCTCCTAAGTCGATTCGTGATGGGGAGGAGACACTGCAGGATCGAGCAGTTGCGTCTCTCGAGGAGCACCAAGCGCGGATCTCCGTTCTGGAGGGTCTTGCGGAACCGGAGGGGAGGCCTGCGACTCGAGAAGAGACACCAGACTCATCGCAGCGGGGATTCGTCGGTGGTTGCAACGAATGAAACACACCCCTACGGATTCAAGAAATACATTTTAAATCGTTTCTTTTATTATCTTACAGCTTTTGTCAAAATGTATGGCGAGTTCTATCCGCCAACTATACGATCGGTATCGATCTGTTCCAATAATCTATCGAATTGGAATCGCGTTCGTACTCGGATCCCTACTTGGTCTGACTGTTGGCGAACCAGCCACGCGGCTCGAACCGCTCGGTGAACTGTTCGTTCGACTACTCCAGATGATCGTGATTCCGATTATCATTTTCACACTCCTTATGGGTGCTCGACGGCTCTCACCCTCCAGTCTCGGAAAAATCGGATCACAGATCGTGGTACTGTATCTGGCTACCACCGCTATCGCGATCGGGTTCGGTCTGTTGGTCGGGAACCTGATCAATCCCGGCATCGGGCTCGAAGTGGCGGATGCGAGCGTCGAGACCAAGGAGGCACCCGACATGGTCGATGTCTTCATGAATATCGTCCCGACGAACCCAATTGGAGCGATGGCCGACGGAAACGTCCTTCCAACGATCTTCTTCGTCATTGCCTTTGGCCTCGCACTCGCCTATTTGCAGGACGAATACGACGTTGGGACGCCGGTCCACGACGGGGTTCAAACGGTGTTCGAACTCGCCGAAACCGGCGCAGAGGCGATGTTCAAAATCGTCTGGGGCGTCATGGAGTACGGCGTCATCGGCGTGTTTGCCCTGATGGCAACGACGTTCGGACAATCCGGTGCTGACGCGATTGCTCCGTTCGCTAAACTCATCGGAGCGCTTACCCTCGCAGTCGCGCTCCACATCGGATTCACGTATCTGCTCGTCATTCAGTGGGGACTACTCCGAGAGTCCCCACTAGATTTCCTCAAGGGAGCCAAGGAGGCAATGGTAACCGCTCTGAGTATTCGCTCTAGCAGCGGGACGCTGCCAGTGACAATGAATGACGCCGATGAGAACTTCGGTGTCGATGAGGAAGTCTACAGTTTCTCACTGCCACTCGGAGCAACGATCAACATGGACGGAACGGCAATGTATCAGGGGGTTGCAGCGATTTTCGCTGCCAACATGGTCGGTCAAACACTGACCCTCGGAGAACAACTGACCGTGGTTATGACAGCGCTTCTGGCAAGCATCGGCACTGCGGGCGTTCCAGGGAGTGGCCTGATCATGCTGACGATGATTCTTACCCAACTCGGCTTGCCACTCGAGGTTGTCGGAATGGTGGCTGGCGTTGATCCGATCCTTGATCGACTTCGGACAATGAACAACGTCACTGGCGATCTCGCAGTGACGACGCTCGTTGCTGACTGGAACGACAAGATCGACCGCGCGTCAACTGTCTGGACGGAAGTAGACGTGCCGACGCCGACTGCGGACGACGACTGACGGCCCCAGCAGCCGTCTCGAAGGGCAAACTCACACAGTATCTTCGAGCGTTTCCAGCTACGCGCACACGCTTGCAAAAAGCCGGAAGAAAAGCGCTCAAAGCCAGGCTGTGAAATCATCTCTACCTTTCAGTCGCAACCAGAACGCGAGTGCAGCGGGGATCTGCCTGCTCGAGTAGAGAATACACGCACGCCAGTGACTTGGCTGGCGATGAGACCTGTTTGACCGAGCCACAGCCCTATCGCGAGAGACAAACCGAGAGGGTCAGTAAGTCCATCGCAATATTATTACTGTTGAGAACAAGTATCAAAAACAATGTCTGGGGATGATGACGGCTGTTTTATTTCTGTGATTTGTCCAGTATATAACGATCCAGAAGGGATACGTGAGACACTCACCTCCGTAGTGGACGTAGACTACCCACAAGACAGATTTGAAGTTCTAGTTGTTGACAACGGGTCTACCGATCAAACGCCAATTGTGATACAGTCATTTGCAGATTCCTACCCGGAGATCGTGTCACATATTATTGAAGATGAGATACAGAGTTCCTATGCAGCCCGAAATAAAGGTATAAAACACGCAACTGGAGAGGTTATCGCGTTTATTGATGCCGATATGACCGTCAAGCAATCATGGCTGAAAAGCATAGAAGATGTTCTTGATAGCACAACGGCGGATTATATCGGATGCAAAACCCGCATATACACTCCAGAATCAGGTCCAACAATTTGGTCGAAATATGACTTGGCGCTTGGTTTACCTGTTGAAAAATATATTGAAAAGGATGGGTTCGCTCCGACATGCAGCCTTATAGTCCGCCAGCAGGTTTTCGATGAGGTCGGCAACTTTGACCATCGTCTTGTTTCAGGTGGTGATAAAGAATTTGGACACCGGGTGCGTGACGCTGGGTTCCAAATGGCGTATACGGATGAGATCGTTCTTGAGCATCCTGCGCGAGTATCGTCAACGTCGTGGTTGAAGAAGGCTCAGCGGATTGGAAAGGGCTCAATGCAGTTACGACGATATCATAGTGATCGATACGAGACACCACATCCACTACATCCGATCCACTACCTTCCTCCAAGCCCGTTCCGGCTTCGAGATCGGTTCACAAATCGGGTAGAGGTAACGATTCCAGAAATAATACTACTGTTTTGTATTGAATATCTCCTCAAATTGGTTCAGAGCTATAGTCGTCTTGATGAAATGGTTTGTGATGAATAAGCGACTCGAGGATATCTTGCGATGTTCTTTGCTCTGTGGTATCGCTTACTCACGATATGTTGGACGAACATCCTCGAGGCGTTCTTCGACGATTTCCCAGAGAATCAGAGATGGTGTCTCGTGTTCGAATGTTATGCACCATCGGCCCTTTTTATCGGCGGCCGTGTACTGGAAATGCGCCCGACCAAAATCGGGATGATCCTCGTCTTGGTGCCAGCCAGCGTGGAAGCCCGTGTTTGGGTCGGTGTAGTTGATACGGAACCAATCGTGTGGGTCTTGGCGATACCACTTGACAGTCAGTTCTGGCGAATCAGGCCCTGTTGGCGGAACAAGAAGGTTCGGGTCGAAAACCGCTCGCAACTGCTTGGCCTCTATATCGTCCGGAACGTACTCAACCGCCGTGATCTGTGGCACACGGTCAAGGACATCTCGCTTCAGTTGCGCATACAAATTCGCATTTGGGTCACCACCTGGATGTGGGACAGACATCTGTTAGCTGTAGGCATTGGCAGGCTCTGTCGTTGGGGCCAAGAAATCCCATTCGCGGATGGCGAACCCGACAATACGGATGCGACGCTGGAGGTGCTCCCACTCGCGTGCGATCTCACGGCGACGATCTTCTTTGGTGGCGTCAAGGGTCTCGTCGGCAAGCGTTCCTCGAAGTTGATTCGGTGACTCGACGTCGAATTCGTCCTTCCAGTCTCGGATCTGTGCTTTCATTTCGGCGAGACGATCCGTGAGCTCCTCGACCGTGTGCCCGCTGTCCCGAAGTCGCATCGCTTCCTGCATCGCTTGACGACGGTAATCAGGGTAGTATGTGGTGTGGGTTCCACCATCATCCCGGTGGAGGATTCCATCGTCGACGAGCCGTTCGAGGACACGCTTGGTCGGCTCGTGTGACCAGTCCGCTTCGGAAGCAATCCAGTTTGCCGTCCGCGGCTCCGACAGCTGCCGAGCGACCATCCGCACACGGTCTTCGCCCGTAATCTGTCGTTCCATAAGCCCCTTCTCAGAATTCGATTCGTCATCGGTCATAGGCTACAGTTCACGCCCTAACTTAATATAGGTTGAGGCCTTTCGTCTCATATCGAATTTCGCTTTCTACTATCTCATCTACAGGCATCCGACTCGGAGGGTAGGGAGTGACTCTTTTCGACTGCAGAGGCACTCGTGCTGATGTAATGAAAATCGATAGTGTCTCCTCATTCAGCTCGATATCGTCTTGCGATTCTTGCTGGATTTGATCTCAGAATGCGCTCGCTCAGAGTCCGATTTTCTCAGTCAGATACGGAATCTGTATGCCAGCAGTCCATCACTCACAAACGATCGTTCGAAAATAGCATATCAAGGTCGTCGATACTGAATAGCGACCAATTGCCGTCAAGATCGTCTTCGAGTCCATCAACGAACCCACTTCTCGAGAAGAGGGCATACCGCTCTTCTCGATCTCCTGGTCCCCATCGAACGTTTTCGGCTTTAGCCCGAAGGCTCTCGACGAGTGCGTATCCGACAGGCTCGGCAGTCCACTTGCACTCGGCAAGCAGGATTCGATCGTCGTCGGGTGCAAGACCAACGATGTCGACCTCTTCTTCGCCGTACCACCATCGCCCGACCTTGGAGTACAGGTCGAATTCACCGCGTCGAATTGCCTCCCAGACGGCCTCTTGACAGACGTCCTCGAACGTGGTTGCAACGTGGGTGGGAAGATTGGGTTCGATGGTGCCGTCGAAGACGATAGTCGGCGCTTCTTCGATACTGGAGCGGTTCGGCTCGACATATCGGAACCAGAAACGCAGGAATTCATCGGCGACACGATACTGGGACCGTTTGGACTTCTGACTGGACGCTGTGACGGGAACTTCGCGGTCAATGAGTCGCAGTCGCCGAAGTGTCTGGAGATACTTCGACAACGGTCCTGGATCGATTCCAGTCGCTCCTGAAATCTCGTTCGGTGTCGTATGGCCCAGCGCAACCGCCTCGAGGATACTCATATACCGAGCGGGATTTCGTAGCTCGGTCCGCAACAGAAACTCTGGCTCGTTGTATAGGACAGCTGTCGGTGAGAGGAGCTCTGTCTGGATGTTCTCGGCAAGTGTCCGGTCGTAGTCGAAGAGCGTGAGGTACATCGGCGTCCCACCGGTAACCGAGTACGACCGAATCGCGTCTGTAAAATCGTACGTGATGATGTCCCGAGCCTGTTGAAACGAGAACGGCTGGAGATCGATTTGGCCCGTTCGACGGCCGTACAACGGACTTTCGTGACCCAGTACCTCTGACTCCATAGTACTCACACTCGAGCCACAGAGCACGAGCATGGAGTCGGTGTGTTGGAGCTGTTCGTCGACAAACGCCTGAATATACGATGGGAGAGAGTCGTTCTCCGCGATCAGATAGGGGAACTCGTCGATGACAACGACATGTCGTTCCGACGTGAGCTTGTCTCCGAGATATTCGAAGGCGTCATCCCAACCGTCGATGCGTGGGACACGATCGTCGAAGGTGTCGGCGACTTGTTCAACGAACTTCTCACGCTGGCGGTGTTCGGCTTCCTGAGCTGCAAGATAGTATATGTGGGGACGGTCAGTACAGAATTCTTTGAGCAATTCCGTTTTCCCGACGCGGCGTCGCCCGTAGACGACGTAGGAATCGTGACCGGGCGAATTGAACGCAGTCTCGAGTGCAGCGAGTTCGTCATCCCGGTCATAGAAGGTCATACTCTACATAATGATTCGTACGATAATGACTTGTGCGTTTCGACGGATTGGGATTTGAAACCCCAGATTCAGGGTGAGGAAGATACTGAGATTGTCGTCCAGAACAGTGTTAGCAGCGCTGATCTCGGCTGCACCTGAATTCGATTGCAGTTGAGTTCGGTCTGCTCGAGTGAAATCACGGTTTCGCAGAGTCGGCGCATGGTCATCGACTCCAATATACCGATCTGTTAGTTTCCGCCACGAACGACATGCCCGTATTTGAGTAACGCGACGAAAATGCCGCCACCGAAAGCGTTACCAATGGTTGCGAGGACGAGAAACGCAAGATAGTCCAATAGTGAAATTTCAGGGGACATTAACAGACCAAAAAGGACCTCGACGTTGCCCGCAATTGAGTGCGGGAGATGGAGAATGCCGATCGTGCCGGTAACGATTAAAATAAGAAGCAACCGACTTGTTGTCTCTTGGGCTGCCGTGACCAGCCACGCCAACAATCCCATCAACCATCCCGCAAAGACGCCACCGACGAGTATCCACTGTAACTCGTGGTTGACAAGTTTGAGCGCGATTGTCTCGAAAGCTTCCGGTGAGACGACGCCCAGCCCCGGCATCAGGAGAACGACTAGCTGGGTAAACAGAAATCCACCGACGATATTTCCGACGTACACCAGCCCCCAGAGACGAGCCAACTGTTGGATCGATGCCTGTTTGTCGAGAACCGGTATCACCGCCAATGTGGTGTGTTCAGTGAACAGTTCCGAGCGTCCAAGAATTACGAACATGAATCCGATGGAATAGACGCTCGCCAACAGTAATTCCGTCGTGAGATCGCCAAACCCACTTTGCGAGAGTGTCAGAATTACCGCCATCATCAGCGGCCCGAATCCAATATCGAGACCTGCCGAGAACCCAGAGAGCAATAGCCCGGATCGCTCGCGGTTCATTTCGTGAAGCGCACCATCGATAAGCGACCCGAGGATATCTTGCGATGTCTTTTGCTCTGTGGTATCGCTTACCTCTGGTCTCGGATCACTCATAATTGTCCACTACTCCTAGCGTTTTCCAGCACGGTATCCAAATCTTTCCCTTAGTGATCCGAGGTATCGCGCCTACCTTTGACAGCGAGAGAGTCCCCTTCCCGTGGAGGATGTCACTGAAAGGCCGGATACTCGTCGAACCAGGGATTTACCTCTTCGTACGCTGCGCTCGCGGCGATGACCTGCTCGTCGCCGAGGTGGGGACCGACCACTTGCATGCCAACCGGTAGTCCTTCATCAGTCAGCCCCGCTGGAACCGATGCTGCTGGATTGCCGGTCAAATTAAATACCACCGTGAGAAGCCATCCGATAATTGGATCCGTCTCGACGCCCTCGATCTCGGTCGGCCCGAGTTCATCGTTCCGGATCGGTGGCACTGCAAGCGTCGGCGTGACAAGAAGATCATGTTCGTCGAACACTGACGCGATTCCGTTCAATACTGCCGTACGGTTGTTCTGATTGCCAACTACGTCTACTCCGCTAAGCTCTCTACCGTCCTCGACAATCTCGAGGAGTTCATCCGGAAAGAGGTCGCTGTCCTCGCCGGTCATATCGATTCCAGGATCCTCGGCGAAGGAGTCAGCAAGCGTCGCGTACGACACGTCCCACTTGATTGCCACCGTTTCCATGAGTTCCTCATAGCTGAGTCCGAGGTCGACATCGACCTCTTCCACCTCCGCGCCGGCTTCGGTAATCGTCTCGACAGCCTCACCGACGACATTCCGTACTCGCTCGTCAACGGGAAAGACACCAAGATCTGGACTGTACGCGATCGAGAGCCCCTCGACGCCCTGGTCGAGCGCACCGATATAGTCGACGTCATCTGGCTTCGTGTGGGGGTCTCTATTACTAGGGCCAGCCATCACCGAGAGCACAAGCGCCGCTTCGGCAACTGTCCTGGTCAGTACACTATGGTGGAAGAACGTCTGCCCCGGTCTGAACGGGGACCCGTCCGGGGACGCGATTCGTCGAAACGTGAGCTTCAGCCCATACGTCCCGGTGAACGAGGCCGGAATCCGAATCGACCCGGCACCGTCAGTCCCGGTCGCAAACGGGAGAAGTCCGTCGGCAACCGCTGCGGCACTGCCACCTGAGGAACCACCCGCATTCCGTTCGAGGTCGAACGGCGTTGACGTAGGGCCGACGAGCAAATTATCTGTTTTGCCCATATATCCGAACTCGGGCAGATTCGTTTTCCCGAGGGGGATCGCCCCTGCGTCAAGTAGCTGTTGAACGGAGTGAGTAGTATTCTCGGCGATTCGGTCCTCAAACGCCAGCGATCCCCCTGTATACCGCACACCACTCAGTTCCTGATTGTCCTTGATTGCAAACGGGACGCCATGCAACGGACCAAGGTCTTCTCCGTTCTCGACCGCTTGCTCGGCTTCCTGTGCGGCTTCGCGAGCACGGTCCGGCGTCAGCGTGATGAATGCATTCAGATCGTCATCACGCTCGTCAATCCGCTCGAGGTACCGATCAACGAGTTCGACTGGAGACACCTCGCCATCCCGAACCTGTCTGGTAAGCGTTATCGTCGAAGTGAAGCAGTTGTGGATCTGCTCATTATCTCCCGCAGTTTCTTGAGGATCACTTCGATCTCCTTTTTTTGCTCCCACTTCGCCACTGAGACTGAAGGGAACTGTACTTCCAGCGAGCATTCCCTTGAGGTAGCTCCGCCTCCTGTGTCCATCCTTTCTATCACGTTGATTGTGATCCTCTGACATAGTATATTGGTTTAAATCACTAACTAATAATTATTTTTCCGTGACGAATTGAACTGTATATTCCCAATCAAAGTGATGAAAAGCAACAAAACGAATTCCAGATAGAGCGAAACTAAGAGGAATTCTGATTTTTCGGTTCCGTCAGTACAGCTATTTTACACTGCTTTTTCGGCGAGATGAGTGACGCTGCGTTTCATATATCCAATCCCAGGCGTTCCATCACGATACCAGACGATGAGCGCACCAAGAACGAGGCCGAGTTGAGCCCACTCATACCAGCCCATCGAGTACCGCAGGAAACCAGCGAGAATGCCATCCACTGATTCGTAGGCGGGTGGCTCGAGGAAAGGCCAGAACAGAAAAGTGAGTGCAGATCCGTCGGCTGTCAAAAGAGTAGCTGGAGGGATATCCGCGAGCAGGTGAGAGACGTGTCCGATGGCGAACGCAGTTCCGATATCGGATCGCTTGAACCGGAGCGCGACGAGATAGACAGCTGGCAACAATAACAGAGCGAAGAATACGGAATGGGTGAGCGTCCGTCCGCCAGGAAGAATATCGAAAGACCAAGCGAACGGCTTATCGATCAGATCTGGAAATTGAGACCCGATCGCTAAGACGATCACCGGCAGCGCTCGTGGGCGTTGGTCAGTGCGTTGCTGGTACATCGAATATACCAAGTACGCGACAGCGAGGTGTCCCCAGGGCCACATTGCCTCTGGGTTTCAGAGATGGTCGTAAAGGTGCTTCGTTCGGTGGTTCCTTTTGATGGTTTCCGTTCTCTCGAGGGGTAAGACCGGTCTCGAGATCAATCGGTCTTGAGATCAGGATCGATGTGAGATCATCCGTGGGCAGCTGTCGTTGCCAAGAGAGATCCTCGAGTCGTCTTCGAGAGTGACTGCCGAAGACCGCTCGAGTACTATCCGGCCGCCGGTGACTGGGTGGCGTGAGTCTCCCCACTGATGCGAGTTTCAATGAAGGCAAACAACGAGTCAAGGCCAATCGCTAAGAGTGCGCCAGGAATCGCGCCAGCGAGCAGTTGGGGGGTATTGAACAGCGAGATCCCGGTAATGACCCAGACGCCGAGACCGCCGCCACCAATAAAGAACGCGAGATAAGCAGTCCCAACACTGAGGACTGCACTCGTTCGGATTCCGGCGAAGATGACGGGTACGGCCAGTGGAAGTTTGATCCTTCGCAGTATTTGATTCTCTGTCATACCCATCCCGCGGGCAGCTTCGACCGTGCTCTCGTCGACGTTTTCGAGACCAGCAACTGTATTTGTCAAGATGGGTAGTAATGCGTAAGTGAATAGCCCAACCAGCGAGGGGAGAAAGCCCAGTCCGAGCAGTGGGAAGACCAGAGCGATAATGGCAAGCGTCGGCACTGTCTGTGCGACATTACCTGTTCCCATTATGATGGATTTTGTCCAGTCGTGACGCTCAGCAAGGATGCCAAGCGGTACTGCAACGGCAACTGCAAGCGCCACCGCGACGAGGACGAGCGTTAGGTGTTCTCCGAGGAGGCGGAGGAACTCGTCAAAGTGATTGATGAGATACTGGCCGGACTCAATAAGCGTATTAATCGGTGACATTACTGATCGCCACCTCTCTTAGACTGGTGAGCACGGATATCTGACTCCGTAATGACGCCAACGAGATTGCCGTCGCGGACGACTGGAAGCGATGTGGTGTCGACTTGAATCATTCGAGAGAGTGCAATATCGACTGTATCTGTCGGCGTGACGTAGTGGTCACCCGTTCCGTCTGCGAGAACAAGTTCATCACCCATCTCCGTAGATTCGGCGACAGCAACCGAGTCAGTGATATCGACCTCTGGGTCTTCACGTGCCGCTACATGGTCTTGCATGATATCGCCGACAGCGGTAATCTGCAGCTCTTTGAGCGTGCGGTCGGCACCAATGAACTCCTCGACGAAGTCGTTGGCAGGTTCTCTGATAATTTCTGTGGGTGGCCCATACTGGGCGAGTTCACCCATGTCGAAGATGGCGATCTTGTCGCCCATTTTCAACGCCTCGTTGATATCGTGAGTGACAAAGAGAATCGTGGTGTCGATTCGCTCTTGAATTTCGAGGAATTCGTCTTGGAGTTCTTCGCGCGTGATTGGATCGAGAGCTCCAAACGGTTCATCCATCAGGATGACGTCTGGATTAGCTGCAAGTGCACGGGCCACACCGACTCGCTGTTGCTGGCCACCCGACAACGCAGTGGGATGTTGATCACGGTAGGTGCTTGCAGGCAGGTTCATCAACTCGAGCAACTCATCAATACGATCATCGATGCGGTCTTGTTCCCAGCCTTTGAGTTCGGGGACCGTTGCGATGTTTTCCCCAACAGTCATGTGGTCAAAGAGACCGATTTCCTGGATGACGTATCCGATATCCCGACGCAGGTCAACCTTGTCGAGTTTCTCGACATCAGTTCCATCGTAGTAGACCGTCCCTTCGGTGGCGTCTTGCATCCGATTAACGAGCGTCATCGTCGTGGTTTTTCCACAGCCGGAGGGACCAACGAAGACTGTCGTTGTCCCGCGCTCGACCTCAAAGCTGATATCTTCGACTGCAACCGTCTGGTCTGGATAGACCTTGGTGACGCCGTCAAACTCGATCATAGTGTCTGATTCCTCAGTCGTATCGGTGGTGTGCATGTCAGTCATGTTTGTAACCCTTGATGAGTCGAATGCCAAGCGTTGGTTCGATGTCTTCTCCATTTTGTAATCTGAACAGTTGCTCGAGAACACGGAACCCGTAATCAAACCCGAGAGCGAGCAGTGAGACGATGATCGTTGAGACGACGATTGCTGCCGGGTAGGCCTCACTGATACCGTTGAAGATGGGATTCCCGAGGTTATTCGCGCCAATGAAAGCTCCAATAGCAGCAATGCCGACGAGGATGACAACGGCGTTCCGAACCCCCGCCATGATGACGGGGATCGCCTGCGGGAGTTGCAGCCGCCAGAGTCGCTGTGTCTTCGTCATACCCATCCCTCGTCCAGCCTCGATGATCGCCTCGTCAACCTGCGTGAGTCCGAGGTAGGTGTTCCGAATGATAGGCAACTGGGCGTATAGTACGAGTGCAATAACAACAGGAATCTCACCAATCCCGACAAGCGGAATCAAGAGCCCGAATAGGGCGATACTCGGGACGGTCATCAACATACCCGCCGTCCAAAGGAGGATGCTTCCGAGGCGGTCATTGTAGGTTGCGACGATACCAAGGGGGACGCCGATAAGGAGTGCAAGCCACACCGAGTCGAGGACCACAATAATGTGGTTTATCAGCAACTCCCACAGGAGTTCCTGGTTCTTGGTGAAGTACTCAATAGATCCCTCAATGATAAGCGGGACCAGCAGGTCAGGCGACAGCATCAGACGATCCCCTCGCTCTGCAGATACTCTTTAGCAACCGTCTGTGGGTTCACCCTCTCGAGGGCAACGCGCTTGTTGAGTTTCCGCATTTGTTCGGTAGTGAGATTTTCGCTCGTTTCGTTCAGCGATGAACGTATCGACGGGTTAGTCTCGAGGGTCGCAGTTCCGACCATCGGTGCCGCATTGTAACTGGGGAAAAATTGCTGGTCATCATCCAGCACTTGAAGGTCAAACTGGAGGATCCGCGGATCAGTGTTGAACCCAACACCGATATCTGCTTCCTCATTGCCGACTACCTGATACAGGAGTCCGGAATCGATATTCTTGACATCGAGTCGCTGTTTGTGCGTATCAAGCCCATAGTGGTCAAGCAGCCCTGGCCAGCCATCCGAACGGCTTTGGAACTCGGCATTCAGAGCAACTGTGACGGTCTCTGAAGACTCCGTAAGATAGGATTCGAACTCAGAGAGCGACGTCACACCCGTCTCGTCAGCCCATGTCGGATTAGCCATAATGACGTAGGTGTTATCGAGCGGAGCGGGCTGTAGGAACGTTAGGTCGTGCTGGCTCTCGAATTCCTGCTTGACCGTTTCGTAGAGCTCTGTCGAGTCGCTAATGAACGAGTCCTGCTTCGGAGGGAGTGTTTGCCAAGCCGTACCTGTGTACTCCCAGTATAGCTGGATCTCATCGGAGAGTAGTGCACGATAGTTCGTCGTAGTGCCGCCGAGACCGACCTGATCACCAATATTGATATCCGTGTTTGCTTTGAGCACCTCGTATGCGAGGTAGCCTAGGACCTCCTGTTCGGTGAATTGCTTCGAGCCCACTTTCACCAAATCACCTTGCAATTGTGTCGCGAGCGTGAGGCACCCAGAAGTCCCCACAACACTAGCCGTTGCGGCAACACCACCTCCCCCTCTAAGCAGCTCACGCCGTGTGTGCTGATTTAGCATAGCAAAAACATCTGTAATAAAGACCCTAAGTATTGACCCATACTAATCAACTATTTATATGCAATGATGATTGATGAAGTTACGATCAAAACCCTACCTCGTCAAACGAACGCGCTACTCACTCGCTTCGCTCGTTTCTTGAGGATAATGCGGAATCGAAGGTTCCGCTGACCGTGCAAACGCGAAGTTGTGAGCAGAAAGGGACTCCGCGCTACCGATCCAGTTGAAACCAAAAAGCGGTCCAAATTAGCCGCTGCGACGGGAGAGTCGGACTGGATTCTGTTCTCGAGCAGTAGAAAGAGCGTCAGACAGTACCTCAGCCGAAGCCATCGGTATGCCATCGGTTGTCTGGGCAAGGATATCGCCACGTGGACCTGCGATTAGGCTCGCACCAGCGTGTTGACGTCCGGATTGTGAGCCACAGTGATTCGATCCGACAACGTAGCACGTCTGGTCGAGTGCGCGAGCACGACAGAGGAGGCGCCAGTCACGAGCGAACGACTGGCGCCATGCTGCACTCACAGCAATGATATCACAATCAGCCTCACTGTAAGCAAGCGCGAGTTCGGGGAAGTTTAGATCGTAGCATAGCAACAGGCCAACCCGTCCGATCGGCGTCTCAACTGTTGTCGGTCCGCTCCCTGCTCTGAAATGATCGGCCTCTGTGCCCCACAGTCGTTGCTTTCGGTACGTGGCTTTGACACCGTCTGACGAGACATACACAAGCGAGTTGTAGATATCCCCGCTGGCAGCCTCTGGAAGACCGACAATGAGATCAATATCAGTTTCACGTGCAATCGTACACACGCGATCGGTCACTGGACCTGGAACCGCTGTCTTCGTCGACTGAACATGGTCGACATCATAGCCAGTAATACAGAGTTCTGGGAAGACCGCAAACTCGACTGCAGCAGGGAGGTCAGCTGTGAGTTGCGCGATGCGGTTGAGATTCGCATCGATATCCCCGACTGTTGGTTCGAACTGACAGGCTGCGATGCGTGGTCGTGTCATTGGTTGAGATTTCCTCTCTCTAGATGGTACATGTACATCGTTCGACCAGTTATGGACCTAAACATTCACACGCACAATGCAAGGGCTTATATTCAACAAGTCGACCGGCATCAACCACCTGTTTGAGCTATCCGCCGAATTCGTGGGTTTTCTTCTGGTTCTCATTTGACATCCTCCACGCCGTAAACGACGTGGAATCCCGACCGCCGTTGAGATATTACGGTTTACAGTCCACGACCTGTTCTCGCGGGGCGAAACGGCCCTCGTTACGATCGAACAGATGGACTGAAGGCTGTGCCAACCAGCCGTTACTCCTATCCTCAGAAGGACTCGGAGTTACTTTTCGGCGGATGTTCTCCGCACCGTTCACGTCCGCGTTCGCCACCGTATCACACTCCTCACAAACGTACAACCCGCGTTCAACACGCTGGTTGCCGTCCTTCGTTCCGCAGGCCGAACACGTCTTTGAGGTATCGCGTTCGGACTCCACCGTTACGTCGATCCCTTCGGCTTCCGCCTTGTACTCGAGTATCGACGTCAAGCGGTCAAACGCCCACCCGTGAAGGTCGAGATTTCCGTGTTTGCCCCAGTTGCGGGACTCGCCGTTCTCGTCGTCTCGGATACCGCCGAGGTCACCGATGACGATCGTCCCGACACCCCTCTCGACGCACTCCGAAACGATGTGTTTTGAGAGGGTGTGCAAGAAGTGGGTTCGGCGTTCCGTGCGCTTACGGTCCAACCGAAGCCGCTCGTTCGACCGGCTGTCGTCGCACTTCGCTTTCTTTCGTCCGAAGTAGTATTCGTCCTCTTTCAGCGCGTTTCCGGGGAAGAGGAGTGATTCACCACCGAACGAAAGCGCGGCAACGTTCGAGATGCCGAGGTCGATCCCGGCAGTTTCGTCTCCCGGTGGTTCGGGATCAATCGACTTTCGGCAGATGAAGTGGAGTCGCCACTCGTCGTACTTGTGGACGGCCCGAACCTGTTGGATGTCCCACTCGGAGAGGTCTACGTCAGGACGCAGCTCGTACTCGCACAGCACGAAGTCCGAGCGGTGTTCCTTCAGGTTCCGTCCTTTCGAGAGGCGAACGCGGTTGAACTGTGCATCCTGCTTGAAGCCAGCCGCTTTGAACGACACAGTAGAACGCGGGTGGGAATCACCGCGCTTGCGGTAGCCGGGCGGTCGGGCACGGCTATCGCCGTTCCGACGCTTTGCGAACCAGCCGTTGAACGCTTCAGCGAGTTCTTCGAGAACGCGCTGACTGGATTGAGAATGAAGGTCCGTGTAGCGTTCGTGACCTTTGAGTTCGGATTTGAGTTCCCCGTCATCGGGGATCTCGCCCGTTTCGTCCCACTGCTCTTGTGCGTAGTAGCGACCGACGTTCCAGAGCTTCGATGCAGCCCGTCCGAGTTGATCGAGGTCGTCACTCACCTGCCGTGGGTTCGTGATCGACGCCTCGAATGTTCGGTGGGTTCGCATCGGATTCTGGACTCATAACCAGTTATGAAACCCGAGAACATAATAGATCCGATTCAGTATAGAATATCCGGCCATGCAACAGGCGGTGGATTGTTGCATCAATTGACGGCGCGTATCCACGCCCTGAAGGGCGTGGTATTGCGCCTGTTCAGCGTATAAATACCCGATACAAGTTCGACCGGAGACTTACCCAATTGGTACTGTTTAGCGTTATCGTACCAATGTCAGGACAGCAAACTACTCACTCGACAGCGTCGGACCAAACCAGTCCCACGCTTATCGATTGTGACATCCACCAGAAATGGGCGGATCCACAAGAACTCGTCGAGTACCTCCCGAAGCAGTATCGAGATCGCGGCGTGCAGGCACCCGATATCCTGTATGACAACGTCGCAGAATTCTCACGTCGTGACGCGGTGCCGGACGATGGAGGGCCAGCAGGATCGAGCGTCGAGAAAATGAAAACTCATCACCTCGAGGAATTTGGCGTCGATTACGCCATTTTGACGGGGAACTCCTATCTCAATCTCACTGCCCTTCCAAACCGTGACTACGCGGCTGAGCTTGCAATAGCGAACAACAAGTGGGTTATTGACAACTGGCTCTCGGAGGGAGGACCATTCGTCGGATCACTGCTCGCTGCACCGCAGAAACCGAATCGGATGGCAGAAATGATTCGCGAGCTGGGAGATCACCCACGCGTCGTCCAGGTCGTGATGCCAATGGCGTCGCAGCTCCCCTATGGTCACGAACACTACTGGCCGATGTACGAAGCCGCCGAGGAGATGGGCCTCCCTATCGCGATGCACCCGTACACGGAGGGTCACGGTGTTACCCGTCCGCCAACCGGAGCGGGCCATCCAAACACGTACTTCGAGTGGCACACACTCCTTGGCACGTATGCGATGGGACAGCTCGTGAGTCTCGTTGCGGAGGGCGTCCTCGCAAAGTTCCCCGATCTCAGCTTCGTCGTCATCGAAGGTGGCCTCAGCTGGGTACCACACTTCCTCTGGCGGATGGATAAAAATTGGAAAGCACTCCGAGCGCAGGTTCCCTATCTGCAAAAGCCACCGAGCGAATACATTCGTGATCAGGTGCGCTTTACCACCCAGCCGATTGAGGAACCAAACAATCCCGAACACCTCCTCCAGATTCTGGAGATGATGCACGCAAAGGACACAGTGATGTTCGCCAGTGACTACCCCCACTGGGATACGGATTCACCACTGTATGCGCTTCCCCCAATGCCAGACGAACTGGAACAAGCAGTGATGGCTGGCAACGCACAGGAATTGTACGGACTCCCAGACGATCCCGAGAGCCTTCCGACGGACAGGACGTGATTCAATGAATAACCGATTCGAAATCTGCTCGACCGACGAACTGCCACCCGGCGATCGCACCATCGTCGAACTGAATGGCCACTCGATTGGCGTATTTAACGTCGATGGGGAGTATTATGCGCTCAAGAACGACTGTCCACATCAGCGGGCGCCACTATGTCAGGGCAAGGTAACTGGGACAACATCGGCAACGGAACCAGGCTGTGTCAAATGGGAAGACGACGGTCATATCTTGCGCTGTCCGTGGCACGGCTGGGAGTTCGACATCGAGACGGGTGAATCTGTTTTCAACCCACACAAGGTTCGTGCTCGATCATTCGAAACAGAAGTCGAACCCTCTCGTGATGACGCGTCGTCGGTGGACACTGATGGTGGCTGTGATTGTGGGGCTGCCATTGAGGGTGACGAGCCTCCAGTCGACACCTACACCGTTGACGTGGAGGATCAACAGGTTGTCGTCTACCTCTGATGAGCACATACCAAGCGGCGGAGTTCGTCCAGTCAGCAACACTCACTGATACACCAGAGGAGGTGACAGAACAGGTACGAACTCGCGTCCTCGATACGCTTGCGGCGATAACAGCGGGTTATCGACAGGAGGGTGTCGACATCGCTCGAGAATATGCGACAACACACTGCAACGGTCAGTCGTCACTTCCGAGAGCAAGCCTTCTAGACGGATCAAACACGACAATCGCGGCCGAAGGTGCAGCACTCGCCAACGGCGTCGCAGCGAACGCTCTCGATATCGACGATGGACACCGCGAGGTCAAAGGGCATCCAGCCGCTGTTGTCGTGCCACCAGCACTCGCCGCTGCAGAGGCGGTCGACGCATCGATTGGAGAGTTTCTCGATGCCGTCTTCATCGGGTACGAACTCGCGGTCCGCACTGGACTGGCAATCCACGCCACTGATGACGTCTATACGGGAACCGGATCCTGGGGTGCGCTTGGAGCTGCTGCGGCGGTTTCCCGACTACTTGACCTCAAGCAAGAACAGACGGCGCACGCACTCAGTGTTGCCGAGTACCATGCTCCACGGACACCGATCATGCGTGGTGTCGAAAATCCCGCGATGACAAAAGACGGTGTTGGATGGAGTGCTCATACAGGGTATGTCGCCGCACAACTTGCCGCTGCTGGCTTTACTGGGTCCAAGACAATATTCGACGTAAGCGATGCTCTCGAGACACTCGGAGATCGCTTCCACGTGACGAGAGGATATCTCAAGCCATATCCATGCTGTCGATGGGCGCAACCTGGGGTGGAAGCTGTCCTCACATTGACTGACGAGCAGAGCATTCCTCCCGAACACGTCGAGACGATTCGTGTTTCGACATTTGAGGAGGCGACGCACTTACGGACTCGCACACCCGCGAGTCCAGAAGAAGCCCAGTACTCATACCCATATCCAGTCGCAGCCGCACTCGTTCGGGGTCAATTTACACAAACCGAACACACGACAGCGGTGCGAACTGATCCAGAGGTGCTTGCCCTTACCGAGCGTGTCGATCTCGTTGTCGACGACGATATAGATGCTCGCTTCCCCAGCGAATGTCTGGCTCGTGTCGATATCGAGACGCCTAGCAAAACATACTCATCACCAGTGACGCGCGCACGCGGCTCCCGTGAAAGCCCGCTTTCCAAGACAGCACAACTGCAGAAAGCCCGACGACTTGTCGTTCCAACTCTCTCATCGACAGTTGTCTCCGACAGCGTCGAACAGCTTACCGATCCGTCTGTGCCCGTCTCGAGATTGACTACACTGTGGTAGCGGCCTTTCTACAGATTTCAAGGCAGAGTGCCTCGGGGCTTGACCCCGAGGCAATTCACCGGAGATAGAGGGGTTTTTACGACCGATTCACCACAATGTGAACCATGCTCACAGCAAAGGTATGCGTCCAATACAAAGGGGACTGGACTGCAGAATTAGTGGGGCACCGTATTTTCGGTGAGTTCATCGCCTCCACGTTTCGGAACAACCGGTACATTGGCATGCTCGCAATCGAGGCACGCGACTGCGAGGCTGTCCTCGAGACGATTCGGGCGTACGACTCTGTTACCGCTGTCGACGTTGTCGAGCGCTACGAGACATCGGAGGGACGTGAAGCGGTGACCATCCTTCTCCGCGAACGGCTCACAGAGGTGACGCCGCTACAGGCGCTCATGTACGAGGGGTATCTTCCTATTGGGCCGACGCAGTTGGCCGACGGGTGTGAGTGCTTCGACTTGCTGTTGAGCAATCGGAACGAACTTACCGAGGCAATCGAGTTTCTGTCGGACTTCGGCAGCGTCACTGTCGAACGTATTACCCAGGACTTCCGGCGCGAAGTGATGCCGAGTCGAGCAGAGTGGCAGGAATTGCTCTCATCGATTCCCCAACGGCAACGTGAGTTTCTCAACACGGCAGCCGAACGAGGCTACTTCGAGATCCCACGTGAGGTGACACTTGAAGAGATCGCCGACGAGATGGAAATTACAAAAACGACGGCGTCGAATCATCTGCGGAAAGTTGAGCGTCGACTCGTCGAATTCATCCTCCCGTATGTCAACTTAGCTGTTCAGAACAGCTGAATGACTCTCCAATGGCAAAGTGCCAATGATAGTCCGTAATTGGACTACATATCTGAAACTCTCGCCGCTCGGGATACCTCCGTGTTTACGCGGAGGATGTCGAAACGTCGTTAGCGAAAGAGATCAATCTCGTCTCGTGTCTAAAGATAGAGATATCTATCCTGACTGTCAGACCGTCAGTCGTTCCGTGTCTTCGACCGGCGTTGATTCCCTGGTGGTTTGACTCCGCAATTGTCTCTATCTCTTTTGGTTTCTTCAGTAAAACTGCCATGTTCTCGTGGGAACTCGTGGAGGTCTTCATCATAGACGTACACCATATCGTTTGAACCTCCTTGAGCCATGGGCTGACTCGACGCCGGTGTCGTCTCACCAGGATTATCACGCCCTTCCGGCTCCCGCAATCCGAACTTTTCTCTCGTCTCTTCCTCAATCTCGTCGGAGAGGTCCATCCCGAGAGACAAACTTTCCAACAGTCGGTTCTTGACGTTTTCCGTGATCAGGTCACGAGCTTCTTGTTCATCTCCGTTCGCGAAGAGTTCGAGTGCCTCCTGCTCGAGATTTTTTCGCTCAGCGAGCAGCCCCTGTTCGAAGCCCTCTATCGCACCGGTCACGTCGGAATAGAACTCTTCAGGGTGTTCGGCAGTGAAATAGAGATGAGACTATTAGAGTTTGAACTATAATAGTTTGTCCTCTAAAATCAAAGCACATACGTAGTCGCGATCCGTAGTGGAGATATGGATGAGTTCGTCAACCGGATATCGGAACTCGAGCGCCTGCAAACGCTCTACAAGAGTGATTTTGCCGAACTCGCGATCGTCTACGGTCGCCGGCAGATCGGAAAAAGTGAACTCGTCCGTCAGTCGGTCCGTGACAGAGATGATGCCGTATACTATCAGGCCGTCCAGGGGACGCCAACGACGCAGTTAGCACGCTTCGTCGACACTGCTGAAAAGACGTATCCAAGCATTGCAACCGTCAAAGAAGAGTGGGAACTACTTCTCAAACATCTCGTTGAGAAGGATGCGATCATCATAATCGACGAATTTCCGTATCTCATCGACTCAGATGAGAGCCTTCCCTCGATTATCCAACACCTGTGGGATACGGGTGTCGGCGATAGTCAGGCAACACTCGTTCTCACTGGCTCTGCGATCGGTATGATGCATACCTACGTTCTTGATGGCGGGGCACCGCTCTATGGCCGCGTCTCCCAGACGCCAAATGGCCGGATAGAACTCACACAACTGCCGTTTGAGACGCTCCAAGAGTTCGTCCCTACGTATGATCCCGAAGAGCGCGTCTTCACGTACGGTGTCTTTGGCGGAACGCCGCGATATCTCAAGCCAATCGATCCAACAGCAACGCTTGGCGAGAATATCACACGGCTGCTCTGTGACCCTGACGGACCACTCCACACCGAACCGGAAACCGTTCTGCAGATGGAACTCACCGAGGTAGATACATACTTCTCCGTGTTGGAATCGATTGCGAGCGGGAACCGGAGTCGAAACGAGATCGCGCAGGGGGCCGGAATCGAAAGTACGAACACGTCGTACTACTTCGATCGGCTCGAGACGCTCCGAATTATCGAGAAACATCATCCGGCGCTGTCTGACCCAACGCGAAGTAAACGAACCCGGTATCAGATCCGAGATCCCGTCTTTCGATTTTACTTTCGGTATCTATACGGCCGAAGCGGTCAGTACGAACTCTACGGTGAGAACGCGTACGAAGATCTCATCGAGCCAGAGTTACCCGATTTCGTAAGTCCAACATTCGAGTCACTCTGCCATAATGCCCTTCCGGACCTCTATACAGAGTACAGGCTCACACGGATGCCAACGCAGTGGTGGTACAAGGGTCATGAGATCGATATTGTGGCACCAACGGACGACGGGGTACTGCTCGTCGGTGAGGCCAAGTTTACGAACTCCCCACTCGGATACAACGTCTTCACCCGTCTCGAAGACACAGTAGATACCATCGATTGGAGACCCGAAACGGGTACCGATCCGACATACGAATACGCGTTATTCAGCCGGTCTGGGTTTAAGCCATCCGTCAAAGAAGCCGCCGAAAATCGCGATGATCTTCGACTCTTCACGCTTTCAGACGTCGTCAACACACTCGAATCAGATCCCGATCAGAATAAGCGATAACGCCAGCAACGGGTCTGGCAAGGACGCAGAACGTGCAAGTGAGAGCATCGATCTCGACTCGTCAGAGTGGTCGGCCATGAGTGGTCTGCGTCACTTCTGAATCGTGGCTACGCCGGTACGCTATTCGATTTTCGAGGACGGGAGTGAATCGCGTAAGCTCTGTGCCCGCTTGTAGTCTCAACCAATAGTTTAGAGCGGATATAGTTATCCAGGACTGGCCTTATGATCTAACTGACGGGGGAAGATCACTGTCGTTGCCCACGGTGTCCATCTACGAGACATCGAAACCACCCACCCCGTCGACGGTAGAGATCGTCCCAACGTCGCATCCGATCTCTACGTACCCCTACCCGTTTCGCTGACACACCACCACTGAGTAGGAAAGGCACCAACGCCAGCCGGGGGGCTGGCCTTTTTTGAGGAACGGATACGACTCGAGCACACGATATTGAGTTGTTTGAACGAATCACCCGAACACAGACCGGAGCAACTCGTATGTTCGACTGTCGGCTTCGAGAGATTGACGGCCACGGCGCAATCGAGTGTGCCGAAGGCTTCGGACGCGTACATTCAGTATAGCAGACTGTTCTATGACTGCAATTTGATTTAATGACGAACATAGTTTACTGGATATAATCGTGTACAGCCTGGTATGGAGAATCTGCTCGCAAGCGATCTTCAACACAAATCCGTCGTCGGCATCGACGGCAGCGAGGTCGGGGTAGTACACAATGTCACGATGCGCGTCAAATCGGGTACACTTGAGAATCTCGTCGTTGACCCCCACGGGCGATTCTCGAGTCAGTCGGCGGGTTTCGAAATGACCGACGACGATCGACTCCTCATTCCCATCAGTTGCATCCAGGATATCAGAGACCACATCATTATCAGCGAATGAACGCTCCCACCCGACTGCGTGCCTGACGATTCGGGCGGAAAAGAAGCCTCCGTCGGAAGCTATGAGAACTACAGCATACTAGGCACACTGGCGATCACCGCTTCTCGAGTACGGGACCAAATTACTATGGGGCAATAGCAAAGCAGATAGATCCCTGAGTCACTTGTACTTGGATAACTTTAGTGAATGCCAGGGCTGTGGATTCGTTCTACAGGCGATGAGCGATGCTGAACCCGACCCATTACACTGGGATTCGTGCCCTGACTGCGGTGGTCTTGATTTCTCCCTCCTTGATACGTAAGTTCTCGATACTGAGCGATTCTCCTTCCGCACGATTGGCTACCAGCTCGTGCCACAGTCGTGCTGTGTATCTGGCACGACTTCCTCAAATGAACGCTCACCCGACTGCGTACTTGCTGATTTGGGTGAGTGGAGAAGAAGTCTCCGTCGGAATGCATGAAAACTAGTCAGAATCGGCGTCGGCGTAGTACTCGACATCGAGATCGGGGATCTTTTTGAAATCACTGTCTCGAGTCAGTAATGCCGCGCCGGACTCACGTACAACACCCGCAATCATGATATCCTGTTCGTTGATCGTATTGCCATCTGCCAGAAATTTAGCTCTGACCAGCGCCGATTCTCGAGTTGCAGGTTCGGTGAACGGCACAGGATCAACTAAATCGAGAGCTTCGGTAGTCTCCTCAAGTTGATCCTTCCCACCGGCCCATGCTGCATGCCGGTATATCTCGTACAGCACCGGTGTCGGTGCACCGAATGCCCCATCCGAGTTCGAGTTGAGATATTCGACAGCGTCCTCGTGGTGATCACACGTTGGCTGAAGCAGATCGACGAGAAAGCTACTGTCCAAAAATCTCACGCTGTCGCTCCTCGAGTACGTGACCGTGATCAACGGGAACGACGGTGAGACACGAGAGTTCGGAGATATGTATGTCAGTGCACGGCCAGTAATCTTAATTGTCCGTACTCGAATCACCTATTCGGCGGGGAACAGTGATTCAATCTTGACCCAGAGAATCTAACAAATGAGGACATTTGTGAACTCCTCGCTACTGATCGAGATCAAGCGTCAATAGCCAGCAGATCTCGATCGCCCATCCGACAAACACACCAGCATTGGATGGGGTGCTTCAACGTCGGTCCACTACCGACGTTCTTCTTAAATTATCGTTAGAATACATTACACTCACTCTTAATGGAAAAATAGCTGTAGCTGACTTACACCTATTGAGAACGTTCGCTACAGCTTACTATTAATATATTGTCGGTAGCGCAGACACAATGTCGACACAACACGACGAGCGACAACGACTCAGCCGACGATCGTATCTCGGGACGGCCGGCGCTGCAGTTGTCGGTGCGGCTGCAATGGGAACAGCATCAGCGTCCACATCGGACTCCGAATCAGAGACCGTCACCGTCTCCGAAGGCGAGCGCAAAGTCGTCGAGGTCGGTGATTCCGAGACGCTCGAGAACGTCCGTTTTGACGTGACAGCATCCGGTGCGGGCGTGACCATCATCGCAACGGGCACCGACTGGACGATCCGAAACGTCGCTGTCGAGGGAGAGGTCGATATGGGCAATCACACGGTCCTCGGTGTCGCCGACACCGGTGGCGGCACATCGTGTATTGAAAACGTATGGCTTGGTGATGGGGCCGTGTATGAGGAGAAAGGTGCGACCGGGCTCTGGGTCGATCCGAATCACAATGGGCACCTCGAGATCGAACGCGTCAACATCCAGGAGATGAGTGACAACGCCTTCTACTGTTCAGCACCCGGTGCCGACCACGGCAGTGGTGGGACAGTCGCCATCCGTGACTGCTATGCGGCGAACAGTTGGATCTCTCAGTACCGACTCGCCGAGGGCACCCTCGAGAACAGCGTTGCATCTGTTACTGATGATCGGCAGTATCGCAAAGGCCGCGGTATCTGGGCGTGGTCGCCCGGCCCAGTGGACGTCAAAGACTGTCATCTCGATATGAATGGCCACCACTACTCGTTCGTCGCCGGGGCGAACGGCGACGGGAGTCAGATCAACGTCTCCGGGACGGAGTGGGATGATGAGTTCTACGGCGGGTGGCGGACCATCGGTGATGGAACTGTGAATTTCGAGGATGGAAACGGGAACGAGCCCGAGAATTTTGTCCCCGAAGGGTGTCCGACATCGGCCGATGAGGCAGTTGGGACGACGGACGAGGACACGGAGGATGATGCGGACGAAGACCCATCGCTCGACGACTACCGAAGTGGCGAGTCCGATGGGGTCGGAACTGACGGTCTGCAAGAGGCGTTTTCTGACTGGCAGAGCGGCCGTATCGGTCTCGGGTTAATGGCGATGGTTTTCGGCTCGTGGCTTAGTGCTTGAGCCAGTTGTTCGAGTCTGTGAGTCATCTCGAGGTCCAGTCTCGCCCTCAAGAGAACAGTTGTATTAGTACGCGTGGCAGTTCACTCGATATCGACGCCCCAGGCGCCATGTTCGGCGGTCACATTCGTCGCTGTCTCCCCGTCGTACCCGTCGAACTCGGCAAACGTTCCTGTTTGCTGCTGAATGACCTGAATACGAATACATCCATCATCCTCGATTTGCCAGCGAAGGTGATCACCATCATCGATCTCGAGTTCACGGCGAATTCGAGCGGGAATATTCGCCTGGGTTCCCGAAACCGTGCTTTCGGCACTGATGTGATCATCACTCATAGTCGAAAGGTATCGCTCTATCGTGAAAAGGATGGTATGGAACTCTACTAGTATTCGGACTGTTCGGCGAGAAACAGAGACACCATGCTGCTCTCGAGTCCGGTGCAAACAATGCTCGAGACAGCCCGTGGGCACCTGTCGTCTCTAGTCTCACCACCGAGGCCGCCTGCGTTGACTGCCGAGACTGCTCGAGGAGGGATACCCACGATTACCCAACCCACTAACCAATCGCGTTCGTCATGTTGAGGGGCTAGTATCCTGAGGTGGGGTGCTCTCTCGAGGAGGAAGGTTTCAAACATCACACGATGATCGCGAGAAGGTTATGATAGGTTCGCACCGCTGTGAGTATCAACTTCGGAGCATCCATTCGGCAAGTCCATCCGTCTTGAGGGATAGATCTGCCGTATGTCCAACGTTCGTCAACAACCCCGCGCACGGTGGCGCGGGGCTTGTCAGTGTTCTCGGCCTCTAACTCGGTACTGAGTACGGGATAAAACCCCGATTCGGCTTCACCGTCCCTGACTTCAGGGCGAGTTGACTGTCGCCCGTCCGTCGCGAGTCGTTTAGCCCGCGACGGACAAACCGCCACCCAACGTTCTTCGCCGCATTATAATCCGCGTGCAGTATTTTCCCACACTTTCCACACTCAAAGTGAGCCTGTGACGTTCGATTCCCACGACTTGTGTGACCGCACTCCGAACACCGCTGACTCGTGTACGACGCATCCACAAACTCGATACGAATACCGAGTGCTTCCGCTTTGTACGTCACGAACGAGATGAGCTTTCGGTGCGCCCACTGGTGGAACTTTTCGCGTCGGCATCCGGTCACGAATGTACGCTAAGTCCTCGAACACGATGTGACTACACTCGTGTTCCACGGCCTCATCGATAATTTCGTTCGAGACGCGGTGCAGTTTGTCCGCGAGTAGCGTTCTTCGCGGTTTTCTCGACCAACGATGGTTCGATGTGCTGACTGTTCCAGTGTTGAGGTCGCCACGGACTTGCTCGAATTGGTCGTGGTCGTGAACCAGTTTCTTCCCTGACTCGAAGTGTGCAGTGCTGGTAACGGCGAGGTTTTCGATTCCGAGGTCTACTCCGAGAACTGTTCTGTCCTCGGCAGGAGACGCTTGTTCATCGAACGGATTCGGTTTGCGGAACCCGAGGTGTAAGAAGTATTCACCGTCACGAGCAGTGAGCGTGCTTTCTGTGACGCTCCACTCGTCATCGCTCAGGAATTGGTACTGGTAGCCGTCTTCATCTTCTGGGAGGACGAGTTCACACCGGACTCGGCTCTCTACGGTTGTGAGTGAGACTGTGTTGTCGTCGAAGAGCGTCAGTGTGTTCGCATCGTATTTGATGGTTGGGCTGGTGAACTCTGGGCAAGAGACTTTTCGGCCTTTGTCTTTGAGTTCGTTGACGCCTGTGAGTGCGCTTGCGGCTTGGTGAGTGGCGAGTATCGCGTGTTGACTTCCGAGACGCGTTTCTTCGCGTACGTTGTCGTAGGCGAGTTGTTGGAGTCCGTATTTGGAGTCCTCGTTTTCTCTCCATCCGATTTGAGAGGCGAGGGTGGCTCCGTGTTGCCAGTCGCTAATCGTGGCTTCGAGCAAGTCGGATTGCTCGTCGCTCACACGAAGGCGAGTGATGGCTGTACGTCTCAGGTAGTCGTCCACTCTATCTTCAAAAAAGTAGAGAGGTTACTTACTGGTTTTTATCTGGTCTGTTGTCGGCTTCCTCCCCGGGCATGGTGGCCCGGGGAATCCGCCTTGCTACCAGTTTGAATAGTCGATAGGGAAGTGTTGCAGTTTCGCCTGCTATCTCGCTTGCTTCGAAGCCGTGGACCTCATCGCTTGCGGCAGACGCTGAATGAAAATTCCCGAGGCCTGTTATAGAAATTCCCGCAACTGCTGCACTGGTTCCAAGAAATCGGCGACGTGAGATATTATCATTCATATTATAGTATCATAGTATCTAGGTTTTATTTTATCTTAACTGACTAGCTGGTCGTCAACTGCCCCTTCTGATAGTACGAATTCTCTGGGAAACCCCTTAAATGATATTGGATCAACACTAACGGATTGTCGCTACTCGAGATCGGCAACATGCGAGGCGTCACCCGTGAACCAGATGACGCCGATCACGACCCCAGTTCTCCAGAAGCAGCAAAATAATTCTGTCCTTGACGGCGAGGAGGAGGTCACTCTTCCCAGACCTGGACTGTCGGCACACCACAGTTCGAGCAGACAAGCGCGTTGTTTCCTTTATAGATGTCTCGCTCGAGTGTGCCGTTGTCACAGAATTCACAGTGACGCTTCTCAAGCGTTCCAAATAGGCGCTCCGACTGTAGCGAACGAGTTGTGGAAGAGGTCATCAGGTAGAAGAGAATTTTAGGGCAACCTAATTGTTTTGAAATCAGATCCTCCGATGTCCATCGACCGTGAATTTTGAGAGTGGGTACGGGAACGAGCCCGAAAATTTCGTCCCCGAGGGATGTCCAACGTCGGCCGATGAGGCAGTTGGGACAACGGACGATGGCACAGAGAAGGATGCGGATGACGACCCGTCGTTCGAGACTACCGGAGTGGTGAGTCCGATCAAGTCGGAACTGACGGCCTGTAAGGGGCGTTCGCGGACTGGCAGAGCGACCGTATCGGGCTCGTGTTGCTGGCGATGATTTTCGGCTCGTGGCATAGTGCCTGAGCCAGTTGTTCGAGTTTGTGAGTCGCCTCGAGGTCCAGTCTCGCCCTCAAAGAGCGAACGACGTCGGCCATGAGGGAGCTCACTTCGGGTCGTACGGATCTGTTGCAGCGTTGAGTCGATAGACGTCGTCAGCAGCATCAAAATCGTCATCAAACGCATAGAGGTAGCCGAGTCCCTCGGTTTGCATGTACGCGATGATACATGCATCAACGAACGACAACGGTTTGTGCTGTCTGAATAGCGCCTTCCCTGTCGCGAGGGCGTCCATATTGAGTGACTCGATGTGGAAGCGAGCATTTTCCTCAATTCGGTCGAGAAGGTCGACAGCCGCATCGTGCCCGGCATGAGTAGTAAGGCCGTTGAGTGTTTCTGCGAGGACGTAATCGAGGACGACTGCTTCTGGGAGCGATCCACTGTCAATTCCCTGTACAATTGGAAGCGCATCGTCATGTGCGCTGTCTCGGCGATATGCTGCTGCAAAGAGAACAGTCGTATCAATCAGTGCGCGTGGCATCTATTTCTATTCGGTGTCGACGCCCCAAGCGTCATGTTCGGCGGTCACATCCGTCGCCGTCTCTCCGTCGTACCCATCGAACTCGGCAAACGTTCCTGTTTGCTGCTGAATGACGTCAACACGAATACTCCCATCATCTTCGATTTGCCAACGAAGATGATCACCATCATCGATCTCGAGTTCACGGCGAATTCGAGCGGGAATATTAGCCTGGTTTCCCGAGACCTTGCTTTCGGCGTTGGTGTGGTCGCTGCTCATAGTCAACAGATAGAACCCCATCCTGAAAAAGATAGTGTGCCGTTACACTATCTCTGAGACAGTTCGGCGAGGAGAGAGTGAGAATCTTGCCAGAACCATCATACAGGCGCCAAAAAGCAGACATAACGTCCTCCACTCGAGTCCAGTGCGAACGATGTCGAGGCGGTCCGTGGACACCTGTCGTCTCTAGTCTCATCACTGAGGGCGTCTCCTGTGTTGACTGCCGAGACTGCTCGAGGAGGGATACCCACGACTACTCAACCCACTAGCCACCCGCGGTCGTCGTGTCGAGGGGGTGTCGTCCTAAGACGTGTGTGCTCTCTCGAGGGTGGGTTCTAGGTGCTGTCCATGGCTATCTGCGGACGCCAGCTGTCTCCGGAGGCTCGTCAGTGTGACTCGAGCCGCGGGTTTTGCCCGGAATCTCGGCATCTTCGGAGAGGACGAGTCGGCGTTCAGTGTACTTGAGCCCGTTCTTGCGCTGGGTGCGTTTGCGGACCGCGAGTCGGTTGTTGGAGAACTCGAGGGCGGCGTCGATAACCCGGGAGACAAGCTTCTTTGCGTAGGTCTCGCTCGTGCCGGGTTCTTGTCTGCGGATCCAGTGTTTCAGGTCGCTTGCGGTGACGTACTCTTGGATGGACTTGCAGCCGGTTTTCCAGGGATCGTCGCCGACGCTCGAGTCGGTTCTGGCCTGCCAGAGTTTTGCGGCGAGTCGCGTCGGGAGGGCGTTCGTGGTGGCCCGGCGCATGTCCTCGTCCATACGGGCAAGTTGCTGGATTGGGAGCAGGTCACCGTGGGCGAGCGTGGTGTTGTTTCGATCGAGTGGATCATCTTGGTCCGGGAGGCGGTAATAGGCGTGGCCGTCGTCTTTGGTTATCTTCTCGAGTCTGCCGTCGGGGACGTTGATCGCGTGTTCGTCGATGTGCTCGGCACGGAGGTGGGCCCCTTTCTCGAGTTCGCGCGCCTGCAGTTCCTCGAGGCGGGCTTTGGTGGCACCTGTTCGGTTGCGGGTTGCCTGTGTGAGTGCGTCGAGGCGCTCGAGGTCGGTTTCGGTCGTGTCGAGTCGGGTCTCGAGTTCGGTCGTGTGGGTCTCGAGAGTATCCATTTTGGATTCGAGGGAGTTCGTTTGGGACTCGAGGTCGGTGAGTTGGGACTCGAGCGTCTCGACCTCGTTCTCGAGATCCGTGACGCGGGTTTGCAGGCGGTTGTTGTCTGCTCGGAGCGTGCGGAGTTCGTCGACGAACGTCTCGAGGAGTGCGAGGAGCTCGGGTGTGGCGTCCGTCTCGAGGTCCTCGGGACACGTTTCGAGTGTGTCGGGATCGAGGGTCGGCTCACTCATCGGTCTCACCAGCCTTGTCGGTGGTCTCTGGAGTGTCCGGGCTGTCGGTCTGCGTGGCGTTCGGGTCGTCGGGTGTCGTGACTGACTTGCGTGCCTCGGCGTTCCGTCGGCGCAGCGCTTCGAACTCCGCCTCGAAGGGACCGGTGATCACCGTGGTCGCGCCAGTTTGTGACGGGCCGCTCCACTCGTCCGCCTCGGGAAGGTGGCGTCGCAGATACCCGAGTTCCGCCCGCAGCTCGCGGCAGTGGCGTTTGGCCGCTCGGCGGGTGTCCCGCTCGAGGTCGTCGTCGGTGGTGACCGTCTCGAGGAGGTTGGTGGTGTGGGTGTCGAGGGCCTCGAGGAGCGGTCGGTAGTTCGTCGTCGGCTGTGCGTGCCGGTCGGGAGTTTTACTATCCCGTGAGTCGTCGTTTGGCATGGCTTCCGTAGTGTGGTTACGGGAGCTAGCGTGGGTCGGTGCGTCACCACCAGCCCACACGTTTTACGGACAAGGCGATATCCGTGATCCCGTTGTCGACTATTAATTTCTATACCAACAAAAAATATGCTTTAGCTCTCTTTGGAGAGCTATTAGTTATTTAAAAATGCCCTAAGAGTTGTTATAGCGATGTATACGCTCACTTTCATAGAACTCTGTCGAGCATAGTTACAGCAATGCGAAAGCGTGCTGACTGGATGACGCGAGCTGACGACGAGATTCTCGAGTTTCTTGATTCGCAGGGTGCTGGCACTCCCAAGTTGATCGCTAACGAAATCGATCGCAACAACAATTACATCGGTGTTCGATGTCGAAAGCTCTCCTCGTATGGCCTAGTTGACCGTCCATCGCGAGGATTCTACGTAATCACTGATCGAGGAACAGCATACCTGGAAGGGGATCTCGATGCGAGTGCTCTCGAAAGTGATGAAAACTGATTGGAAGCTTCCCAAGAGTACAACATTTCGAAAGCCCCGCCGCGCTCGAGGGCTGCGACTCGCTGCGCTCCTCGCTTCACTACGGTGCTTGCCTGTCTCGCATCTCGAGTCCGTCGCCCCTTTTAGTCCCTCCCACGTGAGTTGATCGGATAAGTACTGAAAGAGCTATATGACATGGCACAATCAGTACATTCATATCCGTTAATGGATCTGATTATTCCATACGAATATGGGCCAGCCAAATGTTTTACTTGTCGTTCTAGACAGTGTTAGGGCAAAAAACACGAGTCTACATAACTACCCAATTAAGACGACACCCAATATTGACGCATTTGCAGAGAAGGCAACTTACTATGAGCAGGCCCGCGCACCAGGGATCCACAGTATTGCGAGTCATGCCAGCATCTTTTCTGGCTACGAAGTAGAAGAGCACAAACTGTTTGAACATGAAGCAAAGCTAGATGATGATGCAAGTATCTGGCCAGAACTAGTTGAAGATTACAACTATTCAACGGGACTATTCACACCAAATGTTGTTGTTTCGGAAGCGTCAAATCTAGCAGATCACTTTCAGTATACAGCTGGTCCAAAAAGATTGACACATCCGGAAACAGGATTGACATTGAGGGATTTTGAAGGAGAGGTCTCCACAAAGGAATTTATTAAAGAGGCAATCAGGCATGAAAAACCCATACGATCTTTAACCAACGGTCTAAGTTACAAATTAAGAAATTACAATTCACAGTCACACAATCCAGAAGCTGAACAGGCGGAAGTGTATTTGTCAGAATTCTTCAATTGGAACGACCGACAAGACGGCCCGTGGGCGGCGTGCATCAATCTAATGGATGCCCACTATCCATACGTTGCACAACCGGAATTTAGACTATATGATGACAAGAAACTACGAAGTCTTTTAGATTACTTTGAGGGGGCAATGTCCCAACAAGTCTTATCGGATGGTAGCTGGTGGGCGCTTGCCACACTTGAATATCTCTACGATGAGTGTATCAGGCAGGTTGACGCTGCGGTCAAGTCACTGATCAATGAGCTAAAACGGCGGAATCAGTACGACAACACGCTTATTGTAGTGACAAGTGACCACGGAGAAGCATTTGGTGAGTACAGCCAAGTGTCTCCATCGGTACGCCTCTGTGACCACAGTTGGGGAATTCACGAGGTACAAACACACGTGCCGCTTGTGGTGAAGCATCCCAATCAAACCGAAGGTAAACAGATACAGAAACCCGCATCACTTGTGGAGTTTCCAAACGTGATCCGTCAAACTCTTACTAACAAGGAAACACCGTCATTTGTTCCAGAATCTGAAAGTGTGCTTTCATCCACCTATCGTGTTCCCGAATCTGACGGATTACTACCAAGCAACGTCGAAAAATCCAACTATATTGGCCCCTGGAGAGCGGTCTATAAAGAATGTGAGTCAGGTATCGTAAAACAAGCAACACACGGGGATGACGGTGCGACAATCCACATTAACACTGCTCAGGAATCGTGCGTCGAATCCCGAACATATCCCACAGAAGTGGATGAGATTTTCTCCACTCTTACTGATGCAAGGGTGAATATAGGGAGCAAACAAACAGATTCTGATGTAGAGGAGCACTTGGAAGCATTAGGATACATGAGATGAGCTCGGGGTGGAATCTGTGAGTTCCGATAAGTCGTCCCTCAGAGTAGTTACAAATGGAGCAGTAATCTTTTTCCTCGGAAAAGGAGTATCAAACGCAACACAATTTCTCCTACAGTTGTTACTTACACGGACAGTCGGTGCAGCATCATTTGGAGTGTATTCGTATGCTATGACAATCTTGTCAGTCGTGGGTGTATTTGCCCGTCTTGGCGTTACGGAATCTATTATGCGGTTTGTTCCCGAATTCGAAGATGACAAAAAGGCTCAAGGAAGATATGTGACAATCGCGTTTTGCACATCAATTGTCGGGAGTCTCCTGGCATCTCTGATCCTGTTTCATCAAGCGGATAACATTAGCGCGTATACTTTGGACAACCCAGTGTTTGCAGATGTTCTACGAATATTTGCTATTCTACTCCCATTTCAGGTACTCACGCAGGCAATATATAACACATTTCGAGCTTTTGAAGACGCAAAGTACCAGATATTTATCCGTGATGTTCTCGTACCGATCCTGAACATATTGTCGATCGGCATAGCACTATTTTTGGGCGCAACAATTATTGGAGCGAGTGCAGCGGTTGCGTTTGCAGGCCTGCTCGCAGCCGTGATTTCCCTTGTTCTATTGGCTCAAAAGATCAATATTGATATCAATGTCAATACTGATCGTAACGAGATATACACTTATTACAATTTTTCAGTTCCATTAACACTCACCGCTGCTGGATCGCTCTTATACACAAATGTTGATCGACTAATGGTTGGGTACTTTTTAGGGGACGTCGAGGTCGGAATCTACGCTATTTCGATTGGACTGGCAACTGCAACAGGACTCGCACTCACAGGCATTAATCAACTATTCCCGCCTATCGCATCAAAGCTACATACACAAGGTGAGCGCAAGGAGTTGAATAATGTCTTTCAAACAGTCACCAGGTGGAGTTTTACAATATGTTTGCTTCCGGCGGTATTATTGTATGTATATCGATTCGAGGTTTTGGCCTTATTTGGACCAGAATTCACTGCAGGATCACTAGTGCTTTCATTATTCGTAGTAGCACAGGTCACTCGTAGTGCAGTTGGTCCAAGCGGATACATGCTCATGATGAGTGGACATCAATATGTGGTACTATTCAATCGTTGGTTCCTCGGTGTCTCAAATGTGGTCGCAAACTACATTTTGATTATTAGATATGGATTCATCGGTGCTGCGATTGCATCAGCCTTAACACTAGCTGTTGTCAACCTATTTCGCTTAATAGAAATTTGGTTACTCGAAGGATATAACCCCTATACACCTAAGGTTATAAAACCGATTGCTGCTGGTCTTGTCGCTTATTCATTATCCATGTTAGTCCGGACAGGATTATCTAGTAATGGCCTATCAGGAATAGTACTGATCATATTTGGTTGTGTGATCGGGGCTATCGTATATACAGCTATTATCTTTTCACTAGGGATAGACAACAAAGACCGCAAAATCTATAATGAATTGAAGGGTTGAAATTGCATTTAGGAGAATCAGGGATCCACGTAGATGATATTTTGTTGACCACACAGCGTTGCTTCAATAATGTGAACCCGTTCAACCACTCTCGCATCGGCTCTATTGTAACTGGATTGTAAGCAACGATCTCAGCATCCTGCTCTTCGAGGAGTTCAATTATCAGAATCGCTCGTAAGTTCCGAATGTCGTCCGTACGCGGCTTGAATGAGAGTCCAAGAACTGCGATTCGGGCTCCCTTGAGGTCACCATGGGCTTCGAGCATGCGTCCGGGTTTGGCGGTCGTTGACTTCGACAGTTGCCTCGAGGACGGCTAGGTCGTAGTTCTTCTCGCGTGCAGCCGCAGTGATCGCGTTGATGTCCTTCGGTAAACAGGATCCACCCCGGCCGACACCACTGCGAGGAACTACGCCGAGATGCGGTCATCAAGGCCGATCGCCGTCACTTCGTGCCCGAAGTCCACAAAACAGGCTGCAATCGTCGTCCCCACGTAGCCGCTGCCGATAACCGAGATGTGCATTGTCTGATGTCACTCGTTTGGAACTGATTATCTTGTGATGGAAGTGGTAACTATCCCAGAGCACGTGGTTACCAAAAAGAATTTGCGATTATCATTCTAGTGGTATGCCAATGAAAGCAGTTGTACTCGCTGCAGGAGAAGGAACACGTCTTCGACCCCTGACGGAAGACAAGCCTAAGGGAATGGTCGAAGTCGATGGGAAACCTATTCTAACCCACTGTCTCGACCAGCTTGTCGATCTCGGTGCAGATGAGTTTGTCCTCGTCGTGGGCTATCTGAAAGAAGTAATTATCGACCACTACGGCGATGAGTACGAGGGCGTCCCGATCACGTACTGCCACCAGCGCGAACAGAAGGGACTCGCCCACGCGCTGTTGACCGTCGAGGAACACATCGATGACGACTTCATGTTGATTCTCGGCGACAACATCTTCCAGGCGAACCTCGAGGACGTCGTCCGCCGTCAGGCAGAAGAGCGTGCGGATGCCGCATTCCTCGTCGAAGAGGTGCCATGGGACGAGGCGTCGCGGTACGGGGTCTGTGATACGAACAAGTACGGCGAGATCACGGATGTCGTTGAGAAACCCGAGGAGCCGCCGTCGAATCTCGTCATGACCGGTTTCTACACGTTTACGCCAGCAATCTTCAACGCTTGCCATCTCGTTCAGCCCTCCAATCGCGGCGAGTACGAAATCAGTGAAGCGATCGACCTGTTGATACAGAGTGGGCGGACGATCGACGCAATCGGCCTCGACGGCTGGCGGATCGACGTCGGCTACCCTGAGGACCGCGACGAAGCCGAACGCCGGCTACAGGCCAGCGATGGAAAGTTGCCGAAGCAGTGAGTGACTGATCTCTAGGTTGTGAAGTACCCCACGCACGGTGGCGCGGGGCTTCGCCGTTTGGCCTCTCCCAACGGGAGCGTGACGGCGGCAGGCGAATTTAATTCCCTCCGCACTTACCATGGGGCTCGTGTGGGAGCAGTAACACCCGAACACACCGTGTCTCCTACCGCACTAGCGGTCGTCTAGTGCTGCCGTAGGTGACGTATCCGTGGAGGTCGGCGGCTTCACCACCACCCGACACAGCCCGGCGCAACCCTGACGGGTATTTTGCGAGGCGGTTACGTGACTCCCGTCTGTCGGTTATTACTCCACAGTGACTTCAACGTACGGATTGTTCAGCGGAGTGTACGCGCTTCACCCCCGCCCACGGTGGGACGGGGAACTCGCGCTGCCTTTCGTTTAGAAATCACGAACCAGCGGGTCGTTCCATTTTGTATTCTTGCGATACTATAGATGAGGTCACGAACCGAGACGAGGGAAAAGGAGCCGTTTCGATACCTAATTCACTCCGTCGTTCCGGTCGGCGTGCGATACCGCGGCTGGAGCCCAAGCTATCGCGCGGCGTCAGCCGAGATCGGCACCATTCGATTGCCGGAAGTGATTGATTCCTTCGCGACGTCTTCGATCAGTGCCGCCAGCTCGTCGCGATAGGATTTGTCGCGCACCTCCTGAATCTGAACGGTCTCTTTCGTTCGCTGGTGGGTCGCCCAATTTGCGAGATACGCCAGGACGAACAGTTCACGAACTTCGAACGGGGCCTCATCGAGGTACCACAGCAACGTCAGATCCTCGAGTTGCGCCTTCGGCCCGACTGGCGCACTGAGGACAGCAAGTTCAGCCCAAGACGGAAGCGGCGGTCGTCGGCCGTACCTCCGTCGCCCTCGAGTCATCATCCTCGTGGTAGACGTACTCCACGCCGAACCCCTCGAGTGCGTCGATCACGTGCGAGCGGTGATCGCGATGGTTCAACGCGAAGGAGGGAGTGAACGTCTTGGTGGCGATCGAGCCACCCGAAAACACGTTCGCGATGAGCGTGTTCAGTGACTGAAACACCGAGTCCAGTGGTGTCGCATCTAGCCAGCTGTACTCGCGGGCGATCTCGATACCGCGGGCGGCATCCGGCTTCCCGCCCTTGACTCATTCACGCACGCGCCCACGCGGGAGATCCCATTTGAGATCGCGTACGAGCCCTTGTCTGGATGTTGGCTCGCATAGCGTAGCACCCCTGGCAGTCGAGGACGGCCGCCCACGGTTCGCTGTATGCCCCGCTATCGTAGGTGCGCGCGAGGTCGCGCTCGTCGAGTATTGTTTCTCCCAATTCACAGTGGGTGTCAGATTTGATAACGCAAATAGTTGTTGAGATATTGTAAGGAACGGAAAATCGCAAGACAGCGCTGCTTCAAGACGGTGCTGTAGCCGCTCTACCCTCGCCTAATTATCATATGTGAAAACGTCCCGGAAACTCGTTTTCACCAATATGTTGGACTATGGGATAATTATATGTATACGGTCTTCACTGGGTGGAAATAGCCCCGAAACACCGAGAAGGCAACGCCGAGGTGCGATATCCAATCCCCCTCGAGCGTCACCGAGTGCTACTGTGGCACTCGAAATAAGCCTTCTCACCGTTTGCGGGTGCGTGAAAATACAAATTCAAACTATGGACCTTACAAAATATCGAAGTAAGCTGATCGGCAGCGACGACGAGCGGGCTGTATCGCCCGTTATTGGTGTCATTCTCATGGTTGCAATAACAGTTATTCTTGCAGCTGTGATTGCGGCGTTCGTGCTGGATCTAGGTGACAGTATGGGAGATACTACTCCTACGTTGAGCGGGGAGACGACTACGAATTCAGATTGGGATGCGACAGATACTAGTGAGGAATCCTTATTTCACGTTTCTCACCAAACAGGAGATAGTTTCTCTGCTGAAGACATGCGAGTTGTCTTGCGGGGAGAAGATGGAGAACAATTAGCATCGTTCGACACTGATAGCGATTGGGCAGACGTCAGTGATAACAGCCATCTATCCAGTAGTGATACTGTTTGGGTGGAAGTTGACGGACAGTCGGCAAATGACATAAACAGTGAAGAGTTTGGAGGCGGCACGACTGTTACAGTCGGAGTTGGAGCTAGTAACGCTGACAGTAGTGACGTTGTTCAGGGAGATGGCTCGGGCAATCTCGACGGCGTCGAGCATGGGGAAATGACGGTCCAAATCATCCATACCCCGACCGACACAACCGTTGTAGACCATACTAACGAGATACCTGATAATAGCTAACAGAAATATTTCGGCAAATTTTATTTATTGTTTCAGTGCAGGACTAGTTTGCATTGGATGTGGCGAATAAGTTATTTTGTGAGTGGAAAATGACCACTTTATGCGTCCAGAAGAGAGTCTTGTCACTTACACCTTAATTTCCTCAATTAACATAAGTGTCTATTTCCCTTCACCAACGTGACGGATGTGTATATGATGTTCAGCGTCAAAATTACCATCTCTGGTGAGAAATCCCTCAACACGGAGATCGTCTTTCGGCAGCGTTACGCCGGTAGAATTCTGATCCAATTTTCGAAGCTTGTTTAGTGTCATACAAAGTGGACAACCCGCCTCGATCTAAACATTGGTGAAACTATTTTTCCTGACTTTTTCGTCGCGGCGGGGAAACCGGCTGGTCGTATGGCATTAAGCCACCCACAGAAGTACGTCCCTGACTCGGTTCGTCAAGAAAACGGTATCAACCTCACAGATAGTGTGCTGGCACCGCTGTTCGTGCTGGCGTCGTTCTCGATCGGCGCGGTCGGTCACGGATGCGATTTACGCGGCCCAAGGTACGGAGGTCACGTATGCGTTCATCATCTCGATCTCGATTCTCGTGATCAGCTGGCTCATGAACGAAAGCAGAGACCGGAGCAACCCGTATTTTCGACTGTCAGCTTCAAGAGATAGACGACCACGGAGCGATCAAGCACGCCGAAGTCTTCGGGATAGTAAGTTCAGTACGACAGACAATTGTATGATTGCAATTTCATTTAATGGTCGATATAGTTTACTGGATATAACTGTGTACAGTCAGGTATGGATGATCTGCTCGTAAGCGATCTTCAAAACAAATCCGTCGTAGGCATCGACGGCACCGAGGTCGGGATTGTACACAACATCACGATGCACGTCAAATCGGGCACGCTCAACCATCTCGTCGTTGACCCCCAAGGGCACTTCTCGAGTCAGTCAACAGGCTTCGAAACGACCGACGACAACCGACTTCTTGTTCCCATCAACTGCATCCAAGTGATCAAGGAGCATATCATTGTCAGTGACTGAACTTCCCCCACCCGACTGCTTGCCTGAACGAGGTATTCTTTCGAGCACTATCATCTCTGGACGAGTATCTCACTTGATCGGACAGCATCCAATGCAGTCATCGTGACTAGTTTCTACGACGAAAAACTGATTCCCGTGGACAGCCGTCGTCTTCGGACAGCCACTCGAGGGCGTCTACTGTGTTGACTGCCGAGACTGCTCGAGGAGGGATACCCACGACTACCGAACCCACTAGCTAACCGCGTTCGTCGCATTGAGGGGTGTCGTCCTGAGATGGGGGTGCTCTCTCGAGGGATATTTTGGTCGGTGTCTACGGCTATCCGCGGACGCCAGCTGTCTCCGGAGGCTCTGCTGTTTGACTCACCGTCTCACCAGGGATCTCGGCGTCCTCGGGGAGGATCAGTCTGCGTTCGGTGTACTCGAGGCCGTTCTTTCGTTCGGTTTGTTTGCGGATCGCGACGCGGTTCTTCGACAGCTCGAGCATGGCATCGATCGTCCGCGAGATGAGTTTCTTCGCGTAGGTGTCGCTCGTACCGGGTTCCTGTCGGCGGATCCAGTGTTTCAGATCACTCGCTTTGACGTACGCTGCGACATCCTTGCAGCCACGCTCCCACGGGCTGTCACCGACGCTCGAGTCAGTACGCGCTTTCCATAGTTTGGCGGCGAGTCGCGTTGGCAGCGAGTTCGATGTCGAGCGAAGCATCTCTTCGTCCATGCGGGCCAGTTGCTGAATCGGGAGCAAGTCACCATGGGCGAGTGTGATGGATCCGCCACGTTCGAGGGGATCCGCTGATTCTGGAACTCGGTAGTAGGTTCGGCCGTCATCTTTCGTGAGCTGCTCGAGCCGATCGCCGTCGACATCGATCTCACAATGGTCGACCGTCTCTGCAAGGAGGTGGGCCCCTTTCTCGAGTTCGCGGGCTTGGAGTTCTTCGATCCGCTGTTTGTTCACGCCCGATCGCTTGCGGGCGGCATCCGTGAGCGCGTCAATGCGGGTAGTTTCGTGCTCGCAATCCTCGAGTCGGTCGCGAAGTTGTTTGTTCTCGGTCTCGAGTTCCTCGACTCGGTCTTCAGTTCGTTCGAGGTCGTGTTCCAGGTCGTCGACACGCTCGGTGAGTCGTTCGTTTTGTTCTCGGAGTTGATCGATTGCGTGGATGAGTATCTTGACGTCTCCGTGGTCACTCATCGACCTCACCTCCAGTTAGTTGGGAGTGGTGTCGGTCGGTTTCTGGGTTGTCGTTCGTTGTGACCGTGAGTTCCGTGAGATACTCGATGCCGACTTCGCGCCACTGTGAGTCGCAGTGTTCGAGTTCGATGCGAGCCCACGGGTACTCCTTGTTGGGTTGAGGTTCAAAGACGAGTTTTCGTGGTGGGCCGTGTCTGGGTGTCCACTGGAGGGAGACTTCGTCCGTCATCGCTCCACCTGCTCGAGAAGGTCACAGTAGGCACGCTCGAGGTCACCGGGTGTGATGGGCTGCTCGAGTTCGACGGTGATCGTGATGCGGTCGTGGTCGGTCATCGGAGATCCACCTCCGAGAGTGTCTCACCGAGAATTGTCAGGAGGTCGAGCGGGCGGTCCATCCAGCCTCGGACTGAATCGACGTACGCGATCCAGTGGGTAATGTCGCGATCGTCGTACTGCTCGAGGTGTTCTTTGTGTTTGATGGGGCCACGGATGCGAAACCAGTACAGTCCCGCGTCGCTGGGTAGGAATCGCTCAGCGCGGCTCTCTGTTACGTAGACGGTGTTCGTGGCCTTATCGACGTGATGGTAGTAGCCTTCGCCGTCTCGTCCCAGGTAGCCGTAGTAGCTTCCTGATCGCTCGAGAACGATGTTTGCTTGCTGTGCATCCGAAATCGTTTCCTGTGTAGTAGTCGTAGCTGACATTGCCTTCTCATCAAGGCACAGGTCCGGTGCTGGAACACCGGGCCACAGAGTTTTCTGCGGCCATTCTGTGCCTCTAGTTCTTATAGCGCTTGCCAGCCTATTATAGCTTACTAAGTCTTACTTAGTATAACAAAGTATAAGGAATACAGATACGAAGTAAGAAACACTAATGACGCAACCTGTTGAAGCGGAATTATGGTAAAATACCAATTTCAGATCGACGATGAGAAGTGGAACAAGTGGAAGGAAACGGTTCCCCGGACTAAAAGCCTCGAACAGCGGCTCATAGAGTTAATCGAGGCTGATACGGACGGACGAGTCATCGAAAATGACAGCACACAATCAGAGTAACACAACTACCGATTGTAAGACGTGCCCGCACTGTGGAAATGAGTTCAGTGGCGAAAAAGGACTCCGAATACACATGGCGGCCACACACGACGAAGAAACAATAGAAACGGTTCGGTGTAACTGGTGTGGTTCACCGATAGAAGTACGTGAGTGGAAGACGGACCAAAATCACTACTGCACCCGGTCATGTGGTGTGGCCTGGACCACATACTTAAAAATCGGCGACCGGCATCCGAACTACATAGATGGGGCGTCACGCGGACGGGAGTTTCATTGGGTTGCTATGGCTGTTCGTTCTCGAGACGGGGAATGTGTCCGTTGTGGACGGGAAAGAAGTTCAAAAGATGGACGCGCATTACACGTCCATCATATCGTTCCTGAAAAAGAGGCAGAGGATCCTCACGATCCACAGAATCTCTTATCCGTCTGTGGAGGTTGCCATCGAACGTTGGAGAAGCTGGCACCGAAAGAGCAATTGAGAGAGTGTGATATCGACTCGCTTGAACAGTTGCGATTGCGTGGAGAGGCTGCTGAGTGGGTCTCAAAATACCGAGAGCAAATTGAGGTATTCGCGTCCGCACCAGATCCGTGGCCAGGAATGTTTGCCGAGGCACAAAAGCATCTTAGCAAGCGTTCAGAGTAGTGAAACATCAATTAAGAATTATGCTATTGCAGTACTATCTATAACGCTCGGAATTACATCCCGTTGATTGACGATCCATCGACCATCCACGACCACTGGCGACGCCAGCGCATCGAGTTCCTCATCAAGATTGCGAGCTCGTATCCGTCCATGACGACCACGGCCCCGTCAGCACCATCAAGGTCATCAGTCATCGTACTCACCTCGCTCGTGGTCGTCGTGTTTGCAGTCGGTGTCGGTGTCGCTCTTGGACTGGTCCGCATTATCCTCACCGGCGCGTTTCCGTTCGCGCTCGAGTGACTCCGGATCTGGACCGGAGTACGTCGTCACGATCGAGCCACAATAGTCTGCAATCGGGATCTCGGCATCTGGATCGTCTGATGGTCGGTACGGGATCGCCGCCTCGGGGCCGATCAAAAGCAATCCAACCTGGCTCGTCTCCGCCCTGATCTCCCGGAGTCGGCGAACGACTTCCCGACGTGTGTCCGGGTCAGGATCAATACTCCGAGCGTTGTGGACGTCCGCGAGGAGCACTCGGGTGAGGTGGTCGATGGCCTCGAGATGTGTTTTGAGTGGGAGGGTGCCGCCATCGGTGCGGGTCCGAGTGTCCCGTGTCGATGCATCCTGTCGGTCGGGGCTTTCATTACCCCGCGAATTATCGTTTGACATGGCTTCCGTAGGCAGGTTACGGGAGCTTCTCGCGGACTGGTGGGGCTAACACCGGTCCGCTACTTATGAACTCGTGAGCGTCGTGTCCATACTACTGCTTCCGTATAGTTCACTAACAAGTTCAATATACTTATAGACTAGCGGATTTGTGCTATTATTAGACTCGAAATGGGCTATGATATCGGAAAACCAAACCAAGTTAATGCTCATCAGTGGGACACCACCGTCGAATGCGTCCCCGACCAGAGTGGATGTCACTAAAAGACGGTCTCATCCTCGAGTTCCTCGAGGAACACGACCTCGAACTCCCAGCAAAGCCACTCTATCGGAATCTGAACCGACACGGCCACGAGATCGGATACTCGACAGTTCGGCAACGGCTTCGTGAACTCGAGAAATACGGCTTAATTGAGAAGGTCGATGATGCGGGGTACTATCAGGTGAGTTCAAAGGGGCAAGCGTATCTCGAAGGAAAACTCGAGTTGAGTGACTTAGAGCAAGGCAGTTGACGGTTCGCTCTATCGTACTGCTTCTCTTGAGAATAGCCGGAAAGCCTTTTCCAAGGTGGTTTGACGGAGATAATACAAGTTATGGGGGCCTTCGCTATCTGAGAAGACTTATGGGTTATCTGGAACATGACAGAAATAATGGGGTCCGGTTCGAGTTGCAAGTCGCCACTAATCGAGAATCCGTTTACAGAGGATTCCATAGAAGCACGCCTATATGAGACAATAGCCCGGATGCAGTCACCGAGCACGGTATCTGAGATCGCAGTTCGCACCGACTGCGAGCCCCAGACCGTCCGTGAATACCTCAAGTCGTTCGTCAGTCTTGGCGTCGTCATCGAACACCGTGACACTCCACCCACCTACGAACGCAATGACGCATACTTTGACTGGGATACCGTCAAAACGCTCGCTCGCGAGCACTCACTTGCCGAACTTGAGGAGCACATCCAGACGCTGTTCGAGCAAATCCAGCTGTACCAAGAGAGATACGATGCAGAATCACCAGATGACGTCACCGACGCAACGGCGGACTCTGTTAAAGAAGACATGACTGAGTGGATGGTTGTCCGTGCGGAACTCCGGCGTTACGAACAGGCTCGACAAATTCGGCTGAGCAAGTCCGATGACTGCGCTTGAACTCTCTGATCCAAGCCGTACGGGCTGTGCTCACGACACAGTTCAATTGAACCACTCGCAGTTCCAGCCGGACACCTAATCGGTGTCAATGATGATCTGGTCGTTCACCGTTTTAACCCGACTAACGGGAATATGAAGTCGATTGTCGTCAGTTTCGTCAGTAACCATTGACGAGGACTCTTTGTGCGGCTCGACAATGAGATTACAAAGCATGCCGGATTCGTGATCCATCGTGACGTTGTACAGCGTCCCAAAGGTCGTGCCGTCGGTCCCAACAATGGACTTCCCTTGGAGATCTCGAGCCATGACTTCACTCATACGATGACAATGGCAGTTCTAGACAGTAAACAACACGGGGTATAGCACGTAGTGAGACTTCGACGAGTAGGGTCATCTCAGACCGATCAACCGACTCAATTTGACTGTGACGATCCAGCAAGCGTTGCTGGTCACTTTGCGCCTTATTTAGCTGTGTGCGTCTCCTGTTCGAAGCCAGCACGGAGTAACTTGAAGCCGGGAAAGCCATCATACCACCAGAGCATGAACGCTAACGCTGCGAAACCGAGCTCCGAAAGGATGTAGAACGCACCTAGCGGTGGATGGTATGAGTCAAGGATTGGTGGGATCGGAAACGAAAACAGCGGCCACAAGAGAAACTGCTCGCTCGAGTAGGGATCCCAGAGCAGTGTCATGATATCGAGCGGACTGTGTGGGAGTACGCCAATTGCAAACGCAACTGCGTACTCGCTACGCCCATACCGACGGGTGAATACGTAGAGCCCGATTGAAAGTGGGACGAGAAAGAGCAGTGAATGGCCGAGTGTTCGTCCCGATGGGAGAAGGCCCAGACCCCACGCCAGCGGTTTGTCGAGTAAATCTGGGAACAGACTCGCGAAAAGGACAATGAGCACGGGGACGTGTGTTGGTGGGCTCTTGAAGCGGACTCGAGTCAAGAGACTATAGCAGAGATAGGCAACCGCGAGGTGGCCAAGGGGCAACACAGGTTATACAAGCAGCTGAACCCGCTAAAGTGACGCTATCGAGATCGATCGTCCAAACAAGTATGGCGAACACAGTGCCTCATAGTGGCCTATTCACACATTTTGTGTATGACAACTTCTCTTCGAATCGTCGGTCTCGGCGTGGCCGGCATCATTGCACTGTGGGTCCTCCTCGAGTCATCATGTTTTTCTTCGGTTACCAAGTTAGTCCTTGATAGACGATACCATCGCGGCGTTCGACACATCGTCGGCCATCAATAACGACCGGGGTTGCCATCTCGTCGAACTCGCTATCGAGGTCGCTAAATTCATCCCAATCGGTAACGACGAGTGTGCCGTCTGCATCCTGGAGTGCATCCACAGCCGTCTTCGCGTAGTCAACATTCGGGAACTTTTCGGCCATTTCGTCGGCAGCGACCGGATCGTAGGCAACCACGTCGGCTCCGTGACTGCGAAGCGATTCGATCACGGGGATCGCCCGCGAGTTCCGGATATCGTCCGTGTTCGGTTTGAACGACAAACCAAGGACTGCAATGCGGGCCCCCTCGAGTTCGACATAGTCTGCGAGCAACTCGAGCATGCGTTCGGGCTGGCGGTCGTTGACTTCGACGGTCGCCTCGAGGACGGCTGGATCGTAGTCTTCCTCGCGTGCGGCTGCGATGATTGCATTGACATCCTTTGGGAAACAGGAGCCACCCCAGCCGACACCACTGCGGAGGAATTGCTCTGAGATGCGGTCATCGAGGCCGATCGCCTCCATCACTTCGTAGGCGTCGAGGTCGAACTCCTTGCAGATGTTTCCGAGATCGTTGACCAGACTGATTTTCGACGCGAGGAAGGCATTGTTCGCGTACTTGATCATCGCAGCCGTCTGCGGGTCCGTTTCGACGATGTGAGCATCGTGGTCCTCGAGCAGTGGTTCAAACACCGCATGCAATCGATCCATCCCCCACTCGGAACTCGCCCCGAAAACGAGCTTATCCGGGTGCAGGAAATCCGCAACAGCGCTTCCCTCGCGGAGGAACTCGGGATTCATCCCGATCTCGATGTTCTCATTTCCATCTGCACCTCGGTGGACTGCTGGCTTGAGCACGGTCTCGATGCTCGGTGGCGTCACCGTACTCTTGATGACGACCAGATGGCGCTCGTCTTTGTCTACGACGGCTTCACCGGTTGCCTCGACCGCTGCTTCCAGCGCCCCGAGATCGATGCTACCGTCGTCGTTCGACGGTGTCCCGATCGCCAAGAAGGTGACGTCCGATTCGGGGACGGCGTCGTAGGAGGTAGTGGCCTCGAGTCGATTTCCGGTGTGAGTCTCGAGGAGATTCTCGAGTCCGGATTCAGAGATCGGTGACTGTCCGTCGTTGAGCGTGTCGACGATTTCCTCGTCGATATCGATCGCCGTCACGTCGTGCCCGAGGTCCGCAAAACAGGCTGCAATCGTCGTCCCCACGTAGCCGCTGCCGATGACCGTGATGTGCATTATCTGATGTCGCTCAGTGAGAACGGATTATCCTTGTGATCGAAGTGACAACCATCCCGAGGCACAAGGTTACCAAAAAGAATTTACGATCATACTGATAGTACCGTTCTAATGAAAGCAGTCGTTCTTGCTGCAGGAGAGGGGACGCGTCTGCGGCCGCTGACGGAAGATAAACCCAAGGGAATGGTCGAAGTCGACGGGAAACCGATTCTGACACACTGTCTCGACCAGCTCGTCGATCTCGGCGCGGAGGAGTTCGTTCTCGTCGTGGGCTATCTCAAAGAGAAAGTTATCGATCACTACGGTGATGAGTACCGCGGTGTTCCGATCACATACACCCATCAGCGCGAACAGAAGGGGCTCGCCCATGCACTGTTAACCGTCGAAGAACACATCGACGACGACTTCATGCTGATTCTCGGCGACAACATCTTCCAGGCGAACCTCGAGGACGTCGTCCGTCGACAAGAAGAAGAACGTGCGGACGCTGCTTTCCTCGTCGAAGAGGTGCCGTGGGACGAAGCCTCCCGATATGGGGTCTGTGACACTAACAAGTATGGTGAGATCACGGATGTCGTCGAGAAACCCGAGGAGCCGCCGTCGAACCTAGTGATGACCGGCTTCTATACGTTCTCGCCGGCGATCTTCAACGCCTGCCATCTCGTTCAACCCTCCAATCGCGGCGAGTATGAGATCAGTGAGGCGATCGACCTGCTGATTCAAAGCGGACGGACAATCGACGCGATCGGTCTTGATGGCTGGCGGATCGATGTCGGATATCCAGAGGATCGGGATGAAGCCGAACAGCGGCTACAGGACGTCGATGGAGACGTTACCGAAGCAGTTAGTGACTGACCGTTAGATCGTTCGACGTTATACGATCTCGGGAGCCTGTTCGGTTCGCTTTTGCGATTGCTTATCCCGAAGTTTCGTATGCGATCCGATTACGCCACCGTCGAGATCGACCCCTTCCACGACACTCGCTTCATCGAGGACGCTGTTTCGAACAGATGCGTCCGTGATGGTCGTCCCCGGAAAGATGACAGCCCGCTCGATCGTCGCATCGACAACTTCTGCACCTTCCATAATGAGAACGTTCTCTCCGATTTGGCTGTTCTTGATTCGTGCAGAAGAAGCGATTGAGGAGCTACCCTCGAGATGGTGGCAGATTGCATCGAGGTACGACCCCGGCGTTCCGATGTCGAACCATGCACCATCGAACGAGAAGGCGTGAACTGGTTTGCGAGCCTGAAGCCATTGGAGGAACCAGCCGGGCTCGTCCGAATTGTTACCGTTCTCAAGGTACGTCTCGAGGAGGTCGAGTGCCTCGGCGGGGAAGCCGTAGCAGGCGATCGAGATCAGCGAACTCTCTGGGTCGTCGGGTTTCTCCTCGAAGTCGACGACGCGGCCGTCTTCCACGTCGACGACCCCATACTGGGTGGCGTTTTCCGGCGTGCCGACGTCGTAGGCGGCGATCGTCGGCGTGCCGTGAGACTCGAAATGATCGATGAAATCCCCGACATCGAAGCTAATATAGTTGTCACCCGCGATGATCAGCGTGTCCTCGGAGAGTCCCTCCCGTTCGACCAGCTGGGCAAGCGCACCGACGACACCGAGTTTCTCGTTTTCGTGAGTCGTCTCTTCGACCGAAAGGGTGGGTTTCTTGTATGGACGGTCGGTAAGATGGGATTCGAACTCATCGACAAAGGCCGTGTTCGTCGAGACGTAGACGTCCTGGATTCGGTCGTCGGCCTCAAGTTCTTCGAAGATCCGGTCAATCACCGTGGTGCCGTCGATCGGGAGAAACATCTTCGGCCGGCGTCTCGTGATCGGCCAGAGTCGGGTTGCGTATCCGCCAGCGAGAACGATAGCATCCATACCCCAGACATGATATTTAACCCAGATAAACTTTCTTGATTAACCGATCTATCTAGCCAGTGAGACACCGGAAAACACATACAGTAGCTATAGAATCTGTGGTGTATGCATCTAGAAGACTGTCGTCTCCTCGTGACCGGTGGTGCGGGACTTGTTGGATCTGAACTGACTCACCAGCTCGTCGAACATAACGATGTCGTCGTCGTCGATGACCTCTCGAACGGAGTTCACGAATCCGTCCCCGAAACCGCCGAATTCGTTCAAGGAGATCTTTCGAAACGAGAAACACTCGAGCACGTCGTTACAGAAGACCTCGATGCAGTGTTCCACTGTGCAGCAGCCGATAAATACGTCAACAGTGACGATCCACGGGCGCAGTTCGATGCGAACGTCGGGATGACCCAATCGCTTCTCGCTCGAATGGACGAAGTGGACGTCGACAAGATCGCGTTCACGTCATCCTCGACGGTGTACGGGGAAGCTCCGCGGCCGACGCCAGAAGATTACGCGCCCCTCGAGCCGATTAGCACCTATGGGGCCGCGAAACTCGCGGAGGAATCGATTCTATCAGTCTACGCTCATTCTCACGGCTTTACCGTCTGGAACTTCCGGTTCGCAAATGTTGTTGGTCCGCGGTTTGGGGCTGGTGTGATTCCCGATTTCGTGGAGAAACTCGACGAGAATCCTGAAGTGTTGACGATCCTCGGTAATGGCCGACAGGCAAAGTCCTATATGCACGTCGAGGAGTGTGTGGAAGCGATTCGGTACGTTCTCGAACGTGCTTCTGAATCCAGCGGGCCGATGCACACCTACAACCTGGGAACAGAGACGACAACGTCTGTCGATCGTATTGCCGATATAGTGAGCGAAGAGATGGTGCTCGATCCTCACTACGAATACACTGGTGGTGATCGGGGATGGACAGGCGACATTCCAAAAATGAGGTTGTCCATCGAGAAACTGGGTGCACTTGGTTGGAAGCCATCGCTCAGTAGTGATGACTCCGTTCGACGAGTCGCTAAAGCGCTGGTCAACATCCGTCTTTAGTTAAGCGAGAACCGCATGACAGCGGCGGCTTATCGAGGCTACTTTTCGGAAGGAATGAGGAGGTCTCGAGTGTGCACAACGAAACCTCCTCACCTCGGATTATGCGTCGGCTCACTACACTGTTTCCCTCTGAGTTCCTCGAAGAGCACGCCGAGAAACTCAGCGTGGTCGAACGTGACCGCAAGCTCCAGATCCTTGCCTTCGTCTGGGCATTCGTGTTCGGCTTCGCCGGAGTCGAAAGCCGAACACTCGCCGGCTTCAGACGATCTTACAACTATACTGCCGATGAGACGATTTCACCGGGAGGGTTCTATCAGCGGTTGACGCCGACGTTCGCGGAGTACCTCCGCGACCTCGTCGAGACCGTGCTCGACGAGGTCGCTGTTCCTGACGCTGTTGACGTTGATATCGACCGATTTAGAGATGTGAGATCGCTGATGGAACGGTGTTACGGTTACACGAATTTCTCACAGATCAGTTCGAAGCCCGCCACGAGGAGCAGGCTGGAGCGAGAGTGGTCTGCGTCACTTCTGAATCGTGGCTACGCCGGTACGCTATTCGGATCCGACGACTCGAGCGAACGCTTCCGAAACGAGTATTCAAACCAAACCCCGATTACTCAAGCTCCACCTGCTCCACAATGCACCGAGCAGACGATTGGACGGATCGACGTTACCGACGAGAAAGCACACGACAGCACCCTGTTCAAGACAGGATCATGGCTTGAAAAACGCCTCGTGTTGTTCGACCTAGTGTTCTGTCAATCGTCAATTGATGGATAGAGTCGATAGAGTTTGGTGCGAGCGTCTTCAGTCGTGAATTGCCACTCAATTTGAGAACTCTTCTCGTTTCGATCACTTACCCATGCAGCGACCTCCGAACGGAGTGTCGCTGCATCCGGAATTCGGCGATCAAGGCATTGACGGGTGAGAACGATGATCTCTATTTCAGCCATGTTGAGCCAGCTTCCGTGAACCGGAGTGAAGTGAAACTCGAGCCGTTCGAGTATCCGCCGGGCTTCAGCCGGCGGATACGTCTCGTACAGTGCTCCTGGTCGGTGTGTGTTCAAATTATCTAAGACAACGCGAATAATCTCCACATCAGGATACTGTTCGACCAGTGCGTGCATCGCGTTCGCCCAGTCTTGTTTTGTGCGGCGGTTGGTGACGGTTATCTCCCGCCAGCCAACAAGCGGTTCAGAGTATACGAAGAGGTTGCGTGTTCCGTTGCGTTTGTAAGTATAGTCGTAGCGGGCGTCCCTGCCCGGTTTCGCGGGCAGGGACGCCTTCCCATCACCACGAAGGTGAACAGGACATTCATCAAAACAGACGACAGGACGGAAAGGATCGTACGGTTCGTGGTAGAGATCAAGAATGTCCTCCATTCGTGCGACGAAATCAGCGTTGTTCTCGGGTGGAATCACCCAGTGGCTCGATTTCCACGGTTTCAGGTCGTTTTTTTAGAACCTGCCGAACCGTCTCGTGGGAGATCGACTCAACGTCGATCTCCTCGAGTTTAACGAGTTCGTCGGCGAGAAGCCGAAGCGTCCATCGAGAGTGCCCCATGGGTGGTTGGCTGCACGCCAATGCAACGAGTCGGGCTTCTGCAGCACCGTTAGTTTGCGTTCATAGACACGATCGGGCTTGCGGCGATCCACCGCCGCAAGCCCTTCTTCGAAGAAGCGCCTCCGTGTGCGCTGGACGGTAGCGGGGCTACAGTCCAGCGCCTCGCTGATCTGTGGATCTGACCAGCCGTCGTCGGCCCTCAGCAAGATCCGTGCTCGGGTGAGCTTTCGCACTCTCTCCTCTCCTGCTGAGAGGAGAGTCTTCAACTCGGCGCGCTCTTCCTCGCTGAGATCAACGATATACTTCTTCCGTGTCATGATTCTCCCTGGATAACTGCATCATAGACGACGGCTAGAATAATAGCCTTAGAGGATGGGGTTTGACAGAACACTAGGTTGCGCGCGTAGGTCTTGAGGCGAGTCGCTCGACACGCTCATCCCCGTCAAGGAGCACATCGGCGACTTCATGCTGATCCTCGGCGACAAAACCTTCCAGGCAAAGCATGAGGAGTCGTCCGCCGGCAGGCTGATAGGGATCAGCAGATTAGTTCATAGTTTTTCTCGTCGTGTGGTTTTCTCAGTAGGCTGTTTTCCTCGTGAGAACTTCCGAATATCCACGCTGATTCCTATGAGAAGCGCGCGGACGCCGTATACCTCGTCGAGGAAGTACCGTGGGACGAAGCGCCGCGCTACGGCGTCTGTGACACCAACAAGTTCGGCGAGAGCACGGACGTTGTCAAGAAGTCCGGTGACCCGCCATCAAACCTCGTGATGACCGGCTTCTACACATTCACACCGGTGATCTACCACGCCTGCACCTCATCCAACCGAGCGATCACGGCGAGTACGAACTCAGCGAGGTGATTGACTCGTTGATCCAAGTAGGCGGACGATCGACACGATCGGTCTGAATGGATGATGGATCGGCGTTGGTTATCCCAGGAACCGTAATCAAACTACAGAGCGACTACAAAAACAAAGGCGTTCATAACAGTCAATTGAACGGGCTGCTTGGTATACGCATTCAATATAATTATTAAGTGAAGCTATCTGGCTACCATATCCGAATATCGTGATTGAACACGTTTATAATAGTAAGATGATAATATTGATTGATGACTAAACGAGATGTTATTTGGATCACTTTGGAAAGTCTTAGGCAAGACCATGTCTCTGTAGGGGAGGCTCCTCGGGAGACAACGCCAAATCTGTCTAAGATTGCTAATGAAGGAGATTGGTCTCCATATTGTCACTCACACGCAATCTGGACCCGTCCCGCCAGTGCATCAATTCTTACTGGCTTACCCCCATCAGCGCACCAAACATGGGATTCTGATTCAGCTTTGCCCAATGAAATAGAGACCATCCCTGAAGCTTTTCGTGAAGCAGGTTACCAAACAGCAGGCATATCTCCAGTGGCACAATTCAGTCCTCAGACAGGACTTGACCGTGGATTTGATCATTTCCATTACTTATCAAAATCAAACTTAACCAAGGAAGTCGGTTTCAAGGGTCTTATCCGTTGGGCCTCCAATTTCCGGAATCACTCTGGTGGATTCACTCTCGATACTAATCAACAATGTACAGGCTATCCAATCAATATTATTGCTAAAGATCATATCAAAGAAAAGGCCAAAGACGATGATCCGCTGTTTTTGTATCTTCATCATGGAGATACACATTTTGCATACGTTCCCCCACTTGCTTGGCGGGACTATTTTGATGACGAACTGCCGTTTGAGATAGATGATGCTATTGACCTTAGTTTAGATATGGCCATCAATCTGCATGAAAAAATATCGGAATCGGATATGTATACTACTGAAGAATGGAAAGCTCTCCGTGTAATGTACGACACTTGTGTGGCATATGTTGATCACTTGGTTGGAGAACTTGTTGAGTACGCCCATCAAATGCTAGATAATCCAATCATAGTTATAACCGCAGACCATGGGGAATACTTCGGGGAGAAAGGATTACTATCACATGTAATTGATATAAACAATCCTGTGACAAATGTTCCGCTAATTGTGAATGGCCTCAATGAGCCGTTGGGTGATTCACTTGTACAGCCTGCAGACCTGATGCAGATACTCTGTTCAGAATGTGGGGTAGATCATTCCGTACCAATCGGGTTAGACATTCGAAAACAACCACGGGAAATAGCAATAACTCAAGAAGGAGGTACTCATATTGAATCACTCCTAAATGAGATTACAAGCTATAATTCAAATTTTCCAGATAGTCAATTCCATAGGGAAGACCTTACGAGTCTGAGAACTAAAGAGTGGAAGTTCCAGGTATCGGATGAAACAACCGAATTATATTCACTCCCAGATGAAGACACTGATGTATCTACTTCTAACCCAGAGGTCATAAAGGAATTAGAAGAAGAATACGAGGATTGGATGATGGAGTATGGAAAGCCAATTGGTAATCAACAAACTGCTGAATTTAACATTGAAATGAAAGATCAACTTCGAGATTTAGGTTATCTCCAGTGAAAAACCGAGAGTATATACCATAGTAATCGTATATATAATGGTATGAATGTAAGTCTGGAAAAAGTCATCCAGACACAACTCCCAGCAATAGGTATCTTTTCTATTGGATTAGTTGGAATGATTATTTCCACTAAAATAACAAATCCATATACAATTGTCCTTTCCCCTGCAATTACCCTAGCAGCAGTAGTTTATTTTATATCTTCTGACCGTCCTGAATTATCTATTTCTATTAGAATTCCTGTACGTCTTGTAATAACTTGCCTGTTTTTGCTTATTGCAGTATCAATAGTACTCTTTCAAGATGCAGGCTACACACGAACAACAGCGATCCATGGCAGTATTATAGCCCTGTATGGTGTCGTCCTCTTGTTGTTTCTAAGCGATTCATCAGATATTATAAGCCTGGGAGGGTTATGTATAGTTGGTATACTCCACCGAGTACAGATATATTATTCAAGTGCCATTCAAATTGGAATTGACTCACTCTATCATAATCGAGTAGCCGGAGAGATTGCTTCAGCCGGCACACTTGCTCCACTTGCCCCATCACAGTATTGGTTTGCCCCATTTTACCATATATTGACAGCAACGGGGAGCCATATTCTCAATCTCCCGATCAGAGCTACTGCATTTGTTATAAGCGGTGTTGCTTTAGTACTCGTGCCAACAGTTCTCGTTTATTCAATTACTGTTCGCTATTGGTCTAGCCAGGTTGGATTGCTTGCTGGGTTTTTATACAGCATCTCAGATTATACAATCTCTTGGTCGGTCATGCCGGTCTCAACGACTCTGGGAACTATCTTCTTTACTATGACAATCTACTCTTTCCTTCAATTTACGCAAACTAACTCAGATCGATTTTTGATGCTGGTGATCAGTTCTGTGATCGCACTTATGTTTTCACATCAGATATCGTTTTTTATTACATTTGTTACTATATTCGTATTTTACATATCATACTTGGCTATTACGGACTATTCACCTATCCGAACCAGCTATGTCACATTAATAGTAGGATGCCTAATCATTTTGGATTGGCTGGTAACACGATTCGGTATTAACAGTGATCTGTCCTTCCTACAAACTCTAGTTATACGTTTTGTTGCAAATATACAGAATGCAGGTTCAAGGAGCGCTGTTCTCCCTGATTTCGAAAATGCTGTTCTTGGAGGGTCAAATGCACTTACAATAGAACATACAATCGGGGTTGGATTGCTCACTGGCCTGGGGATACTTGGCGGGTTGACGTGGCTAAGGGCTAATACTCGACGATCGTTGATGATCGCGATTCCATTAGGAATGGCATTGGGAACGCTTTTCGCGTTTTCATTTGGAGGGCCAATAGTCGGACTAAATTTCTTGATTCCACGTAGATGGTTTATATTCATCTATATTATTCTCAGTATTTTTGCGGCGGTGGGCGTATATGCTGCTATATCTACAGTTCCACGTGTATTCCCAGAGTACATCAAAACTGGTTTATTCATTATAGGTGTTCTTACAGTAGTTGTTTTCATGTCATTCAACTTTATGGGGGCTCTTGATGACCCCGTTTTTGATGCTCCAGGCGCAGAACGATATGCAATGACAAGTGCAGAGAATCATGCATATACATCTGCGATCGAATATCAAGGTGATAGAACAATCGTTGGAGATAATCTAGCAGTACGGATTATTGATCGACACTATGATGATAAAGCAGAAATATATACGTACTATCCTGATGGGGGGGAATTGAATCCGAATATTGATCGTATTTATATCCATAGATCATATGTGACTACGGACAGTAATGCTTATTATATGAGATATGATAGCCGCACATTTGGAGTGCACGGACCGCTGCCGAAACCAGCTGGAGATGTGGTCTATAATAATGACGAAGCCAAATTAATCACAAGTAACTAGTACGAGAATTTATCAGAATATCTAAAAATTCCCCATAAACAACAGGTTCAACCAATAAGAATACAGGTAGTTTCAATAACCTATTCGAGATAACCAAGTGCGGCTAGCTGATCTTCTGTTTCTCCATCAATACTCACTGAATCTCCTGTCTTGAAGCGTTTAGGAAGGTGGGTCATATACTCTTGACTGTTGAAGTCATCAACCACCGACTGGGATTCACGATCTATGAGATAGCTTTCTTCAGTTGATGGAATATAAATGAACTGGTCTTTCTCTGAAATAACTGCTAGTTGATTATGACCATAAGCAGTCTCTTCGCTGAGAAATCGTCTATCCGATACTGTTGGCTCAATCCAACTTTCACCGTCAAATTGATAATCCAATTCGTTATTATATCCTAACATTTCCAAAACTGTTGGAACTATATCAATGGTTGAATTCTGAGTCTCAGATGATTCGGGTATGTTTCCTAAAGTATAGATAGGAACATCTGTTACCGGAGGAACAAGTGCATGACCATGTCCAACTCCGTATTGGTCTCTTGGATCATTAAATGATGATTTTTCGAACTTGGTCCATTCCCAGTGTTCTTCCCCATGGTCACTTGTAACGATAATCAATGTGTCCTTCAATTCTCTTCGGGAATCTAACCAATTTACGAAAGATTCAATAGAAGAGTCAATGGCTCTAAGAAGGTTATCATATGCTCGGAATCGATTTTCACGATATTCTCTAAAATCAGAACTATCTATGTCTCCATCGACATAGTCAAAGTTACCAAGGGAAAGTGGGCCATTGAACCATTGTTTATCTGGTTCATGAAGCGGAGTGTGCAGATCAGCGAGCTGGAGATATGCAAATCGTCCATTCGCAAAAGTATTCTTTTCCCACCAATCTTTCACATATTCAAACATTTGGTTGCAATCCGAGTCATTTTTAATTATTGTGGACCCAAATCGGCCATGAAGTGGTATTTGTGCAGTAGTGATACCTGTTGTGAATGCTGTTCGATAACCTGCAGTCTCTAAGAGTTCTGGAAGTGTATAAACATCAGAACGGACTGAACTTAATGAATCATCTGATAAATAATTACGGTAATCAACATCAAATACTGCACCATGATTATGCGGATACAATCCAGTTAGTAAAGAAGGAACTGAACTGTATGTCCAAGATGATGCACTGACACCCTCAGAATAGTTTGCCGATGAATTTAAAAATGGGGTTGTTTCTCGGTCATTATGTCTCGAAATGCGATCATTTCTCAAGCAGTCAACCGTTATAAATACAATGTCTTTTGACTCTAAATTTATCTCTGGTACTTTTGAAATTCGCTTATTATGATCTACGTTATTTTTAATGTTTTTATATTGATTTCTCGTTTTTTGATAACACCATTCAGCATATGGTTTTAGAAAACTAGGTGTCACAGTATTCATCATTCTAATATCCCATCTCATGTAGAAACAACATCGGTTTGAGGGGTTCTAATTGTTTCGTTTAGTGAGAGGTCCAACATATAGGTCGTGTCTCAAACTCGTCTAGAGCAATAACTGACTCCTGTGAAAGGGGGTCACCTTTGGTACCTACCCGAGGTGCCCCATGCACGCCGAAATCAACGTGCGGTTCGCAGTTAGCATCGCCCAAGACAAAACACTACCGACGACGATCCTACCTACTTCCGTCCACTCGAAGATCTCATCGAATTCGACGGCTAGCGCATCTATCAAGAAGACATCTCGCTTCAGATTGCTGAACTCGCCACCTCGCTCAGCGATCGTGATGCCGTCGCCCACGGCGACGGCTTCACGTCCATGCCCTCGATTACGGCAATCAACCGCCGAGTCCGTGAGTACGACAGTAAGCTCGGTGACTTCGTTCGTGATCGGCTCCCTGGGACGAACGCAATGAGATGAATTGTATGACACCCTCAGCTAAATTACTGCTTCTTTTATTTGTTCCAGCTTTATTAATCCAGTTGGAATCACTATTACTGTCCAGATAGTCGCGCCGAATAATACAGCCGAAACTAATACTGGGATTTCTGCAGTTAGGTCGAAGAAGGTCAAGATTGATAGGGCCATCATTAGAGAGATTATTACTGCAGAAACTGAGTATTTAATCATCATCGAGGTATTTATATTTAGTTCCTTATGAATTATAAACACATTCCCAAATGTATATATAGAATAAGTGATAACTGTGGCTATCGCAGCTCCAACAACACCCATAATTGGAATTAATACGATATTCAGCAAAACGTTCAATACCGCGGTTACTCCCTTAATTATCGCCCGTTCACGTGCTCTACCTAGGAAATCTAATCCATCGCTTGTTAATGTAGTAATTGATTTTAAGACGACAAATATGGCTAAAATTTGTATGACAGGTGCAGCACCTTGATACTCATCTCCAAATAGCACTGTGATTCCGGGTTCTGCTAAGAGAATTACGCCTGTAGCAGCTGGGATATATAATAATAATCCCTGAGAGATTGCTGTTTCGTAAATACGAGCTGCCGTTTCAGTATTTCCTTTTGCTCTTTGAGAACTGTATGCTGGAGAGAGCGTAAATCCAAGTGCTGCCATAGGAGTTTCAATAAATTGAACAATCTGTTTTCCAAGTGTATAAAAAGCAACTCCAGCAGGTCCTACAAAGATACCTATGAGTATCCTGTCTACTTGATGATCAAGACTATGCGCGGACTGGGTAATGGCAAGTGGAAGTGAATACTTAGCTATTTTATGACGGAGTCCGTCTTCTATATTAGAACTGCTAATACCACTATAAAAATGAAAGTATAAATATAATATTCCAATGAAGGATACTATAGTATAACTTATAATATATCCTATTAATGCACCAAGAGCACCATAGCCAAGAACTGCTAAGCCTATTGCAAATAGTGCTCGTCCTGATTTATTCATGGCATCAAGGAAAGAGGCAGTTTGTATATGTTCCAAACCTTGCAGTGAGAGACGAACATAAGTGAATAAGGTAGCAAAGAGAATAAATCCAGAGCCAAAAAATAGGAACTCAGATAGATCATTATTTCCTATTATTCCAGCAATTCGACTATTAAAGCTCATTAGTATTAAAACCACTACTGTTATTACTAGTAAATTCATAAGAAGAGATTCGCGTAAAATGTGAGGTATTTGGCTAGGGTCTTTTTCTTTATATTCCGAAAGATATCGGCTAGCTGACTTAGGAATTCCAAATGAACTAAAAAGTTTAGCCACAGTAAAAATTGAAATTGCAAGAAACAACAAACCGTACGAATCTGGATCAAGTACGCGTGCAAGAAGAACAGTTAAAATAGTTCCTGCTACGAGCCCAACGATCTCAGATAGGAATGCCGTTTTGAAACGGTCTCCTAGTTGAGAAGCTAATCCCATACAGAGAGACCTCAATCGACTAGGCTTTATTAATTATCGATTCTTATTTTCATAGTATACATGCGTAATTAAATAGCCTACGGATCACACGAAATCCGCAACCAGTATCATATGTTATTTTCTGTATTTCATACATCTGTTACATATTCTATGAATATATTCCTAATTCAACGTTTATTTCTATTGTTTTGATTACTATACGGAATCAATTTCTCCTGTTTATCTATTAGGCGATCTTCAAGTGTTCCTTCTTTATCAAAAAAGTAAATATCTAGTGGAAAGAGATTGACGGTTGCGGAGAATCTGACTAGAAGAGCGCCAAACACGGCCTTAATACCGTTTGTAATTCCTGGTTTTCTGATAACAATAACATCTAGATCCGATCCAGGTTGCCATTCATTACGATTATCGTTGAGACTTCCAGTAACATAAATAGTTTTCACCCAGCTACGCTCTGTGAGATTATCCAAAAGATTGGTTGCATACGCGTCAAATTCATCCCATTCCGTATAGAACGAGAGATTCATTGATCTAAGCGCAGAAACGGCATGAGAATTTAGCAAGAAGTTCAGACTGTGACCGAGTAATAAGGCAGTTACAGTCCGATCTAGTCTGCGAGAGAATACGAAGGCAAAAACAGCAGTACAGCCGAGTTTGAACGCACGCTCAAAAGTATCCATCCGACGAGTCCCTTGGAAGACCCAATGGCTTGTGAGTTTGATACTTCCCCGCAATGGCATCGGAAGACGGTCACTCCTGACTAACTCGTGGTATAGTTTTTTATGAATTTCCATGATTTCCTTCAAATATATTTACAACATCTTCTCTTGCGTCCTCTATTGGCTGTGATGTATCGACCACATCAATTCGATCCTTCTCAAAGAGGCGTCTATAAACTTTTGTTCGGAGTTCCAAGAAAGGGTCAGGTGCAACATCAGGACGACGTGCTGCGATCGTCTCTGGATCACAGTCGAGACCGATAATCGTCGCTTGAGAAGGGACTAACTCCCAGAACTGGTCCGCAGTAGAGTTCTCTAAGAGCGAAATATCCTTCGTGGCGACAACGAGATCGACTAATCCGTCCAGAATGAATCGGTCACAAATGAGCGCGTCGGCATCATCAGGGACGGATTCGAACTTCTGTTTCACCATCAGGCGTTGGTCAATAGGAAGTACCTTTTGATAGGTGGCGGCCAAGAGGCTCAAATCCTCGAAGTGATGTGCGCGGAGCGTATTCCCGTTTTTATCACGATACTCGGGCGTTTTCCCTAGTAGTCGTCCGAGTCCTAAGACCGGGAGTGAAAGACGATGGTTGAATCTCATCCACTCCGTGTGGGTTCTCAGGCCTCTTGATTCGAAAAATTGGGAAGCGTGTTCCGCGTGCGTCGTCGTTCCCACTCCATCAGACCCAAGGAAGCCGACGATCTCGAGGTCGGGAGGAAGAGTAGGTACGGATGGTTTTAGTACGTTCATTCGAGAGAAATGTATTTTTCTACGTACTTATACAAACCGATGGCTAGAGCAAATGCTCCTACTATGCTCTTCGATTCTTTTCATCATTGTTTCGATATTTCCTCCTCCAACTGGCCTACTGCGGCATCCCAGGTCGGAAGATGAGCAGTTAACTGATCCTCAGTAGTGGTATGGCCGCCGCTTAGATGACGTCCGATTGCTGCAACAAGCTCTTCAACGCTGCCCGAACTTACAGTTAGAGTAGCCGACGGAGCGAGCTCACGAGCGCCGGCGATATCGGTTGTGATAACTGGACAGCCAAGCCCGAGTCCTTCGATGATCGAAACCGGAACCGTCGACTGCACTATGCGGTACGGAAGCACGGCTGCCGTCGCACCGCAGATGTACGTTTTCAGCTCATGTGGTGTCAGATATGCGTCTGTGATAAGGATTGCCCCCTGGTGGCCGCGTCGTACAAGATCCCCCTTGATCTCCTCGAGGAGGTCGCGATCGTCGTCGTCATCGATACGCGCGAGCATGACGCCGGTCACGTCGTGGCCGGCCTCCCGCAGCATCAACACAGCCTCGACGAAATCCTGGGCGCCGCGAATCGGCCTTGGCGGCCCGAAATTCACGACGTAGTCTCCGTCCGGCGGTGACGGAATCTCGTCGCGAAACTCCTCGTCAGATAATTTCGTAAGAATACCACTATCAAGTCCGTGAGGGACGTGCAATGCCTTCTCTCGAGGGTATCCCCACAAAGATACCTTGTCGACGATCGTTGTTGTCGGTGCGACGGTGAAATCGAAATTCGACCGCAAAAAGTACGAGAACCATGCTTGCGGCACACAAGAACTCGCAACGAGTGATGCATATGATGGGAGTTTCGAGAAGTCTTGACGGGAAAGCTGCGAAGCAATGTCCCGTGGCGAATAGAGTGGTCCTGGCACAACTGCAACCATCGTGTCTGCAATCTTCGGTACACGCTGGGTCAGATAGAGGGATGCAATCGGTGCGAGTGACCACAAGCAGACGTCGGGATCGAAAGCTCTCGCAGCCTCAGCAATAGCGGCTGGATCACGGACTGATTCGACGAATTGAAACTTCGTAGATATCGTCTTGGAACTCTCCGCCGATTGTGGTCCATCACCGATGACGGACACGTTGTGATCGCGCTCGCTGAGTTGATCGGCGAGACCTTGGAGATACGCCCACGGTTGTCGGCTGATGCGATCCGGGGCATGTCCTGGTGAAATGATGAGTATATTAGCCATCGATAGTCACTTATTGTGGAACAAGGGTGGGTTCTGTTGATTGATCCCAGAGGGATTTGTACACTTGGAATACCCGATCAGAGATTTGTTCCCAAGTGAACTGCTCCGAGTACTCTAGGATTGCGTCGCGGTCCCAGTCGGTCTGAAGACCAGTTTGTAGGATATCGATCAGGGCCTCTTCTGAATTCGGTGGACAGTGTAGTCCATACTCGTCGGACGTGATAATTTCATCAACGCCGCCGACGTTCGTGCCGACGTACGGCTTCCCACATCCTAACGCTTCAAACATGACCGTCGGATTGCCCTCTGACGAACTTGCGAGAGCGAAGATATCACATGCGTTCATCCAGGCAGCTAACTCTTCATCAGAGATGTAGCCGAGAATTCGGATATCCACATCCTCGCCCACCTCCTGGGCTAACTGCTCGACTTCTTCGCGTTGTTCACCTCGCCCTGCAATCGCACAGATGAGGTCATTGTCTGTCTCGAGTTGGGAGACAGCTCTGATCAACGCCTTCGGTCGCTTACGAGGAATGAGAGTTCCCAGCGAGAAGATGATCGACGCATTGTGCGGCAGATCAAGCTCGCCCCTCGCTTCTTCCGCCTCAAGCAATGGGAATCGATCGCGATCGTACCCGTTCGGGATCGAGTAGACGGTATCGTTAAACGAAGACAGCCGTTCACAGTCTCGTTCGTTCACGCGAATGATTGCATCGGAGTTTCGAAGCGTCCACTCTAGGTCGCTGTTGTCCCAGGCAAGTTCTTCGTTGAGCCGATCAACGTCTTCGTGGATCGTTAGAACGCTGGGGATGTCGTATTCCTCACCCAGTTTGGCCCCTGCGTACCCAGCAGTCCAGGCGAAATGAGAGTGAACGAGATCGAAATCAACCGGATTCTTCGCGACCTGCCGTCGAACGGCGGCGTAGTGATGTTTCCCGAGATACCGATACCAGGTGTCGATCGGAAGGTAGGTTAAGGGAGTCGTATGAACAGTGACGTTCTCGGGCGTGGAATCCACAACCTTATCGTGCGTTCCATACTGTTTCAGTGTCTCCGTCTCGATGATCTTGTTCAGATCAGTGAGCCGATTGTAGCGTACATAAACGTGTATTTCGTTCACCCGCTCGGCCAATTCGTCGACCTGTTCTTTCGTAAAGTGGCTGTACCGGTGAGCGATCACCAGTACGTTTTTGTCTTTCATGCTGTCGCGATCGTCGATCGACTGTTGAATTCTGTTGGTCATTCTATGTTATTCTCTTGGCGTCCGCTAGAGTTCTTCGATGCTGCCGAGATGCTGTCCGTCTTTGTCGAATGATCGGTGCTGAGATGCCGAGATATGCGTTCCACGATGTAATTTGATGTATCGATCTTATCTTCTAGAAGTCGCTGTCGCTGCGTTTCCCAGTATTGGTCGTCTTTTTCCAGAATCGTTTCTACCTCATTGAGGAGATACTGTTCTTCGTTCGGGGTGAGATTGACGACAAGATCATATTCGTGCTCGAGTTCCTCAAGGTATCCCAACTGAAGGGACGAGATGAAGACTGCTGGCGTTCCTAACATAGCGCATTCGGAGGCCATTGTCGAACTTTCTCCGACGAAGAGATCCGCTTCGGACATGAGATGGTGGATCTCATCGACCGGTAGATCAACTTCGAGGTGTGCGTACTGGCCGGGGATCTCACCTTCAGATGAGATGAAGACCTCCATTCCGCTATCCTCGAGATAGTCGATCACCGTCCCAATCTCGGAGAGACCGCTATTACCTCGGTCGTGAAATGCTTCCCACGAAACGAGTCGCAACAGAGCGATCGACACGTCGTCGTCGTCGATCTCGAACTGTTGTCGAATCGACGGATCTGGTTCGAATCGATCTGGATGCAGATATGCTAATTCATGATAGCCCGAGTATTGGAAGTGATTCGCTCCGAGATCAAGCCAGTAACAGTCCGGCGTGTAGACTTCATCTGCGAAGTTGTAGATGAGGTGTCGTCGATCGAGAGCGCTATCAACCACGTGTTCCGTGTCGGTAAACACGAGACTCGTGGAGTCCAAGACGGATGAGATATGGCTGATTGCAATCCCGCCGTCAGCACACATTACATCGGGTTGAATCTCCATCGCCCGGCGAAAGAGCTTGTACTCATAGATCAACTGCGTCTTGACCGTACCTACGATTCCCGGCGTGCTGGTGGTGAGAACTTCGTGCTTGATGTCATATCGATTCAGCAGTTCAATATTGACGTCTTTTTCTCGGACAAATACGTGCACCTCGTGTTGCTCCGATAGCTGCTGGATTGCATTTCGGAAGAGATGAACGTCCGCTGGATGTTGAATCGTGAATAATACGTCACTCATTGACGACCTCGTAATATGTCTCAGTCGTTTTTTCGACAGTTTCCGCCCACGAGTACTTCTCTTGGACGACCTCCCGGCCCGTGTTACCCAGCGTAGAGCGTAACTGATCGTCTTCGATCAGTTGACGAACAGAGTCGTAGATACCACTCGGGGTGCCATCACAGAGTATACCTCCTTTTTTAAATATCTCTGCGTCAATCTCCTGAATATTCGGCATAATAGCAGGGGTTTTACATGCCCACGCTTCCATCACTACGCGCGGGATTGCAGCCTCCGTTTTTGTTGGTAAGACTAACAGATCGCTTTGTCTATAGACGTCTGGCATTTCGTCGTACGAGAGCTCACCCGTGAACGTGACCATCTCTTGGATGTTCTTCTCATTACATAGTGTTTTTAAGTCTGGGAGCATCGGTCCATCCCCAACGATTTTTAGTTGGTAGTTTGGATATTCATCGACAAGTTTTCCAAATCCACGAATAAGGGCGTCCGGCCTTTTTCCATTTTTCAGTCTACCTACGAAGAGTATCTGCTGGGTCTCATCCTCCTCGTTCTCCGGGGCGAAGATCTCACAGTTGATTCCATTACTGATAATCTCGATAGGCGATCCAATGTTATGTTCTCGAAGAATGTTCTTCGCACGTGGTGTGTAACAGAAGATTCGATCCGCTGAATTGAGTGTCGCTTTTCCAATAGTCCTATTGTACACTTTTTGAATGCTTGTCGAAGCCGTTTGAGAGTAGAATCCATGATTCGTGATCACCAAATTGGAATCGGTGATCTTCGATATCAAGGCTGATAGATTTGTAGAGAAATAGAGGTGTGAATGAGCATGGATTATATCAAAATCATTCGCTCTTTCATAGAGTGATTTAATAACTCCGGGGAAAATTGAGTTGTCAATCAGTCGTGCGACCTCCTTATGACGGACGAGTGTATATCCATCTCGGTGCTCGGTTCGGGGCAAAGACCGATCACCGTTGTCGGTTGTCAAGACAGTCACGTCATGCCCCATTTCGGATTGCCGCCGAGACATTTCGTGGACGTGAATTCCCACCCCACCAACGACCTCTGGATAGGTACTCTGTACGACTCTGAGAATCCGAAGGTTTTCTGTAGTCATAAATTAAATTCTATTAATTTGATTTATTCACGGACCTGCACCTCCCGGCTCTCGTTCGCCTGCATATCGAACAGCATCGCGAACATCACGAACATGCTCCCAACTGAGAACAGGAGCAGGCTCGCAGACGCCCGTATGAACAGCGGGTCACCTAACGCAAACTTCGCGTACAGCGACCACAAGCTACCGGCAATCCCCAGTCCAGTCGTCGCAGCACCGAACAGGTAGAACAACGCCAGTGGATGGAAGTCGAGCACGAGGTACTTCACCTTCAGCCGCCAGAAGAAATTCCGCAACAACATCCCAGACACCTTCCGGATATACGTCGTGTAGTCGATTGACGACTCCTCGTCGCCGTAAACGGCCGGCATCGCGACGTCGGCCACGCGCATCCCCTTGGCGTTCAGTTTCACCAAGAGATCGTTGCAGTAGCCATAGTACTCGTACATATTTTCAATACCCACGTTCGCCAGCGCATAGTGAGAGATTGCCGTATACCCATTCTGGGGATCCATCGTTTTCCAATACCCCGACGCGATCTTCGTCAGGAAGGTGAGGATCGAGTTTCCGAAGAAACGGAACGGCGGCATATTCGACCGGAACTCCTTATACAGCAATCGGTTTCCTTTCGCGTAATCGGCCTCGTCTTCGACAATCGGATCCATCAGCCTCGGCAGCTGAGACAAATCCATTTGACCGTCGCCGTCGACGGTCGGGACAATATCGACTTTGTCCTTGAGTGCGGCCAAATAGCCTGTCTTAATCGCACCACCGGCACCAAGGTTCTCGCGGTGCTGGATCGGAACCACACGCCCGATCGAGTCCTCAACGATGGCTCGCCGCTCGAGCATCGTTTGTCCACCGTCTGCGACGATCTCTGCTTCTCGTTTTTCACCACTGTCGTCGAGTCCGCCTGTGTACTCGAGTTCCAACCCATCAGCATCCTCTCGAGCAGCTTCATGGATCTCATCCCACGTATCGTCAGTAGAGCAGTCATCGATGAGGTACATCCGGTCAACGTAGTCGGGCATCTCCCGGATCACGTCACCGACGAACCCTTTTTCGTTGTATGCTGGAATGACGACACCAACGCTATGTTCCCGATACATTACAGTTTCTTGTACGTAAATTCATTCTCGAGCGCTTCCTTTTCAAACGTTCCATCGACGTCAACCATGACTGGGTTGGACCGCATATCGTACGTCAGATCACCAAAATTGAGTCCGTGGAACTGGCTGTGTGGGGTCCCGATGATGAGTCCGTCGAACCCTTCGACGTCGAGTTCCTCCTGAACCTCAATCCCAAACTCGTCTCGCATGAGTTCATCATCGGCATGGGGGTCGAACCCAACGACATCGATATCGAACTCGTGCAGCGTGTCGATCACGCCGTCGATCGCGGAGGTTCGGATGTCGTCGACATCAGGCTTGTACGTCAACCCAAGCACGAGCACGCGACTGTTTCCGAGCACCTTCTCGCTCTCGTTGAGCGCCTTGATCGTCATATCGGCAACGTGGGTCGGAACGTACTCGTTGACCTCGCGAGCTTTCTGGATCAGTTCCGGCGAAAAGCCCTGCTGTTCGGTCTCGTAGATCAGATAGAACGGGTCCACAGGAATACAGTGCCCTCCGACGAGTCCGGGGCGGTAGTCGTGGAAGTTCCACTTTGTCCCGGCAGCCTCGAGAACCGACTCCGTATCCAGACCCAGGTGGTCGCAGGCGACAGCGAGCTCATTGACCAGCGCAATATTCAGGTCTCGCTGCGTGTTCTCGACACATTTTGCGGCCTCTGCGGTCTCCATCGTTGGTGCTCGATGCACCCCCGCGTCAACGATGCTCTCGTACAACGCAGCGACTTCCTCGAGCGTTTCATCAGTAAGCCCACTGACAATCTTGACGACGTTCCGGAGGCCATGTTCATCGTCGCCTGGCACCATTCGCTCGGGAGAGTAGCCGACGCCGAAGTCCTCACCGGCGTCTAATCCGGACGTTTCCTCGAGTGCAGGAACGAACACTTCCCGGGTCGCACCCGGGTAGACCGTCGACTCGAGGACAACAGTCGTATCCTCCTCAAGGTGCTCACCGATCGTCCGCCCAGCACTCTCGACGAGGCCGAGGTCGGGTTTCTCGAGATCATCGACGGGCGTTGGAACTGCCACGATCACATATTCGGCCTGTTCGATAGCACTCGAATCCGTTGTGAAGTCGATTTCACAGGCTGCGATTTGTTCATTGCCGACGTCACCAGTTGGGTCTGTGCCGGCTTCGAGGACGTCGACTTTGTTTTGATCGACGTCGTAACCCCATACCTGATGGCCTTCGTCGTCGAGTTCGTACGCGAGTGGAAGGCCGACGTAGCCAAGTCCGACAATGCAGACCGTGGCCGCTTCGACCTTCCCTTTCGGGTCAGTATAGACGTGCTTGCTCATGTGTAGTGATGAACTCGCTCTACCGGAACGGTCGTGGTGGGAGTTTCACAGGACAACCCACGGATTGTTGTCGGACAGACACCAATCGAGACGGACGACAGTATGGATACTCGAACCTGCATAAATCCTCAAATCAAACCTCCCTACTGGAGACCTTGAGTCTGCATCGTCTGCGTATCCAATCTGTGTCTCACCCATAGTCCGGCGTCTCGACCGCTGCTGTCTAGAGAACCGTTCTTGGTATTGAGCGAATATCTCAGTCAAAGAATAGTATAAATAGCGAACATAAATAATTACTGGATATTGACTCGAGTGTGAGTGTCTATCACAATAAGAATATGCATTGATATCTCTTCAAGAATTCCAAGGGCCGGGAAAGCATCACAGAACATTTTTTCCTTGGCCAAGCCGACTATATTACTGTCAGCTAGAGCAGATCTTCGATCACCGCTTGATCCACTGGATACGCCGGTGTCCATCTGCCACCCATCTAATCCAATCAAATCGATCATACACCTAGACTGGATCAGCAGGTCAATTGCTTCGCAGTCACCGCGACTCGAGAGCGGGATACAACCGCGCGAAAGTGACGTGTAGTGCTGCGCTCGTGTTTCTCAGTTCTGGCACCTTCCTCGCCAACGGTACGATCACCGAACCGATCATCGTCACCGCCCTCCGACTCGAGGACACCACCTTCGCGGACGTGGCCTTTCCGCTCACGATTATCGTCCTCAGTGTACTCGATCTCTACGCGCTCTCGAGTCGTGACGCCGGTCAAGCAGCCACCCCTGTTCTTCCCTGATCGTCCCGTCCGTGCCGATCATCCAGGTAATGATTGGACAGCAATTATCGAGGATCAGCGCTGTGGTGGCGTCGGACCCGTGGACATCGCTCACGCCGAGAATGCGGTCCGCACGCCCGAGCTATCAGACCACGCGGTCAAGGTTCCTGTTCGAATGGATGACGTTCAGTTCGAGGGCGGCCTCCGAGTCGCGATCGACCTCAAGCAAGCCGGTGGCCGGCCGAACCTCTTCGATAGCTGGCGCTACATTCCCGGTCGGGTTCACGTGGACCGTCAACCTCGATCGAGCGTTCTGCTCGTCGCCGTTGAGGGCTGCTGTCACCTCATAAGTCCCCGCCGTGTCGAAGGTGTAGCGCCAGTACTCGACTCCTTGATAGCTGTAGTAAGCGGTGTACCAGGGCCCAGTGATGGCTCTCATATGGGTCGTCGACAAACCAGTGGTGCGTCGGCGGGGACGTCGAACGGGACCGCTGTGCCTGGCTGCACAGTGATCTCGCGGGCAGACGTTGTCTGCGCGACGACTAGTCATCGGCGGCGAGCACGTCGACCGTGCGTTCAGCTGCAGCGGTCGCGGTTTCGAACCGTCACAGCATCGGTTTACACAACGAACTGAAACACGCAAAGGTATAGACGGTCTCGTCCGGTATCTGGTACGAGACGAATGCAAAGAATACACATGGAATCAGGAAGCTTGCTATACGTCACTGATCCACGCATCAGCTCCAACGGTGTCGAAGTCCGTGACAGTGAAGACAAAGCGATGACGGGCAGTAACTGGCTGCTGGGGACCAATACCGGCATCACCCAACGCGGCAGCACCAGTACCGGACTCGAGTGAGAGCGACAATGAGTACGTTCATCCATCTCATCGCGGACTACGGGAACACCGATCCCGCCTTCTCAGAGGTCGTCCATCGACTGAAGGCGGAAGATCCGGATAATCACGTCCAAACGACCGCAGTTCCACCGCTGTCAACGGTTGCAACGGGATTCTGGATCGAACAGTTCGGACTCCATAATCCCGTATTCGAGGACCTCCTTATTTATTCGAATACAGCTCCCAGAACCGAAGAAGCTGCGCCACAACGGGCTGATGAAGGCGGAAAACTCTGTTATCTCATGCTGGAGAGCGGTGTACCTGTCGTCGCAGTCGACGCAGGCTACAACCTCTCGTTCATCAGGGACAACATCAAGGAGTTCCGGGTGATCGACACGCCGGAAACCGGCACACAGTTTCGGTCTCGAGACACCTTTCCGAAACGGGTCGCTGAACTCGCGAACGGCAACCAGGACGCTCTCGGTGCGACGCGATCAATCGAAGAGGTGCCGCCAAAGCCGACAATGGTGGTCTGTCACGTTGATGGCTACGGCAACATCAAAACCTCTCTCAGCGTGTCTGAATTCGAGCCGGACAGCGACGAAGTCACGGTCGAACTCAATAGCACAGCGACAGCGGTCACTGTCAGCGACGGCGTTTCCGGGGTCGAGGAAGGAGCAATTGGACTAATTCCAGGCTCGGCAGGCGGGGATGACCCATATATGGAACTCTTCTTGCGTGGGGGCTCAGCGGCAGCAGAATTCGATCAGCCTCAGCCAGGGGCTGAAATCACACTCCGGTAGCGAGTCCTTCTGGATCCACAGGAGACGGCATTGTCAGCATCGCTTCGAGTCCTGAATGTGCTCTTGACAGAATATAAGAGTCACCAACAGTTCCTCGTCGTCGACCGTCTCACAGTAGCGTTCATCGAGCGTTGCGATTGCACCACGACCTCCTGCTTGATGAGGGCGTGCCAGACATCGCTCCTGCTATGACGCAGGCAATTCTGTCGCTGGCATCATAAACCGAACTTCCAACAGCCAAGGTCCGTTCCTCTTGGAACCGTTGACCGAGACGATTAGTTGATATCAGTTCCACATTCGGCGCAAAAGTCCGGCTGCCACGGCACTGTTATCTTGATTTCCTGCACGGTGTCACAGGTTGGACAGTACGACCGAGTCTCCCTGTTCTTTCCTATCCTCGTCCCACAAGTTGGACAGTACACTCGAGTCTCCGTGTGCTCCCCCATTGTCCCCCTCCATTGACATCTATATGGCAATTATTATAAAAGTTATCCAAATAAGAAATTCAGAATATACTATTAGAATAGTTGTAGCTGATTTCCAGATTCAGCTGTCCTCGTTCACGTACTGTGACATCCTCCTCGTCGTTCCCGCCGGTGTCAGTCGATGATGTATTCGACGATCTGCTCAGACCCACACACCGGGCAGATTGTGACTGATGACGATACTCCTGTTCCACACTGGCGGCACTCACGGACAACGGTCGTATTGCAATCCCGAGAGAGTACCGACGTAATGAGTTCTTTCATCACAAATCCTGAACGCAGATAATGGCAGACATGTATAAATAATCTTACTACTCTTCCAGCAATTGAGAACCGGTAATCACCGAATTGATCTGGGTACAGCGGCCAGCGCGCTAGTCTTCGGTGGACAGGGTTTCAATCTGAAGGGCGTCCTGAATAGCGTCTCGAAACGACGGGAACTGCTCTACCTGGTCTTGGACTGTCTGCTGTGTCTTTTCGACGTCCTCGACTGTCGCTTCGAGTTGATGGAGTTTGCCTTCGACGGCCTCGTGTCGGCTCTCGACGGTAGCTTCGAGCTGGTGGATATCTGCGTCAACAGCCACCTGGAGACTCTCGAACATCGACTCGAGTTGGTCAGTCCGATCCTCGAGGGCGTCAAGTCGTGTGTCCAGAGAGGTTTGTTCGTCGCGAACACACTCGAGTTGCTCGTGAATGGCGTGCAGTTCGCCCAGCACCTCGGTGAGCACGTCCTTCCCAGTCCCGTACACCTGCCATGTCGGACGATCGTCTGACTGACGTTTTTGAGGGAGATCGTGGACACACCTGCTATGCAGATGCTCTCGATCGTCGACCACCTCGAACACCAACCGACTGACCCCCGGAGGCGATAGTCCATGTCCACACGATCCGCAACGAGACGCCCGACCCTCCGCGCGCGTCTCAAAATATGGCCGGCGTACCTCTTGGCCGTCTGCTTCCCGGGCACTGGACACATTTACGCTCGAGAGTGGAAACGCGGCCTCAGCTGGGCTGCAATGTGTAGTGCGGCGCTCGTCTTTCTCAGCACCGGCACGCTCCTCACCAACGGTGCGGTCACCGAACCAATCATCATCACCGCTCTCCGACTCGAGCACACCACCTTTGCGGACGTGGCCTTTCCGCTCACGATCATCGTCCTCAGCGTACTCGATCTCTACGCGCTCTCGAGGTGTGACGCTGGGCCATATTAGTATGTCCACGTCGCCCAAGTCGCCAACTGGAGATCACATCTCTCCCACCACCGCAACCGAGAAATAGCAAACGCGACTGTCGCGTCCGATTCGGACACCTCCTTAAGGCGATATCATCGTGTAGTATCATTGCCATTCTGAAAGCACTGTATCGTAACTCGAGTCCCTCGAGGACGCCACAACGATCCAACCGACCGACTTGACGGGCAACATCCGGAACGAAATCCTCCAACTGGCTGCCGTCAAGCGTGCTAGATATTTTGGATAGACAGCAATCATATTTTCTATTCATACATTTTCATCAGATATTTAATTAGATATTTGTATAGTCGGTCACATCGAACGAACATTCATGCCATACAGACGGTCAGCCAAATCAGAGGCTCTGTCCGGCGGGATGATCTCTGGCGTCATCGTCGCAGCGCTGCTCGCCAGTATCTCGTTCGGCGGCGTGCTAGCCGCAACCGGACGCCTCGAAGCTGTCGCGACACTGTATGGCCTCGAGGGCCATGACTGGCTGGTCATCATTGCCCATGGTTTTGTCGGCGCTGTCGTGTTCGTCGCGGGGTTGACACGCGTCGCGAACCACCGGTTTGCCCCGGCACCGATCGCGGTTGCGCTCCGCTCACCGTTCCTCGGCGGCTGGCTCGGGCTCGCCTACGGGAACATCTGCTGGCTCGTCATCGTCGCATACGGAATGCCACTTTGGCAGGAGGCAATCGGCGGCTATCTGCCGCTGCCGTGTCAGCACGGCTCGAGTCTGATGGCGTTCATCGGCTATGGTGCCGTCCTTGGCATGTGTTATCCACTGGTTCGAACCATGATTGATGACTGAGGCCAGACATATCGCTTAGGACCATGCGACCCACAGCCGATCTCTCTTCTCGACTATCGATCCAGGTGTGCCCAACGCTCAGCGATCATCCGGCTTGATGCCTCGCCGCCGGTACTGTCCGTAAACCCCGCAGCGATAGCTCACGCGACCGAGGCTCACTCGAGTAGCCAGACCTGTTCTTCGGTGATCGTCCCGTCCGTGCTGATCACCCAGGCGATGATCGGACAGCCGTTACAGCCACCGTCGAGCGTCAGCGTTGCGGTGTCGTCGGCCCCACTGACGTCACTCACGCCGAGAATGCGGTCCGCATGCCCGAGCCACCAGACCACGCGGTCCAGACCCCCGTCGGGATGGGTGACGTCCAGTTCCAGTTCGAGGTCCGCGTCGCGGCCGGCCTCGAGCGAATCGCCAACTGGCCGTTTCCCATCGATTGCCGGCACGGCAGTCCCGCTTTCCGTCACGTGAACCGTCCAGCTCGCGCGAGTGTTCTGCTCGTCACCGTCGACGGCGGCCGTCACCTCGTAGGTGCCTGCCGTATCGAAGGTGTGACGCCAGTACTCGGCCCCCTGATGGCTGTAGTAGGCAGTATGCCACGGTCCCTGTGCGTGGCCCGCGTACGCGTCGTCGACAAACCAGTGTGTCGTGCCACCGTACTCACCGAGTGCGTCAGAAGCGAGGTCGAACAGGACCGCTGTGTCCGACTGCACAGTGATTTCACGGTCAGGGGTCTGCACAGCAGCTATGTCATCGGAAGCAAGCACGTCGACCGTTCGTTCGGCCACCGCAGTCTCGCTCTCGATCCCAACCGTCATGGTATCGTCTTCTGCAACGGGAGCGATCCGAACGCTCCCAAGATCGAGTGGCTTTGTCTCCCCAGACGCAACTGTCGTCGTGACCGTCGATCGCCGCTCACCATCAACCAGGTAGTCGACTGCTGGGCGGATCGCCGTCTCGCCCGTGTTCTCGATTTCGGCGGTTATCTCAAGTACGTCACCACCCGTAACGGGCGCGTTCGTCGCCGTGATCCGCAGCGACACATCACCTGTCGATTCCGTTTGGTCCGTCGATGTCTCATCTTCGCCCGCAGTCTGATCTGCGGTTGTATCAGCCTCGCTCTCCGCCTGATCTACTGGCGTCTCAGCTTCGCTCCCAGTCTGCTCTGTGCTCGTCTCATCCCCACTGCCATAGCTGCAGCCCGCAACGAGTGTGCCCACGCCCAGTGTGGCGCCGGAGAGATACGATCGGCGGTCGAGACGCGACCGGTCGGGATCGGTTCCGTCCATAACAACTCGAGCCACCAGCGCCGTGCCCTTCAGTATGCACCGCCGGTCTCTGGCCGTGAGATATTCACCGAATCCCTTCTCCCTCGAGGGAATCCTCGAGAACATCTGAACCCTCTATGAAGGTGACTGTTTTGGGCCGCTATGTTCACCGAGGTTTCGGCACAGAAACCAACGGGTAGCAGGCGGAGATCACGCCGTTCAAATTGTCCCACAAATAGAACAGCAGCCCAATTGAGCATTATAGAGACTGTCTGGTCGATCAATACACTCACTTGATCGCCAGTTAAGGCGCGACAGCATACAGAATCAGTGTGACCACGTCGGCCCAGGCGGCGATGGTCGATTATATTGGCTATCCGTTCAGCTGGTCGATACAACACGAGAGACAGTGGAGTTCGTATGTGTTCGGGGCCTGCCAGTGCTCACGTTCCACCCAGATCCCTTCCACCGCATCGCCATCAATCTCGGTGCCACAGACAAGACAGTCGTTGGACTGTCCTGGCGGCGTCGGTTTCGGCCGGTACTGTTGCATACCTGTAGCAGCCGAGAGCGGTGGCATAAGCTTTCAGATATGTCGATTCACAGCATCAACAAAAACAGTCATGCATCGAGAGGAGGTGCCGAATCGCGGTCGACACCTGCTCAGCTACGCCGTCGGACGAACAGCAGCGTTCCTGCGAGCAAGGCAGAGAGTGCACCGCCGACGCCGAAGCCGGGCATCGGTTCGTCCTCTTCGGTCTCGCTGTCGTTCTCAGCGGCCGCAGTGTCGTCCTCAGTGGCCTCGGTGTCGTTATCAGCGGCGGTATCCTCGTCAGCAGTACTGTTGTCAGCAGCGGTGTCAGCGTCAGTAGTGCTATTGTTAGCAGCAGTGTCGTTGTCAGCGGCCGTGGTATCGTTTTCAGCGGTATCGGCGTCAGCAGTATCGTTCTCAGCGGCGGCCGCGCTGTCGTCAGCACCAGCATCGTCAGCAGCGCCGTCGTCAGCGGAATCGGTCACAGTGAGTGTCCCTGATTGGATCTCACCACCGGCGGTGACTGTCCACTCGTAGTCTCCTTCAGAGAGGGCAATCCCTTTAACAGTGAAGGTGGCAGCACCCGTGTCGTCGGTGCTGGCAGTGAGTTCCTCTTCGACCTCTTCACCACTGATCTCGAAAACGACGTCAGTCGTGGCTGGCTCGCCATCGGACGTGGTCACGGTGACGTCGAACGTGGCTGATTCAGTCGTTGCGATCGAATCCGGTGCATCGACCGTCATCTCGAGGTCGGAGTCAGCACTTCCATCGTCTGCAGCGGCCGCGGTTGCTGCGCCCGCAGCGACTGTCGATAGAGCGACCATCGACACGATCATCACTGCGGCGAGTACGGTCCATCGCGTTTCTCGAGTTGCGGTTTCGAATGTCATGTGTTTTGGGTGGTGTCTGAGCGGATTTCCATCGAATCACAGCGCCGTCTCACACCGTCAGCCTCCGGAGCGCAGTTCCGGCGGTTTCACGGCGGGCATTCGGCGGGATTGCGGCGGATGGTCACAGTCAGTGGTGGCCGCTCGTGAATCCGGTAGCGGCGACCAGTCCTGTTCATCGGCCACGTCGCCTCGAGTCGGCGAGGGCAATCGCCTCCGTGTTCTGGATCCGTCGGCTATCGCCTTTCTTGGACCTACACTATTATATTTACAATCGAGTTAGCGATGATTTCAGGACAGTTGCACTCTATACATACGAGACAGTGACAGTTTCGAGCAGCGAAACCGCGATTCGAAACGGTGGATCACCCAAGCTACCGGGCATACGCTCGATTACCTGAGAGAGAACGATCGCTTTCACCGGCCAGGCGGGTGGGACGCGCTATCAAATCTATAATAAAGGTCTGTTCTGCCGAGGTATCGATCACATGGGGTCATTGCAGACATCTCGACGGACAGTATTGACAGCCGCAGCCAGTTGTGTACTCGCCGGCGTCGCCGGTGCTAATTCGAGCGCTGAATCCGACACCGATCTCTCGAGACATTCATATCAAATTCTCGAAGGCACAGAGCACGAGACGACGGTGTACCAGACGGCTGCAACTGCCGACGGACCGACGGTACTGGTCGTCGGCGGAATGCACGGCAACGAAGTTGCAGGGTACGAGGCAGCAGGCCGTATCGCCGAGTGGCAGATCGATGCCGGCACGCTCGTGACGATCCCCTACGTGAACGCTGAGGCTGTCGAACAGCAGACCCGTACAGGCAGTGATGGCGTCGATCTCAACCGTCAGTTCCCCGAAGGCGAGGAGCCGACGACGGAGCTCGCCCGGGAGGTCTGGAACGTCGTCACCCATTACGATCCCGACGTGGTTATCGACCTCCACGAGTCGATCGGCATCTACGCCGGCGGCCCTGTCGACGGCGTCGGACAGGCGATTTTCCACTCGGACAGTACCGAGACCACTGACGATGCCAAGCAGGCTGCCGACACCGTGAACCAGAACCACGTCGATGAACCAGCCCTCGAGTTCACGACCGATACCTTTGCCAAGCCGGAAAACGAACCGAGCGGCTTGCTCGTCCACAAGGCTGCTCGAGACCTGGACGCACAGTCGTTCCTCATCGAAACCCTCTCGCGCGGCCCCGCCCTCGAGACGCGCATTAACTGGCACACACAGTTAGTCACGAACCTGACTGAAGAGGAACTGTTCACAGCAGAGTCGGAGACCGACGACTCGGCTAGTGATTCATCGGATACTCCTGATGAGGAGCCAGCCATCGAACAGTGTCGTGAAGACGCTTCCTAAAAACATCGCAGGACCTTCGCCACCGACGGTCAAATTGTTGAACTCAACGCGCCAGTGCAGCAGGCGATAGGTCCGTTTCTGGATGGAAGATACCAAACAAGCGGGCGATATTCTATCGTTCCGACACATGATAAAAAGTCAAACGGCCAACGGGTTTAATTGGGAGTGGATGGAAGATTCAGTTGGCGAGGAGTTGGAGTACTGTCAACACTGACAGAATCCACCGACACTGAGACATCACATCCCTCGCCACAAATCGCGATCGTTGCACTGTCGACCAGCGACGGACGATCGCATCCCTGTTCGGTTGCCATTCCCACCGCGACCGAACGAGGGGGCTCAACGTCGGCTTCTGGCCGACGTTTTCAGATCGGTGAGCTATTACAATTTCTTCAGAATCAGTCGTATAGCCCTCACTGAGCAGGCCTTCGAACATTCTGATCGATAGCTCAACAGTCAGTCCACTTCTCAAACAGGCTCAGTGAGACAGTGTCAAAAACACGTTAGAAAGATCGCAGAACCGTATTTGTTGCTCGCGAATCAGTCGTCCGAGGAAGTGTCGCCACCCATGGTACCATCGAGGCCAAGCATTGACGAGAGGCGAGCAGCTGGCCGAACGATCGTTGAACGAACAAGCGACCGGCGACGCGCGCTTTCAGCCACCCAGTCTGCGACCGGTGGACTGGTTGCATAATAACAACGGATGAGTAGTTCGCCGACGGCGTTCCCTTTCAGGGTTGTGTCCCGGAACGAACGAAGCGTCTGAACTTGCTCGTGATCAGGGGTCCCACACGCTGCCGTGGCGATGAAGCAGCCCTCGCGTACGGTGATGGTCTCTGTCGTGACCGCCGACTGACCGCCGTCAGTCTCTATCATCAACATGACCTCGTGTTCACCCGGCTCGTCGAACGTGTAACTGACCTGCTTGCCCTCCCGAGTGGCCCCGTCCTCACCGGAAAAGTCCCAATGGTATTGTTCGATCCCCTCAGCCGGCCCAGACTCACTGGCATCGAACGTCACTTCGTCCTCAACGTCGGGTGAATCAGGCGAATACGTGAACTCCGCTGTAAGCACCGACTCTGCATCTTCGACTGTCTTGGTCGCTGATACGAGTGCCTTTTCAGAATCGTACTCTCCGGGTGGCTGTATAACAGCCGTGATCTCGTCACCTTCGGAGAGCGGTGTGGTCAACGATAGCAGCCAGCTATACCAAGATCCACCCCTGAGCTCTAGCGGGTCTCCAGTGAGATCGCGTCCCGATTCATCACCGATACGGACCACCACCTCATCCTCAACGCTCTGTTCAACGGTAGCAGAAATCCAGACTTCATCGTCACCATCGACCAGTGGTTGTTGAAACTCGATGTGCGTCTCGTCGACGGGTCGGTGACGCTGCTCGATCGCCGCTTCGAGATCATCATCGCCTTCGTTGAATAGTGCAACCCACACTACATCGCCCGCCTCGAGCGCCTTCGACAGGTGGATCTGTGTCTCTACGGCCTCACCTGAAGAGACGGAGGCAGCTTCTGCCGTCAGGTCATCGCCAAACATATCGAGCGCACGGACCTCAAAAGTGTCTGCATCATGGTCATCGGCGACAGTGACGGATACGTCGATGACCTCTGTACCCACATCCAGCGGACTCAGAATATCGATAGACGTTTCGAACTCGACCGTTGCGGTGTCCGAACGAACTGCCGCATCTGGATCGTACTCACCCTGCGGCTGAAGGAAGGCAGTGATCTCATCTCCTTTGGAGAGAGACTTGTTCAGTTCAACCGACATAGAAGGATCAAAATAGATAGGAGACGGATCTGCAGTGAGTTCTTGATCCGAGCTATCACTGACACGAATTTCTAATCCATTTTCTATATCCTCGTCGCTGGCGATCACAGAGACTTCGACAGAATCGTTGCCAGCAGCCGGTTGCTCTCGGAATTCGATGTGCGTTTCGTTGACAGCCCCGAAGTCGTCCGCAACTGCCGCCTGAGGGTCGTCAATCCCTTCTTCGAGAAGCACTACCTCCACAAAGTCGCCTGCCTCGAGCGAGTCTATAAGTGGAATTGATTCCTCAGAGACAGCACCTGGTTCGACGGCGACGGCCTCCGCTGTCAGATCGTCACCAGACGAACTGAATGCACGGAGTTCGAGAGTATCTGAGTGGTCATCAGCAACAGTGACCGAGACGTCGACAACCTCGTCACCCGATTCCGGGCGAGTCGGCATCTCTACCGTCGTTTGTAACTCCGAAACTGTCACCGTGACCGAACGGACTGCTGCATCCGGGTCGTACTCTCCTTCTGGTTGAAGGAAGGCGGTAATCTCGTCTCCTTCGGATAGAGAATCGTTCAGTTCGACCAACAGATAAGGGTCCCAATGGACAGGGATAGGATCTGCGGTGAGTTCGTGACCCGAGTCATCGCTAACACGGATTTCTAGCCCATCTTCCAGATCCTCGTCGCTGGCGATCGCAGAGACCTCGACAGAACCGTCGCCAGCAGCTGGATGCTCTCGGAACTCGATGTGTGTCTCGTTGACAGCACTAAATTTACCCGTAACTGCCTCCTGAGGGTCGTCAGTACCTTCTTCGAGGAGCATGACCTCCACAAAGTCGCCTGCCTCGAGTGACTCCGTAAGTTGGATTCGTTTATCTCCATCCGAGTCCAGTGAAACGGTCTTGACCTCTGCTGTCAGTTCGTTCCGTCTCTCATCGAATGCACGGATTTCGAGGAACTCTGTCTCGTACTCCTCGTCTAGCTCAGCCACGACGTCGACAAAATCGTCTCCTGGCTCTGGTCGATTCTGAAAACGGATATCCACCAAATCCTCGGATGACGACGCCACAGCCGTCGTCGAACCGGTTGCACCGAGTCCGACCGTTCCAATCGCACCGACACCAGCAGCCTTCAGCAATTGGCGGCGTTTCGGATCCGATACTGACGTGACCTCATGTGTCTCTCCCGCAGGATTGTATCCGCTATCACTCATGGTTATGTGTCACCAGTCATGTTTGATTAGAGTTCCTATATATAATTTCAAATACATCAAAGATGGTTTCACATACCCTCACAATACACATCAGTAGCGCACACAGATTATTTATCAAATCATACAGGAAATTAATCGGTAAACAATCGTACTAATGGCTCTCCTCTTCGAGGAAAAATGCAAAAGAGTTGAGAACCACTGCATGACAGTGAACACAAAGTCCCCGGACGACGCGACGCTCCGCCTACTCGACGGTGACGCTCTTTGCTAAGTTCCGCGGCTTGTCGATCGACCGCCCCATCCGATTGGCCACCCAGTACGACACCAACTGCAGCTGAATGTTCGCGAGAATCGGCGTCAGCAGCGGCCCCGCCGATGGCACCTCGAGGACGTGATCGGCGTACTGCCCAACCTGCTCGGGCGAATCGGTTACGGCGACAACGGGTGCACCGCGAGCCTCCACCTCTTTGACGTTGCCGAGCGTCTTCGAGACGTTCGTGTCCCCAGCGATCACCGCAAACACCGGCGTTTGATCAGTCACCAGCGCCAGCGGGCCGTGTTTCAGTTCGCCGGCGGCAAAGCCTTCGGCGTGTTCGTACGAGATCTCTTTCATTTTCAGGGCGCCCTCGAGTGCGACGGGAGCGTTGTACCCCCGACCGATGAAGAAGTAGGCGTCCGAGCCCTCGTACGCGTCGGCGATGTCACGTGCGTTCGACTCATCCAGGACCTTCTGGATCTGATCGGGCAAATCACGCAGTCGCTCGACGAACTCCATCGAACCCTCGCCGGAGAGTACGCTCGAGAGCATCGCCAGCGCAACCTGCTGGCTCGCAAATGTCTTGGTCGCGGCAACACCGATCTCGGGGCCGGCCCGGATGTACATCACGTGATCACACTCCCGGGCTGCAGAGCTCCCCACGACGTTCGTCAGTGCAAGCGTCATCGCACCGATCTGGTTTGCTGCCCGCAGTGCACTCATCGTGTCGGCAGTCTCCCCGCTCTGGGTGACACCGACAACAAGCGTCTCCTCGATAGCCGGAATTGCATCGACCTCGTACTCACTGGCGAGAAAACACTGTGCCGGGACACCACGCTCTCGCAGCAGTTTTGCGCCGTACAGCGCAGCGTGATACGACGTGCCGCAGGCCACGAACTGTACGGGCCCGTCATGTTCTAAGTCGGCCAACGCGTCGACATCGATGGTCCCCTCGAGTTCGCTGACACGCTCCCGGAGACACTTGCGGATTGCTGTCGGCTGCTCGTGGATCTCCTTGAGCATATAGTGGTCATACCCCGACTTGCCGGCGTCTTCGGGATCCCAGTCAATCGTCTCGATGGCCGTCTCGACGACGGCCCCTTGCTCGTCGGTGACGACGATGCCGGATGGGTTGACGCGTGCGAACTGGCCGTCCTCGAGATAGACCACCTGATCAGTGAACTCGATAAACGCTGGGACGTCACTCGCTAAATAATGGCCATCGTCGCCAATTCCGAGGACCAACGGCGACTCGTTGCGCGCCGCATACACCGTCTCGCTGCCGTTGAACACGGCGGCGACGGCGTAACTTCCCTCCAGTCGGTGGATGGCTTCCCGAAACGCCTCCTCACGGTCGGCTCCTGTATCGAGCGCCGCCCGGATCAGGTGAGGGATAACCTCAGTGTCGGTCTCACTCGTGAATTCGTAGCCGTCGGCTTCAAGCTCGCGGCGGAGTTCCTGGTAGTTCTCGATGATACCGTTGTGGACGACAGCCACCGTCGACTCGGCGTCCGTATGCGGATGGGCGTTTTCGTCCGATGGCGGCCCGTGGGTGCTCCAGCGGGTATGGCCGATGCCGGCTAATCCATCGAGATCATCGTCGGGAACGGCGGCCTCGAGCGCCGACACCTCTCCCTCGCGTTTGTGGACGGACAGCGAGGAGTTCGACACGGCGACCCCAGCCGAGTCATAGCCACGGTACTCGAGGCCCGAGAGGCCGGTCATTAGGACATCGAGGACGTCCCCCTCGTTGCCGGTGTAACCGATAATCCCACACATTACGATCGCACCTCCGTCTCTTCTGGGAGGGTGCCACGAACGGTTGCCCCAGCCTCGACGTTGGCTTCCGGTCCGACGACGGTTCCAGGAACGTACGTCGAGCCACCCTGATCGGTAACGCGGTCAGCGAGCAAGGCGCCGAGCGATTCGCCTTCGAAGACGCGGTCACCGACGCGGACGTCGCCAGGACCGCCGGGGATCACCGTTCCGTTGCCGATCGTCACACCGACGCCGGTCACACAGTCGGCGACGGTCGCCGACGTACCGATGCGCGTGTCCGTATCGATCACACTGCGTTCGACAACCGCGTTCGATCCGACAGTGACGTTTTCGCCGAGACACGCGTAGGGACCGACGACGGCTCCCGCACCGATCTCACAGTCGGGCGCGATGACGACGGGCTCGCGGATGACAGCCGAGTCATGGATTGCACCAGCGCTGGGGTCTTCGTAATCCCCTTCGACGAGTCCTGCCTCGAACAGTTCGAACGAGACGTCGAGTAAGTCCCATGGATAGGTAGCGTCAACCCAGAGTCCCTCCGAAATGACTCCACGGACATCAGCACCTGACTCGAGAAGTTCGATGATCCCGTCGATCAGCGACTGCTCGCCGGCACGCGGCTCGGCAGCGCGAATCGCGTCGAAGATTGCCGACTCGAAGGCGTAGACACCAGCGTTGAACCGGTACCCGCGCTCATCCTGTGGATTTTCGACGAGTTCCGTGACAGCGCCGTCCTCGAGAAGGACGCCGCCGTAGGATTCGATGTCGCGCCGGTTGAGCAATCCGAGTGTTGCCGCCGCGTTATCGTGTGCCTCGAGAACGTCACTGATGATTTGGCTGTCGACAATCTGGTCACCATTGACGACGAGCGTCGTCCCGTCGACCTCGGACTCAGCGGCCAGCAACGCGTGGCCGCTGCCAAGTGGTTGGTTCTGGGTGACGTAGGTCAGCGGAACGTTCCGATAGGTCGGTCCGAAGTACGCCTGCACGCGGTTACGGCCGTAGCCGACGACAACGGTGATCTCGGTGACGCCGGCCTCGAGCAGTTGATCGAATACGTGCTCGAGGATCGGCGTCGTTGCGGCGGGAAGCAACGGCTTCGGCCGATTGCGCGTCAGCGGCCGGAGTCGTTCTCCTTCACCGCCAGCGAGGACGACTGCGGAAACAGAATCCATATGACAACTACGTGTAGAGTATCCCCTTATTACTATTGGTTTTCTCAATCACCAGTTATAAACCCGCTATGAGATCGGACCTCCGCTCCAAAACGACGATCCCTCCCACCTCGAAACACAACGAACGGCGTCTTGATGGTTATCCCTGCCACGTTTCGCCTACCGGGTCAGTCGAAAGCCACAACTCGACAGTCTCACTCAGCGCTAACGTCGACCCAGAGGTGAACAGAGTATTCGGTGCTCTCCATCGACGGCTCCTCGGGGACCTCACCGTCGGGATAGAGCAGCCAGACGAGCCGGATATCCTCGCCAGTCATCGTCGGCTCTATATCGTGAGGATGGTGCCAGCTTTCGTTGTGAGCCAACTGCGTCTCGAAGCGATCGAGTTCGCGTTGCTCTTCGACAACAGTCTCGTTTTCGACGACCGTTTCGCCATCGTCGTTGACAGTCTCGTTGGTCTCAGTAGACACCCGTTGTTCGACGAGGACGACGGTGTAGTCGACGGTTCGGTGTTCGTGATTGTCGACACCGAGAACGATCTCCTGACTCTCACCTTGGGTAAAATTGGTTGGATAGTTATCGGCGACGAGTTCACCATCATCATCTTCGCCTAGAACATACACGGCGGAGAACTGTTCTCCCTCAGGAGGCACCACGACCGCGTAGCTGACAGTTCCGATGGCCAGCATCACCGAGAGAACCAAGATCACGTTCAGGACGGCGTCACCTCGAGTATCCGGCTCGAGCAGTTCCGACCGGCCGGCGGCATACCACTCACGATAGGGAACATGGAACCGCTCGTCCTCTGGCAGTTCCCACCGACGAACGGCGGCGACGGCGGTCGCAACCGCGGTAAAGGCGCTTACGGTAACCATGATCGGAACCAGTCTGATTCCCCACGGCGTGAAGTTCAACACGAGCCCGAGCAACGGTGTGATCGCGATACTAAGCCCAAACGACAGCGCAACCCGTTCGATCCCGTCGATCCCCGAACGATCACGGTCAAGCACCCTTGACTGTATCAGCCCGCCGCTGTCGTCATCTCCACTGGACTCGAGGTCCTCCTCGGCGGTTGGAGACACACCGGCTTCGGGAAAGAGTGCTGCAATAAACGCGTAGCCGGGCACGAAAAGAACGAACGCGAGCCCGAGCGGCACCCGAAGCGGAGTCTCTCGAATAACTGGTGCGAGCACGGCGACGTTCGTCAGAATCAAGACCACGAGAACGGCAGCGAGGTCGGCCGGAAGCGTCCGCACTGGTCGCGGAAGCATGGCCACCAGCGAACGCGAATCAACCATTCGTCCCTACGTAACAATGACATCAATAAAAGGAAACCGGTCACGGCTTGGACTTGACAAACAGAGCGGAAATGCGGACATAAACCACCGCAGGCAGCGTTCTCCCTCGAGATTTTCCCTGATAAACGTCTGTGAGGGGTATGATACGGCATTCAATGCTGACGTGAACGTGGCGGAGAACATCCGTCTCGACATCAACACAAGTAACTCCGAGTCTTCGACCAGTTTCGGCGAGGATAGGAGTACCGGCTGGTTGGCACAGCCCGAAGTCTACCTGATGACTTGCCACGCTGATTCTTACCACGTGACCAAGTGGTGGACTGCAAACCGTAATATCCCAACGCTAAGCAAATCGGAGATTTACGAGGTACGCGAATCTTCGATTCGCTTGACTTAGCGTGTCATAGAACCAGTCACACGCCTATTGGACTCGTAGGGAATGGTAAGTACAGGGCAAAGATATATCGAGTCGGTGCCGAACACGAAACGCAAAATATGTTCGTGACTTAGTCTCACAGTCCCGTAGAGAGTATTTACGCTCAGGGCACCACGGATTGGATGATGGCTACAGAGGCTTCCTTTGCGGTTCCATCGGATGAGTTCCCGCTGGGGACGTTGTTCGAACAACTGCCAGATGTGTCGATCGAACTGGAGCGGATCATCCCCGCTCAAGAGGTGGTGATCCCCTACTTCTGGGTTCGGGGAACCACAGTTGACGATGTCGAAGATGCGTTCTCGGAGCATCCCGGCGTGAAGCGAATCCAGTTCATCGACTCCGTCGAAGACGAGCATCTGTTACGCGTCGAATGGGCGGTGGATTACGACGACGTGTTAACCACGCTGACGGAGACGCAGGTCGCGCTCATCGAAGCCGTCGGGACGGACAAGCAGTGGACGTTCGATATTCGTGGTGACACCCGTAGCGATATTGCTGATTTTCAATCCCGTTGTCGAGAGTTGGATATCCAGCTCACGCTCACGGAGCTGCACGCGCTCACGCCGGTCGAGACGGGTACCGAGGCGGCGCTGACCGACACCCAGCAAGAGGCGCTGGTGCTGGCCTACGAGCGCGGCTACTTCGAATCCCCGCGCGAGACAACGATGGAAGAAATCGGCGACGAACTCGGCATCTCACAGCAGGCCGTCGCATCCAGACTCCGGCGCGGAATTAAGCACATCCTCGGGGAGACATTATCCGACATATCGGCTCCCTCTCAACAGAGGACTTAAAAGCGTGTTGGATACTAAAAAGTGGAGGTGATCCGGGCAGGTCGTCTGAAGATGATCTAATGAGCGAAAATCCCATCGCATTCGACACGGTGCTCGACGTGTGTGGAGATGAGCATCGTCGCATCATCCTCGCGGTACTCGCAGAAGAACAGCGTTCGTTGACGGTGAATGACCTCAGGAGTACGATTCTCAACTATAATCATCATACACCAGTTACCGAAGCTTCTGAAGAGGTGCTAACGGAGATTCAGTCCTCGCTATCCCACACGCACATTCCAAAGTTAGAATCGGCAGGGGTCATCGAATACGATTCGGAACGTCAACTCGTGGAACCAACGGAACAGTTCGACCAGCTACAGCCCCATCTATCTGCAATCCTCGGTACCGATCCGAATCTCGACGAACCAATTGAGTTGTGAATTCGTGCAGGTGACTCTCTTTAATGGTATGGATTGGCGTGGAATATCCAGTCAGCATTCGTCGGTAGTTGTGTAATCGAGTGACGCGATTCACGCCCGCCCTTCAGCCTCGCGTCTCTCGGCTTCAGGACGGGATTCTCTCGCTGACTAAAGATAGTGAATGAGTTCGACAGCCCCGAAGTCACGAGGTGGCGACCGTTCGTTCGAACTCCTGAATCGCCTCGTCGCTTCCCGCGACGAACACGTCGTCGTCGGCCTTGATGGTGGTACGTTCGTCGGTGTGAACAGCCTCGTCGCGCGAGACGCCGATTACGGTCCAATCACGGTCGGTGTCGCGACGGACCTCCGCCACCGTCTCGCCGGCGAACGGAGCCGCGTCGGCTCGAATGAAGCGGATCTGACTCGCTGGATCCATGATATGTTCACCGTGAATCTCCGCCGCGACCAGTCGAGCGGACACTCGTTGGATGGACAGGACGTAGTCAGCACCTGCTCTGAACGCTGCCCTCGTCTTCTCTCCATCGGTCACGCGTGCGAGAATCTCCACCCTGCTGGAGAGCGAGCGGGCGACGGCGATGGTCATCAATGCGGTCGAATCGTCGTCGACGGTGACGACCAGCGCCGAGGCATCGTCGATGCCGGCTTTGCGGAGCGTTTCGGGTTCGGTAACATCACCGACGATGTCGGGATCGCGCTCCTCCGATTGGTCGACGGTCGTCACCGAGACGTCTGGCGGGAGCGCCTCGACGGCGGCGGTTCCGCCCTCGCCGACGCCGGCGACGACCACCTCCGAGGGGGGCGCGATGGGGCGCGATCGGACGTCGCCGATCTCGGTCGTCATCTCGTCGATCTCGTTCTCTGGTCCAGCCACGGTCAGGACGGTGTTAGGCGTGAGTTCGTCGTCGGGAGACGGCGGCAGCCGTAGCTCACCGTCAAACCACCCGGCGACCAGAGTCAGATTCGGGTGGTTCGCTATCGGCGAGTCACGCACCCGAACGCCGTGGAGCGGACTATCCCGCCGGACGAGTATCTCACGGATGTCGATTTCACCCTCTTCGGACCATTCATCGACCGTGACGGGCGTCGTCGCTTTCTCCGCCAGTCGCCGGCCGATCAGTGCGTGTGGAGCGACGCTGCGGTCGACGCCAACCTCCGCGAGTGCTGCGTTATGGCGCGTTGACTCGGTGAAACTGATTACCCGCAGGTCCTCGTTGGCCTCCAGCGCGGTCAGGACGATACTCGCGGTTTTATCGCCAGCGTCGGTGATGAGTAGTGACGCTCGCTCGATCGTCGCACGGTCGAGGTCGGCTCGATCCTCCGGATTGCCGTTGATTGCCTGATACCCGTCATCCGAGAGTTGCTTCGCCTCCTCTATGTCGGATTCGATGAGGACGTAATCGATATCAAGTTCCTCGAGTTCGTTGAGCAGCATGTCGGTGTCGCGCTGGTACTCCGCGATGACGACGTGGTCGGCTTTGCTTGTGAGGCGCTCGGCAAGGTTCAGCGGCGTCTGCTCGAACAGCGGGATGACCAAGACACGCAGCGCGACGAACCCGATGACGACGCCGGTCAACTGGATCGTCACCATCAAGACGTTCATCACCGGCGTCGCCCAGGGTGAATCCGCACCGAAGCCGGTCGTTGTCATCGTCTCAATCACTGTCTGGAACGACCGAAAGACAGACTGGGGGCGATTTTCGAGCGCTTGCATCCCCCAGTTGTAAACGAGCGTATAAAAGAGGACAACCACACCGAGACTGACCACGAAGGTCACTAACAGTCGTTGACGTTGCGTGAGATCTCGCGGATGCAACCCCTCAATGTCTCGGAGCTCGCGCATTCGATGGTTCTACTGCTGGTGATAAGCCCTCTGAGCGATTAAATGACTGGTCGGCTGTTGCTGGGAGGCACTGGAGAAGGGCGGCTGTACCGACGTTGAAACCAATCATCTGTCGAGGGTTTCAACGGTGCACCAGATAGCTAATCGTCTGCCGGACTGGTCGAAGTAGTCTCCTCGAGCCCACACAGCGCTCGCGCGCGCTCGAGAACGGTCTCGGCGTCGTGTTCAGAGATTCCCTCGCGGCCGAATGTCGCCTGTTCGTACCCTTCTGTGACGTCCCGGAGCGTGGTGACTGAATCCGCGGAAGCCGGGTCGCGCTCGCGGTACTGTCGATAGAACTCCCAGTGAGTGAGCGCACCGGCTATCTCAAGTTGGGACTCGAGATGTGTGCGGACTGCCGCGTAGCCGTTTTGGACCGCTCCATCGGCATCACCACGCGAGAGTTGCGTGGCAGCCTGTGACAGCAGTGCCTGAGAGAGCGACGATGACTCGACCGAGTCAACAGTCGCCACTGGGTCGCTCTCGTCGGCTTGACTGTCAGATGGTGATGTCGACTCCGTCCGATCGCGATACCAGTAGACGCCAGCCACACCAGCCACGACAACAGATAGTCCGAGTACGAGCCACATCCACGTCGGCAAGAAAGCGCTGCTGTTACTGGCACTCGAGAGCGAAACCGTCGTCGCAGCCTCCGTTCGTGCTAGGTTTGTCCCATCGTCGTCGTAGACGGCAACGAGTTGAACATCACCCGCGGTCGTCCCTTCGGGCAGCGAAACCGAGCCAGTGAACGCGCCAGTCTCGTCGGTCGTAACCGTCTCGAGGACTTCTCCATCGACGAGCAACTGTACTGATTGGGCTCCGACGCCGTTGCCGGCTGCCTCGAGTGTTCCGTTGACCGCCACCTCACTGTTGTCGGTCTGACTCGCAGAGATGGAGAGATCAGGCTCAGTTTCCGTCACCGTTACTGTCGTTTCTGCCTCAGTGCTTGCGAGCGCTCGGTCTTCGAAGGGGAGTGCAACTCGCACCGACTGCTCACCAGCAGAGATGCCGGCAGGAACTGTCGCGGATCCCGTGAACGATCCATTTACGGTTTCGGTGACGCCCAGGAATTCGCCACCACTCGAAACCGAGAGGGGCACACCATCGACTGGTACACCATCGACGTATAGTTCGGATTCGACGACAAGCTCATCACCGAACGCCACTTGTTCGGGATCGACGACTGGCGCAGTGATCGTTGGCTCAACCTGTTCGATCGAAACCGCCACGTCAGTTTCACTGCCGAAATAGACCGACTGTGTCTCCGGGGCGTACCGAACCGTCACTGTCTCTGCAGACAGCGGGGCGGAGATCGGTCGGTACTCGAAGTCGAACGATCCAGCGCCGTCTGTCTCAGCCTGAATCGTTTGGTTGCCGATATCGAGACGGATCTCCTCGTTCGCAATCGGCTCGCCATCTGCCGTTCGCAACTCACCGGTTCCAACGAGCGGCTCGGTAAACGAGATGTCCGTATTCGTCGGCTCGATGGTCAGTTCGGTTTCGACAAACTCCGATTCGCGAATTACTTCCTGTTCGGTCTGAACGTCCTGATTGACGGTTTCGATCGCAGCACTTGCGTCGGACAGATCGATATCTTCGTCTTCGCTGATGGCACCGTAGTGGTCCTGGAGTTGCTGACTCGACGATTCGATGTCGTTTGAAAGCACCTCGAGTTCGCGAGCGAGTTCACGGGCGCGCTCTTCATTACCTGTCTCGCGTGAGGCCTCGTACTGGGATTTGAGGTCCTGGTACTCTTCGACTGAATCCGTCAACTCTTCTTGTTCGTTCTGGGCCTCCTCGTAGGAGTTGTTCGCTCCACTCTCGGTATCGCCGGCCACGTCGACGTACTGCTCGAATCGGTCACGGTACTCCTCATCGACGTACTCGCGTGCGAGGTCATACTCGCCCTCACTGAGTTCGACGGCGCTACCCTCGAGTTGACTCGACATCCAGTCGGAGAGCCAGCGTTCAGTTGCCTCGCTATCGCCGTCTTCATCGTACTCGTCGGGATTCTGATGCCGGACAGTTTCGTTGTCCTCGGACCCATCGTCCGGCGTGTCCTGCTGGAACGCAACGCGTTCGTTGGTGCTGTCAGCTGGAGCTGCAACCGCGCCACCGACTGCAGTAAGCGGGAGACAGACCAGAAGTACCACGAGGACGATCGTCCGGCCGACGGCAGTTGTCACAGTTCTCGAATTTGAGGCCGGCGGCAAAAAACTGTTCTCTTGACACGGTCAACTACTCTATCTACCTCATTCACTTGTGCTCGTTTGTTGAGAGCGGGGCTTCCCGCTTCGATGACCCTTTGCAGATACCCCCCGCGGTAGCAGTCTCCATTGGACGGTTAGCGACGGCTGAAAACGTTAGTGAAAGGGTCATGGAGGGCGTCCATCAAAATGGCTAGTCTGAAAGTTCGTCACGGACGTTCCAGACACATTAGTGGACAGTACCCTCGTCTTCGGTATCTGGTCAAGTCGGTAGAGTGAGGGGTGGTAAACTTGCTGCCACAGTGCGCAGAGAACAAAGCAAGGTCAGAATGGTAGTAGGCTAGAAGTAGAGGTCGCCGATTCGATCGGCGGTCCGCAGTGCGAGCGCTTGCCCGGTATTGGTCGGGTTCGGACCACCCAGTCCGTTCGCCAACGCGGAGTGATCGGCGACGAAGAGCCTCGAGACGTTCTTCGCCTCGGCGTTCTCGTCAAGCACCTTCCCCATTCGCATCGTCGATTGCATATGAAGCAACAACGGTGGCCACTCACAGCGGTGGACGTGATCGGCACCGGCCTCACGATGGATGTTCGCGGCGATGCGTGAGAGTTCGTCCCGCTTTGCATCGTCGTCGGGATGGGGTTCGTACTTGACCTTCGGAACCGGACCGTGTTCGTCGCTGAACGTATTGTCCAACGAGACGCCGTTGTCCTGATGCGGGAGGTCATCGGTGAGGATCAGGAGTGCCTTTGTCTGGCGGTAATCCGACATCCGGCGCTTGAGTTCCTTGCCGACGACGTAGCCACGGGTGTCCCACGGTTCGTCGGGGTCGACCGGCGTGTCGAAGCTGTACCCCGCCTCGGTAAAGAGGTAGTCGGCGTAGGAGACGAGCCCCGGAGACATGCCGATGTCTTCGAGTCCGCCGATCCCGGGTTTGTCGAACCGAACTGCGGAGTTCTGACCCACGTAGGGGTCCATGTGCTCATTCTCGGGGTTGATCTCAGCGACGGTATCGTCATCGTAGACGCCGACGACCCAGTCGAACCAGTGGGTCGTGAGTCCCTTGCCGACCCAGCCATCGTCCGGCAGGCCCGAATTGAGCCAGAGTCGCGGTGATTCGATGCAGCCAGCAGCAAGGACGACGACGTCGGCCGAGACCGTCTGTGAGCTACCGGACCAAGAGTCGCGGAACGTGACGCCCGTCGCCTCCATCGTCCCGAGCCCTTCTTCGGTTTCAATGTTCGTGACGAAGGCGTTCGGGCGAATCGCGACGTTCCCCGCTTCGGGGTCGTCGTTCGTATCGAGCGCTCGCGGCACCCAGCTCACGTTCGCGGATTTGCGGGCCTTCTCGCGAACTGGTGCGTCGATGGGAGTCGATGAGCCTTGGAAGTGGTCGCCGACGAGCGTGTCACCGCGGAACCCGTCATCATAACTGAACGATCCCTCGTAGTTGGAATCGAGTGGCTGGTCGGTCGCTGTTTCCTCTCCAGGAACTGCGACGGCGTTGGCTTGTGGTCTCCACCCCGTCTCCGTGACGTTCTTTGTATCGATGAGCGGGTAGCCGGCGTTCGTCGCTCCTTCGATGAATACCTCCTCCTTGGCCGTCATCGGCGCTTGCTGGGTACTCGTCACTTCCTCGTTGAGTTGATAGTACGGAACGAGGTCTTCGTACGAGATCGGCCAGTGCTCTTGCTCGTCGATGGCGTAGGGATACGCCCGGGGATGGTTCGCGAAGTAGTGGAGCGAAGTGCCACCGACCGCGCCGACCTGCCAGATGAACGCGTTCTGATGGAGATTCCGGAACCACGGCGCTCGCGAGTGATCGGCCGGACCCACGCGGAGGTAGCCGTGAGTGGGGTCGTTCGCGTCGGCTTCTCGATGGGTGAACTGATCGTCCAGTAACTTTCCATCGAGATCGTCGGGATCCGTACTCACCGTCCCGCCGGCGTCGGCGTGTGGCTCGGGCCACTGTTCGTTGCCGTGCCACGGACCACCCTCGAGGATGAGGACGTCGAGGCCGTGCTCGCGAGCGAGTCGTGACGCAGCGGCCGGACCGTCCGCACCGGCACCGATGACGACGACGTCAGGGTCGTTCATCAGGTGTCACCTCCGATCCCGTCAATGACATCATCGCCAGTCAGGTCATCCGGGAGGTTCAGGTTCTTGGCCTTCGGGTCCTTGAACCCGCCCGGAACGGCGTGACGCCAGTCGGCCGCGTATCCTGGAGCGGGGCCGGGATAGCCGCTCTGCTGACGGCTCTGGACGTCGGCCGGATCCTGCTGCATTTTGCGCTCGTTGGGCGTGTTCGTCTTCGTGTCTCCGTATCCGGACCACTCGGTGTAGTAGCCGAAGCCGTGGAGGCCGTTGACGGCCATAACCACGTACTTTAGGATGCCGACGTCTGGCACCAGCGGCGACAGGAGATCGTCGAGCGTGTCGATGGCACCTCCATCGACGATCGTCCACAGACACCGCAGTCGGTCCTCTCGAGAGAGACGAGTAAACGTCCCCCCACCCGGAAATTCCTCGTTCGGTGAGACGGGATCTTCGTTCTTCCCGAGTGTGAGGAACTCCGCGGCCACGAGGTCGAACACGAGCGTGAATATCGACGCATAGGGGTAATTCTGGAGGACTCGATGGACCGATTCGTTAGTCGTCTCGACGACCAGTTCGAACTCCGCCGGCCCCTCCGCGGTTTCGTCCCAGTCGGCAAACCCGATTTCCAGTTGCACAAGCGAGCCGAACGTGAGGTACTCCTCGAGTTTCTCGCCGTCCAGGTCGAGTTCCAAGAGGCTAACGTCTGCGAGATCCAGTATCGCGTTCAGGTCAGATCCGAGGCCTGTTGTGTCGACGGCTGTTTCGAACATGCTCCGTGGCATCTCCGGTCCCGAATCGTCTGAGAGATCGAGGAGCGAGTCTTTCTCGGTCACCATCTCAGCACGGATTTCCTGGAAATGGTTGAAATCCCAGATGAGGAACTTCTCTAACCCGACGTCGAGACCGCCGGGGACGTGTTCTGGCCCGAGTTCGTTCTCAAGCTCCGGTGTTCGTGGCACAATTGCATCGACAATTGATCGGTACGTGTCCGCCGTGTGGGGGTCGCTCTGCAGTGGTGCATCCATCGCTGCTTGAGCAGTCTCGAAGGTCGCGTTCGACATTGACAGCGCTGCGAGCCCGCCAATTCCTTTCACGACGCCCCGTCGGCTTACTTGGTTCCCATCATTTCCTTGCATGTGTGTTCCAGGTCACGCCAGCAACACCGTTTGTCACTGTGTGACGCCAACACAAGGGAATCACACGACATTTTATAAATGTATGCAACTGATAAAAATTACATCATTACAGAGTTACACCTGAAGATTTCGAAAATAGAAACGCAACTATATCCAATTAAATCACCTATAGGCCTTTTTTAGGCGGTGTCATTGAAATCCACTAGCCAATGGTAATATAATAGCATTTAGATTACCAATAGGTTATTTGCATCTCTTATAAAATGGCAACAAAACCGCCTTCGTCCCATATTATCGAACAAATTAAAGAAGATAGCCATCGACGACCGGCCATGGACGAGGACCCAGCAGTTCCGATCAACTCAGTCAAACGGTCGTACGCTATCGTCGACGAGTTACGCGAGCGTGGTCGAGCAGGAGCGACTGAACTCGCAGACGCATTGACGCTCCCGAAAAGCACCGTTCATAACCATCTCCGGACGCTCGCGACGCTGGGCTACCTCGTCGAAGAAGAAGGATCCTATCGGCTCGGGACTCAATACCTCCACGTCGGGCAGGAATCACGGAACACGCGAACTGTGTTCCAGCACGGCCGCGACACCGTTGAATCGCTTGCAGAACAGTCAGGCCGGTACTGCCAACTCGTCATTGAGGAGAATGGAGATGCAGCAGTAATTCAGTCCACGAAGTGGGCTCCCAACGAGGGCACACGTACTACTCAGCAAGCGTATCCAATACGTGCACGGCTTCACACTAACGCGCCAGGGAAGGCGATACTCGCATACCTGCCGTCCGAACGGATCACAGAGATCGTCGATCAACAGGGCCTGACAGCCCGGACGGAACAGACCATAACTGACACGGATAACCTCCAATCAGAGATGGCGACGATACGAGACCGGGGATACGCCATCGATCGGGGAGAACTCATCAATGGGATGGTTGGTATTGCCGCTCCCATCGTGACCGAACAGACCGTTTACGGCGCAGTAGCTGCATACGGCGCCGGCAACGAGATGCGGGAGGCACTTGACGAAGGACTTCCCGGCCTTGTCACAGAAAGTGCGGACGATATCAGAGCAGATATCGTCTTTGCCGGCCCCGAGTAGCACTCCGTAGCTCTTTCGCATGACCTAGTCTCGAGGCAGGCCCCACCACGTCATCGAAATCACTGACTTCAGGTTGGTTTCGTCCCACAATATGGCACAGAGGTCAAATTACAAAATCATCCCGAGAAACGAAATCTGGAGGTAATCAACTCGGTCAGGCACACAATTCATATCTGATATGTAATCTAGTCACAAAAAATGAGATAGTCCGGTGCGTTATTCATCCGCTCATGAACTTCGGGAACGTCGTTGATCACGCCGCGAGGGAAATTCCGGATTCGTGGGCGGTAGGCGACCCGGAGCGACGGATAACGTATGTCGAACTGTCGGCGGCATCTAACGCGGCGGCGAATCTTTTTGCGGCGCGCGGTGTGGATCGCGGCGAACGCATCGCTATCTGCCTCCGGAACCAGGTGCCGTTCTTGACTGCGTATCTCGGTGCGATGAAGCACGGCGCCGTTCCCGTACCTATCAACACGCGATTCAACGACGAGCAGGTCCGCTACGTGCTCGCCACCAGTGACAGTTCGGTGCTCGTGACCGACGAGGCGTTCGAATCGGTCGCGACAAACGTGGAAACAGCGATAACCGTCGATGGGAGCATCGGCCCCCGTTTTCAGACCCTGCTCGAGGACGCGGCCAACACGTACACGGTGTATCCACGACGGAGCGACGAGATAGCAGCGGTTGTCTACAGTAGCGGCACGACTGGACGGCCGAAAGGCGTCCGTCACACGCACGGCAATATCATTGCCAATGCGCGGGGGATTCGTACCTATCACCGCCTGACGCGGGATGATATCGGGCTAACGGTGAGTCAATGTTTCCACGTTACGGGACTCAACGTCACGACCACTCCACTACTCCTTGCCGGGGCAGAGAACTGGTTCCTGCCGGAGTGGGATCCCGTTTCCGTGGCGGAGACTATCGAGACTCGAGACGTCACCTATACATTCCTCACGCCGAACATGGTGCGTGATCTGGTTGCCGACGATAACGTCAATGACTACGATTTCTCGTCACTGGAGCGAGTCGTCGTTGGCGGGGCACCAATGCCGACGGCGCAGCTTGACGACGCTGAGGCAACGCTCGATGCGACGGTCCTCGAGGGCTATGGAATGACCGAGACCACACCGCTGGCTGCGTTTAATCGACCTGACACGGACGTTCGAAAGCCCGGCAGTGTCGGCCCGCCTGCTCGTGAAGTCGTCGACCTTCGAATCGAGGATATCGACACGGGCCAGCCAGTCGACTGCGGAGAGCGTGGTGAACTGCTCTGGCGGGGCGATACAGTAACACCCGGATTCGAACGGCAACAACGCAATGCCGAAGCATTCGTCGAGCGAGACGGAAAGCGGTGGCTTCGCTCGGGAGATATCGGATATCTCGATGACGATGGCCACCTCTTCGTCGTCGGTCGGCGCGGGGACATGTTCACCGTCGGCTGTGCAAACGTCTATCCACGCGAAATTGAGGAGGTTCTCTATGACATTGACGGTGTCACAGGAGCGGCGGTTATCGATGTCCGTGACGATCTCAAGGGGGCAGTTATCACGGCCATCGTCACGCGTGACAGCGACGTCACAGAAGCACAGATACGTGAGATCTGCAGGGCTCGCCTCGGAGAACATGAGATCCCAGAACAAATCGAGTTCGTTGACGACATCCCCCGGACTGCAACTGGAAAGATCGACCGCGTAGCCCTCGGAGAGATGTTTGAGTCACTATCATCACTATCGTAAGCAGTGAAGTACCCCGCCCACGGTGGGACGGGGAACTCACGCTGGTTTTAGTTCACCGGCACCGATACGGGTGCAGGATCTCCATCCTACTCGCTCACTCCGTTGTGGTTTGATCTGTTTCGAGCCTCGACCAGTAACAACGCTCCCGGCAGCCAGTTTCACGAAATCAGTAGCTTCAACAGGACACCCACAAATCGGTGATATATGTATCCTACGCGTCAACTGTGGGCGGCGATTTCGCTCACAGGGGTTCTCGCGGTGCTTGCAGTCGTTACCGCCAGCCCACTCCTCCTTGGCGGTGCTGGGCTGGTTGGCGCGTGGGTGTTGATACGCCAGTATCAGTTCACTCGAGCACTCGAGCACGGTGTCGCCTCCCTACAGATCCGTCAGTCGGTCGGCCAGTCGGGGATTCGGACAACGGATACGGTTCCGGTCACTCTCACGGCGACGCTCGAGGCAGACTCACCACTCAGCTTCGAGGTCGACGCTGGACTGCCGGCGGCAGCCGTTGCAGACAACCAGTTGGCGCTAACACTCAACCCGACTGACTCGAGCGCTGAGCACACGGTCGATGTTTCGTGGCCGATCGCCGGCCAGCACCGATTCGACGAGCCGACTGTGACAGTCTCGAATGGATTCGTCCGCGAAACACTTTCGCTGGGTACGACACCGGAAGTGACCGTCAACCCACGTAGCCCGCGGACGATTCATGTCGGCGACGGCGGCACTCAAATTGCGACAGTATACGGCGAACACGATGGTGGAAAGCTGGGATCCGGACTCGAGCCGGCAGAGCTGCGGGAATACCTTCCAGGTGACACGGCGGATCAAATCGATTGGAAGGCAACAGCCAGGCTGGCGACCCCACACGTCAGAGAGTTCGAGGCCACGACCGATCGACGGACGCTCCTCGTCGTCGATCATCGTGCCACGCTCGCGACGGGGGCACACAGTGAGACGAAACTCGACTATCTTCGCGAAGTCGCGCTCGCAACAGCCGCAAGCGCACGACGACTCGGCGACCCGCTCGGGCTGCTCACTATCGGCGATGGCGGCGTGACCTCCCGTGTCGAGCCCGCGACGATGCCCGCGACGTACACCCACGTTCGACAGCAACTCCTCACCCTCGAGCCAACGCCCGCAGACCCACCATGTGAGCCAGCGTCCGGCGCCAGCGAGAGTCGACAGCAACTCACTGCGGCGGCTGCTCGAAAGAAGCTGGCGGCGATCAAGGATGACACGGATACGTTCGCGACGACGCTCCAACCGTTTTACGCGACTCGAGAACGGTACCGTGACCGCATTGACTCAGATCCACTCTACGGTGCCGTCAGAACAGCACACAATCGCAGTCTCGACAGTCTCTGGACGGTCATCTTCACTGACGATTCACGACCGACAGAGCTGCTCGAGACGGTCAAACTCGCACGCAAAAACGGAAACACAGTCATGATCTTGCTCGCACCCACAGTTCTGTATGAGCCGAGTGGGCTCGCAGATATCGACCGGGCCTACGACCGCTACGTCGAGTTCGAGGAATTGCGGCGAGAGCTTGATCGAATGACTCGCGTGACTGCACTCGAGGTTGGGCCAGCGGATCGACTCTCGACTGTGCTCTCGTCGAACCGAAGCCACACTCGAGGAGGTCGTGCATGAGCACGGCTGCCGACGAACAGTCAGGACGTGACTGGCCAACGATCGGCGCACTCGCTGTCCTCACCGCAGTGCTCACGCTTGCCGCCGGCCCTACTGGCACTGTTGCCGCACTCACAACGGCAGTCATCTGGTATACACTCGGGATTCCGTATGCGATCGCAGCGGGACACGTTGTGCTCGCGACGGCGTTTTCGGGAGATATCGATCTTTTCACCTTCATCGACATCGAACTCGCGTTCGTGTTCGTGCTCGTTTTGAGCAGCCGAGCCACGAACTCGCTCAGCAATGTTGCCGTCGCGCTTGTGAGCGCTGTCGGACTGGTCAGCATTGCGTGGGCCGGGAGCCAGGCGCAACCATTGTGGCTCGCTGCCAGCATCCTGCTTGCCGTTTTCGCGCTTACAGCGTACACCCTCCACCGGTACGAACTCGTCCGCCTTGGACTCGTTCCCGATGAGCACACAACAGACACCAAATTTGAGACATGAGTAGCAACGACGTCGAGATGGCCGAGCCACGTTCGCCCACGACCAACGAGACTGATAGCGAGACGACAGACAGCGACGAACAACTTGAACTCGCGGCGCAGGTCGAAGTGCTGACGGAGGAAAATCGCCGGCTACGCGAGGAGTACGTTCGGGCACGCCAATCACGCTACCAGGCGACGGCACTCGGGCTTGCAGCGGTCGGTATCATCGCAGCACTCGGCGGTGTGCTCTTTCCCGATGCACGGGATGTCCTCGTTGCACTCGGTGCAACCGGCCTGTTCGGGGCGGTACTGACCTACTATCTCACGCCGAGTCAGTTCGTCGCTGCCGACGTCGGCGAACGCGTCTACACTGCGGGTGCAACGAATGTCGCTGCGATTGCTGACGAACTCGGACTCCGTGACGATCGAGTGTACGTGCCCGGAAAGACGGTCCCTGCCCGCCTCTATGTGCCCCAGAACACAGCATATTCCGTGCCGGATGACGAGGCAGGACCGATCGTCGTCGACGACGATTCACGCGGTCTCCTCCTCGAGGCGACCGGCGCCGAACTCTTCGATGAGTTCGAGCAAGCTGTGACTGGAGCGATTGCGACTGAGCCAGCAGCACTTGCGTCCCAGTTGACTGACGGTCTCGTCGAACAGTTCGAACTCGCACAACGTGCCGACGCCGATATCGACGCAGCCGACGGCCGGGCGACGATTTCGATTACCGGTAGCGCGTTCGGCGATATCGATCGAATCGATCATCCCATTCCGTCTTTCCTTGCAGTCGGCTTCGCCGCTGGGCTTGATCAACCCGTTACGCTCGAGGTCACACCTGGCGACGACCGAGCCGACTGGCTGGTCACCTGCCGCTGGAATCCAGAAACAGCGCCCGAAGACGAGTAGCCCGCTCTGCTAGCCGAAAACGAGAGGTCTTCTCAGTTTCTAACCGGTTCTGCTGGTGGCTCGGCCGCATCTGCCCCCGGCGGTTCGATCGAATCGACGATATCAGCGATGACCTCTGCAGGCGTCACATCGCTCAGATCTGCGTCCGTACTTAAGACAAGTCGGTGAACCAGGGTCGGCTCTGCAAGGATTTTCACGTCGTCGGGGATCACGTACTCACGGCCGTGGATGGCCGCTCGTGCTTTTGCACCCTCGAGGAACGCAAGCGTTGCTCGAGGCGAGCCACCGTGGGTCACATCCGGATGGGTTCGTGTCGCTTCGACAAGATCGAGGATGTACTCCTTGACCGGTGGAGCGATGTAGACCGACGAGACGACATCACGTGCAGCCAGCACTTCCGACATTTCGACGACCTGTTCGACGTCGTCTGGGCCAAGGTCAGGAGTGTCATCAAACCGGTCGAGCAACTCGCGTTCATCCGTTCGGTCGGGAAGATCGATCGTGAGTTTGAACTGGAAGCGGTCTCGCTGGGCTTCCGGGAGTTCGAAGACCCCTTCCATCTCGAGTGGGTTCTGCGTTGCGACGACCATAAACGGCAGCGGCAAAGCAAGGGTCTCACCTTCGATTGTGACGCGACGTTCTTGCATTGCCTCGAGCAACGCACTCTGGGTCTTCGGCGTCGCCCGGTTGATCTCGTCAGCGACGACCAGATTGGCAAAGACGGGCCCGCGTTGGAGTGCAAACTCACCGCTGTTCTCCCGGTAGATGTGTGTCCCCGTGATGTCCGCTGGCAGAATATCGGGAGTCATCTGGATTCGATTGTACTCGAGTCCAGTCACACGTGCGAACAGGTTCGCGAGCGTCGTTTTCGCTACACCTGGGACTCCCTCAAGCAGAACATGGCCACGAGTCAGGAGGGCGACCGTGAGATGCTCGACTGCCGATTCGTTTCCGATCAAGACGCGACCGATTTCGTCGCGCAACGCATCGTAGATCGCCTCGGGGCTGCTCGACATCTCGTCGTCAGCGGGGTGCTCGACGCTCATTCGTCGTCTCTTCGTTTCGCTCCATCACGGTTAAACGCTGCCATCACGCGCTGGATTCGCTGTTCGTCCCAGTCGGGATGGCGCTCCCGAAGGAGTGTTGCCCGCTGCTCGTCATCGAGTTCCAGAACCGGTTCAACGGCAGTTTCGTCAACAGGACCGTGGCGACTACCAACCACTGTCTGAATTCGTTCGAGTACAGGATGAACAGCTCGTCTCGAGAAGAGCACAGTCGCTCCGATCCCGAGTCCACCGACGAGCACCTGTAATAGGGGTGAGCCACGCAGCGTAAGCATTGCACCGGCAAGCGGTGGGAGCTCTTCACCGTGAGAGAGGTCGATCAGTACGTGGTCCGAATCAGTATACAGTCGCTGCAGGAACGCTGCATTGTCTGGTTCGTCGATCATCGCATTGACCGCAATACTTGGGTCACCGACGACAACCACCTGACCGTCAGAGACGTTCTCAACGGTTGCAACGGGAGACGCCGCGAGTTCTTCATCGCCACTCAGTTGGTCATCCCGATTCGCATCGCGATAGGCGTACTCACTCGTTCGGACCAGTACCGTGGCCTCACCCGGCTCAAGTGCCGATGCGTGATTGAGTGTGAGCTGCTCAACATCTTCAGTAAGTGTATCGTTCTCAACACCGGTTGCAATCGGCATCGTCGGCCCACGGTGGTACTCCTGTTCGTCTCTGAGCAAGACGCCATCGACACGGGTTTCGGCCCCTACAGTCTCCAGCAACTCGTTGCCGCTCGTGCCGAAGTTCTCGAGGACGACAAGTGTTCCACCATTTTCAACGAACTGCTGTAGCCGTTCAGCATCAGCCGCTGTATACTGTTCTTCCGGTGCGATAACGAACGCGACCGTCTCGTTCGGATCGTAGGCGTCATACCGGGCTGTATCACGAATCAGTTCACTCTCAACGCCTGGTTCCGATTCGATCTGTTGTCGGAGTTCGGATGATCCATCCCATGAGGGGTTGTACGGGCCAAACGCCGCCGTCGACGTCGCTGCTGCGACGCCCACTGCAATGAGCACGGTAATCGACAGGGTGACGAGCAACACTCGTGGCCAATCGATCCCTGCGTCGTCGCGGATCCACTCGAGGGGATTCACTGTGTCACCTCCAACTCAAGACAGCGAGTTACCATGGAAGCACCTCCGGGGGCAGAATCTCGAGGATACGGCGGACAACGATGACCGCAAAGCCAACTAATCCGAGTAGGATGAGCCACCGAAGTCGACGCCGCCACTCGGGTGTGACGGCAAACGGGGCTGTGAGCTCTGTGACAATCAGCAGGCCGATCAACGAGAGGACAAAGAACAGTTCGTAGGAAAACGAGCCGAGCACGGACAAAGCCAGCACGGCAGCAACCATCCAAGCGAGTTGTCCGCGGATAAACCGCATTCGTCGGTGCGTCGGCATCTATCTCTGTAGGTGAAGCCAGTCCCTGTAAACCCACGGGATTTTGTTGACAGGAGTTACCTTTGAGAGGTAGCGAGAAACCCTTGAAATTTTCAGTTGATATTCAGGAATCGGGACAATTAATGGGGTATAGCTGACTGTCCACAGTATGACGCCGCCTACACCTGCCGCTTCCGCACCACCCGGCGACGGCACTGTCGCTGGCACTCGCGAACACACCGATCCACCCGTCGTTCGCGCTTCCGACGTGACCAAAATCTACACGCGGGGGTCGGATCCCGGCCGACTTGGAACGCTACTCGGCCGATCAGAGGCACCAAGAGTACGGGCGCTCGAGAACGCCTCCATTGGGATCGAACCGGGCGAGATCGTCGGCCTCGCCGGCCCAAGCGGCAGCGGCAAGTCGACGCTCCTTCACCTGCTTGCCGGGTTGGAACTACCCACTGAGGGGACCGTAACGTTTCAGGAGACAGACCTCGAGACGCTCTCGAATCGACAGCGAACGCGACTCCGACTCGAGCATGTCGGAATCGTCTTTCAACACTTCCATCTGGTCAAGTCACTCTCCGCGCGGGCCAACGTTGCGCTCCCACTGGTCGAACTCGGCGTTGGAAAACGTGAGCGGCGAAAGCGAGCCACAGCATTGCTCGAGCGGGTTGGACTCGGAGACCGAGTCGGACACCGTCCCGGCGAATTAAGCGGCGGCGAACAACAGCGGGTGGCGATCGCCCGTGCGCTCGTGACTGACCCGACGCTGGTGATCGCCGACGAGCCGACGGGCGAACTCGACACCGAAACGGGCGAGCGCGTCCTGAACGAGTTCGAACGCATTGCGGACGACCGGGCCGTCGTACTCGCCTCTCACGATCAGCCAACGCTGGCGATCGCTGACCGCATCGTCCGGCTCAAAGACGGGACGATCCGCGGTGACGGCGACAAATGAACCTTCGAAAGCGACTCACGCGGTGGGTTGGTATCATCCGCGTTGGCGTCCGCCAGACGATCTCCCGTGCGACCCAGACAGATCAAACACGCATCCGGTTCAGCATCCTCGGCGTCGTAGTCGTGATTGCATTACTGGTCACCGTAACGGGCATCGGCATCGGTCTCGCGACCGGAACGACAGTGTACGACGACGACGTTGATTACTGGGTTGTTCCCGAAAGTGACGGCGAGCGATCGTCGCTGCTGGCGACTGATCAGCCCCAGTTCGGTTCCGTCCACGAGACCACCGGGCAGATTCGAGCGACGGACGATGTGACGTTCACATCGCCGGTTCTCTCGCAGGTAGTCCGTCTCGAGGTCGGAGACAAAAGCGAATATGTCCTGGCGATTGGCGTCATCAACTCGCCCGGTTTCGATCGGATTGCCGAGGTCTCGACAACAGGACTGACCGACAACGATCCATACTACGCGAACGGCAGCTACGACGGCGACTGGACCGGCGAAATCGTCCTCTCGCGGAGCGCCAGCAGCCTGCTCGAGGCCGATTCTGGTGACAGAGTGACGGTCGCCGGAAATGACTCCTTCGTCGTCACGGCGACTGATGACGGAACGAGTGCTGCTGGCGACATCCCGACCGCCGTCGTCCAGCTCAGCGAGCTCCAGACCTTGACCGGTGACGACAAACACGATCAAGCCGACCAGTTCGTCGTCGGGTCGAACTCACCAGCGGTCGAAGACGAGTTGGCAGGAATCTATCCGCAGTCCAATGTCCTCACTCGGGGTGGTCTTACCGCCAGTGAGGCCACGGAGTCGGGGCTCCCGTTTGCACTCGCGCTGACAGCGTTTGTCGTCGCCATCTCTGTCGGAACGCTGTTCGTCCTCACAACGACTGGGCTTGAGGTCGTCGCCGATCGCCGACAGCTGGCAACGCTGTCCGCGCTCGGTCTCTCGACACACAGCCAGCTCGGATTGATCGGCGTTCAGACGCTCGTGGTAACTGGACTCGGTGGATTAGTAGGCTCGGTCGTGGGTCTTGGCGGAATCCGGCTGACCAACTATATCGCAACTGAAACGATTACGACCGGTCCGATCGCGACGTCCCATCCTCTCTTCGTCGCGTACGGAGTCGCCGCCGGACTCCTGATCGGTATCCTTTCGTTACCGATTCTGCTCATACTGACGCGACGTGTCACCGGAGGTGTCCCGTGATGAGTCTCAAACGCTGGCTTGCTCGCCTTCGTGTCGCCGGCGGAATCACGATCAGCCAACTCCGCCACCACCGATTACGACTTGGCCTTGCAATCATCGGCGTGGGGTTGGCCGTCCTCGCGATGACGCTCCTCGCCGGCGTCGGCGTGGGTGTCCTCGAGACCGGTGAACAACAGTTCGATGCGGCTGACCGGGATCTGTGGGTAACCGCAGGCGAGACACGGCTCACACCCGCTGGTGGTGGCGGCTTCGAGAACTCGCTGACTGACTCTCGGAGTGTTGCTGCCGAAATGCAATCTCATGACGATGTCAAAAATGCGGTTCCACTCGCATTCCAAACAGTATACGTTGGAACTAGCGAAGATGACGACTTCCAGACATTTATTGGGACCGGCGTTCCCGGAAGCGGCAGTGCGGTTCAAGTCACAGAAGGAGAGGAACTGAGAGGAGACCCACACTACGCGAACGGCAGCTACGATGGCGAGCGAACCAACGAGGTTCTCATCGACGAGGAGACCGCTCGAGCACTCGATGTCGAGGTCGGCGACACGATTCATGTCGGTGGCTCACTTGCTGTCGCCCGCAACACAGAGATGACCGTCGTCGGTATCTCCTCGACATTCGAGCGGATGCTCGGTGCTCCAACTGTGGTGATGCCGCTTTCCGAACTCCATGAGGCGACGGGCACGACCCAAACCGAGCCCGCGACGTTCATCACGATCACCCTCGAAGATGGCGCAGATATCGACACCGTTCAAACGAGCCTGGCCGAGGATCATCCCGAGTACGAGATTCGCTCGAACCAAGAGCAACTCGAGGCAGTCCTTCAGGAACAGGTGCTCATCCTCGCTGCAGGCGGGGCACTGATTGTCCTCGCGCTCGGAGCGGGGATCGCACTGACACACACCCTGCTCACGCTCGTGATCTTCCAGCAACGGGCGGCCTTTGGGGCGCTTTCAGCGCAAGGAATCTCCTCGTCGTTGTTGGTGGCCTCGGTCCTCGGACAAGGTCTCGCGATCGGTCTCCTCGGCGGCGTTCTCGGACTCGTCCTCACGCCGCCTGCGGTCGGCCTGTTGAACCGACTCGCGGCGGCCGTTGTCGGCTTCGACGGGTTGGTCCAGACGTCACCGACGATTCTCGCGAGTGCGCTGGCGATCGCGGTCGTGATCGGTACGGTTGCGGCCGCACTGGCTGGCTGGCGGCTCAGTCGAACGCCACCGCTCGAATATCTTTGATATTCCCTCCTCAGTATTAAAACGCGATATTTTTTCCGTTGGGGGTTCAGCTGACCGATTTGGTTCGAGAGAGCTTTACTCTCTGTCATCACGAGACGGTAAGCTGTCTCGAACGACCACGGAAGCAACTTGCAGGTTTGTGCACACTTCTTTGGGACTTTCGTGAGTGAATAGTTTTCCCAACCAGTTGTAGTCGTCCTACTCGAATCGCACGGGTCGTGCCATCAATCTGAAGAGTGTAGATGTCGCTCTCGAGAAACAAAAAATTGAATTCACGATCAAAATGATATTGGCAGCTGTTACGACTGTCGGCGTGTACGGATCAACGCAACTGAGAGCAACGCGAGAACTGCCACTGCAGGTCCGAATCCAGGGATAGTATCGTCATCACCATCGTCATCATCGCCGCCATCATCGCCGCCGTCATCGCTATCGGCGTCATCGCTATCGCTGTCATCGCTATCGCTGTCATCACTGGTATCAGTATCGGTGACAGTCAATGTGCCAGCAGAGGTCCCACTCACCGCGATCTCGAATTCACCGCTTTCATCGAACGAATCGGTGAGCGTGACTGTCTTCGACTTGCCAGCGGGGACAGTGACATCTTGTTCGGCGACGACAGTACCATCGACGGTCAGTTCAGCGGTGAACGTTCCGACCTTCGAGCCAGTGTTTTCGACGGTTCCGGTCACGTCGACAGAGTCACCGACTTTGATCTCGTCCTCGCTCAGCGATGCGTCGGTCACGTCGAACTGAGCCTCAAGAGAGTCGTGGACACTGACCGTTCCAGCGGTTACGTCATTGAGCGCAACCTCGTACTCACCTTCCTCATCGAAGGTGTGTGTGAACGTCACCGTTTTTTCGGCGTTACTAGCCATCTCGATGTCTTCTGTATCGACGACCTCACCGTCGATGATCAGTTCAGCGACGAAGGGTCCACTGTAACCGGCCTCCTCGGTGACCGTACCCGTGATGTCGACAGAGTCACCAGTCATGATCTTAGCGTTGCTCACAGTCACGTTCGAGAGTTCAAACTCAGGTTCGGGATCTGGGCCTGGATCGATGGGACCGCCACCGCCACCGCCACCACCGCCGCCACCACCGCCGCCACCACCACCTGTGTCACTGTCATCCTCTTCGATCGTGATCATGTCCGTATTTGCTTGGAACTGATCACTCGAGGAGCCAGCGGCCATATGAATCCAGCGGTAGTCACCTTCGGTCCAGTTTCCAAAGGTTTCGACTTCGACCGTCGCTTCGTTGCCGTCGGTTTGGACAATCACAGATGAAGCATCAAGCACGTCATCGTCAGACTCGGTTTCAGGTTCCTCAGAGTCATCGAGATCAGCTTCGCTTGCGAGGAAGCTGATCAGATCTGCAGTCTGGAGAATACCGGTCGAATTCCGTTCGGCGAGTGTCTGTCCGAAAGCGCTGAGATCACCACTGACGTTCTGAACACCGTTGACTTCTCCAATTGTGTGATCAATCGTCACATCCTCCGGAGAGAGATCAGTAGAGAAGTCTTCGGTGACGTTGATCGTCATTGTGCTGCTCGTGAAGGTCTCTTCATCGTATAGCACAACACTGTGGGTCGTATTGTCATCCCACTCTGTCGCGGCGACATCGAAGCTGATGGTATCGCCAGGCTCGGCAGAATCGTCAACAGTAACGTCTGAGGGGCTATCCTGAGCGACGAGTTGTTCGACACCGATGATTTTTGTCTCACCATCGATCGAAAGATCACCCTCACCGTCGTCGGACAGTCCATCACCAAGCGCGAGAACGTACATGTGAAGGCCAGAATCGTCAACTGTAACGTCCGTCTCGAGAGTGCCATCTTCCGCAAGTTGTTCATCTTCAACGCTGAATGAAACGTTGTTGTTGAGATTTTCAAGATTCTCTGCTGTGAGTTCATCCGTTAACTCCTGCCCACTCGTTGGCAGTTCGCTAACGGTGACATCATCTTCAGCAGTGTCTTCCTGGAGGTGGGCACGAAGCAGTTGGACATCATCGTCACCAAACTGGCTCGTGTCAGCAGCAAGTCCTGAACCGTCGAATGTGAGCCCGACATTTGTACCTGTTTTGTAGACGGACAGAGTGTCACGGTTTGCAGAGTCTGGGCCACCCTGAGTTGTCTTTACGTCAAGCAAGAGGTTTTGGACTGTAATCGAGCCGTCGGCGTCGGTATCGGCACGCAGCGGAAGCGCTGACCGCTCCCAAACCTCAACATTCTCGTCGATTTCGTGGAACTCAGCCTCATTAGAATCGCTAGTCGACCCGTCTGCTGTCGTCCCTGCTCCGCTGGCTGCACCAGCGACCCCAGCAATCGGTGCAAGAAGCATGATTGCGGTAAGGAATATTGCAGTTATAAGACGATCACGTTGCGTCATACTTCACTACATTACACTACACCGTTTTAACATTTCCGAGGAAAATCCCGATATTTGATCAGTCAACCAGGGGTAGTGTCGTATGCGATTGTTTGACCGCAGTGGATGTACGTCTGTTTGCGCTCGGTCGACGGTAGTTTGGGGTGAGTCATGACTGCGTCGAACTGGATGGGAAGGCTTGCTCCGATGTACGGGATCGCGTGGTCGTGGTCATGGACATGGAAGTGGAGGTGTGGTTCACTGGAGTTTCCAGAGTGGCCGCAGTTGACCGATCTCTTGGCCCCCACTCAACGTCCTCACCTGATTCGACACAGACACTTCATTTTTCACATAGATTACGAAAACCATAAAACCGAATCGATTGGCATGAATTCCCATGATGGGATTTCAGCGACTGTAGGCGCGGGAGGAGGTCAATCCTGTTCGCCTTCACGGACGTGACTACCGAACGCAAGCAGACCAAGAAGTAAGAAAACCGCGAGGAAGACTACACCAGGCGTTCCAACCGCGTCTTCATCCTGATCTCCGGTCTCATTGTCGGACTCTTCGTTTGGATTTATAACACCCGTTTCGTTTCCACCCTCCTCGTCATCACCGTGTTCTTCGGTTTCATTTTCGGAGGTGTCCTCTAAGTCAGGGGTAGTTTCATTGCCAGGCATGTCGGGCTCACCCTCTTCACTGTCGGTTTCATTACCGGGCATATCTGACACACCATTCCCATTGTCAGTTTCATTACCAGGCATGTCCGGTTCACTATCTTCACTGTCTGTTTTATTTTCAGACTCATCAGACTCATTCACTTCCTCATCTGTGTCCATCTTATCATCATCATCACTTTTTTTATCATTATCATCATCGCTGCTGTCATCTTCGCTCACAGTCATTGTTTCCCCGCCCTGGATAGCGATCGGTGCCGGATAGCCCTCTGCCTCGTCGTCACTGAGGGCAGCACCATAAATCGTGTATTCACCTTTGTCGTAACTGTCAAGATCAACTGTCGTACTGTAGGAACCATCTCCCTGACTATCGAGTGTTATTTCAGTAGCATCGCCAGCAGCCTCATTCCAAAGAGCTACCTCAACACTTTCAACCATCGATGTGTCGCTCGAGTCGATCGTTGTACTGAACTCGACTGTTTCACCTTGCGTTGCCATGCTAGGATACTCGAGATGGAAATCAAACGCCTGAACAACGACTGGATAGACAGCTTGCCGCCCTTCGCCTCGGGGCTCTAATGTCAGCATGTATGTTCCTTCCAGATTGCTCGTATCTAGGTCATCATCTTGAGTTCCAATGGTGATACGGTCGTTATCCGCATCGATGAGATCACTGCGGTATTCTCCATCACCGTCTGTATTGTAAAGTGTGACGCGATAGTCCTTACTAGATGTCACATCAATCTCGATTGGATCACCCGGTTCAACGACACCAATTCCATCGATAGTAAACTGGTCACCCTCGATCTCAACCGTTTCTTGAGGTGTTGAAACTGATGTGGTAACTTCGAGATTATATCCAGAACTCGCGGCAGGGGCCGCAGCAAGTGACGCTGTCATAAGCAAGAAACAGACAACGACGACTCGGGTGATGGCTGCTTGCATAGTCATCAATATCAAGGATATAAATAAAGTCTTTCTGCTGTATATATCTGTGACATCCTCCGCGCCGTAAATGGCGCGGCTTCCCGGCATGGGAATACCAGCTAAGTGCCGCTGTTGCTGGCAGAGGGTTCCAACCCGTGGAAGGCTGAGAGGGTCATTGCGAGGGGTCCTCGCTCGTCTCTCGGTGGGTCGTGGCGCTGTCACAGGCGCTCCCATCCCGTGAAATGTCATCGCCCCCGGTTTCAGCGGCAGGCTCTCACCCCACGGGTCGTAGCGGTCAGCGATGTTGACCGCCGCGTTGATGTCTGCGTGGTACTCCGACACCCAACACTCGTCGTTCTGGCACCGAAACTCGTCGCCGTTCCGGTGCCCGACGTGGCCGCACTCGGGACACGTCTGACTCGTGTACTCCGGTCGGACATATTTGACCGGAAGCCCGGCCTCTCGTGCTTTGTCCTCGATACGCTGTTGGAGGCGAGCGAACGCCCATGCGTGGAGGCGTCGGTTCATCCATTCGCCGTAATCGAGGTCTTCGCGGATGTACAAAAGGTCTTCCAGCACGAGAACTGGCTTCTCAAACCGGCAGGCGTACTCGACAGCACGTCGAGACGCCTTCTCGATAATGTCAGTGAGTGCGTTCTGGTAGTGGTCGAATCGTTTGTCAATCCGCCACTCTGCAGCGTCACGCTCTTGGAGTCGCTTGAGCGTCGTGAACATTTCTTTGCGAAGGTGGCGAGCGCGACCACCGTTGATGAGCAGTGGGTCAGTCGGGGTGCCCTGCTCGCGGGCTGTGCCTGCGAGCAGGTGTGCTTCGCCAATGTCGAAGCCGATTGGTGTTACATCGTCGTCTGTCGGTTCGTAGTCGGGTTCTTCGATCGGGAACTCGACGGTGACGTGAAGTGTCCACGACGTGCGGTGGCGTTGCAGTCGGAGCTGTCCCGCCGAAGCGTCCCCGTGTACGAGGTCGTGCCACAGCCCTTCTTGGGCGGGATTGATACGAAGCGGTATCCAGAAATTCGACCCACGACCGGGTTGTGGTGCCCACCATGTGAACCTGTTCGATCCTCGGTTCCGACAGAGCGTCGGAACACTCGTCACTCACGGGAAGGGCGGGATTCTCTCGCTGACTCAAGATAGAAGATTTTCGTCATCACGAAAGACCCCCGGTCTTTCGAACGACTTCGCTCGTTCCTTGAGGAAAGGGACTCCGCGCTACCGCTTCAGTTGACAGCGATCGACGTCCGATCAAGGGTGCAACCGACAGTCTAACACTATCGCGCTCGAGAGACACGGGCGTGACACTCGTAGGCGCGTCGGCGACGGGACCAGATCTGCTTCGACTCGTCGCCGTCCCCGTGTTCGCCTGGGTTGCCGTTCGGGATATCAAGACCAGACGAGTCTCGAGCGGTGTCTGGATCCCGCTTGCAGTCCTTGGACTCTGCACGCTCGTCTGGGAGGGCCGCCTCGCATGGGCCGCGGGCGGCTACGCCTGGCGCTACGAGTTTCTCATCCCGACAGCGGTGAGTCTCGGCTTCGTCGTGCCCATCGCGTACCTCTTTTGGTGGTTCGGGGGCTTCGGCGGCGCTGACGCGAAGGCGCTGCTCGTCCTCGCCCTGCTGTTTCCGACGTTTCCACAGTATACGATCGGATCGTGGACGTTGCCGCTGACGACGACGCCGATCGGGACGTTCTCGTTTACGATCCTGACCAACGCCGTCGTCGTGGGGCTGGCGATTCCGCTCGTGATCGCGGTTCGCAACGCCGCCGCGGGCCGCATCACGTCGGTGATGGTCATCGGGTGGCCCGTCTCGTGGGAGGCGATCCCCGAAACGCACGGCCGACTCCTCGAGACGCCCGAGGGACGCTCTCGAGGCGGCCTCGATCTCGACGCGCTGCGGATGTACCTGCGCTGGCGAGGGCTCTCACTGGCCGACGTTCGCGAGAATCCCGACCAATACCGCGATCCGGCGACCCTGCCCGCCGAGCCGAACCCGCCGACCGACGGGGCCGTCACCGCCGTCGTGCGCGGCGACGGCGGGGCAGCACTCGAGGCCAATGAATCGAACGCCAATACCTCGAACGAGCACGACGACCCGTGGGGGACCGAGGCGTTTCTCGCGGATATCGAGGGGACGGCCTACGGCACCACACCCGCGGAGCTTCGGGAGGGCCTCGAGGTATTAGTACAGAAAGACACCGTCTGGATCTCGCCTGGCGCGCCGTTTCTCGTGCCCGTGTTCGTCGGACTGGCGGTCGCACTGATCTACGGCGACCTGCTAATTGGTGCGGTCCTCTGACGTGCTCGAGTGAGCTGAGACGGGTGGTATCCGCGGAGTGGCAAACCCGGATACGCGATCACCGGCACGAGACGATCGATCGCGGGTGCTACAGCGTCCGTTCGTACAGCGGCACCAGCACTGTCCAGAAGACGACAAACGCGGCTCCAAGCCCGATGAGCGCGAGCCACAGGTCGCCCCGACCGGCCGGCGGGCCACTCGAGAGCAAGGCAAGCGTCCCGAGGAACAACAGCACACAGACGAGAAGGCTCCCCAACTCGAGGATTGCGGCGAAAGGAACGGTCCGCAACCGGGTGACGAGATCGGCGATCATACGCGAGGCTCACGCGCGAGTGAGAAAAGCGTCACGACGCCTGCGCTCTGGCAGTGTGCCGACCGATAACAGTCAGTTCAGGCTCGAGACTCGATTTCCGCGGCGATTTCGTCGAGTTCGTCGTCCGAGAGGTCCTCGGTGATCTGATCCAGATCGGCGACGTCGAACGTCTTGGCGTCGCTGAAGAGGCTGTGGATGGGGCCAGCGCCATCACCCTCGAAGCGAGGGACAATATGGCAGTGGACGTGGGGGACTTCTTGCCCGGCCGCTTCGCCGTTGTTGAACGCAACGGTCGAGGCGTCGGCGTCGACGGCATCCTCGACAGCGGGGACTAGTCGGTGGATGGTCGCATAGAGATCGGTGGCGACGTCGTCGGGGACGTCGTTCACCCGTTCGTACTCGTCTTTCGGGATGACCAGTGTGTGCCCCGGCGCCAGCGGGTTGGCATCAAGGAAGGCGATCGTCGTCTCGTCTTCGTACACGATTCGGGCGGGGATCTCCCCCTCAACGATCTGCGTGAAGATCGTACTCATACGGGAGTGTGTGTTGGCCCACTGTAAGAAGGTTATCGCCCGCGCCGCAGGCACCCGGCGACGACGAGCCGGTGCGGGGATGAGATGCCAGTGGTGACGGTCGCCACTCGTTCGTCTCGAGAGAGAGAATGAGAGAAAAATAACAAGCGATCCCGAAACGGGCAGTGACTGACCCGAAATGGGGGAGGGTGAGCGCGGCAGTTGAGTCAGGTGAAATCGTTTATCGGACCTATACTTACCTGGGACCCGGTATTCTGAGTAGTTGACGGGGAAGGACAACTGTCGTTGCCGACGGTGTCCGACTTTGAGACATCACATGCCCCGTTACCAAGAGATCGATCGTCCCAACGTCACCGATCTCTACTACCCCTACCCGTTTTTCATCCCACGAGCGGATAGGGGGCTCCACTGCCAGCCTTCGGCTGGCGATTTCTGCGTACACCATCGAAAACGTAGTAGACACACCGCTCGAGTGTCGTGACCAAATACCCTCGAGTGCACGTCCCAAAATTGACATCCTCCCACCCCTGAAGGGGTGGGCTTCCGCTCGCTACGTGTCACAACCGAGCAACGGACACATCTATCTCGATATCCAAACTGTGGATTGTTTTGAAATATACGTTCTAGTTGAATATACAGAAATCTAAACGCGGATTCACTCCAACAATTATAATAGTTGCCGGCTTAGTCGTGCCCATCGCTTAATTGAACACCACGCGAAGATCCGTTCCAGTAGTCGACTTCCCGACTCGCGCGCGACGGTTGTCAGGTTCGAGAGCGCGACGAGGTTCCGTACCTGAACGGATGACTGGTCCCGAGTGCGACCGATTTCGACCGTCGATCGACGACTAAGGCGGTATGCGTCCGCTCCGGACGTCGGCGATGGAATCCCGCCACACCGTCACCGTGTCGTCTCGAGCACGGCGGCCGACTGCCACTCGAGGACTGAGAGCGGAAGCGAGGACACACACGATGGGAACGATACTGTACGCAATCGAGCGACCGTTCATGCGGAAGACGTTCGAAGCGATCGACCGCTACGTCGACAGCGAGTCGGCGTACGTCCCGGTTCGAGCGGACGCCCGCGGCTGTAGCGACCGCATCGAAGAAATCGAAGTGGACGACCCCAGCGCGGTCGACGAGAATATCCGGGCGATCGATCCCGACGTGGTCGTCTACAACCACCGGTTCGGCATCGAGCGCTTCACGTTCTACGAGGAGTACCCGCTCGTCCACGTGCGCCACGGCGCGTCGATCGGGCGCGGCGAGCTATCCGTGACGGCGACGACGATCTTAGAGCACGTCAGCGCCGCGCTCGCACCCGGCGAGCGGTGGGCACGGGCGTACCGGGAGGCCGCGCCATCCGACGTGCGCGTCACCGTCGTCGGCATCCCGGAAGCCGACGTGCTAGTCGATTCGCCGCCACCCCGTGACCGGCGGGTGCTGTACGCGCCGACCAACTACATGGTCGGTCAGGGCGCGTACGCGAACACGGCTCGCTCGGTCCTCGAGTGTTTCGTCGACACCGAGTACGAACTGCTCTTTCGGCCCCACCCGACCGACCGACGCGAGGGGCCGGGACTGGCCGTCACACAGGCGTGTCGCGACCGAATCGAAGAACTCCCGAACGTCGTCTTCGACACGACCACAACGCCCGCCGAGAGCATGCGCCGGTCGGACGTGCTCATCTCGGATTATTCGGGCTCGATCGCCGAGTGGCTCCACACGGGCCGGCCGTTGATCCAGTTGACCGACATCGACGCGCCGGACCGCGAGGTGCCACAGATTGGCGCGACGACGGACGCACTCGAGATTGAACTCGTCGACGACCTCTATCGGAACGGCGAACCCGAGGCCGTCGCGCGCCGACGCGCCGCGTGGCTCGAAGACCTCGGCATCCCGATGGACGGCCGAGCGGGCGAACGCGCCGCCGCGGAGGTGATGCGATGCGCGGCGTGATCTTGGCCGCAGGCGAGGGCAAACGAATGGGCCACCACACTGACGACGTCCCGAAAGCCTTCCTCGAGTTCGACGGGCGGACGCTGTATGACCGCCAGCGCGGGTTGCTCGAGCCACACGTCGACGGCACGAGCATCGTCCTCGGCTATCACCACGACACGGTTCTCGAACGGTACGATCCCGACGATCCGATCGTCCTCGAGGACTGGGATCGGTACGAGAACGCCGCGTCGCTGCTCTGTGCGCTCAGACACATTGACGACGATCTGCTCGTACTCAACGGCGACATCCTCGTCGACGAACGCGAGCTCGGGCGGCTGACCGAGCAGTTCGACGCGCTCAGAGGGCATCTCAATCTCGTCGGCTGCATTCCGGGACTCCAGCACGAGGAAACAGCGATCCGCTGGAACGACTCGGGACGTGTAACGGCCTATGGGCTCATCGAGGGCCACCAGCACGCCGGCTTCGGCATCGTGAGCCGCGAGCACCGGACGGCGGCGATCGAAATCCTCCGTGCACACTTGGACGACTGGTATCCCTGTGTGTATCCCCGCACGCCGACGCAGCCGCTGTTGATTCCGGACACCCGTCACGTCGAGGTCAACCGCCCGGCCGACCTCGAGCGCGCTCGAGCGTGGCTCGCGTCCGAGCAGATCCAGTGCGCGTGATCGCTGGTGCGAGGGCTGTACCGACGGAACTCCGCCACCGACTGTCGATTTCCGAGACAGTATTGAAGACGAGATATTCTGTACGTTTGGCCACTCTACTGCGCGGGAAACAAAATATTGATGGGTTCTGACTCCTGCGGTCTCGGTAGATGGAGATTATCGGCCATCGTGGCTGTGCAGCGCAGGTTCCGGAGAACACACTCCTCGCAATCCGCGAAGCCGCCCGTCGACTGCCCGCCGTCGAGGTGGACGTGCGGCGCTGTGGATCGGGTGAACTGGTCGTCGTGCACGACGAAACCTTGGATCGCGTCGCCGACGTCGACCGACGAGTCGCGGAGACGCCGTGGTCCGAGCTTCAAGAACTCACCGTCCTCGAGTCCGAGGAGTCGATTCCGCGCCTCGAATCGGTGTTGCGAGCCGTCCCGGACGACGTCACCGTCCAGCTCGAACTGAAAGAGCACGGGATCGCGGCAGATACGTTGCAGTTGGCGATGGCGGCCGGCGCGGACGTCCGCGTCTCGTCGTTCCTGCCCGAGGCAATCGCGGAGATCGACGCGGCCTGTCTCGACGTCCCCAACGGATTGCTCTTCGGCGAGGAGCCCGCGACCAACCTCTCGCGAGCCCTCGAGTACGACTGCACACACGTCTTCCCCCACTACGACCTCTGTGTCGAGACGGACATCGTCCCCAACGCGCGCGAACACGATCTAAACGTCATCGCCTGGAAGGCGGCGCGGACGGTCGAGGACGTCCGGACCCTCCACGAACTCGGCGTCGACGGCGTCACCGCGGACCGCTGGGATATCGCCCCACCCGCGCTCCAGCCGACGGTGACGACACAAGGGTAGTCACGAACCGCTGCCCGAGTAGGCGATTCGAGCGCCGTCGCCCCCTCGAGTCCGTAGTGACGATCAGTGGCTCCCTGAGTCCCCGCTCGTCGTTCCGCGGCAGTCCTCAAGCGTCTCCCCGATTGCCTCGAGATACGTCTCCGGCTCGTATCCCAGACGGCCGATCCAAACGTCTTGATACGACGGATGCAAAATTGGGACAAGCCAGACGTCGAGACGGGCACACCACGTCGGTTCGAGGACGCTCTCGAGAAAGCCCTCGAGATTCCGACCTTCGGCTGCGAGCACCGTTTTTGTCGCGTGTTTCCCGGTCGCGAGGATGACGTCGGGGTCGACGGCCTCGAGTTCGGTCAGCAGGTGGCTGCGACAGTTCGCTCGCTCTTGGGGCGTCGGCTCACGGTTTGTCTTCGGATCCTCGGAATCCGCCGGGAAACACTTCACGGCGTTCGTGTAGTAGGCTGTCTCGTCGTAGCCGAGTCGGGCGAGCATGCGTCGGATGCGTCGACCAGAATGGCGGGAAGTGTAGGCCTTCCCGGTCCAGTTCCCACCTCGCCAACGGTCGGCGTCGGGAGTGCCGTAGCCGGGTGCTTCGCCGACGACGACGACAGCCGCATCGAGCGGCCCGGTCCCCCACGAGATGCGCTCGCGACACGCGTCGAGCGCCGGACAGCGGTCACAATCGGCCTCGAGGACGTTTCGTGCGGTCGGAAACACCGGATCCTGATCAGAGGAGCGCACACTCGACTCGAGGCACTGGTGCGGTGTTATCTCGATCGGTCCATTTTTCACGGAATGCTATCAAATAGGAGCTTTAAGGCGGTGTTCGTGGGCACTGTTCCTGATGCCGATAACACAGCAAGAGTCCGAACGGGTTGCAATCGTCGGTGCGTCGATGACCCAGTTCGGCCAGCGCGAGGGCTGGATCATGGACCTCCTCGCGGAGGCCGGACTCGAGTGCCTCGAGGACGCCGGGGTCGATGCAGCCGATGTAGAGCACCTGTACGTCTCGAACATGGCGAGCGGGGAGTTCGAAGGGATGACAGGTGTCCCGAACGCGCTGGCACACGATCTCGATGCGATGCCGGCGTACACCCAGCGCGTCGACCAGACGAGTTCCAGCGGCGGAGCGGGGATCTACGCGGCCTGGCAGTCGATCACCAGCGGTGCCAGTGACATGACGCTGCTCGTTGGCGGCGAGAAGATGAGCCATCGATCGACCCCCGAAACGACCGACATCATCGCGTCGGTTACGCATCCTGTCGAATACAAGACGGGCGTGACGCTGCCGTCGTTTGCGGGGTTGACGGCCCGCCACTACTTAGAGCAGTTCGACGCGCCGCGCGAGAGCCTCGGTAAAGTGGCTGTCAAGAACCACAAAAACGGCGTCGACAACCCCAACGCCCAGTTCCAGAAGGAAGTCGACCTCGAGACGGTGCTAGAGTCACCGATCGTCGCCGACCCGCTGCGGCTGTACGACTTCTGTCCGATCACGGACGGCTCGGCTGCGCTCCTGTTCTGTCCCGAATCCGTCGCCAAGGAGTACACTGACGAGTACGTCGTCATCGCGGGTGTCGACGGGGCAACTGACACCCACGTCGTCCACGAGCGCGAGGACCCGACTGTGATGGGCGGCGTCGTCGAGAGCGGCAAGGGTGCCTACGAGATGAGTGGCTACGGCCCCGCCGACATCGACGTCGCTGAACTTCACGATATGTTCACCATCCTCGAGTTCCTCCAGATGGAGGGACTCGGCTTCGCCGAGCAGGGCGAGGCCTGGAAGCTGATCGAGGAGGGCTACACCGAGCGTGACACCGGCGAGTTGCCGGTCAACACCTCCGGCGGGCTCAAATCGAAGGGCCATCCGCTCGGCGCGAGCGGCATCGCACAGGGTGTCGAGATCTACGAACAACTCATGGGCGAAGCAGGGCCGCGACAGGTCGAGGCCGACGTCGGTCTGGCCTGTAACGTCGGCGGCTTTGGCAACTGCGTTATCACCACGATCATGGAGGCAGCACAATGACGATGGAAGCGTACGAGTACGAGGACGGTTCGATCAGCTACCCCGGGCACCCGCGTGGCCCCAGTGGATCGAAACCGATCAAGACGGTCGATCTCAGCGAGTACACCGCCGAAGTCATCACGTGGACGACGAGTATGGCCACGCCGCCCGGCGTTCGCGAGCCCAACACGCTCGCGGTCGTCGAGTTCGACGTCGATGGCGAGCCAGTGCGGGCGATCGGACAGGTGACGACTGACGAGATCGAGACCGGCGACGAAGTCGAACCCGTCTACGTCGACGAACTCCGCGAACCCGGGGCCGGCATCCGGGAACCCGAGAGTCAAGACTGGGACGGCTACCGGTTCGAGCCGGTCTGAGCATCGGCAGCGGGACTGATATCGGATCTTTCAGCACGGTGAACCGACTCGCTTCGTGAGACCCGACTCAGCGATTCACTCGAGTCCCCGCAGAGGGGACAGATTTACAGTGGCTGAGTGGCTTCTCAGTGGTAATGGGATCGGCTACACCGGAACTCCTCACAGAACTGCTCCCGATGATCGTCTATACGATCCTCGGTGGCGCATTGACCGCAGGCGGGGTCGCCGCTGAATACGCGAGCCTGCAACACCTCGGGGCGGGCGAGGCGATGGTCGGCCTCTGGCTCGCCGCGATCGGCTGTGTCATGCTCTACGGCGGCGTCTACGGGATCGGCTACAAGAAAGTCGCCATGCGGTTGTTCGGCGCCGTACAGTAGCGAACGCGACTGTTTTCGAACCGTCGACTCGGCAGCGACGCCGCCTGCAGGACCGATTCCCCTTTAATCACGGAGTGAGTGGAGTGGCATATGAGCAGGTTCGGCGAGGTCGACGACCAGTACGACCCCCACGCCCTAGAGCAGCGGGTGTTCGACTACTGGGACGACGTCGACGCCTACGAGCAGACGGTCGAGCATCGCTCCGACGGTGAATCGTTCTTCTTCGTCGACGGCCCGCCGTACACGTCGGGATCGGCGCACATGGGGACGACCTGGAACAAGTCCCTGAAAGACGTTTACATCCGCTTCCTGCGCATGCAGGGGTACGACGTCACCGACCGGCCGGGCTACGACATGCACGGCCTCCCGATCGAGACCAAAGTCGAGGAGAAACTCGGCTTCGAGAACAAGAAGGACATCGAGGAGTTCGGCGAGGAGAACTTCATCCAGGAATGTAAGGACTACGCCGACGAGCAACTCGAGGGCCTCCAGTCCGATTTCAAATCCTTCGGCGTCTGGATGGACTGGGACAACCCCTATCGGACGGTTAGCCCCGAATACATGGAAGCCGCCTGGTGGGGCTTCTCGAAGGCCGCCGATCGCGGGCTCGTCGAGAAGGGCCACCGCTCCATCTCACAGTGTCCGCGCTGTGAGACCGCAATCGCGAACAACGAAGTCGAGTACGAGGACGTCGAGGACCCCTCGATTTACGTCAAATTCGACCTCACCGACCGCGAGGGCTCGCTCGTCATCTGGACGACGACGCCGTGGACGATTCCGGCGAACACGTTCGTCGCTGTCGACGAGGAGGGCGACTACGTCGGCGTGCGCGCCGAAAAAGACGGTGAGGAGGAACTGCTGTACGTCGCCGAAGCCAAACACGAGGAGGTCCTCAAAGAAGGTCGCTACGAGGACTACGAGGTCGTCGAAGAACTGACCGGCGAGGACCTGCTCGGCTGGACGTACGAGCACCCGCTCGCCGAAGAGGTGCCCGACCACGTCGACGGTGAGGGCGTGTTCGAGGTGTATACCGGCGAGTACGTCGACACCCACGGCGACGGGACGGGGCTCGTCCACTCCGCGCCCGGCCACGGTGAAGAGGACTTCGAGCGCGGGACCGAACTCGGCCTGCCGATCTTCTGCCCCGTCGGCGGCGACGGTGTCTACACCGACGAAGCCGGCACGTACGAGGGCCAGTTCGTCAAAGAGGCCGACGACGAGATCATGGCCGACCTCGAGGACAACGGCGCGTTGCTCGCGTCGGGTACGGTCAACCACAGCTACGGTCACTGCTGGCGGTGTGATACGGGCATTCTCCAGATCGTCACCGAGCAGTGGTTCATCACGATCACGGACGTCAAAGACGAACTACTCGAGAACATCGAGGACAGCGAGTGGTACCCGCAGTGGGCTCGCGACAACCGCTTCCGCGACTTCGTCGAGGAGGCCCCCGACTGGAACGTCTCGCGCCAGCGCTACTGGGGCATCCCACTGCCGGTCTGGACGCCCGAAGACCGGGACGACGACGAGGACATGATCGTCATCGCGACGCGCGAGGAACTCGCCGATCGGGTCGATCAGGACGTCGATTCCGACGCGGTCGACCTCCACAAAGACACGGTCGACGACCTCACGATCACCGAAGACGGCACCACCTACACCCGCGTCCCCGACGTCTTCGACGTCTGGCTCGACTCCTCAGTGGCGTCGTGGGGGACCCTTGACTTCCCATCCGACGACAGCCGATTCGACGAGCTCTGGCCCGCCGACTTCATCCTCGAGGCCCACGACCAGACCCGCGGCTGGTTCTGGTCCCAGCTTGGGATGGGCACCGCCGCGATGGGCGAGGTTCCGTACGACAAGGTCCTGATGCACGGCCACGCCTTAGACGAAGACGGCCGCAAGATGTCCAAATCCGTCGGTAACGTCGTCGAGCCCGACACGGCGATCGAGCGCCACGGCTCTGACGCGATGCGCATGTTCCTGCTTTCGGCGAACCCGCAGGGTGACGACATGCGCTTCTCGTGGGACGAGATGGGCACGATGGAAAACCACCTCCGGACGCTGTGGAACGTCTTCCGCTTCCCGCTGCCGTACATGCGGCTGGACGACTTCGATCCGACCGAAACGACGCTCGAATCGGTCGATGACGACCTCGAACTCGTCGACGAGTGGATCCTCGCGCGGCTGCAGTCCACCAAGGACGAGATGACCGAGCACTTCGAGGAGTTCCGCCAGGATCGCGCACTCGAGGCCCTCCTCGAGTTCGTCGTCGAGGACGTCTCCCGATTCTACGTGCAGGCCGTCCGCGAGCGCATGTGGGAGGAAGACGACAGCGCCTCCAAACAGGCCGCCTACGCGACGATCTACCGGGTGCTCCGGGAGAGCGTCGCCCTGCTCGCCCCCTACGCGCCGTTCATCAGCGAGGAGATCTACGGCACGCTCACCGGCGAGGACGGCCACGACACCGTCCACATGGAAGACTGGCCGGCCGTCGAGGAGTTCTGGGTCGACGAACAACTCGAAGAAGACGTCGCCTTCCTGCGAGCGATCGAGGAAGCCGGCGCGAACGCGCGCCAGCAGGCCGGTCGCAAACTGCGCTGGCCCGTCCCGCGCGTCGTCGTCGCGGCCGACGACCAGCGTGTGGTCGACGCCGTCAAACGACACACCGCGCTGCTCGAGGACCGCCTCAACGCCCGCGAGATCGAACTCGTCTCGCCGGACAACCAGTGGGGCGAACTCGACTACAGCGCCGAAGCGGATATGAGCAAGCTCGGCCCGGCCTTCGGCGGCCGCGCCGGCGAGGTCATGAACGCACTCAACGAGGCCCGCATCGAGGAGCCGAGCCTCAAGGCGCTCGAGGACGCCGTCGCAGACGTGCTCGAGGACGACGAGTCGATCACCGAGGAGATGGTCTCCTTCGTGACCCAGACGCCAGACAGCGTCGCCGGCACCGCGTTCGGCCTCGACGGTGACGACCGCGGCGTCGTCTACGTCGATGCCTCGCTGACCGAGGACATCGAAAGCGAGGGCTACGCCCGCGAGGTCATCCGCCGCGTCCAGGAGATGCGCAAGGACCTCGACTTAGACGTCGAGGAACGGATCGCACTGGAGCTTGCAATCGACGACGACCGCGTCGCCGACCTCGTCAGGGAGCGCGAGGGCCTCATCCGCGAGGAGGTCCGCGCCGACGAACTGGGCGACCTCGAGGTCGATAACGGCAACCGCAAGGAGTGGGAGGTCGAAGGCGTGACGATGGAGATCGCGATCGAACCGCTGGCAGCTGCCGAAGCGTCGGACTGACCTCACGAACACTCGTTTTTCGCCCCGGACAGGGACAATTCGAATCGGTACTGTACTCGAGAGCAACTGCTTTGAGCGCCATCCGGGGCCACCCATCGAGATTACTCGAATCGAATACTCTCGATTCGAGATGTGCTCCGAGACGACTGCGGTGTGTCGACCACTCGAGAGTGGCAGTCGACTCGGGACAATATCCGCGTTAACGACCGTTTTCGAGGTTCGTACCAGAAGCCAGGCAGTGATGCCATCGAAGAATCCGTATCGAATCATCTCGGCTCGAGCAAAATGGTTAAGTCGTATCGGTCTTTCTCGATATGTATGGGACTGCTCGATCGCATCCTTGGACGCGAGGCGAATGAAACGGACGATGACTGCTGCTGTGGTGTCGAGATCGAAGAGCTCGACTCGAGTGACGAGGACTGATCGACGATGACCGATCAACCCGGAATCGACGACGACGGACCGAGCGAATCGGCGAGCGAGACGATCAACCGGATGAGCGAGGGGGCCTGCTGTGCAGGTGCCTTTCCGGCAAATCGCAGAGTCAACGACGACGTAATCGACAGCGAACTGCGCGTTTTCAAGGCGCTGTCGAACGAAAAACGGCTCCGGATCATCGAGGCACTTCGCGACGGCGAGCTGTGTGCCTGTGAGCTGGAGACGATCCTCGATGCGCCGCAGTCGACCGTCGGCTCCCACCTCTCACAGCTCCGCGAGGCAGGTATCGTTCGCACCCGAAAAGAGGGCAAGTGGACCTACTATCGGATTGCAGATACGGCGAGTCTCCAGTTACTCGACCTCGCCGCCGCGCTGGGTGAGTACTAACGATGATCCCCGCCGGCTACGAGACGGCGCTGGTCGATTCCGCCGAGTACTTCGTGCATCTGGCGCTCGTGCTCGCCCCGCTTTTTGTCGGGGCGTCGTTTCTCGTCGGCCTCGCACAGGAGTACCTGCCGCCGGAGCGGGTCGAAGCAATGCTTCGATCTCGAGACCACGGGAGCGGGAACGTTCTCGCTGCCGGACTCGGCGCAGTGACGCCGTTTTGCTCGTGTTCGACGGTCCCGGTCCTCGCCGGGTTGCTCGGGGCGGGTGCCCCGCTCGGCCTTGCATTCTCGTTTCTGCTCGCATCGCCGATCGTCAACTGGATCGCCGTCGTCCTGCTGTTCGGACTCTTCGGAACCGGCGTGACCGTCGCCTACGTCGTGACGGCACTGTCCGCGGCGATCGTCGGCGGCATCGTCATCGGCACGCTCAACCTCGAGAACTACGTCAAAGACGTTCGAATTACGGCTGGCGGACGCGAAATCACGACCGACGGCGGAACGGCAACCGGGAGTGCGAGCTGTGCGTGTAGCACCTCGGCCACGCGATCACACCGAGAGCGAGTTACCGAGGCCGGTCGCGGCGCACTGTCGTTTTTCCGGGATACGCTTCCGTACATCGTCGTCGGGATCGCGATCGGTGCGCTCATCCACGGTGCGGTTCCGGCGACGTTCCTCCAGCAGATCGCTGGACCGTCGAATCCGCTCGCGACGCCGATGGCTGCACTGGCCGGTGCGCCGATCTATGTGAGTATCAGCGGCATGCTGCCGATCGCCCACTCGCTCGCCGAACAGGGGATCCCCATCGGCACGGTGATCGCGTTCGTCATCGGCGGCGCCGGGATCAGCATTCCAAACCTGATCCTGTTGAACAAGCTCTTCGAGCGACGACTGCTCGTGGTGTATGCGGGAACCGTCGTGACGATCGGGATCACGGTCGGCGTGCTGTTCAATACCGTGTTGGCTGGCCTGCTCTGACGACGATATCGCGTTTCGGTTCGTGGTGCAGTGTTTTCTGGCTTTAAAATACCATTCTTCAGATGTTTTTCTGCGTGAAACACACGCTCCCTACAAATGCGCACTGACCAATCGTCTCTGACTCAAGAATTGAATACTCTTTTACATATTGTCAACTAAGCTCACCTATGGCGCTTGACGATATCTTTGCCGAATTTAGTAAACTACTCGAAGGAGAGGAGATAACCGGAAGACAGGCGGGGCTCATAATCTTTGCCTGGATGGGGGCCACTGCCCTCTTTGGATTGATTTCCTATATTGTAGTGTTCATAATTATGGGCTATTAATCAGTTTTGTCGTTATGTTACTCGCCAGTACTTACCGCAGAGAGTTCTGAACCTGTCACTATCCGAGGTTTCAACAGGGCCATTTTTCTGAAAATCACCACGTCGTAACAGTCATGGTCACTGACTCGCCAGAGCAGGGTAGTGACTACTCGAGTCGCCGTCTGTCTCGTTGTCGTGGTGTTGCTCGGGGCGATCCCGGCCGGCGTCGCCGGTGCCGGCGGGTCGCAGACAGCACCCGAGACTGATACGACCGGTGTCGACGCCGCGGTTACACCCAGCGTGAGCAGCGGGTCGACCACCAGTCTAGCCGGTGCAAACGACGTCCTCCACCGGACGATGACACTGCGGCAGCTCCCGGACCAACCGGGGACGTTCGAGACCACGATCACGTTCGACGTTCCGAAGCCGCTGACCGGCCTCGAGATTGGCCTCGAATCAAAAGCCACGATCCGCGCCACCGAGGGCTTCGAGGCGACCGAGGAGGGGACGTACCGGTGGGACGAGACGACCGAGACGCCGACGATTCGATTCACGATGCCAGCGAATCGAACGGGCACGACCGGCGGCCATACAAGCCAGCCCGAGTCCGACACACGAGAATCGGGACCGACAATTGCGACAGCCACGGCGGCACCAGCCGAGGGAGAGGGGTATACGTTCCTCGAGACCGGCGAGTGGGGCGTCGTCCAGGTTCCCAACGTCAGCCTCTCCTATCGGACGGCGACCAGCGCACCCATCGGCGTCGAGGAAACTGTCACCGTCGACGGCCCCGGCGCGGCCGGCACGGAGCTGGCCGTCTTCGGAGAAGTGACCGAACACGAACGAACTGTCGACGGAGAACGGCTCAGGCTGGTGGTCCTCGAGGCTGCCGATCTTCGAGAGCGGCCAGCGGACATCCTCGACAGCCTCGAGGCCGCCAGCGGGCGACTCGACGTGGGCTCGAGTGCCAGCGAGGCCGTCATGGTCGCCGTCCCGAGCGATGTCGACTGGGGATCGCGGGGTATGCAGTACGGCCCCAGCGATGCGTGGGTCGTCGCCGACGCGCCGCTTGCGGAGGCGACTAACGTCTGGCTCCACGAGTACGTCCACGTCAGACAGCGATTCGCCAACCCCGACGTCGGCACCGCGAGCGACGGCCAGTGGCTCGTCGAAGCGCAGGCGGAGTACTACGCGGCCCTACTTGCGTACGAACAGGAGTTAATCACGTACCGCGAGTTTCGCCGCTCGCTCGAGCGCGGCACGGAGTCGCCCGCGGCGGATGCCGTCCTCGCCGAGCCGTCGACCTGGGGCGACAGCAACGCGAACTACCTGAAAGGGGCGCTGGTGTACGGCGAACTGGACCGGCAGCTCCGGCTCGCGACCGACGGCGACCGCAGCCTCGACGACGTGTTCCGGACGCTGAACGCTCGCGACGAGCGAGTGAGCGAGACCGAGTTCCTCGAGGCGCTCGAGGCCGCGGGCGGGGCGACCGTTCGAGAGCGCGCCGAGCGATACACCCGAACGGCCGAGACGCCGGACGCGTGGAACCGGTTCGAACACCGCGCCGCGTTCGACCAGCCGCGGACGCCCATCACGTCCGGACTCGGGACGGACCAGATCAGGGTCGGCGACCAACCGTGGGAGCGCTGGGACCGCACCGATATCGGCAGTCTCGAGGCGGACGATCAACGCGGTGATCGCGCGACCGACCGCGGCGTGGTGGCCGTGCCGGCCGGTGAGCGCGTCACGATCCCGGTCGTGATCGAGAACGGCGGCGATCGAACCGGCACCGCGGATGCGACCCTGCGGGTCGATGGGAAGATCGTCGACCACACCCAGCGACGACTTGAGGGCGGCGAACGGGCGAGCGAGACGCTGGCGTGGATGCCGACGGAGCCAGGCATCCACGACGTCCGGATCGGCTCGGATCGACTGACCGTCGTCGTTCGCTCGGCACCGAGTCTGACCGTCACCGAGTTGCAATTCAGCCCCGACAGCGTCGACCCCGGCGAGTCGGTGACGGCGACCGCGACAGTGACGACGGGCGACGAGTATCCGGCTGCGGGCACGCTCGAGTTCCGAACGCCGGGAGAGACCGTCACTGGGCCGCCGATCGCGCTCGCACCCGGCGAGGCCGGGACCGTCGAGGTCACTCTCCAGTTCGACGGCGATGGGCGCTACGAGGTCGTCGCCGGCGAGCAGTCGACGACGATCACCGTCGGCGGCACGCTCGAACGGCTCGATACCGTTCCCGGCTTCGGCGGCGTCGCAGCAGTCGTCGCGCTCGGACTCGCGCTCGTAGTCGCACTGTTCGGTCGGCGACGGTAACAGAAGGGGGTCAACGACGGCAGAAACACTCGAGCGGGCCGCCACTGCTGGCGTTAGTCCTGCTCCACTCGAAACGCACACGTCTCGTCGCCGTCGGCGACACACGCCGTTTCGATCACGGTCGCCTCCGTCTCGAAGACGTTGGCCATCCCCTCGAGAATCCCCTGTGCCAACCCGCAGTAACACCTCTCCCGGTGAGTGCAGTAGGTCACGCGAACGCAGTCGGCTGACTCGCGAGTCCCCGAGACGGTCGGCAGCGCGTTCGCGTTCGTCGTCGTGTCGACGCTTTCGACGATCGACTCGAGGCGCTCGAGCACCTCGAACAGGTCCCCATCGCCGCGAACGTGGGCAGAAAAGGTCGACAGGAGCTCAGGCGCGAGCGCCCGACCGAGGTCACGTTCGATCTGCCGGCGTTTCTGGACGGCCATCGACGACAGCGTCTTGAGGATTGCCTCGACTTCGGCGTCGTCGTACGACGAGACGGGAAGGTACAACGTGGGTTCGATGTCAGCCTGGTCAACGATGGCCCCCCACGTTTCCTCGTCGGTCTTCGCGATAACGTACTCCTTGAGCGTTTTGTGGATAATTCCGTGCATCTGATCTCACTCCCTTCGGTTGCCCCCACAGGCGACGGCCGGACACTCGAGTCCCCACCGGGCTACCACTGGCCCGGACCGAATGGTCGATGTGTATGAATGTCATACGGAGTGACTTAACAGTTACACCGCTCGAGCACCCCCTTGCGTCGTGGTTGCTCAGAGGTGTTCGGCGAGTGCAGGCGCGACCGAAACGGCGCTTACGGATCGTTCGATCGTATCTGTGCCGTAGATCGCTTCGACGCCGGCTCGGGAGAGTTTCGTGACGGCGTTTCGTGCGAGCAGCGGGTGGACACAGGTGAGGAAGACGCGCTCGACGCCGCGGTCCTGTAAGACGGCGACGGCTTCACTCATCGTCGATCCCGTCGCGATGATGTCGTCGGCGACGACGACGTCGCGGCCGGCCACGTCGACGTCACTGGGGGTGATCTCGACGTCGGTACCGGAGTGGCGAACCTTCTCGAAGTAATCCGTCTCGCCGTCGCCGTAGGCGTCGCGGACCGTCTCGGCGAGCTCGATCGCGCCCGCGTCGGGCGAGAGGAAGACCGGATCCGCGAGGTCGTCTGGCAGCGGCTCGGCGAGTCGGCCGGCCGCATCGACGGCGGTTGCCGTCGGCTCGAAGAACTCACACACCGCTTCCTCGTGGGGCGTGACGGTCAGCACGCGATCCGCACCGGTCGAGATAGCGCGGGCAACTGCACGAGCAGAAATAGGATGGCCTGCCTCGAACGCCTTGTCCTGCCGGCCGTAGCCCATGTACGGGAGGACAGTGACGACCTCTTCGGCCCCGGCTTCTCGGACCGCATCCTGAAGCTGGAGCAGTTCGAGATGGGCGTCGCTCGAGACCGTCGAGGCGACGACGATCGCGCGGTCGTCGCCGAAATCTGGTGCGGCGGCGAGCAGTTCACCGTCCGGAAACCGGTCGTATTCGGCGGTCGCGAGCGAGACATCGAGTTCGCGAGCAAGTGCAGCGGCCAGCGTCTGTGACGCAGCGCCGCTGACGATCGTGGTCATACTCGAGTGGACAGGGCGAAGGATAAAACCCGTTTTCGTTCCGATGCGGACCGTCAGTGACTCACAGTGTCGTCTCCAGCCGCATCAGTCACGTCTCGGCGTCGTCGACGTCGGCGTCGCCGGCACCACAGGGACCGCCGCCGATGTCGCTCAACAGCGTTAACTCGCCGTCGCGGTCGACGCGCACGAAGAGGTTGAGACAGGACGGGTCGTTCCACTCGTCCGGCGTCACCTGAACCAGTTCCGCCTGATCGAGCCGCGTCGTCACGCGGAACTGCCCCGGCTCCGTGGGCCAGTTTCGATCGAGGGTGACGCCACTGTCTGCCTCGAGGGATTCGGTCGTCCAGTCCTCGATCTCGCGGTCGAACTCGACGATGACGTCGACCGTGTGGGCGGTCTCATCGAGGTTGTCGATGGTGATCTCGCCGAGGGTCGTGCCCTCGAGTTCGGTCGAACTGCCGGTGTCGCTGTCCTCAGGAGCCGAGTCGGAGCTGTCGTCGGACTCGTCCCCGCCGTTGGGGGTCGGTTCGTCGTCGCCGTCGTCGCTACCCGAACAGCCGGCGATAGCACCCGTCAGGGCCGTGCCGGAGACGGCGAGGAGTCGCCGACGTGGAAGGTCGCTCATATTTGGAGCGAACAAATTCAGGATATATAAACAGTCCGGCAGCCACAACGGCGTCGACCGGCGGACACACCGAGGGTGGGTTGGCCAGCTATCGCAGTACGGCGAGTCCCGTCACGTCTCCGATGCCGAGTGTTCGCGAGCGCCAGGGTCCGTTGCCGTCGTCCGGCGTCGCCGAGAGGAACGTCCCCCGTTCGGTGACGGCATAGCACGTCTCGCCGTACCCGAATCCGACGACGGGCGTGCTCGAGCGGTCGTATACCTGCCAGTCGTTCTCACCGTAGGCGTAGACCGTCTCGCCGGAGACGGCGTGGGCCCGAGCGAGTCGACCCGGCTCGCTTTGTGGGTCCGCGGCGACGACGTCGAAGGGCCCCTCGAGGACCTGCATCCAGCCGTTGCCGAGTTTGTAGAGCCCGTCGTCGGTGGCCGCAAGCGGCACGCCGGCCGCGGAGACGTCCCGGACGGCAGAGAGTCCAGCGTGGTCGAGCCCCGCCTCGTGGACGCGGTAGACGCCGTCCTCGGTGCCGACGAGATCGCCATCGATCGCCCGAACCGCCCCGATACCGGCTGACTCGAGTGATTCCCAGTCGCCGTCGTCGGCCGGAACGTCCCCTGCCAGTCGGGCAATCTCGCCGTCGGGACTGGCCGCGAGCAGTCCCGCGTCGTCGAGGCCGACGGCGACCGCTGGACCGAAGCCGGTTTCCGTGATCGGCGGGTCGTCCGCTGCCGATTCGTCGTCCTCGGCTGGCGGTACCAGCAGCCGGACGTCCTCGTCGGTTGCAACCGCAACGATCCCATCGGCCGCCGCAACATCGTGTGCGGTACAGCGATCACAGAGGCCGAACTCGCCGACGGTGTCGCCGGCGACGCGGACGCGGACGACGCCGATCGAACTCGAGACGTAGGCTTCGGTGGCTCCTTCCCGATCGCCGTAGACGCGTTTTTCCTCGATCGAGTGCATACGTAACCGTCAGTTCCCCGCCCCGAAAGCGTTCTGTCTGCTCCGGAATCCCTTTGAGGTGGCCGCGCAGACTAGTGGACAATGCAAGTGTTCGGATCGAGCGGGACGCGGGGCGTCGCCAACGAGGAGTTGACGCCCGCGTTCGTCCTGCGGGTCGCGAAAGCGGCAGGGACGGCCTGGGGTGCCGATCGGGTTGCTATCGCGCGTGATACGCGCTACACCGGGCGGATGCTCGCCGACGCGGCTGCAAGCGGGCTGGCGAGTACGGGGACGGACGTCGATCGGCTCGGCATCATCCCGACGCCGGGCGCACAGGCCTACGCCGACCGAGAAGGGGTCCCCGTTATCATGATCACGGCCTCACACAACCCGCCGCAGTACAACGGCGTCAAACTCGTCGGCAGCGACGGCATCGAACTCGCGATCGCCGACCTCGAGGAGATCGAACAGGTGTTGCTCGCCGAAGGCTTCGCGGTTGCGCCGTGGGACGAAACCGGCCGCTCTCGGGAGATCGAGGGCGTTACGACGTCCTATATCGACGAACTGCTCGCGGCGGCCGACCGGGAGACCATCGCCGACGCCGACCTGACGGTCGCACTCGATCCCGGCCACGGTGCCGGCGCGCTCACCAGCCCCGAGTTCTTCCGCAAGCTCGGCTGTCGCGTCGTCACGGTCAACGGCCAGCCCGACGGCAAGTTCCCCGGCCGGGACCCCGAGCCAGTGCCCGACAATCTCGAGGATCTGGGCAACCTCGTCCGGGCAACCGATGCCGACATCGGCATCGCCCACGACGGCGACGCCGACCGCGCCATCTTCTTCGACGAAACCGGCGAGTACGTCTCCGGCGACGCGACGCTGGCCGTCCTCGCCGCCGCCGAACTCGAGGCCGGTGACACGACCGTCTCGGCGGTCAACGTCTCCCAGCGACTGGTCGACGTCGTCACCGAGGTCGGGGCCGACCTCGAGCTCACTCCCATCGGCTCGACGAACATCATCACCCGGATCGAGGAACTCGAGGCCAACGGCAAGCGGGTGCCGATCGCAGGCGAGGGCAACGGTGGGATTTTCTTCCCGGCGTTCCGCCTCACGCGAGACGGTGCGTTCACCGCAGCCCGGTTCCTCGAACTCGTCGCCGAACAACCGGTCAGCGAACTCGTCGCCCCCTACGATGGCTACGCAAACGTCCGTCACAACCTCGCTTACGAGTCGACGGCCGAACGCGACGCCATGCTCGATGCGGCGGCGAACCACGCCCAGTCATCCGACGCCGACCTCAACACTCGCGACGGCTACCGACTCGACCACGGCGACGCGTGGGTGCTCGCTCGCCCCTCCGGCACCGAACCGCTCGTCCGCGTGTACGCCGAGGCCCGCGACACCGAGCGCGCCCGAGAACTCGCCGACGAGCTGTACGAGACGCTCGCCGACGCGAAAGCAGACGCGTAAACTACCCCACCCTACTCCCTCGGCGCATACGCACCTCGCTCCTTGAGGCCGGAGGCTCCACCTTGAATTACGCTGAAATCCGGACGCGAGACGGGCTCGATCCGACGTCTGTTCTCAGTTCCCGCCAACGGCGAGGAGCACCGCCCGGTGGGCGGCCACCAGCACGACCACCGCGGCGACGATCAACACACCCTCGAGGAGCGTCGATAACAGCCCGAGCGAAACGATCAGCGTTGTCGCGCAGGCGGGCGGATGACGAGTGTCGGTCGCGAGCATCCCGCCGGCAGTCAGCGTCGTCGCGAAAACGCCACTCGCAGCGAGGCGAAGCCCCTCGAGTGAGGCTGGATCGGCAGCGGTCGTCATCGAGAGCCCACTCGCGAGGAGGTGATACACCAGCAAGCCGGCGACGACGCCGATGACGTGGCCGCCGATGACCCGCCGCGGGGCGGTCGCGTCGCCGTCCTGAAACA